>DFZL01000030.1 GCA_002382705.1 Geobacter sp. UBA4057
GTGGATTCTGCGACTCCGCTCCGCGCAGAATGACGGCAGTGCGGATGCCCGATAGAGACACTCGGGCATGACAAGAAACTGGACCCCCGATGGAATCAATTCGGGGATGACATCGTTTTTTGCAAGAGCTTCAAAAGTCTATGACTAACAGATATGAATCAATATTGAAATGTCAGGGAGGAGTTTATGGCCAAGGACGAGCAGACGGCTGATCCAGCCGAAGGGAGTGACGGCAAGAAAAAAATGCTGATAATCGGCGCTGCCGTAATTGTTGCGGTAGTCGTTGGCGTCGTAATCTTTATGATGACCGGAAAGGGAAAACAGCCTGAAAAAGTGGCGGCAAACAGTGAAGCTGCCGCTGAGGCGAAAGGGGAGGCAAAACCTGTTGAAGGTGGCGGTGGGCTTGGAGCTGCGCCAGCCGCCGGAGTTGCTGCAGGCGCCAGCAATATGTACCCTATGGAGCCCTTTATCGTAAATATTTATGACGGCCAGGAACTCAGGTATCTCAAGGTGAAACTGGAAGTTGAAATGGTTTCCCCCACTGTCAAGACCGATATGGATGCCAGGCTCGCGCCGATACGTGACGCGATTCTTGTCCTCTTGAGCACGAAAACTCTCCAGGAAATTCTCGAAGTTGCAGGCAAAAACCAGTTGAAAGACGAAATACTGGCGTCGATAAACAAACATATTCCGCCAGGCAAGATTTCGAAGGTCTACTTTACCGATTTCGTGGTTCAGTAGAACGGGTAATCCGGCAAGAAGGACTGAAACAATTTGCCATCTTTTTATTGAAAGCTGATCATAATTTTAACTTGCGGATATAAATGGAAAAAATCCTTACAAAAGCTGAAATTGAAGCTCTTCTGAATGCGGTTTTCGACGGGAGGGTAGAACCGGAAAGAGAGCTGTCCAGGGCAGAAGCCGGCAAGGCGGTCCCCTATGACCTCATAAACAGCGAGGCTCACAAGGGATATGTACCCAATCTGGATATTATCTATGACAGCTTTATCCGGTACAACCGGGTGAATCTTTCAAATCGTCTAAGGAAAGCTGTCGAGATTAAAAAAATCGCAGCAAACGCTTATAAGTTCGATGATTTCCTGCAAACCCTGCACTCGCCTGTCTGTATGGCGATTTTCAAGATCGAACCTCTCAAGGGGGCGGCCCTGATCTGTTTTGACAGCGCGCTGGTTTTGTGTCTGGTTGACAGTCTTCTTGGAGGTTCAGGGGGCGGCAAACTGCCAACGTTGCAGAATCGCATCTTCACATCCATAGAGGTGCGCCTGATCGAAAATATCGCAAAGGACGTGCTCCAGGATATGGAAAAGGCGTGGACGCCTCTCTACTCGACTCATATGAACCTGCTCAGAATGGAGATGAACCCACGTCTCGTAAATATCGTTCCGCCAGAATACCAGATCGTAACTATGTCTCTTCAGATACAGATTGAAGAAATAGTCGGAAACATGGTTTTCGCAATTCCATTCATGACTATTGATCCCATCAGGGATAAACTTAAGACCGGAATGCAGTTCGATCTGATGGCGATTGACCCCCAGTGGGCATCCCGGCTTACCTCCGGCCTTATTGAAGCTCCGCTGGAATTGTCGGTGGAGATCGGAAAAACAGCGATTACCCTGCGGGAACTGCTTGACCTTGCGCCGGGTGACACCATAATGCTTGACAAGCCGAGCAGCAGCGAGATCGATGTTTACATAGAATCAGTGTCTAAATTCATGGGGGTTCCTGGGATAAGCCACGGCAACAAGGCTGTGCAAATCTCGAGAATTTCTGCCAAAGGGGCGAAACAGTGAGTGAAAATCAGACTGTGAATGAGCCGGAAGTCGATAAGAAAAATCTTGATTTTATACTTGATATCCCGCTCCAGGTTACAGTAGAGCTTGGGCGGACCAAACTCCTGGTCAAGGATGTCCTGCAACTGAACCAGGGGGCTGTAGTGGAGTTGACAAAACTGGCGGGTGACCCTCTTGACATATTTGTGAATTCCAAGCTTGTTGCGCGAGGAGAAGCCGTTGTGGTTAACGAAAAATTCGGAGTTCGCCTTGTAGACATCGTAAGCCCTAATGAACGGGTGGAGAAGGTTTTGTGAAAATCGCCTGCATGGCGCTCTTTCTGCTGCTGCCGTCTCTGCTGCATGCTGAAGAGAATGCTCGTCAGGAGTTCAGTTTCTTAACAGGTTTTCTGCAGATGATTGCCGCCCTTGCAATCGTTATAGGGCTTATACTGCTGACAAGATATTTTTCAACCCGTTTCATCGGCTCACCACTGAATCCTGTCATATCTTCCCGCCATATAAGGGTGATTGAAGTCCGGAATCTGACTCCAAAAAAATCACTTCTGCTTGTTGAAGTCGGAGGAGAATATCTTCTGATTTCAAGCACCGAAAATACCATCAGCCTGCTTAAACAGGTGAATGTAGTAGAAGACATTGAAGTACTTGATGAAAAAGGGTTGTTGAGGAAAGGTCTGCCAGGTTTTTTCCGACAGAAAAAGAGTGAGACATAGAGGAAAGAATGAATTCTGTCCATAAAAACTGTGCTGTTTTTTTTGCCGCCATCCTTGCTTTACTGTTTTTAATCGGTATAGCCGAGGCTGCGCCGGTAGCGCTTCCAACGCTCAGCATAGGAGTCGGCTCATCCACGAAGCCAGGCGACATGACTACGACTATCCAGATATTTCTGCTCCTTACAGTTCTTTCTGTGGCACCAAGCATCCTTATCATGACAACTTCTTTCACCAGGATAGTTGTGGTTCTCTCTTTTCTGCGGACAGCTATGGGGACGCCGCAAGCTCCTTCAAACCAGATTATTCTCGGGCTCTCGCTTTTCCTCACTTTTTTTGTTATGACGCCGGTCTGGCAACAGATAAACAGGGACGCCTACCAACCCTGGAAAATGCAGCAGATTTCACAGGAGGTGGCGCTTGAGCGTGCTGTCAAGCCGCTTAGGACATTCATGCTTTCGCAGACGAGAGAAAAGGATCTGGCGCTTTTTGTCAGTCTTTCAAAACAGGCGCAGCCTAAAAACGCCAATGACATTCCTACCCTTACAATTGTTCCCGCATTCATGATATCCGAGCTCCGCACTGCATTTCAGATAGGTTTTCTTATATATATCCCTTTTATTGTTGTAGACATGGTGGTTTCATCAGTCCTGATGTCGATGGGGATGATGATGCTTCCGCCGGTAATGATTTCGCTCCCCTTCAAAATCCTGCTCTTCGTGCTTGTTGACGGCTGGGGGCTTGTAATAGGCTCGCTCGTAAAAAGCTTCGGCTAGATGCCGCACTGAGGTTTGAAAATGACTCCGGAACTGGTTGTTCAACTTGCAAGGCGAAGTTTTGAGGTTTCTCTGATGCTTTCAGCGCCGCTCCTGATTTTCAGCCTTGTCGTCGGTCTGCTCATAAGCGTGTTCCAGGCAGTCACATCAATAAACGAGGCTACGCTGGCGTTTGCTCCAAAAATTATTGCGGTGATGATTGCCATGATAATATTTTTCCCCTGGATGATGACCTATATGAGTGACTTTACCCGCGAGATATTTTCCATGATTTCCACAATGAGACGCTGAGATGTTTCCGCTCCTCCCATTCCCGACCCAGAGGGAGGTTGTCACATTCACGCTTCTGCTCTGCCGTGTCGCGGGCATTTTCTCCGCCTTGCCGGTATTCGGGGGGAAGGCGCTTACCATCAGAATCAAGGTTGTAGCAGTTCTGATGATAACTCTCGTCTGTTTTCCACTGTTTAGAAACGTTTCTGTCCCGATTCCGGGTGATATATTTGGGCTTGCGTTCGTCATGCTGAGGGAAGTCGCAATAGGTCTGCTCTTTGGTTTTATCACGCAGTCGATTTTCGCCGCTGTTGAATTCAGCGGAAATATCATAGGGATGCAGATGGGGCTCACTTTTTCCCAGATCATAGACCCGACGAGGGGGACCCAGATACAGATAATGTCGGTCATGCAGACCCTTCTGGCATCGCTTCTCTTTTTCGCTCTGAATGTCCATCACATTTTTCTTGGCGCGATTGTGGAGAGTTTCAGGGTGCTGCCATTGGAGTCACTTCGGCTCAATGCCGGAATAATCAGCTTTCTTGTAGGCATAACCGGGGATGTGCTTGCAGTCGGTCTCCGTCTGGCTGCTCCTGTAATGGTGTCTCTTCTGCTTGCTAGCGTGGCGCTTGGCATAATGGCGCGGGCATTCCCGCAGATGAATGTTTTCATGATAAGCATGCCGCTTAACATAGGGATCGGTTTTATCGTTCTGGGCGCCACCCTGACCATATATTTCCATATCCTGGAGGTCTCCTTCGGCGCTATGAAAACCCAGATTGACACTCTTTTCAGGCTGATGGCAAAGGGGTGATGAGCTCTGTCGGACGAGGATAAACATTCAAAAACAGAACAGCCGACAGGCAAAAAGCTGGGAGACGCCAGAAAAAAAAGCGCCCCCCCTATGAGCCAGATGCTGACGACCTCTCTTACTCTTCTGACCGGGATAGTATGTCTTTACATCTTTGGCAATTTCATGATGGATGGACTGAAGAGGAATTCGGTATCGACCTATGTTTCTATAAATACCTTTGAAATGACGGAAGCCAACATATACAAGCTTTCGGTTTCGCTTTTTATACTTGTCACCATTCTTCTCGCCCCTCTTCTGACGGCTGTTGTCGCTGCGTCTGTTTTTTCCAAGGTAATCCAGGACAATGGCCAGATAGATGTTCACTGGGAGAGGATTACTCTTGATCTGAACAAAATGAACCCTGTTTCCGGTTTCGGGAAGCTGTTCAACAAGGATGCTCTTGTTGAGATGCTTAAATCTTTTCTCAAAATTCTGGTGATTTCCTATATCGTTTACAGAGTTGTGCGGGATGAGACCGAAAATATCGCGTTTCTTGCGGAGGCTGATGTTGAAACTCTCATCGGATACATAGGGCATCTTGCCTTCAAGATTGTAACCCATTCATGCGGTATTCTGATTGTACTCGGCATATTTGATCTGATGTACGTAAAATGGCGCTACGTTGAAAACCTCAAGATGACGAAACAGGAGGTGAAGGATGAGGCCAGGGAACATGACCTCCCTCCCGAGATAAAGAGCAAAATCAAAAAGATGCAGTACCAGATGGCCAGGCGGAGGATGATAGCAATAATACCCACCGCGGATGTCGTGATAACAAACCCGACTCACTATGCCGTGGCTCTAAGGTACGATCGGGAAAAAATGATCGCTCCGGTTGTCATAGCCAAGGGAATAGATGTTATGGCTCAGGCGATAAGGAAAATCGCGGAAGAGCATAAGGTGACCCTTGTCGAAAACCGCTTTCTCGCAAGGGAGCTTTATTCGCAGGTAAGTGAGAACGAAGCGATACCGGAATCTCTTTATGCCGCTGTTGCCGAGGTTCTGGCATACGTATACAGACTGAAAGGGAAGATATGATCCTCTGCTGTGGCCAACATTTTGACCTGTTTCAAAAAGTTGACAAAATCTTTCCTCTTTTCCTGTTTTTCACTCTTCAGGGGCTGGAAATCCTTCCGATATCCTCCGGTCATGCGGCATGATTAATGCAAGCTTTTAAAAAACTCAGTTTAAATCCGATGCTTTCAGGATAGAAAACGATACAGGACCGAAATGTCTACAGGCAACGTAGAAGCAATAGAATTAAAGGGTTTCCGCAAGAATTCGGATGTTTACATGGCCATAGCCCTCATAGGGATTCTGGCTCTCATGATCATTCCGCTGCCTGCTATCTTTCTCGATGTTTTTCTTGCCGCCAACATCACTATCGCTCTTTGCATACTGCTTGTCTGTCTCTATACCATGCATCCGCTCGACTTTTCGGTTTTCCCGTCGGTTCTGCTTGTCACCACGCTTTTCCGGCTCGCCCTCAACATAGCTTCAACCCGTCTGATTCTGCTGCATGGAAGCGAGGGGGTAGATGCGGCCGGAACTGTCATAAAGGCATTCGGGCAGTTTGTTGTAGGCGGCAATTATGTAGTAGGCGCGGTGCTGTTCCTTATCCTGGTAATAATCAACTTTACGGTCATAACCAAAGGCGCTGGCAGGATTGCGGAAGTAACTGCGCGTTTCACACTGGACGCCATGCCTGGAAAACAGATGGCGATTGACGCTGACCTCTCTGCCGGCATGATTACTGAAAAAGAGGCAAAGGCCAGGCGTGTCAGGATAGCGAGAGAATCCGAGTTTTACGGCTCAATGGACGGAGCAAGCAAGTTTGTTCGCGGCGACGCTGTCGCTGGTGTTCTTATTGTGCTGGTCAACATCTTCGGTGGATTGATAATCGGCATATTCCAGAAGGGGATGCCGATAGAGACGGCTCTTACAAATTATACCCTTCTGACTATAGGCGAGGGGCTTGTCGCCCAGGTGCCAGCTCTCATAATTTCTACTGCGGCAGGGATAATCGTCACAAGATCCGCCGATGAGAACAATTTAGGGCATGAGATTACTGCACAGTTTCTCAATTATCCGAAAGCTTTTTATGTCACCTCTGGCGTCCTTTTTATCTTTGCGCTTATTCCGGGACTGCCTCATCTGGCGTTTTTCCTTCTTTCAGGGGTTACTTTTTTTCTCGGGAAACTTTCACTGGAAAAAGCCCAGGTTCTCGAAGATTCTCTGGCGCCGCAGATAGAGACCGGGGGGGAACTGATTGACCAGGCTTCCTCTATACGTCCGCTTGACCCGCTTGAGCTCGAAGTCGGGTACGGCCTTGTTCCGATGGTTGACGCCTCTCAGGATGGGGAGCTGCTTGAGAGGATACGGTCGATCAGGAGGCAGTATGCCCAGAAGATGGGTTTTGTTGTACCGCCTATTCACATTCATGACAACCTGCAACTGAAGCCGTATGAGTACAATATTCTCATACGGGGGGCGCGCATCGGTGGAAGCGAACTCACTGGGCAGTATCTGGCGATGGATTCTGGAGCGGTTACGGCAAAAATTTCCGGCGTTGAAACGACAGAACCGGTGTTCGGGCTGCCGGCCGTATGGATCGGCAATGACAAACGTGATGAAGCGCAGTTCAACGGGTATACGGTGGTGGACAGCACTACCGTGATAGCTACCCATATAAGCGAGATAATTAAGCGTTTCGGCCATGAGCTTGTTGGACGTCAGGAGTTGCAGCAGCTTCTTGACAATATTGCTGCAACCGCCCCCAAGGTCGTTGAGGAGCTGATTCCGAATCTGCTGAATCTGGGTGCGGTGCTGCGCGTTGTCAAAAACCTTCTCAAGGAAGGGGTGTCGATAAGGGATCTAAGGACAATTCTTGAAACGCTGGCGGATTATGCGCCTCTCACGAAAGATCCGGATGTTCTTACCGAGTTTGCGCGGCAGGGGCTGGGACGCTTCATTGTTGACCAGTATCTGCAGGATGACGATACTCTTTATCTGGTGACACTTGATAGAGAGGTCGAGGAGATGATGGCAGACGCAATTCACCCCTCGGATCAGGGGAGCTATCTTGCCATCGAACCGGGGACAGCCCAGAACCTTGTAACTGCTATAAGGAACATGTCCGAGCGTTTCGGCATGTACGGAGCGCAGCCGGTTCTCCTGGCTTCTCCTACCGTTAGGCGGCATGCAAGAAAATTGATCGAGCGTTTCATACCGCACATGGCGGTGCTTTCGCACAACGAAATTCCTCAGAGCGTGAAAATTAAATCACTGGGAGTGGTTGGCTTAAATGCTGGTTAAAACCTTTCAAGCCGCAAGCATGGCGGAAGCGATGAAAATGGTCAGGAGAGATCTTGGCCAGGATGCCTTGATTCTGTCGACTAAAACGGAGAAGAGCGGCGGGATACTCGGCTTTTTCACCAAAAATGTCTATCGGGTCACAGCGGCCATAGATCCTGGACGCAAGGTCCCGCCGCCGGTACCTTCTCCTCCGCCGCCGTATCGGGAAAAGAGCGCAAAGGAAGAGTTTGAATCTTCAATGCTTGCGCCTCTTGCAAGAGAGTTGAAAGAACTTCGGGAAAAGGTGGAGTCTCTTTCAAAACGTAATTCTGAAACAACCGTGCCCGAACAGGAAAAAGCTGGCGGTGATCGCCACCTTGCATCTGTTGCCGCCACTCCTCCCGCTTCGCAGTTGGATCTGAAAAATATACCGAGAAGCGACCTGGAAGAGATTAAAAAGCTGCTTCTCAAGACCATTCTTAAAAGCAGACAGGGAGGAGAAGAAGAACGGGTTTCAAATTCTGATGAAGTCGATGAAAACGCACATACAGGTGAAGAGATACTCCCGGAAGATTCTCCACTGGCTCTTGAACTGCAACAGAGCGGGATATCTATTGAATTGATAAGGAAAATACTTGACACTCTCAACACCCTTCCGGTCGAGAGCGGGAACCAGACTGTTAAAAGCCGTCTTGGAGAGAGCTTCGGCAGACTTATAAAGTTTGCCGGCGCTTTGAAAATGCGGAAGAATTCGCCAAGAATAATCGCACTCGTCGGCCCTACCGGCGTTGGCAAGACGACTACAACCGCCAAGCTTGCAGCAATGTACGCGCTTAATCGCGGCAACAAGGTAGCTCTGATTACAATGGATATCTTTCGTGTGGGTGCGGTTGAACAGCTTAAGACCTATTCCCGCATCATGGGTATTCCGCTGGAAGTGGCTTCAACTCCCAGAGAGCTGGAAAAGGCTGTGGAAAAGCATTCTACCTGCGATCTTATCTTTATCGACACGGCCGGGCGAAGCCATAAGGATAAGGAAAAGCTGGAAGAGATGCGCAACTTTCTGGACAATAAAATACCGGTTGAAATTTATCTCTGTCTTTCGGCTACTACAAAGGACAGGGAACTTGGCGAAATACTCAGACGTTTCAGCATATTCAATTTAAGCAAGGTCGTATTTACCAAAACAGATGAAAGTGAAAGTTTTGGCAACATTGTCAACCTTCTGATGAAAGACAATCTTCAGATAGCCTACTTCACCACCGGGCAGAGAGTGCCTGAGGATATAGAGATCGCAACTTCAGCCAGGCTTGCTGATCTTGTTTTGAGGGGTACTCCCGAATGACGCTTCTTGCAGGTTCAGCAGATCAGGCCGAGACTTTGAGGAAGATGGCCAGGGACGTGAAGAAAACGCCTCAAACAGCTGTGGCCGGTAAGAATTCCCAGGTCAATGACAACGGAATCCGGGTTATCTCCATAACAAGCGGGAAGGGGGGAGTAGGCAAGAGCAATGTCGTTTCCAACCTTGCCATAATGCTTGCAAATCTCGGTAAAAGGGTGCTCGTGATAGACGCCGACCTTGGCCTTGGAAATATGGACGTCCTGCTCGGGCTTTCGCCCCAGTTCAACCTTAACCATGTGCTTAACGGTGAAAAAAATATTGCGGAAATACTTATAGAAGGCCCGAAAGGGATCAAGATCATACCTGCCGGATCAGGGATTCAGGAGTTTACCTCTCTGGGGCAGCACGAAAAAATGAAACTGATCGAGGAGATGGACGCGCTGGACGACCAGTTTGATGTTCTGCTTGTAGATACGGAGGCCGGGATATCGGAAAATGTCACCTATTTTACCGCCGCTGCCCAGGAGATCATAGTAGTGGTGACGCCGGAGCCGACTTCAATCACCGATGTATATGCGTTGATTAAACTGATGTCCACACGTTATTCCGAGCGCTATTTCAGGGTGCTGGTGAATATGGCCAAAGATAGCGAGGATGCTCTTGAAGTTTTTCGCAAGCTGGCGAATGTGGCTGGAAGATTTCTCGATATCTCCCTCGATTATCTGGGGTGCGTTGTAAAGGACGAAAAAATCGTGGAGGCGGTCAAGCGGCAGCGTGCAGTTTCCGACCTCTTTCCTGATTCCGAGGCTGCCACCTGTTTCATGACACTTGCAAAGCGTATCACGGAAAGCAGGCGACAGCCGAAGCTGAAAGGGAATATCCAGTTCTTCTTTCAACGTATTCTTGAATACGAGAAAAGGGGATAAAGGATTCTTGGATCACGGAATGCCCGCAGAATCAACCGCGAAAACCAGGCTGGAGAGCCGGGAGGAGTTGATACTCGGAAATCTGCCTCTTGTCAGATATCTGGTGGGACGGATTCTTCCGAAACTGCCAGCCCATCTTGACCCGCAGGACTTGATCAGCGTGGCCACCATAGGACTGATCAACGCGGCCGACCGCTATGATCCGACAAGAGGAATACAGTTCAAGACATTTGCTGAACAGCATATTCGCGGCACGATTCTGGATGAACTTCGGTCTTTTGATGTGCTTAGCCGTTCGATGCGGGGAAAATACAAACAGCTCGAGCGGAAGATAGTCCATATGGAGCATGAACTGGGGAGGAACCCGACCGCCGAGGAAATGGCTCAGGCTCTTGACATGAAGATCGAGGAGTATCATTCGCTCCTTGATGATCTGCATGTTTTCACTTTCATCAGTCTTGATGACTCATGGAGCGATGATGAGGGGAATCCGATCTCTCTTGCAGATGTCCTGAGCGAAAGCGAAGAACAGTCGCCGCAGCAGCAGATCATAAGGATGCAGCTTGTAGAATCTCTTGGGGTGGCGATAGATTCTCTCCCTGAAAAAGAGCGGATCGTTGTCACGCTTTATTACAAGGAAGAGTTTAATCTGAAGGAGATAGGGGAAACTCTGGGACTGACGGAATCCCGTATATCACAGATTCTGAGTCAGGCAATGGTAAGGCTCAGAATAAAGATGAAACTTCATAAGAATTGAAATCCAACAGGATGGAGGAATTCACGTCATGAACAGCGGGATGTATTCAGCGCTCTCTGGGAGCCTTGCTGCAATGAAGAGACAGGATGTCATAAGCAACAATCTGGCGAATACCAACACACCCGGCTATAAAAAGGACAAAATGCTTTTTGAGAGCATGCTGGCTGGTGAAAAAAATCCTCTTCAGGTGCCTGAAGGGAGTACTGCTGACCCGTTGCTGCAAAAGTCTGATGTGTATATTGACTATTCTCCCGGAAATATTGCACAGACAGGAAACAACCTCGATTTTGCGATCAGTGGCGACGGTTTTTTCGTAATCAGCACCCCGGATGGCCAGGCCTACACCAGGCAGGGGAATTTCAGGCTTGCCGGCGATGGCACCCTTGTAACAGTTGACGGAATGCAGGTGATGGGACAGAACGGGCCGATCCGGATAAACGGCGGAGTTCTCGAGATCGATGACAAGGGGGTCATAAAAGTTGACGGGACAGCCGCAGGGACGCTTTCTGTAGTCGATTTTCAAAAACCTTACAATATGACAAAGAAGGCAAATGCACAGTTCGTTCCTGCATCTGCACAGGATATTCCACAGCCTGTAGCCGCTCCGAGCGTGCTGCAGGGGCATCTTGAGGGATCAAATGTCGAAGCGGTTACGGAAATGGTGGAGATGATCGAGACTACACGCTATTATGAGGCATGCGCAAAAGTAATCAGGGCTTATGACGACATTACGGCCAAAGCGACCACTGAAATAGGCAGAGTATAGAATTAAACGGAGGCTAACCATGTTAAGATCACTCTGGACGGCAGCATCAGGAATGCAGGCGCAGCAGAAAAACATTGATATCACAGCCAATAATCTGGCTAACGTGAATACAACCGGCTTCAAGAAGAGTCGAGCCGATTTTCAGGATCTCATCTACCAGAACATGAAAAGCACAGGCTCACCCTCCACAAACACCACCCAGGTGCCGACAGGAATACAGATCGGTCTGGGAACACGCCTTGCCGCAGTCACCAAAATCTTCACCCCTGGAGATTTCACTCAGACAGGAAACGAGCTTGATGTCGCCATAGAAGGGGACGGTTTCTTTCAGGTGCAGATGCCTGATGGCACAACAAGCTACACCAGAGCCGGCGCATTCAAAAAGGATATGAACGGGCGCATAGTCACATCTGACGGTTACCCGATCATACCGGAAATCGTAATTCCTGTAGGTACTACCAAGATAAACATCGGGAATGACGGCACAGTATCGGTAATGCAGCCTGGCCAGACAGCCGCAACCCAGCTTGCATCAATACAGCTTGCCAATTTTTCAAATCCGGCCGGGCTTTTAAGTATAGGCAAGAACATGTACATCCCTTCCGATTCATCAGGGGATGCGCTGCCTGATGTGCCTGGGCAGAACGGCCTTGGCACCATAGCCCAGGGAGTGTTGGAGATGAGCAACGTGAGCGTGGCTGAAGAGATGGTCAACATGATCGTGGGTCAGCGTGCGTATGAGATAAATTCAAAGGCTGTCCAGGCTTCGGATGAGATGTTGCAGACGGCGAGCAACCTGAGAAGGTGATATTTTGAAGAGCTTGCTTTTTATCGCCGGCCTGTTTCTGCTTTTTATTTCAACCCTTCTTCTGTTGCCGGGTTACTCGAACGGGGAAAGCTCTGTCGCGCGTTCCGGGAGAGAATCCGAGATACTCTCTGCCATAACCGATTATGCGAGGAATAAAGCAGGCGATGTTGAACTCCGCGTCAGGAGAGCAACTCTTGGAGCAGCAGATACTCTCCCCCCTGATGGCCAGCTTGATTACGAGATCGTAGCGCCTCCTCAGTGGGAAGGGTGGGGCAGCGCTGCCATTGCCGTAATTGTGCGGCAGGGAAACCGTCTGGTTGCGAACATGAAAGTCAACGTTGAAATAGAGGCGTTCGCAGAAATGGTGTTCGCAAAACAGGTGATACAATCCGGCTCGATAATATCTTCTGATGATCTGATGCTTCGCAGTTATGATATTGCAGCTGTGCAGGGACGGTACTTATCCAGGATAGATGATGTTGCAGGTAAGAAGGCGCGATATGCGATCAGAGCCAATTTGCCTGTAAAACCGGAATATGTTGAAAAAATTCCACTGATAAAGACAGGCCAGATGGTGACAATAGTCATAGAGAACCGGAATATGCGCATCACGGCTACAGGAAAGGCGAGAGGTTCAGGTTCAAAAGGGGATGTAATAAATGTACAGAATCTCTCATCCATGAAAAACATTCCGGCTGTGGTGAAAGATTCGTCAACAGTAGTAGTAGCTTTCTGATGCTGTATTCAGTTTTTAAAGAGGTTAAAACAATGAAACAGCTTCTTTTTTTATTACTTTCCGTTCTCCTGCTTTCCGGCTGTGTCTCGCAGGGGACCGTGGTCAGGACACCTTCATTCGATCAGCAAATGCCGAGAGTGGCTCCGGATTATTCAAACGGTTCGATATGGCAGGCCGGCACACCCAGCCTGACGGAAGATTTCAAGGCCAGACGAAAAGGCGACATTATAACCATACTCATTTCAGAAACTGCCAGCGCATCAAAGGAAGCCAAGACCGACACTTCGCGGAAAAGCGGGATAAGCGCAGGGATACCGAACTTCATGGGCCTTGAAACAAGCAAGGGGGTCGTGAACCTGTTCGGCGGTGACACCAGCAAACTGCTGAATGCCAATGCTGATTCAACCTATGGAGGTTCCGGTACAACTTCACGTCAGGAAAAATTCACAGCGACCATATCCGCCAAGGTCACAGAAGTTCTTCCAAACGGCAATCTCCTGATTGAAGGGAGAAGGAATGTCAAGGTCAACAACGAGGATCAGATAATAATAATTGAAGGTACTGTGAGACCTTATGACATCAGTCCGAACAACATGATAAATTCTGCTCTCATAGCCGACGCGCGGATAAGTTATTCCGGCAAGGGGATTATATCGGACAGACAGAGGCCAGGATGGCTCATGAACATAATAGACAAAGTATGGCCGTTCTGAGGAAACAGAGATGAAGATCAAAATTTGCATTGTCGCCACACTGCTTATTATGCTCCCCGGTTTCGCCAACGCTACGAGAATCAAGGAGCTTGCGGCATTTGAAGGAGTGAGGGAGAACCAGCTCGTCGGTTATGGCCTGGTAGTCGGACTGAGCGGGAGCGGGGACAGCGATCAGGCCAAGATACAACTTCAGTCAGTCGCAACGATGCTTGAGAGGATGGGGGTGTCAGTGAATGCCTCCCAGATGAAATTGAAAAACGTCGCCGCGGTTATGGTCACCGCTACTCTCCCCCCTTTTTCAAAACAGGGGAGCAGGATTGACGCTCTGGTCTCTTCAATGGGGGACGCAAAGAGCATTGCAGGCGGCACGTTGATAATGGCGCCTCTGAAGGGGGCGGACAACCAGGTGTACGCTGTGGCTCAAGGGCCTGTACTCACCAATTCATTTGCGTTCGGGGGGCAGGCCGCAAGCGCCCAGAAAAATCATCCTACAGCTGGCACAATACCGTCGGGAGCGCTTGTCGAGCGTGAACTACCCAATACTATGGCCGGTAAAAGCCGGTTGACCTTGAATCTTGTCCGTTCGGATTTTACTACGGCTTCAAGAGTTACTGCCGCAGTTAATGAGAGGTTCGGTGGGGGGACAGCGACCACAAAAGACCCTGGGTCTGTCAGCATCGCGGTTCCTTCCATTTATGCTGACAAGGTTTTCGAATTTGTGTCTGTTGTGGAAAATCTTGATGTGCGCCCGGACAATATCGCAAGAGTTGTGGTAAACGAGCGTACAGGGACAATAGTTATGGGAGAACAGGTGAGAATCGCCACAGTCGCCGTTTCTCACGGGAATCTATCCCTGGTTATCAAAGAGACTCCGCAGGTCTCCCAGCCGGAGCCGCTCAGCAAGACTGGTGAAACAAAAGTAGTGCCGAGAACCGACATGAAGGTCGAAGAAGAATCGCGGCGACTCACTGTGCTGCCGGAAGGCTCTACTATCGGGGATGTTGTAAGGGCGCTTAATGTCCTGGGTGTAACGCCGCGCGACCTGATAGGAATTCTACAGGCGGTGAAGGCTTCAGGGGCGCTCGAAGCGGAGCTTACAATAATATAAGCTGCTTCGGATACTTGAATATCCTGCAAAAAAAAGAAAAAATATGATTTGCGAGTACGCTCCCGGACACGGCGCTCTATTGCATAAGCCTGGATTCGCCAACTGATGCATCTATTAGGAGTTACAGCGCCTGCTCTGTTGTTAAAGAGTAACCAGCTGTTTTTCATCCGGGGTTTCTTGGTGCAAACTAAAGAAATATCGTGGCGGAACGATAAGAGGAGCAATGCATGGATATAACAATTTCAGAGCGCATCACTGAACAGGCGGATGATTCGGTTGAGAAGGCGAAGCTTCTCAAAAGCCGCACAATTAAGAGTGAAGGCGCCATTGACGAGAAAGAGCGCAGAAAACTTAAAGCCATATCACAGGATTTCGAAGGGTTGTTTATAGGCATGATGCTTAAATCGATGCGTGGAACAACCGGAGAGGACAAGCTTACCGGCGGGGGGCATGGGGAAGAAGTGTTCAGATCCCTTCTTGACCAGCAGTATGTGGATATTGCGTCAAAAAGCGGGAGCTTCGGACTTGCCGGTCAGATAGAGAAAGAGTTGATACGGCAGGAAAGCAGAAAAATCTCCACAAAGATTGATGCCAAGGAGTGAGAGTTTGGACGTGAGTGTAAAAAAACTGGCGGAGGCGATATCAACAGAGTCATCTCTCATGGAGAAACTGAAAAACCTTCTTGAGCGTGAGATGCATGCGCTTTCCGGCATTAAAATCGAATCTCTTGACTCCATCAACAGCGAGAAGGAGGCTCTCCTGGCAGAGATGCTGATCGCCGCAGCTTCTCTTCGCAGCTCTGTGGATGAGCTGGCCGGAAAGCATGCTCTTCCCGCTTCCTCTGCTTTTGACGATATAGTCAAAGCTTCAGGGGTTCCCGAGCTTTCCCGCCTGCGGGAAATTCTTAATGCAATCACTGAAAAAACAAGAAAC
This sequence comes from Geobacter sp. UBA4057, assembly GCA_002382705.1. Lineage (GTDB taxonomy): Bacteria > Desulfobacterota > Desulfuromonadia > Geobacterales > Pseudopelobacteraceae > UBA4057. The sequence goes on from DFZL01000030.1 coordinate 15,806, forward strand.
CAGGCGGAGCTTAACCGTGAGATAGCGGAGCGTTTTGCCGAAACAGCCAGCAGCACATTGAATATATTGACCGGACTTATTAACCAGACAAATCTGTACGGTGCGAATGGCGGGTACCAGCAGCGCCAGACCGGCTCGATAATGATCAACAGGGAGGCTTGAAATGGGAATAAGCGCAGCAATGGATATAGGAAAGAACGGATTGACGATTTATCGCGTAGCATCCGAGGTGACGAGCGAAAATATAGCCAATGTGAACACTCCGGGATATTCGAGGCAGCGCGTGATACTTGAAACGGCGCCGCCTACCACAGCAAATGGTTTTCCTATGGGAACCGGCGTCAGGATATCTTCAGTGGAGCGTTATTATGACGGACTTTTACAGAATCAGCTTGTAAACGCCCAGACCAAGCAGGGATTCGACACTGCGAAATCTACGGTGCTGCAGCAGATAGAGCCTACGTTCAATGATGTTGCAAATGACGGCCTGGGCGCCGCAATATCCGATTTTTTCGGGGCGTGGCAGGATCTTACCCTCAACCCTGCCGGGGTAGCCGAAAGACAGGCGGTCATGACGCGTGCGAATATACTTTCGGACAATTTCCATTCAGCTTCAAAGACCCTCACGGATTCGATAACGATGCAGAACGATTCTCTCAAACCCTTGACAGACGATATAAATGCCACTCTCAAAAATATTGCGGAACTTAACAGCCAGATAAAAATCACCGAGCTTGTGAGCGGAAACGCCAATGAAACGAGAGACCAACGCGACCAGCTTATTCGTGACCTCTCCGGTAAAATCGGAATCACTTTTACAGAGAACAGTGACGGCACTACAGACATAAAATATGCCGATGGAGGAGCTTCGCTTGTAACGGGGGGATCAGCTGGCTCTTTTTCGCTTACCGTGAATGTAGGGACCGGACTTTACGACGTAAACGTAACGCCGCCATCAGGAGTTACTGCGGTTGTAGCGCCGGCTACCGGGGAGCTTGGCGCCATTATAGAACTGAGGGACACCATTATTCCAGGCTATCTTGCGACACTTGACACTCTGGCCGGAAATATCGCTTCATCCGTAAATACACAACACAATCTCGGAGACGATCTGAGCGGAACGCAGGGGCTTGATTTCTTTACTGTGACCGCCGGTTCTGAAGCCAGCTCAATTGCGCTTGATACGACAAAGATAACTGACACCTCTAAAATAGCCGCCGCAAGCGACGGGCAACCTTCCGGCGACAGCGGCAACGCTCTGGTCATGGCGCAGCTCGCCAGCTCGAATATTGTCGCGCTTGGCGGCACTTTCAGCAGCTACTACACGACTCTGGTAAGCACGGTCGGCCTGGATGTGAAATCAGCAAAAAATGTGGTAGCACAGGACGAGGCGTTCACAAAACAACTTGATTCACTCCGTGAGTCAAATTCAGGCGTATCGCTTGACGAAGAGCTCACCAACCTCGTTAAATACCAGCGATCCTATCAGGCTTCCGCAAAGCTTATAACAACCGCAACAGAGATGATGGACACGGTAATAGGGCTTGTCAGGTAATATTCTGTAACTCAGTTGAAAAAGTGGCTGTTTCAGATGCATAAGCGCCTTTTTCGCAAGGCGACAAGAGAGGAGAGAGATAATGCGCGTTACACAGAACATGTCTGCTACAAATTCGATATATAATATCATGCAGGGGCGGGCAAAGCTTGACAGGTTGCAGGAATTGTCCGCCTCTGGAGCAAACGTGAATCGGCCAAGCGATGATCCGATCGCGTCACGCCTGCTCCTGGATGTCGGAAACAAGCTTAAGGCTGCGACCCAGTATACAAGCAATATATCCAAGGCAAACACCTTCATGTCAGTGACATCCGCCGCACTTCAGGGGATGGCAGACACCATGACGCTTGCCAAGCGTCTTGTAGCGAGCTATCCGCCAGGAACAACCGACACTACAGCGCAGGCAAGCGCCATTTCGCAGCTCAAGGCTCTTAAGCAGCAGATGATAGATATGGGAAATACTCAGTCTGGCGACCAGTATATTTTTGGAGGCGCCAAGAACTTATCGCCTCCATTCAGCAATAACACCCCTCCGGCGCTCCCTGTCTACGCCGGGGATGAGACAGAGACCAGGGTAGAAATAGCCAGCAACACTACCGAGCTGATGAACATACCGGGTAACCAGCTTCTGATGGCAGATTCGGCGGTTTCCCAACCTTATGGCACTGTCAATATTCTTAAAACATTCGACGATATGATGGCCGCCATCCAGACGAATACTACTGAAGCCATAACTGCCGCTGCAAATTCCTTGGAAGACGGGGCAAAGCAGATAACAAACGCCCAGAGCGGACTCGCTGCACGCATACAGCGGCTTGATTCACTCTCCACAATGCATACGAATAATATAAATACTTTGGAAACTATAGTCGGCAACACACAGAACGTCGATTACGCAAAACTCGCAGTACAGATAAGCCAACAGGAAATTGCATTTAACGCTTCGCTCTCTTCTACAGCCAAGCTGAGTTCGCTTTCCCTGCTCGACTACCTCTGATTCACGTCTCTTTTCGGGTATTTTGATAAATGACGGATTATCTTGGCGCGCATATGTCTATCGCAGGAGGTCTCCACCTTGCCATTGACCGGGGCATGGAGTCAGGTTGCGGTGTGATCCAGATTTTTACCCGGAATTCAAACCAGTGGAGAGGAAAAGAGATCACTGAAAGCGATGCACTGCTTTTCAAAAGCAAATTTCAATCCTCAGGGCTGCATGAAGTATTTTCTCATGATATCTATCTGATAAATCTTGCGTCACCACCGGGCGATCTTCGTGACAAAAGCATCCTGGCGTTCAGGGATGAGATGGAAACCTGTGCCAGGCTGGGGATAAACAAGATTGTGATGCATCCTGGCTCATATCTTTCTGATACCCCTCAAGCCGGTCTTTCAAGGATAATTGAGGCTTTTGATCTCCTTTTCAAAGAGGTTTCACAATTTGATGGTAAAGTGCTGCTTGAAACGACTGCCGGGCAGGGGAGCAATCTAGGGAGAAAATTCGAAGAGCTTCAGACGATAATCAGCGGATCAGGTTTTCCCGACCGTTTTGGAGTCTGCTTTGACACCTGTCACATTTTTGCCGCCGGTTATGACATCTCAACCAGGGAAAAATACATGCGAGTCATGGATGAATTTGACCGCGTAATAGGTCTTGAACGTCTGGAGTGCTTTCACCTGAACGATTCGAGAAAGGGGCTTGCTTCACGGGTGGACAGACATGAACATATAGGCGAAGGGACGCTTGGGCTTGAACCTTTCGGTTTTATAATGAATGACGAGCGTTTTGTCAAGGTACCTAAAATTCTTGAAACCCCGAAAGGCGATAATAACGAGATGGATATGATAAACCTTGGTATTTTGAGAGGACTTGTCTGCAGCTGAGTCAACGTTCAAATAACCTGAGCCTCCAGTTCAAGCATCAGTCCGAACCTCTCGTAAACAGAGCCGGTTATCTCTTCGGCAAGAGTTAGAATATCCGCCCCTGCAGCATTTCCGTAATTTACAAGTATCAGAGCATGTCCGGGGTAAACAGCCGCATCCCCCCTTCGATAACCTTTCCAGCCGCACTCTTCTATCAACCATGCCGAAGGTATCTTTATCAATCCGCTACTCTCCTCAAAACCTGGGATAGCCGGAAACCTGCATTTAAGCTCATTGTAGGCATCCTCAGTCACAAGGCAATTTTTAAAGAAACTGCCGCAGTTCCCTATTTTACTTGGATCGGGCAACCTTTCCCTTCTTATCTTTTCTATTGTCCCCGCAATCAGGCGAGCCGAGAGTTGACTTCCGGCTGAAGAAAGTTTTTGTCTCAATCCGCTGTAATCTATTTTAAAAGAAGGAGTTTTCGATAGCTTAAGAAGTATCTTAGTAACAAAACAGCGTCCATTCAAAGCGCCTTTGAATATGGAATGCCTGTAGCCGAATTCGCATTCGCTGTTGCTGAATGCAATGCTTTTACCGCTTCTAATGTCAATAGCTTCCACGGAATGGAGGACATCTCTGATCTCCACCCCGTAAGCTCCTATGTTCTGGACCGGAGCTGCCCCTACACTGCCTGGAATGGCTGCCAGATTTTCAATCCCGTAAAGCCCGTTTGAAAGGGCGAAGTCAACGAGATTCTGCCAGCTTTCGCCGCTGTGCGCCTCTACAAGCGGATTGTCAAGGTCGTGTTCCGGGATTATCCTGATCCCTCTCATAGCGCTCTTCATGACCAGACCGTCAAAATCACCTTTAAAAACGATGTTGCTGCCATCGCCAATCACAAGCACCTTGTCTGATCTGAATTTCCCCGAGACGGCTTCAATAAGTTCGTCTTCTGATTTTATGGCTGCAAAGTATCTTGCAAAAGCTTCTATGCCGAAGGTATTCAACTGTCTAAGCGGGAAATTTTCCTCAATTTTCATGCTATTCCTATGATTCCAGAATTCTTTTTTTGGCACGGTTCCGGTGGCTGCCGGGAGCTTTTGCCAGCTTTCTTGTTTTTCCGGTCAGCTTGTGTCTGGCCTGGATTTTCCCATTCATTCTCTTTAAGTGTTGTTGCGCTTCAATTATCCCTTGCCGGGAATGCGGAGGGAGCGGCAGAGCCTCTATCCTGACCGAATCGGGTATTGACTGTCCGGCGTCGCCGTAATTCAATGCAGCGGCAACAGAAATATCGTTCCTCAACTGGCTGAAAAGCTTCTTGTCACGGTAATTGGTCCTGACCGAGAGGAATATCACAAAAAAATCTCTTTCAGGATCAATCCAGATTGATGAGCCACTGTAGCCGGTATGTCCGTATGATGATTCTGAAAATGCGCCCCATTTCGGCGCAGAAAAAGAGGAGTCTATATCCCAGCCAAGGCCGCGTCTGACAGCTCCGTTATTGCAGGCATACGGAATTGTCATCTGTCTTACGGTTTCACTCTCTAAAATCTGCATTTCATTAATTCTTCCCTTGTTGAGAAAAAGACGGCCAAAAATGGCAAGATCGTCAGCCGTGCTGAAAAGCCCGGCATGTCCCGCTACCCCGCCAAGCCTTCTGGCATTTTCGTCCTGTACGACACCAGCTTGATAATTTGATGAAGTCGGGGCGATCATCAATGAGTTTGAGGGAGATGGTAAAAATGACGTCTCTGCCATTTGAAGCGGGCAGTAAATTTTATCAGCAGCATAAATATCCAGAGCCTTGCCGGTAACACGTCGAACAAGCTCACCCAGAATCATGTAATTGACATCTGCGTATTTGAATGTTGAAGAGTGAAACGGCAAGAATTTCTGGGAGGCAACCCTCTGGATAAAGAATGAGAGGTTTCCCCCTTCGCCTACCTCCATATCGCGCAGTCCTGATGTATGGGTAAGTAGATTGAGGATGGTCATATCTTCACGGCCGGAACCGCGAAACTCAGGAAACCATCTGGCTATAGGATCGAGCAGCGAAATGCTCCCCTCTTCAGCCAGCTTCATTATGGCGGGCGCTGTGGCGATGACTTTGGTAAGTGACGCCACATCAAAGATTGTTTTCCCGTTTATAGGCGTTTCTACCCCTTCTTTAACCAATTTGCCCCTTGCTGTTGTTGTAAGGATTCCTCTGTGGTTTCCCGTGACAACAACTCCGCCTTCGATCAGGCTGTTTGAAATCGCTTTTTCGAGTAGAAGCCGCATTTCTGGAATATCGGCGGCAGAAAAGGTTTCCGAGCCGGACACCGAGGGGAAAAACGATAAAAAAAGCATAATCAAGAGGGTCAGGATGGCTGAGCGCATAGAAACCTTACAGGTGAGGAAATTTTGCAGAGCCGCAAAAGTTCTGATTTCAGGATCGGATTATAGATATCAATCAAACCCATTTCCAGAGAAAACTTTATATCTTCTCTGTTTCCGGTTATAACGATAAACATTGTCAGGTACGCTTTGTGTATGGGAGCGTTTTCGCCTCGTAGCCCAACAGCTGCTTATCCTATCTGTATTTCTGGCGCTGAATGCTCGCCGATGATTTGGTATCTGGTTAGGAGCAATTATGGAAAGTGAAAGAGCATGCAAAATCCCGGATGATCATGCAGGACATATCTGTGAACTTGAAAATTCGCAGGAATGGGATATCCTCGCTAAAGTCACATCCAACCCTTCCATGAAGTGTGAAAATTGCGGAGCGGTTGCCAACTCTGGCAGGAATCTCTGCATGCCGACAGAACTTTCATGAGACAAGGAGAGCATAATCATGCCTGATTCGAAAAAACATGAGATATATTCACCCGGCATAACGGAGTTGCCTCCGCTTCCTATGGATGCCGATGGAATTACAGAAGATTTCAGGCATTACTACACCCATTACCTTGGGCGTGACAAGTACTGCCGCTCGATTCATTATAAATATCTTGCGTTGGCCCTTACTGTGCGTGACCGACTTATGGAGAGATGGATCGCCACACGGTACAGGTGCATAGATTCAGACAGCCGTCATTGCTATTATCTCTCTCTCGAGTATCTGATGGGCAGAACACTTGGAAATGCGATGTTGAACCTGGGTATAGTGGATGATGCTTCGAAGGCGCTCATGGAACTCGGTATAAGGATGGAGGAGCTTATAGAAGCCGAAATAGATGCAGGTCTTGGAAACGGGGGGCTAGGTAGACTTGCCGCATGTTTTCTCGACAGTTGCGCCACGCTGGAATTTCCTGTCACAGGATACGGCATACGTTATGAATACGGTATGTTCAGACAGCGGATAGTTGAGGGGAGACAGGTTGAAGAGCCTGACCGTTGGCTGAGAGGGGGCAACCCCTGGGAAATAGCCAGACCTGAGTATACTCAACGGGTATCTTACGGAGGGAGGAGCGAAGTTTATAAAACCCCTGATGGCACCATGAAGGTAAGGTGGGTTGATACTTCGGATATACTTGCGCTCCCTTATGATATACCGATACCTGGCTTCAGGAACGACATGGTAAACACACTCAGGTTGTGGAAAGCAGCAGCGACCGATGAGTTCGATCTTAACGATTTCAATGCAGGGAGCTATGCTGAATCGGTTTCAACAAAAAATGCAGCCGAAAATATCACAATGGTTCTTTACCCCAACGATGCAAGTGAAAACGGAAAGGAGTTGCGCCTTAAACAGCAGTATTTTCTGGCGTCCGCCAGTCTCAAGGATATAGTTGCCAGATGGCGAGTGCTTTGGAAAGGGGATTTCAGTAGATTTGCCGAGAAAAACTGCTTCCAGCTTAACGATACTCACCCAAGCTGCGCTGTTCCTGAGTTGATGAGGCTCCTTGTGGACGAGCACGGCATGACGTGGGAAGACGCATGGAGCATAACCACAAAGACTATGGCCTATACAAATCATACGCTCTTGCCGGAGGCGCTCGAAAAATGGCCACTCCATATTTTTCGTCAGCTTCTCCCCCGTATCCTCGACATAATTCTCGAAATTAACGCTCGTTTTCTTCGAGAAGTCGCGAATCGCTGGCCAGGAGATTCCGAACGTCTCCGGAGGATGTCAATTATAGAGGAAACTCCTGTACAACAGGTGAGGATGGCTTACCTTGCGGTCATAGCCTCTTATTCGGTTAACGGAGTTGCCAAGCTTCATTCTACGCTTCTTACCGAGGGGCTTTTCCGCGATTTTTATGAGCTGTGGCCACAGAAATTCAACAACAAGACAAACGGTGTGACTCCCAGGCGCTGGCTTTCATGGTGCAATCCCGGACTAAGCGGGTTGATTTCTGAAGCTGTGGGCGATGGCTGGATCAGGGACATCGGCCAGCTAAGGAGAATTGAGGCGCTTGCGGATGACGCCGGTTTCAGAGCGAGGTGGCAGAAGGTCAGGCATGCTAACAAGGAGCGACTTGCACATCTGATTAAAAAGCAGTGCAGGGTAGTATTCGACCCAATCTCGCTGTTTGATGTGCAGGTCAAACGTATTCATGAGTACAAGCGCCAGTTGCTCAATATTCTTCACATAATACATCTGTATGACAGGATCAAGCGAGGCGATACGGCAGGGTGGACAAACCGTTGCTTAATAATCGGAGGGAAAGCTGCCCCCGGTTATTCGATGGCAAAACTGATAATCAAACTTGCGAACAACGTGGCAGATGTTGTCAATGGTGACAAACTGGTCGGGGATATGCTGAAGGTGGCCTTCATTCCGGATTACAAGGTGTCTGCCATGGAGATAATAGCTCCTGGTGCCGATCTCTCTGAACAGATTTCCACGGCGGGGAAAGAGGCTTCCGGAACAGGCAATATGAAATTGATGATGAACGGAGCCATCACTATCGGTACGCTTGATGGTGCCAATATCGAGATAAGGGAAGAGGTTGGAGACGAGAATTTTTTCATGTTCGGTCTAGGAGCAGAGGAGGTTGAAAAGTTGAGGCCAGATTATAATCCTGAGGAATTCATCCGTGCCGACTCCGATCTTGCGTCTGTAATGGAGCTTCTTAAATGCGGCCATTTCAACATGTTCGAGCCCGGGATATTTGATGGTGTTATAAAATCAATCACAACTCCCGGTGATCCTTGGATGACTGCCGCTGATTTCAGAAGCTACATCGATACTCAGAGAAGAGTTTCAGAAACATACCGGGATAGCGAGCGGTGGGCACGGATGAGCATCATCAATTGTGCAAGGAGCGGGAAATTTTCTACAGACAGGACTATTGACGATTATAACAGGGATATCTGGAGGCTGGAAAAAGTATAAATTTAAAATCGGGGATGTTTAAAAAAATTTCCCCCATCTCATGCCGGTCTTGCCGCGCTTATTTCAGTAATATAAACAGTCAGCTCGCCGCCGGGGCTTCGTATGGAGACTTCATCATCAACTCTTTTATGGAGCAGTGATTGCCCTACCGGCGAGTCAACGCTGATCCTGCCAGCCGCGACATCTATCTCGTCAGGCCCAACTAGCTGATAGCAGCGCTTGTTTCCGTTCTCGTCTTCATAAGATACCCAACAACCGAATGAAACCACAACAGGATATACCGGAGGCGGGGCGGCGACCTTCAGGAGTTTGAGCCTCCCCCCAAGGTGTTTCAATTTCCTGTCTATTTCACGAAGGCGCTTCTTGCCGTAAATATATTCAGCGTTTTCCGAGCGGTCACCTTCAGCCGCTGCCTCAGAAACAGCCTGAACTACTTTCGGGCGTTCTATCTTCCAGATATAGTCGAATTCATGCTGAAGCTTTTTTATCTCTTCGGAAGTGATAAGGCTTGTCATAAAAAGATATGGTTGCGTAACAAAAAAAAGCCCCGGATCCGGGGCTTTTTGTTTAAGAGCCTGTTGCTCAGGCTCTTGATACGTTTGCTGCCTGAAGACCCTTTGGCCCTTTGACAAGATCGAAAGTCACGCTATCGCCTTCAGCAAGTGATTTGAAACCATCGCCGCTAATTGCCGAAAAATGCACGAAAACATCATCGCCATTTTCCTGCTCGATAAAACCGAACCCCTTGCTGTCATTAAACCATTTCACTGTTCCATTTACCATTTGCTTGCTTTCTCCTGATGCTCCATTTGATTTTTCTGAGTTTTACCCAGATTTAATCCAGAATAATATATAATTGGTGTGCAAATGTCAAACTAAAAATCAAAATATATCAGCGTGCAAATCAGCTCATATACAGAGATTAAAATACCCCAAACGAAAAGGGACTTGCAGTATATGCAAGCCCCTGAAATTGTTTGGTTGCGGGGACAGGATTTGAACCTGTGACCTTCGGGTTATGAGCCCGACGAGCTACCAGACTGCTCCACCCCGCGTCGAAAAAAAAATAATAACCGGTTTTTTTTTGTAAGTCAATAATTAATTCGCCAAAATAAAAACGCAAGAAGAGATATTCAATTTCACTCTGCTCTCCTTGAAATTAGAAGGGAAATCAATGCTGATTCCCCTTCTTTTTACAGTTGAACTGTGAGGTAAAAGATTCTAGCGTTTTGAGAACTGGAAGCGGGCGCGGGCAGATTTGCGTCCGTATTTTTTCCGCTCTTTTACGCGTGAATCCCGGGTAATGAATCCGGCTTTTTTGAGGGTGCCACGCAGCTCAGGGTCCGTTCCCAGAAGAGCTTTGGTTATTCCGTGACGTATAGCGCCAGCCTGGCCGGAGTCTCCGCCACCTTTTACAGTAACATAGATATCGAATTTGCCGATATTTTCGGTAAGTTCAAGAGATTGACGGACAACCATCTTTGATGTTTCCCGTCCGAAATAATCGTCAAGCGCTTTGTTGTTGACAGTGATAGAGCCTGCGCCAGGCTTGAGCCACACTCTTGCAATTGAGCTTTTTCTTTTGCCTGTTCCGTAAAAACTGACTGCTGCCATATGCTGCTTCTCCTCCGGTTTTAAATTGTCAGTGTCTTTGGCTGCTGGGCATCGTGCGGATGATTTGCGCCGGCATAAATTTTAAGTTTTTTGATTATCTGCCTGGCCAGCTTGTTTTTAGGAAGCATTCCCTTGACAGCTTTTTTTATGACATCTTCAGGTTTTTTTTCCAGGAGTTTGCCTGCTGATATTTCCTTGAGCCCCCCGGGAAAACCTGTGTGACTGTAGTAAATTTTGTCAGAGAGCTTGCGGCCGGTCAAAGCGATCTTTTCAGCATTTACAACTATGACGAAATCGCCAGTATCGGTATTCGGAGAGTAGATTGCCTTGTTTTTGCCCCTCAATATGTCGGCTATCTTTGCGGCGACCCTTCCGAGCACCATGTCTTGGGCATCGATAAGATGCCAGTCACGATTTATATTCTCGATTTTTGCGACTTCGGTTCTCATGGTTCCCTCACCTGTGATTGCTTACCCCTGAAAGAGGTTTAATTTTGAAGAGATAAAAAATACTGAAAATATTTTTCAATGTCAAGGAGAAAACTTTAAAGATTCCTGCAAAAGTTTAAACATTGTTGTCAAAGGAATACTTGTCATGTTAAAGAAGCATGCTGTCAAGTTTTTATTTGTTAACCGCTTTCATAGATTGTTTCCGTCCGGAATTTCTTGATGCGGTTTATGCCTGTAAATGGAGAGTCGCTTTTATATGAAAATTTCAGCTGAAAATGTTGGCCATGTTGCAATCCTTGCACGGCTGCAACTGAGTGAGGAAGAAAAAACTCTTTTCTCCAGACAGATGGGGGAGATACTCGAATATGTTGAGAAATTGAAGCAGCTTGACACTGAGTCTGTTTTGCCCATGTCTCACGCCGTGCCTCTGCAAAATGCCTTTCGAGAAGATGCCATTTCCGCTCCCATCGGCGTTGAAAAGGCTTTGTCCAATGCGCCGGATAGGTGCGGAAATTTTTACAGGGTTCCAAGGGTAATAGAATGAAAGGATCGGAGCAATCATACGGATATGGAAATTTTTGAGCACCCAATTCGGAGTCTGCACGAAAAATTGAAAAAGAGAGAAATTTCATCTGTAGAGCTTACCCGGATTTTTCTTGAACGGATAAGAAGGGTAGAACCTAAAATATCGTCATTCATAACGGTCACGGAAGAAAAGGCCATTTCAGACGCCGCATCTGCGGACAGAATGATATCCTGCGGAGATAGCAATCTCCTGACAGGTATCCCGATAGCGCTGAAAGATATTTTTCTTACAGAAGGGATACGTACTACCTGCGGCTCAAGGATACTTGGTAATTTTGTCCCCACTTACAGTGCGACTGCATATGAAAAGCTCTGCAAAAAAGGGGGGGTGCTTCTCGGGAAGCTTAATCAGGATGAATTTGCAATGGGCTCTTCAAACGAAACCAGCGCTTTCGGAATCACACGCAATCCGTGGGACATCGACTGCATACCTGGCGGCTCTTCCGGTGGCTCTGCGGCGGCAGTAGCTGCGTGCGAAGCGGTCGCATCCCTGGGGACTGACACTGGTGGCTCAATCCGCCAGCCGGCGTCACATTGTGGCTGTGTCGGGCTCAAGCCAACTTATGGCAGGGTTTCCCGTTATGGAGTAATTGCCTATGCTTCTTCACTTGATCAGGTAGGTCCGCTGGCTGGAAACGTCGAGGATTGTGCAATAATGCTTGGAGCCATTTCCGGTTATGATCCAAAGGACTCCACAAGTGTTAACTTTGACGTTCCTGACTATCTTGCCTCTCTCGGGCGAGGAGTCAAAGGCATTAAAATAGGGCTTCCGAAAGAATATTATATTTCCGGGGCAGACCCTGATGTAGAGAAAGCTCTTGAATCGGCCATTGAAGTATACAAGTCACTCGGTGCAAGTTTTGTCGAAATTTCACTCCCGCATACCGATTATGCAGTGGCTGCCTATTATCTGATTGCTACTGCGGAGGCAAGCTCAAACCTGGCGCGTTACGACGGGGTCCGTTTCGGCCATCGTTCTGAGGAGGCCGAATCGCTCGTTGACATGATGACCAGAAGCCGGAGCGAAGGGTTCGGCCCGGAAGTCAAACGGAGAATCATGCTTGGCACCTATGCGCTCTCTTCAGGCTATTATGATGCTTACTACCTGAAAGCGCAGAAAGTACGCACGCTTATAGCGCAGGACTTTGCGGCTGCATTCGATAAGGTGGACATGATGCTTGCTCCTGTTGCACCAACACCAGCTTTCAGGATCGGTGAAAAAACCGGAGATCCTATGCAGATGTACCTTTCAGATATCTTTACGATACCGGTCAATCTGGCCGGAACTTGCGCTATTTCACTTCCGGCCGGATTTACAGGCTACGGACTGCCCTTGGGAATACAGCTTATCGGCAAACCATTTGACGAAGAGAACATTCTGAACGCTGCTCATGCCTTCGAGCAGGCCACCGAATGGCATCTCAGAAAAGCGGTGCTTTGATGAAATTCCAACCTGTAATAGGCCTGGAAGTGCATGTGCAGCTGAAGACGGAGACAAAAATTTTCTGCGGTTGTCCAACAAGCTTCGGAGCAGAACCCAACTCCCAGACCTGCCCTGTTTGCATGGGGATGCCCGGGGCGCTTCCAGTCCTGAACAAAAAAGTAGTGGAATTCGCAGTAAAGACAGGACTGGCAACCAACTGCTCCATCAGCCGTCATAACTTGTTCGCCCGCAAGAATTACTTCTATCCTGACCTGCCCAAGGGGTATCAGATCAGCCAGTTCGAGGAGCCGATCTGCCGCATGGGATGGCTGGACGTAGTGATGAACGGAAACTGGAAGCGGATCGGCATAACACGCATTCATATGGAAGAAGATGCGGGCAAGCTGGTGCATGGCGATTTGCCTGGGCTTGAAAATGGCTCCGGGGTTGACCTCAACCGTGCCTGCACTCCACTTCTCGAAATCGTTTCCGAGCCTGACCTCAGATCAGCGGATGAAGCTGTGGCATATCTTAAGAAGTTGCATCAGATTGTCACATGGATCGGGATTTCCGACGGCAATATGGAGGAGGGGAGTTTCCGGTGCGATGCCAATGTCTCTGTAATGCCGTTTGGATCGGAGGTATTCGGCACACGTGCAGAAATTAAAAATATAAACTCTTTCAAGTTCGTCAAACAGGCGATTGAATACGAGATACAGCGTCAGATCGACCTGATCGAGGATGGAGGCCAGGTTTTCCAGGAGACCCGCCTGTTCGATCCCAACTCCGGCAAAACCCGTTCAATGCGGGGCAAGGAGGATGCGCACGACTACCGGTACTTTCCGGATCCGGATCTTCTGCCGTTATTTATAGACGAGAACTGGATATCTGAAGCGGTTTGCAGTATGCCGGAGCTCCCCTGGAAGAGAAAAGAGCGTTTTATCGATGAAATGGGGCTTCCTGAATATGACGCGGAAATATTGACTTCGAGCCGCTCTCTTGCCGATTACTTCGAAGAGTCAACAGCATGCCACAACGACTGCAAGATGGTCTCGAACTGGGTCATGGGAGAAATTACGCGGGCGCTGAATGATACCGGACTTGCAATCGAAAATTGCCCGGTGCCCCCTCTGCAGCTTGCCGGGCTTCTTAAGCTGATTGATTCCGGAGTTATATCGCTTAAAATAGCCAAGACCGTATTTGACGAGATGTGGGCCAGCGGGAAAGAACCATCAGTGATAGTTGAAGAAAAAGGGCTTCTCCAGCTTTCCGACAGTAGTGCAATCGAGGCTATTGTTGACGAGATTCTGGAAAAAGAGGCCGGACAGGTTGAAGAGTACCGAAACGGAAAGGAAAAACTATTCGGTTTTTTTGTCGGGCAGGTTATGAAAGCCAGCAGGGGGAAAGCCAATCCTTCGATGGTTAATGATCTGCTTGCAAGAAAACTGAAGGGGTGAAGGGGAGAGAGAATGATTCGTTTCATGATCCTTTTTATGTTTTTATTGGTTTCTGCTCCGGTTTTTGCTGCTGAGAGTGAGGCGCCGCTCAAAGATGTGATAGCCGCTCTTGAGAAAGGATATGCTTCATTTGAGGATGTTCAGGCAGTTTTTTCGCAAAAGACCGTAATCGCTTCAATGAAGAAGGAGCAACTCGGCAATGGAACTCTTCTGATAAAGAAGTCTCCTTCAGCGGCGATGTTTCGTTTTAATTATCTTAAACCGAAGCAGCAGATACTTTCCAACGGAAGAGAAGTATGGTTCTATCAACCGGAAAACGAGCAGGTTATCGTATCGAAATCGTCTGACGTTTTCAGGGGGGGTAACAACATAGCGCTCTCATATCTGACCGGGCTCGGCCGGGTATCCAAAGATTTTATCGCAAGTTTCGGCAGAGATCGGGTCGACAGAAACGGTGACTATCATCTTGTACTGACTCCCAAGAGCCCCACACCGCTTCTTGTCAAGCTTGAGTTGACCGTTTCCGGCGACACAGTCAGACGGTTTCTGAGGGATGAGTCTTTAAAAGGGCATTTCCCGGTGGTTTCATCGGTAATATATGACGCAGCCGGCAATGAAACCTGGATAGCCTACAGCAATGTAAGGGTCAACAAGGGAATTTCTGACTCAGTTTTCAACTTCACCATCCCTAAAGGGGTTCAGGTAATCAGACAGTAATTTTCAGGAGGTGTTTAATGCCTACTTTTGACATTGTTTCCAGGGTGGATATGCAGGAGGTTGACAACGCCGTCAACCAGACATCGAAAGAGATCGGCCAGCGTTATGATTTCAAAGGTTCGAAAAGCGAGGTTTCGGTTGAAAAGGATTCTGTCAGGGTACTGGCAGATGATGATTATAAATTGAAGGCGGTAGTAGATATCCTGCAATCCAGATTCATAAAGCGAAACATCTCGATAAAAGCACTGCAGTATGGAAAGGTCGAACCGGCTTCAGGTGGAATGGTGCGCCAGACAATTTCAGTTCAGCAGGGGATATCCAAGGAGAAGGGGAAGGAGATCATTTCTGCAATCAAGGAGAGCAAGCTCAAGGTGCAGGCACAGATACAGGATGATCAGGTGAGAGTTTCCGGCAAGAGCAGGGATGAACTGCAGGATGCGATACAACTTCTCAAGGGGAAAGATTTTGATTTCGAAATGCAGTTTACTAATTTCAGGGATTGATAAATGAACAACCTCTTGGATGAGAAGATAAAGTCTAAAGTCAGTATGGTAAGTTTGGGGTGTCCCAAAAATCTGGTGGATGCAGAAGTGATGCTCGGAGTGCTTTCAAGGGGTGATTATGAAATCACAACGAATGAAAAAGAGGCCGACATCATTATTGTCAACACATGCTCTTTCATAAAGGAGGCAAAACAGGAGAGCATAGACGCCATTCTTGACCTTGCCGAGCGGAAGCATGACGGACGTTGCCATACACTGATAGTTTCAGGCTGTCTCCCCCAGCGTTATCAGGAGGAACTGGCCATTGAACTCCCGGAGGTGGATATTTTCGTAGGAACCGGGGAATATCCAAGGATAGCGGAGATACTGGCGGAGAAAACGGGAAGGGAAGAGCAGCTTCGTTATGTAGGCGATCCGGAGTTTGTTTTTGATGAGACGCTTCCAAGACTTAATTCTTCCCCATCATGGTATTCTTATCTGAAAATCGGTGAAGGGTGCTCTAACTGCTGCTCGTATTGCGTCATCCCCTCCCTGCGTGGCGGATATCGCTCCCGCCCGCTCGAGGCGCTTGTCGCAGAGGCGGAAAAACTGGCCGCAAGAGGGGTGAAAGAACTCAATATCATCTCTCAGGATATAACGCGCTACGGTTCGGATATCGGCGGAAGCGTCTCTCTTTCAACCCTGCTGAGGCGTCTTTCGTCGATTGATGGATTGAACTGGATTCGCCTTCTTTATGCTTACCCTGACGGGATCGACGGGGAGTTGATCGAACTGATTAAGAGCGAGCCAAAAATATGCAAATATCTCGACATACCGATACAACACATAAGCGACAGGGTGCTCAAGAGAATGAAGCGTAGAAGCAGCGAAGAGGATATACGGGAACTCGTTTCCAGATTGCGTGATGAAATCCCTGAAATTACATTAAGGAGCTCTCTTATTGTCGGTTTTCCTGGAGAAACTGTGGATGATTTTGCTTCCCTCATGCAATTTGTCGAGCAGACCAAGTTCGACCATCTCGGTGTTTTTTGCTATTCTAGGGAGGAAGGCACCCTGGCTGCGGAGATGCCGGATCAGATATCAGAACGTATAAAACGTGAGCGTTACCGAAAATTGATGAGGGTTCAGTCCAGAGCCTCCTTTCGGAGAAACCGTGCGCTGATAGGGCGCGTTGAAAAGGTTATTATAGAGGGCTTCAGCGAGGAGACTGAGCTGCTTCTGAAGGGACGTTCTTCCGGACAGGCGCCGGACGTTGACGGTCAGGTATATATAACAGCAGGCACAGCCGATATTGGCGATATTGTGGATGTTAAAATCACAGATTCCTCCGATTACGATCTGATAGGGGAGATAATTGATAAAGATTTATGAAATCTGAGTTTTCTGCAAAACCATAAAAATGCCATTTTGCGGTGTAATCGGGAGAATACGGTTTCGTAAATGTTTTAAAAAACTCGATAACCGATAGAAATCGTTCGGGGATGAATATCTCTTCACAAGAGCCCCATTTGACTGTTTTTTTATCTGTTTTTTATCTTGACTACGATATGACTGTGTGCTAAACGAGCGATGGCAGCTAGTTTCGGAAGTTATTGCAGAACGTAGAAAACTTGTTTGACCAGGCTTTGCGGTTTTCCTGCATCAGACTCCGGAAACTTGGGCGTATTACTAATCCGGCAAATTAACCGGGCAAAAAAGGAGGTAGGAAAATGGCACAGGGGAAGGTCAAATGGTTCAACGACACTAAGGGTTTCGGTTTTATCGAGCAGGAAGGGGGCGAAGATGTCTTTGTTCATTTTTCTGCAATTCAGGGAGAAGGGTTCAAAACGCTTTCTGAAGGGGATGCTGTGACTTTTGATATCACCCAGGGACCTAAAGGGCTCCAGTCAGCTAACGTCCAGAAAATCAAGTAGTATCAAGGCCTATAAAACAGAGTCTAATGATGATGGCCCCGCAGGCATGCTTGCGGGGTTTTCGTTTTCAGGCAGAAACGGTTTATGACACAAGAACGTTCTTCTCCGCTCCGACCAGCCTCTTGATTCCATTTCTGCCTGGCTCCACTACAGGTGTTTTGTATAAACCGCTGTTGACAAACATCTCTGCCACCTTTTCACTCTGCCCATCCCCTACTTCTAGCAGCAGCCACCCTCCGGGACTCAGGTGAGATGACGCTTCAGGAACTATGGTGCGATAGAAATCAAGGCCATCCTTGCCACCATCAAGAGCTATCCATGGATCGAAATCACTGACCTCCGGCTCCAGCAGGGATATGTCATCGGAGGGAATGTATGGAGGATTCGATACTATGAGATCAAAAATTTCATCTTTTACCGGTTGAAAAAGTGAGCCGCAAAGGAAGCGCACTTTTGCTCCGTGGCGGTTGGAATTCCGACTGGCTACAAGCAGAGCCGCTTCTGAGATATCTACGGCGGTTACGTCGGAATAAGTGAGATGAATGGAGAGAGTTATCGCCAGACATCCGCTACCGGTGCCGATGTCCAGCACTTTTTTAGCGCCAGGTTTTCTTGCCAACGCCTGTTCAACGATTATCTCCGTATCATGGCGTGGGACAAGGACATCTCTGTTCACTTCAAAATCGAGCCCGAAAAATTCTTCGCTTCCAAGTATCTGCTGAAGCGGCTCTCTTTTTGCGCGACGGCTTATCATTGATCTGAAAATCGATAATTCTCTCTCATCAAGGGGCTTATCAAAGTTGAGATATAATCCTATGCGGTCAAGATTTGTCGCCGCGCATAGCATCCATTCCGCTTCCAGCCTGCTGTTTGCGACTCCTCTCTGTTGCAGGTAGTCGCTTGTCCATTTTATGATTTTAACTGTTGTCCAGTTTTCGTTCTTATTCATAGAAGGTGCTTTGTATCAAGAGTGTCATTTAGTGAAAAACCCGGTTCAAAACTCCATGCTACTGTATATTGCAAACAGTTTTTTTTGCAAACATTGAAGTCAAATATATCAACGAGCCGGAAAGCCAAGAGAAGCAGGCTCTCATAAAGCGCTTGAAATGAATTTTACTGTATGATAGCTTCAAAACCTTGTAAACACCTTTAACACATGTAAAAAGGAGAAAATGTGAAAACGCTTTATGTTGCCAGATTAACTGCTGTTGCCATATGTATGGCTGCAATTTTCGGATGCCAGGGAGGCTCTCCGACCGGGACAAAGAGTGAAACGAAAAAAGAGGGGAAAACAGTTGCGGAAGTTAATGGCGCGAAAATCACTACCGGAGATTTTGAGAATGAATTGAAAAACCTTCCGGAGTATCTCAAATCCATGGCTGAGAGCCCGCAGGGGCGCAAAGACATGCTCGACACCATGATATTTCGTGAACTTATCCTTCAGCAAGCTGCCAAAGACGGACTTGACAAGGATCCGTCCATAGAAGAGCGACTCAATGACCTTCGAAAACGCCTTATAGTCGAGGCATTTCTTAAAAAGAAGGTCGAAGCGGATTCGCAGCTTTCGGATGATGAGCTCAAGAAGTTTTATGACAAAAATATAGACAAGTTCAAAACCGGTGAACAGATAAGAGCAAGCCATATACTTGTAAAAGCTGAAAAAGACGCAAAAGATATTCTTTCCCAGCTGAAATCCGGGGCAAACTTTGAAGAGCTTGCAAAGAAAAACTCCATAGATTCATCTTCCGCAAAAGGGGGCGATATCGGCTGGTTTGGAAAAGGGAACATGGTGCCTCCCTTCGAGAAAGCTGTTTTTGCACTGAAAGAAGGGGAAATTTCAAATATTGTAAAGACCGATTTCGGTTATCACATAATCAAGCGAACAGGTTCGCGCCCTGCCGGAATTCGTCCTTTTGAAGAAGTCAAGGAACAGATCAAGGCGGCGCTTATACCAACAAAACAGCAGCAGGTATTTCAGAAGATAAAGGATGAGCTCAAAAATTCGGCAAAAATCACTATCAAAGATGATGTTCTAAACCCGCTGAATGAAAAAGAAGGCATGATGAAACCTGCCGAATCTGCTTCAAAAAGTTCAGATAAAAAATGACATCCGTTTCCGCATAAAACTGCACAAGCGTCAAGGGTGAGCAGCAGGCTCACCCTTTTGCGTATTTCAAACCTGAAACTGTGAAGGTACCTATGAAACGCAATATTTACATCTTTATCGCAATTTTTGTCCTGTTCTGCCCGGTTCCATGCCAGTCAAAGATTTTCGACGGAATCGCGGCAATAGTAAACGATGACCTTATCACTCTCCAGGATATTTACAGCGAGTCAAAACCATTGCTGGCAAACATGGAGAAGGAGAATAAACTTAATCCTGAAAATCGTATCAATCTTCGCAAAACATTGTTGGAACGGATGGTAGAGAAAAAACTTGTTGACCAGAAGGTTAAGGAACTTGGAATCAAAATTGATGAAGAAGAGATAAATTCGGCGATTGACGATGTGATGAAGCAGAACAATCTGCCTGACAGGAATGCGCTAGTCGCAGCATTGCAACATCAGGGTATCTCGTTTGAACAGTACCGAGCCCAACTTCGAGAACAGCTGGAGAAACTGAGGCTTATAAGCCAGGAAGTACGCTCAAAAATCCAGATAGGCGCAAAAGAGGTGCGTGAATATTATGACGCAAATCCTTTGAAATACAGCGAAGAAGAGACTTTCAGAGCAAGACACATTTTTTTTCGTATTGACGAGAAGGCTTCGTCGGACGAGATCAAGCGAGCAATGAGCAACATACTGATGGTAGTTGCCGAAGCCAGAAGTGGCGCCGATTTTGCCGAGCTTGCCAGAAAATATTCGGAAGATCCGGCGGCCAGGGCCGACGGCGGAAACCTTGGGCAGTTCAAAAAAGGAGATATGCTTCCGGAACTTGAAGATGCAATTATTGCACTCAAACCAGGTGAAATTAGCGATATAATCAAAACACCCGCAGGATTGCATATAATCAAGCTGGAAGAGAGGAACAAAGGGAAGTTGAAGCCTTTTGAAAGTGTAAAGGCCGAGATTGAGGACATGCTATACAAAAATAAGTCTGAAGAGAGATTCAATGCGTGGGCAAAAGATATGCGCGCCAAGGCTACTATAGAAATCCGGGGGCTTGAAGGTCTTTTGTGACCATCTGACAACTGCGTTCAGGTGATGTCGGCCTGGTTTTTCCGTTTCAGGAACGATATTACCTCAGTAGCTGAAAGATGTCTCTTGCTTACAAGGCTTGCAACATCACAACTAAGCTCTTTTTTCACCCTTTCAGACATCTCCGAGTTCATTAAAACGAACATGGGGGCATTCCGGTTGTATGGGTAAAGTTTCAGCTTTTCAAACAGTTCGAACGCGATCATATCCTGCAATTCCAGTGTGCTGACAAAAAAATAGCAGGGATGTATTGAGGCAAGAGCCAAAGCCTCTTTTCCATTGTACGCTCTGACAACATCAAAACCGGCGCTTTCGAGTGCATTAATGACTGAAGAAGCTATATTATCCCCCGCAATCATGACCTGCAGATCCCAGGTTTCAGCCTCCTCAGTCAAGCCGAGGACAGCAAGTCGCTCAAGAATAAATTGTTCATCTCCCGGCATGACGAAAAACCCTGCGGCAGGAAAGACTCCTCCAACCTCACCTGTTTCACTCAGAAAAAGAGGGAGCACAGGGATGTTGCGCAGCGCACGATTGTTTTTCAATTCAAGCAGCTTGCCCCATCCATCGTCTGAAAAAGGGGAGATGTCCAACACAATACCAGATGGTCTGTTTGCAGCAAGTTCTTCAATGCTGACCGATCCAGCCTGGTACCCCCCTTCGGCGAGATACGACACAAGTTTTTTAGATCTTTCATCGCCGGGATCGACACCTAGTATTGCAAGTCTCGGTTCATATTCCGTTCTGTTTGCCATCCAGTCGCCTCACAGCTTTTTTTATGAATAGCGCTCAAGTACCTGCTCTATAATATTCGTCGTGGATTTGCCATCAACAAACGAAACAATTTCAATGCGACCGCCGTATGACTCCACTATATCTCCGCCAACAACTGACTCAGGGGCATAATCCCCACCTTTAGCAAGAATATCTGGCTTGAACTGCCTTATGAGCTCAATCGGTGTATCCTCGTCAAAGAGCACGACAAAATCCACACAATCAAGCGCCGCCAGGATATGAGCGCGCTCTTCCTCTCTTATCAATGGTCTCTTCTCTCCCTTCAGACGCCTTACCGAATCATCGCTGTTCAGCCCGAGAACGAGAATATCCCCAAGTTTTCTGGCCTTCTGCAGGTACTTCACGTGGCCAGCGTGCAGCAGGTCAAAGCAGCCATTTGTAAATACGATACTTTTCCCGAGAGTTTTTTCTCTCTCAAGAAGCCTGGAAAGAGTATCATGATTCTTTATCTTCGAGTCGCTGTCGGAGTGAGAGCGTGAAATCGAATCGATCATCTCATCCGGATAAACAACAGAAGTTCCAAGTTTTCCGACAGCTATGCCGGCTGCTATATTCGATATCCTGGCAGCTTCGGCTATATCAAGTCCGGAAGCCATGCCTGCGGCCATAAAAGCCAACACTGTATCTCCTGCTCCGGAGACATCAAAGACCTCTCTTGCTATAGCTGGAATATGCAGCATTCTACCATCGGCCGAAAAAAGAGACATCCCGGCCTCGCCCCGGGTCAAAAGCAGATAAGGAAGTCCTGCCGAAGTCATGATTGCCATAGCTGCATGAGCAAGAGATTCTTCGTTTTCTATAGTCAGTCCGGAAGCCTGTTCAGCCTCTTTAAGATTAGGAGTCAGAAGAGTGACACCACGATAGCGGGTAAAATCCCGCCCTTTAGGGTCGGCGATCACCGGAATCCCGGATTCGGCCGCTACTGAAGCTGTTGTGGAAATAACCCGGTCAGTAAGTATCCCCTTCAGATAATCCGAAAGGAGTACGATATCGAATTTACCGACATTATCTGCAAGCCATAAGCAAAGATTATTTTCAATTCCTGGTGACAGAGGTTCTCTTGATTCTCTGTCAATTCTTACGATCTGCTGGTTTGAAGCCACTACTCTTGTTTTCCTGCTTGTCCTGCGGAGAGAATCTTTAAATACAGCATCAGTAGAAATATTCTTTTTTTTAAATAGAGACAGAAGCTCATGGCCGTCAGAGTCATCTCCAATTGCCGAACAGAGAGAGACAGTGGCGCCGAGTTCGAGAAGATTTTGCGCGACATTGCCAGCTCCTCCCGGTCTCAGCTCATCTCTAATGACATCAACCACCTGTACCGGGGCTTCCGGGGAAATTCTGTCAGTTTTCCCCCAAAGATATTCATCCAGCATTAGATCGCCGACAACAAGGCATCTTATGCCCGGTATCCTGTTAAAGAGAGATTCAGCAGTTTTTCTGTCCAAAGTGGGAAGCTCCATAAACGAAATCAATTAATAGCAAACAATTCAGGCTCTTGCAAAAAGGTTGTCATCCCCGAATCATTCTATCGGGGATCCAGGCTTTTCAGGTAGATGAAAAAGTGGATTCCCGATTACTTCCTCAAGAATGACAGCTTTTATGACTTTTGCAAGAACCTGAACTAAAACGATTAAAAAAGAAATTGCTATTGCAGCAGCTTTTATACTACGGAGAAAGATAAAAAAAAACCGGAAGGTTGATCTTCCGGTTTTAAAGCCAAATATTAAAGAGTCAGTTTGGATATACTGAAACTTTTTTGCGGTCACGCCCATAACGCTCGAATTTCACAATTCCTTCAATGAGAGCGAAAAGTGTGTAATCCTTGCCGCATCCTACGTTGTTTCCGGGATGTATCTGGGTGCCGCGTTGGCGATATATGATATTTCCAGCTTTGACATTTTCACCGCCGAATTTTTTGCAGCCAAGCCTCTGGCCGTCAGAATCCCTGCCATTTCGTGAACTTCCGCCAGCTTTCTTATGTGCCATTACGGTAACTCCCTGTTTTGATTTATGCGCTTATTTTCTCTATCTTCAGAACAGTTCTATGCTGTCTGTGACCACGAAGCTTTCTTGTCCCTTTACGCCGCTTGGATTTGAACACCAGAATTTTTTTCCCTTTACCCTGCGCTGCTATTTTTGCAGTTACTCTTGCTCCCTCAACAAAAGGAACGCCAACCGTGACATTTTCACCGCCGATCATCAGAATTTCGGCGAACTCAACGCTGTCCCCCACTTCACCATCGAGCTTCTCTACCTTGAGAAACTCTCCTTCAGTCACTTTGTACTGTTTTCCGCCGGTTTTTATAACAGCATACATAATCATTTCTCCATCACGTTATCATTTTCAAAGAGTTTTGAACTATAAACAAACGTATTATCCATGTCAAGCACAAATACAAGAATCGACTCTTTGGAAAATCCGGCTGCTGGCGTCATGGTTCTCCACGCTCACCATCAGAAGAAAGCATTACGATATCAACACGGCGGTTTTTCGCCCGCCCTTCGGGGGTGCTGTTGTCGGCTGAGGGGCGGAATTCGCCGTATCCGGTGGCGGATATCTTTTCAGGTTCAACATTGAAATGATTTATCAGATACTTTAGCGCATTAGAAGCGCGAGCAGTGGAAAGTTCCCAGTTGGAGGGGAACTGGTATGTGTTGATCGGGACGTTATCAGTGTGTCCCTCAATGCGGAGGGGATTTGAATATTGTGTTATAGCGGTTGCAATGGTGTTTAACAGTTCATAAGCAGCCGGTTTTATGTTCGCCTGGCCAGAATCAAAAAAACCTGCCTCCTTTAGACTTACAATAAGACCTCTGCGTGTTATATCAAGAGTTACCTTGTTTTGTGCTCCCTGTTTGACAAGGTATGCTTCTATTGACGCCTTGATCTGCCTGAAATCCTTTTCCTCGGCACGTTGACGCCCGGCTCCGGTCTGGAAACGCTTAATCGCCGAAACGCTGACATCTGGTTTGATCGCCGGGATAATCTCGTTAGGTCTGGATGGAATTACGTTTATTGTGGGTGAGGTTCCCATTGTAGCCATGCCGAATGATGACTGAATCGATTTTATGACCTCTTCCACCTTTGCCTTGTCGGTCTGAGACATTGCGTAGAGAACAACAAAAACGGCAAAGAGGAGGGTTATGAAGTCTGCATAGGAAACAAGCCAACGCTCATGGTTAGCATGCTTTTCTGGTTCTTTTTTAAGTGCCATGGCTTGTTAATGACCGCCGGCAATGAAAGCTCTCAGCTTCTGTTCGATGAAGTGCGGATTTTCACCGTTCTGTATTGCAATAAGCCCCTCAACTATCATCACTCGTCGAAGAATTTCCTCTTTCATACGTATTTTAAGTTTGGTGCCGAATGGGAGACATATGATGTTGGCTGTAATAAGGCCGTAAATAGTTGCGACAAAGGCGACCGCTATGCCGCCTCCCAGTTTCGAAGTGTCTGATAGATTACTCATAACGTGAATGAGCCCCAGAACTGCGCCGATAATCCCTATGGTCGGGGCATAACCGCCTGCCGCCTCATAAAATTCGATACTGTGTTTTGAGTGGTCCTCATAAGCCATTATGTCGGCTTCAAGCGTTTCACGAAGTTTCTGCGGGTCAATACCGTCCACGACAAGCGAAATGCCTTTCTTCACAAAAGGGTCTTTTACCGCCTGCGCTTCCTGCTCAAGCGATATAAGTCCGTTGCGGCGGGCTTTGGTCGCATAGTTGATTATGTCTCTCACCACCCCGTCATGATCTACTTTGGTCGGGAGAAAAGCAAATTTTACATCCTTGAAAGCATTTATTATCGATGGGAGCGGAAAACTCACAAAAGCAGCGCCGAAAGTGCCACCCAGAACTATCATTGCTGCTGTCGGCTGGATAAGCGCCTTTATATGAACGCCCTCTATGGCGGCACCGCCGAAAATTGCGCCGAAACCCATTATCAAGCCAATTATGGTTGCTAAATCCATAGGTTATCTGTCCTGTGCATGGAATGGAGTTTTGTGGCAGGCATTTTCTGGTTGCTGAACATTGCCTTCATGGTGACAGGAAAAACGTGATAAAATCGTGCGGTTCTTTCTTAAATATTTTTTTTGAGCGCTTATGCCTGACCTTCGTATTATGGCGGCGCGAAATGATATGATCTTGCGGATTATGGATTGAGCGCTCTCTTTCACTATGAAATGGTGTCCGTTAAAGAGCGTGATGACCGTGTCAGGAGTTTCTTCAATAGTTATGATATGGTCAGGATTGACAAAAAAAAGCTGTTTATCCATTCTTGTAAGAATAATCATTTCTTAAGTACCCTGAATAATATGGATTCCGAGTAAGTTTATTAATAGCAAAAAACAGCCAAGGTCAAGCTTTTTTTGTCCCCGTAAAGATTCTCTTTTGAAAGGTTACAGCATCGATTCTATCAGGTTGAAATCAATGAAACATTCAGCAATAGAGTTGATATGCGATATTTTTTCAATATCATCCGCTCCGATTTTTGAAACGTGCTCGCGCAGCCTCAGAAAGACTTCCGATGATGTTTCTTCTATTCTTATATACGGGATTCTGCTGTCATCAATAATTCTCTGTGTAATGCTGGATACCGGTGTATGGCCGCCGATTACCAAGCCGGCGATTCTTTTCCTGTATTCTGGAATATGGTGCAGTGAAGAGGCCGTGACGAGAAGTTCATCTCTTGAACCTGTTACAATCAGCAGTGTCGAGTCGCCAAGGTTGTCGATGACTTTTTGTGAAGAGGCCGCTCCCATCTGGATTGTATGGCAGATCCTGCTCTTTTCGGCAGGATCGCCATTAAGTGGAAAACCTAGAAGCTCGGCTACATGCTGAAGGGTGGGATCAGCCAGGAGAGGCGAATAGTCAAAGGCGCTTGTGACAGTTATATCCCTTCCTGCAAATCCTTTTTTCAGATAAGAGATGGAGAGCTCGCGTTTTTCGGGTATGAGCTTGTTAAGCATTATTATCCTGACATCTGATTTTTCACGATGATAGAGCGCCAGATTCAGTTCCACAGAATCTATTACGCTTCCTATTCCTCCATTGGTGACCATCAGCACTGGCGCCTTCAGCGCTGCTGCGACGTAAGGATTGTTTATTCCAAGGACTGACCCTACGCCGCCATGTCCAGCTCCTTCAATGATAAGAAAATCGTTTTTTTCTTCAAGTTCTGCAGACGCGAGCAGGATTCTTTCAATCGGTTCGCTTCTGGGAATGCCGCCATCAAGAAAGCTGCGCGTGGCGCCAGGGATAAGTGTCATTGGAGACATAAGCGCAACATCATCCTCGACACCCAGGACGGAAGCGAACATTGCAGCATCCTTGTCAACTTTCATACCATTGAAATCGATGCATTTAGGGCCAATTGGCTTCATGAAGCCGACTCGTCCATACCTCTTTCTGGCAAGGTGCAAAAGCGAAAGGCTTATTGTGGTTTTGCCGCAATGCTGTCCAGTCGCTCCTATGAAAATTTTCTTGCACATGCAAAATCTCCTGGCAAGCCATGTTGCCATTATTCAAATTCTTGAAAAAAATTTATAACACAATAAATAACTGGCGTGTTCAATAAATCGGCTAATACTTGAGGTTATTGCAATAATATCACCTTTCGTTCGATTTTTTATCCTAGGGATTCCGAATGCTTGCTGAATTCATTTGACATGACTGCTGCTATACTCTAATTATAAAAAAAATGTAAAACAGTCACGCTGGGGGAGTTTCGGCTGAGAGCAGCCTTATGGTTGCGACCCTTAGTACCTGATCCGGATAATGCCGGCGTAGGGAAGCGATTCAATCCTAAACAAAATAAAGCCGCTTTCGCGGCTTTTTTGATTTGATGGAGGGCATCTGGGATGCGATTGACCATAAACGGTGAAAAACATGATATTGACGGAAATATGACCGTTTCTGATCTGCTTTTGCTGCTGAAGATAAATCCAGAGCGGACGGCTGTCGAGATCAATCTTCAGATTATTCCTAAAAAAGCATACGACACCCATGCTTTATCGGAAGATGACAGAATAGAGATAGTTCATTTTGTTGGAGGGGGATAACTCATCTCTTCTGAACAACATTAATAAGGGAGAAAAATGTATGTCCGGGGAAAAAGACAAAATGATCATAGCGGGGCGTGAATTCAGTTCACGCCTTATGGTTGGGACAGGTAAATATGCAACTTTCGAACAGATGGCGAAAGCCATCGAAGTTTCAGGTGCAGAAATAATCACTGTCGCTGTCAGACGCATAAACATTTCTGACCGCAACAAGGAATCACTCCTTGATTACATTGACCCGGGGAAATACACCCTTCTTCCGAACACTGCCGGCTGCTACACCGCTGATGATGCGGTGCGCACCTGCCGCCTTGCGCGTGAAGCAGGATTATCCGACTTTGTAAAACTTGAGGTTCTCGGAGACGAAAAGACTCTCTTTCCTGACAACGAGGAACTGCTTAAAGCTGCTAAAATCCTGGTGGCGGAAGATTTTACCGTGTTGCCTTACACAAGTGATGATGTAATAATGTGCAAAAAACTTGAGGATATCGGCTGTGCGGCCGTAATGCCGCTTGGAGCGCCTATAGGGAGCGGCCTGGGCATCCGCAATCCTTATAACATCAGGATAATTCTGGAAACCGTGAATCTGCCTGTTATCGTTGACGCGGGGGTCGGATCCGCATCTGACGCCGCAATAGCAATGGAGCTCGGTTGCGATGGAGTGCTGATGAACACGGCGATAGCCGGAGCGGGTGACCCGATAGCAATGGCTGAAGCCATGAAACTTGCGGTTATTGCGGGACGTCTCTCTTACAAGGCAGGACGTATTCCGCGCAGGCTCTATGCAAATGCATCAACCACTCTTGAAGGGATGTTCCTGTAAAAGTGCGGGTACCGGATTTTTCGCTCTATCTTATCACTGATAGAAAACTGACCGTATTTGCAGATATGATCTCGGTAGTGCGCGAGGCGTTACTGGGGGGAGTAAAGGCGGTGCAGCTGCGGGAAAAGGATATCTCCGCTGCAGAGCTTTTCGGTTTGGCAAAGTCGCTGAGGAAAATTACGGAGGATCACGGGGCGAAACTCCTTGTAAATGATCGGGTGGATATTGCTTTGGCGGTCAGGGCAGACGGGGTGCATCTGGGGAAAAATTCCATGCCGGTACAGGATGCCAGAAAGATTCTGGGCGCCAGCAGTCTGATAGGTTATTCGGCGCACGGTATTGAAGAGGCTCTGGCAGCGGAGCAGAAAGGCGCGGATATGATCACATTCGGGCCGGTTTATTACACGAAATCGAAAGCGGGATATGGCCCGCCGCTCGGCATTGAAAAGCTGCGACAGGTCTCTTCCCTTCTCCGCATACCTGTTTATGCCCTGGGAGGGGTAACAGCTGAAAATATCGTCGAAATCGCAAGCTCAGGCGTAGCTGGTGTCGCACTTGTTTCGGCGATCATGGCGGATGCTGACCCTGCCGCTGCAGCAAGAAAATTGATATTTAAAATGAATCGGCATGCTACCTTTTCCGGAACAACTCATACATAAAGAGCTATTGATAAATTCCTACGGTTACCATCTCCGTAAAAAATTCGGATGCCGAGTAAGTAAAGTCAACGTAGACGCCGGTTTTACATGCCCGAACAGGGATGGAAGCAAAGGTACCGGGGGGTGCATTTATTGCAACAATTCATCCTTCTCTCCTCGTGAAACCCTTCCGGAGATACCGCTTGAGATGCAGATCAAAGCAGGTATTGCCTATCACAAAAAACGCCTCGGTTCTGAAAAATTCATAGTTTATTTTCAGAAATATACCAATACCTACGGCCCGACTGATCATCTCGAAGAGATATACAGCCGGGCTCTCGAACATCCTGATGTTATCGGCATATCTGTAGGAACGCGCCCGGATTCGATATGCGATGAAGCGATCGAGCTTCTGGCCAGAATCGCAAAAAAACATTATGTCTGCCTCGAACTCGGTCTGCAATCGATGGATGACACCATACTGTCAAGCATCAACAGAGGACATACTGTAAATGACTTCCTTGATGCTGTAAATATGGTGTCAGGCCGGGGGTTTGAAATATGCGTGCACCTGATACACGGATTTCCGGGCGAAACCGCTGATGATTTTCTGAAAACAGCCGGCGCCATATCGGCCATGCCGATAAACTCGATAAAGCTCCATCAGCTTCATGCCGTTAAAGGTACACTGCTCGCTGAAATGTACCTGAGGGGGGAATTTGTCCCGCTCACACTGGAAGAGTACATAACCAATGCGGCAGATTTTCTGGAACTGCTTAATCCGGAGATTTCGATTCAGAGGCTTTACGGCTCTGCCCCGCTGGAAATCTGCATTGCGCCCAGATGGGGGGTGAAAAATAACAGCATGTGGTTTGCCGTGCTGAACGAGTTGAAAAAAAGGGGAAGCTGTCAGGGAATCAGGCATCCTTGAAACCGAATGAAAGGCCGCGTGAAACTGCAGTTTCAGCCATGAAAATCTGTAGCAGCCGGCAATCCTGACAACACTTTAAGAAATCAGAAAAACAGCGTTTGAGAGAACTTCAACGAAAATCCTTCCGATGCTGCTGTAAAAGTGTCCTGTGACAAAATAATTCTGCTATGACAACCATTTTGATGCAGCTTCATGTATAGAAAAGGAGCATAAAACAATGTCAAATCTTCGGCTACGCTTTGCCCCGAGCCCTACTGGCTACCTCCATGTCGGAGGCGCACGGACGGCTCTTTTCAACTGGCTTCTGGCCAAAAAGGAAAACGGGACTTTTATATTGAGAATTGAAGACACAGACCTTGAACGTTCAACCGAGGAATCTGTGGATGCAATTCTTGAAGGGATGAAGTGGCTCGGGCTTGACTGGGACGAGGGGCCATACTTTCAGAGCGCCAATTTCGAGCTATACAGGAAATATGTAAATCAGCTCCTTGACGAGGGGAAAGCCTACCGTTGCTACTGCACCACGGAAGAGTTGGAGAGGAAGAGAGCGCTTGCAATGAGTGAGGGGCGCAAGCCTAAATACGACGGTGCCTGCCGCGGTTTGCCCCCGCAGGGCGGCGATCTTCCCTACGTAGTGAGATTCAGGGGAGAAGAGGAGGGAGCCACTTCTTTCGATGATCTGATCAAGGGGAAGATAACCTTTCCAAACGAGGAGATGGATGATCTTATCATCTGCCGTTCCGATGGCACCCCGACTTATAACTTCTGTGTGGCGATAGACGATGCTGCGATGAAAATAACGCTTGTCATACGCGGGGACGATCATGTGAACAATACTCCTCGCCAGATACAGATATACAAGGCTCTGGGCTTTCCTGTCCCCGCTTTTGCCCATGTTCCGATGATCCTTGGAAGTGACAAGACAAGACTCTCCAAAAGACATGGAGCGACAAGTGTTATGGCATACCGTGACATGGGTTTTTTGCCAGAAGCTCTTGCAAACTACCTTGTGCGGCTCGGGTGGAGCCATGGTGATGACGAAATATTCAGTCGCGAGGAGATGATCCGGAAATTCGACCTGAAAAACGTTGGGCGCTCTCCATCCGTATTCAGCATGGAAAAACTTCTCTGGTTGAATGCTCATTACATAAAAACCGGGGATGCTGAAAGGCTGGCTTCGCTGCTGATCCCCTTCCTCGCAGAAAGAGGGATATCACCGGACAAAGATTTTTCTCCTCCCATTCCCGACATTGTGAGAACATTGCAGGAACGTTCTCGAACCCTTGTAGAAATGGCGGACGCAGCAATCTTCTATTTCAAGGCACCTGAAATTTATGACGAAGAGGCTCTATCCAAATTTGAAAAAAAACATCTGCTGAATGTTTATTCCGAGTTAATCGGGCATCTGGAGAGTGATTCCCTGTTTACGACCGTTGCTGTTGATCTCCTCTTGAAAGAGATATGCAGCGCCAAAGGATGGAAAATGCCGCAGGTAGGACAGCCTCTCCGTATTGCCCTGTCAGGGGGGGCTCATGCTCCCGCGATAGCGGATATCATAACGACGCTTGGAATACCTGAATCACTGAGGCGGATAAAACTCGCCAAGGAGAAGGTTTCCGGGCTTTAGCCTGGCTTTGGTCTTGACAACGTAAAATCAGCAAATATAATCTTGCGCCTTTGAAGATGGATAAACTCTTCAAGCAGAGTTGCCGTCCGTAAAAGGCGTTTTTCTTTCTGGATAATGTGAAACATAGGGATTAGCCCTGCTGCATATCGATAGTGCACCTTGGCTCTGCCCCCTGATTTCCTTGCCAGAACAAAGAAACTTCTTATCGGTCCGGAAACAGTTTGCTGCGCCATCCGGAGTTTCAGGATAGACACACGAGCAGTGTACGCCAGGGTTTTCGGGCGATACATGAATAAAGGAGCAAGCATGGCGATAAAACCTAAAAAAGTTAAATGGCAGGAAATAAGGGAAATACTTCAGGGGATGAAGGACGAAACCCTCGGCGAGATTCAGAAAGCGGTCAAAAGCGGAACTGTGACCATTACTGTCGGTGAACCGAGCGGGGACATATACGATCAGGCGTCATCTGAACGTGACCGTGAGCTTGAACTCCTGCTTGGGGATCGGGAACGTGAAAAACTTCACGCTATCGACGAAGCACTCTTAAGAATCAAAGAGGGTGATTATGGCATCTGCGAGGAGTGTGAAGAGGAAATCCCGTTAGGGAGACTGAAGGCGATGCCATTCGCAAGGCTTTGCGTCAAGTGTAAATCAGATATGGAAAAGATACAGGCGCAGACCAAACGCTTTGAAGAAGACCGTGCTTACCGCGAAATTCCGCTTGGACAGGAAGAGGAAGAAGTTTGATTTTTCACTCTGACGAATGCCTCCACGCATTTAAGGAGCAGACTCTTTCGCACCTTCATGGCGGAGTGCGGACATAATTTTCGGCAGCACCAGCAACTGATGCAGAGACCGGCCTCTATTTCAATGGCTTCTTTTTTTACCGAAATAGCCCCAGGGGGGCATGCGTCCAGGCATATTCCACAGAGTGTGCATGATTTTTTATCCGGAACTGGCAATGGTGTCAGATATCGTCGGAATCTGCCAGCCAGGAACCGCGGGATGCCGAATTGTGGCCCGGACGCTTCAGGAAGCCGGAAAGGCCTGATTGAAAAAATCTCTTCGTCAATTCCCAGCAGTTCGATATCCTCAATTCTGCTTCCGGATAACCCCATTTCTGCAGCCTCGCGTTCAATGTGCAGCCGCTCTGGGGGGATGCCGACAAGCCGGGCTGCTACGAAGTCAACCGCAACAGGGTTCTCTCCTGCGAGCAATCTGCCGACATTGACAGGGTCCCCGCTGCCCGGGCCATCCCCTTCCATCGCAACAACCGCATCAACAATATTCAGAGCCGGTTTTTTTGCAAGGTAGATTTCAAGCAAAAGCCGCGCAAAATGGCTGGCAGATACCCCCGCTTTCAGATGCCATACGGCCTTTTCCTTTCCTGTCACCGCCCCGAAAAGGTTTTTTACAGCGCATGTCATTGTCATCATCTCGTGTGTTTTCAGCTTTGGAAGGTTTATAACCTTGTCCGCAGCCATATAGGTCGAAGCGAGATTGATCCGCTTGAAAATCCCGTCGCCATGCAGTTCCTGAACATTGTCAAATGGGACAAGAGCGCAACCGCTCTCCCTCGCTGCAGCCGCGATCCCGGAAATTTCCGCAACCCTCTGAAACGAGCCTGTTCCAGGGCTGTCGCCAATCATAACCATGCAGCCTTCGGCCAGCGCCATATCAGCCACGGCCTTTACAATAGCTGGATGTGTGGTGACTGCGGAAGAAGGGTTTTTGGCCGAAAGCATGTTTGGCTTGAGAAGAACCCGTTCCCCTTTAGAAACAAACGCCTTCATGCCTCCTAAAGGCTCAAGAAGCGCCACCAGTGCGCTTTTCAAGGTTTCAGGCTCATAATCAGCCACTTTTGAAACTGTGACTCTGCATTTTTGATGCATTTCCATCTGCTCACACTGTTGCCGGCGAAATTCTGAAAAAAGAGCCGATTCTCCTGAAACGGCTTCATTGAAGAATTGCAAAAAAGTCATCGTAGATGACTAAGTCATAAGTAAATGTAGTCTGCCAAAAACCTTGAAGTATTT
>DFZL01000020.1 GCA_002382705.1 Geobacter sp. UBA4057
GTCGTCAGCTCAATTATTGAGTAAATTCGGAGCTATCAATGCAGAGTCAGAAAATAAGAATACGTCTTAAAGCATATGACCATAAGCTGCTGGATCTTTCAGTGGGTGAAATAGTTGACACTGCAAAGAGAACCGGCGCAAGAGTTGCGGGGCCAATACCGCTTCCGACATCGATAAACAAGTATTGCGTTCTTCGCGGCCCCCACGTTGACAAAAAATCGCGTGACCAGTTTGAAATCAGAACGCACAAGCGGCTGATCGATATACTTGATCCAACGCAGCAGACAGTTGACGCGCTTATGAAGCTTGATTTGTCTGCAGGTGTTGATGTTGAAATAAAACTTTAGTGATTTTTCCGGACAGGGAATCTGATATGAAAAAAGGAATAATTGGTAAAAAACTCGGTATGACTCAGATTTTTCAGGAGGACGGCACATCTGTTCCGGTTACTGTAGTCCAGGCTGGACCGTGTGTAGTTGTTCAGAAAAAAACGGTTGAGACCGATGGTTACAGCGCTGTTCAGTTGGGTTTTGGCGAATCGGATTCATTGAAGGCTATAAAACCTGTGCTTGGGCACTCCACAAGGAGCGGCAAGGGTGTCTTCAAGTTTCTCCGCGAGTTTAAAATTGCCGGTGCCTCAGAACTGGGTATAGGTGACACTCTTTCTGTGAATCAATTTACCGCCGGAGAGTTTATCGACGTTACCGGCACAAGCATAGGGAAGGGTTTTCAGGGAGTAATAAAGCGTCATAACTTCAGAGGCGGACGAGCGACTCACGGCTCGCGATTTCACCGTGCTCCCGGCTCGATCGCTGCATCGGCAACTCCTGCACATGTTTTCAAAAACAAGAAGATGCCAGGCCAAATGGGCAATGCTCGTGTAACAGTTCAACGGCTTCAGATTGTCCGCATTGAGGAAGAGAATAACCTGATGCTGATTAAAGGTGCCATACCGGGGCATAAAAACAATATTGTGCTGATAAAGAACAGCGTAAAAGCATAAGAAATAAAGCGGGAGTGTCTTGTATGCCTTCGATAGCAGTTTATAACATGAATAGAGAACAGGTCGGCGAATTAGGGCTTTCAGATGATGTTTTCAATGTTGACGTAAAACAGCATCTTGTTCATCTGGCTTTGCGCGTTCAGCTTGCTAATCGGCGTGCCGGCACAGTCAAGACAAAGACACGCTCTGAGGTCGCCGGCAGTAACAAGAAACCTTTCAAGCAGAAAGGAACCGGTAACGCCAGGCAGGGTAATATTCGCGCCCCGCAATATCCTGGCGGCGGCGTAGCTTTCGGCCCACGACCGCGATCATATGATCTGAGCATAAATAAAAAGGCCAGAAGTGCTGCAATAAAATCGGCCTTGACTTATCAGTTGAAAAACAATTGCATAACTGTGATGGACGCTCTTGATTTTGATTCTGTTTCAACAAAAGCATTTTCTGACTTCCTGAAGCTTTTTGAAATCAGCAGGACGTTGATTGTCACAGACAACTACTCAAATAATCTGGTGCTGTCTTCACGCAATGTTCCGAATGTAAAGATGCTTAAGCATGATGCCCTGAATATTCACGACATGCTTAAATACAGAAATATAATTTTTACCCGGGGCGCTGTGCAATCTGTTGAAGGAGCCTTGCAAAAATGACTATTTATTCAGTAATAAAAAAACCCTATGTAACTGAGAAAACTTCGCTGGGAAATGCCACAAACACCATTTCTGTAGTTGTTTCCAGTGAATCGAACAAAATAGAGATCAAGCATGCTGTCGAGAATCTCTTCAAGGTAAAAGTAGATTCTGTAAGAACAGTGAATGTCGCCGGAAAAGTCAAGAGAGTCGGGCGGCATGAGAGCAAAAAACCAAACTGGAAGAAAGCTTACGTCACTTTGCAGCAAGGTCAGTCTTTGGATTTTTTTGAGGTTTAATCACTTTTTTTGAGGTTCACAATGGGAATCAAGAGCTACAAACCAACTTCTGCAGGTCGCAGACATCAGACCTGTTCGACGTTCGATGAAATAACGACTTCAAGACCTGAAAAGTCACTTCTGCAGACTTTGAAAAAAAGTGGTGGCAGAAATGCTGCTGGCAGAATAACTTCTCGACACAAAGGCGGCGGTCATAAGCAGAAATACCGCATCATCGATTTCCGCCGCGACAAGACGAGCATTCCTGCAAAAGTTGCGAGCATCGAGTATGATCCTTGCCGAAGCGCCAGGATCGCTTTGCTTCACTATATTGATGGCGAAAAGAGATACATACTTGCCCCCCTCGACCTTCATGTCGGAGACACAATAGTGAGCGGCCCTGATGCCGATATAAAGCCTGGCAACTCATTGCCGCTGAGGGCGATACCTCTTGGTACCATCATACATAATGTTGAGCTTAAAATCGGCAAGGGTGCTCAACTGGCCAGAAGCGCAGGCACATTTGCTCAACTTATGGCAAAAGAGGGACGTTACTCCCAGGTTAAGCTTCCTTCTGGTGAAGTGCGGATGGTGCTTCAGGACTGTTATGCCACTATAGGTCAGGTTGGAAATCTTGACCACGAAAAGGTGAGCATAGGCAAGGCCGGGAGATCCAGGTGGCTTGGCAAGCGGCCGAAAGTCAGAGGTGTTGCCATGAACCCTGTGGATCATCCTCATGGCGGGGGTGAAGGTAGAACCTCCGGCGGACGCCACCCTGTGACCCCTTGGGGCATACCAACTAAGGGCTATAAAACCAGAACCAATAAGACTTCTGACCGCTTTATCGTCAAGAAACGCACCAAATAATTGAAGAGGAACTGAACGACATGGCAAGATCAATAAAAAAAGGCCCATTTGTAGATCAGCATCTTTATGACAAAGTACTGGCCGAAGGGCAGAATTCGAAAAAAATCATTAAGACATGGTCGCGAAGATCTACTATTACTCCGGATTTTATTGGTGTCAGTTTCGCCGTGCATAATGGGCGTAAATTTGTTCCTGTATATGTTACAGAGAACATGGTAGGCCATAAGCTCGGAGAATTTTCTCCGACCCGCACTTTTCACGGCCATGCCGCAGACAAGAAAAGCAAGGTCAAGAAGTAACTAAACGGGAGTCAGACCAATGGAATCATCTGCTAAATTGAAGTCGGTTCGCCTGTCGCCTAGAAAAACAAGAACAGTAATCGATCTTGTAAGAGGCAAACAGATACAGGAAGCGTTAAATATTTTAAAGTATCTTCCGCAGCCATCTGCGAAGCTTATCGTGAAACTACTCAATTCCGCTGTATCCAATGCTGAGCAAAAGGGTGTCGCTGATGTTGACCGACTGTTCGTAAGTTCTATTTTTGTAGATGGCGGGCCAGTTCTTAAACGATTTTTACCCAGGGCAATGGGCAGGGCAAGTAAAATTCGTAAACCTACAAGTCATGTTACTGTGACGCTTACAGACCATAAATAGTTTTTTTCGGAGGTGCAGTTTGGGACAAAAGATTAATCCGATATGCTTCAGACTTGGCGTCATTAAGAGCTGGGATTCCAAGTGGTATGCAGAGGCAGATTATGCCGAGCTGCTCCACGAAGATATCAAGATACGTTCTTTTCTTAAGAAACGTCTTTACAGCTCAGGTATATCAAAGATTGAAATCGAGCGCGCAGCCAATAAGACAAAAATCAACATTTTTACCGCACGACCAGGGTTGATAATAGGTAAAAAGGGCTCTGAGGTTGAGACAATCAAAAAGGACCTTGCCAATCTTACGTCAAAAGAAATTTTCATCAATATCAACGAAGTAAGGAAACCTGAGCTGGATGCTCAACTCGTGGCTGAAAATGTCGCGCTTCAGCTTGAACGGCGCATAGCTTTTAGGCGTGCAATGAAAAAGAGCGTAACTTCCGCTTTAAAGTTTGGTGCCAAAGGAATCAGGATTACCTGCTCAGGTCGTCTTGGCGGCGCGGAAATGTCTCGCACCGAGTGGTACCGTGAGGGCCGTGTTCCTCTACATACTTTGCGCGCTGATATAGATTACGGCTTTGCCGAAGCGAAAACCACCTATGGTCTGATTGGTGTTAAGGTTCTGATTTTTAAAGGTGAAATATTACCAGGTCAGTAATAAATTTGAAACGGGAGTAATCTTCGATGTTAATGCCGAAAAGGGTTAAACATAGAAAACAGATGAAAGGTCGCATGACCGGCAAACCTTGCAGAGGTGTTTCGCTTTCTTTTGGCGAATTCGGATTGCAGGCTACCGAGTGCGGATGGCTGGATTCGCGCCAGATTGAAGCTGCTCGAATCGCCATGACTCGATATGTCAAACGTGGCGGGAAAATATGGATCAGAATTTTCCCTGACAAACCTCTTACTGCAAAGCCTGCCGAGACCAGGATGGGCAAGGGAAAGGGCTCTCCTGATTCCTGGGTATCAGTTATAAAACCTGGCACAATTCTTTATGAAATGGAAGGTGTTTCGGAAGAAATTGCACGTGAGGCGCTGAGACTTGCCGCACACAAGCTGCCTGTTTCAACAAAGTTTATAATCCGGGGTGATCAAGATGAAACCAACTGATATCCGCAAGATGTTACCCGAATCAATGTTTACGAAACGGGCTGAGTTTGCGAGGGAGCTTTTCAACCTTAAATTCCAGTTGCATACAGGCAGGCTGGAAAATACATCGAAACTAAAAACAATTCGTAAGGATATCGCAAGAATAAATACAATCCTGAACGAAGACAAGTCGCAGGGGAGCACTGACTGATGAGCGAGCGCGGGCACAGAAGAGTTCAGACAGGTGTGGTAATCAGTAACAAGATGGAAAAAACCGTTGTCGTAAAGGTTGATCGTCTTGTAAAGCACCAGATATACAATAAGTTTATAAAACGAAGCGTGAAGTATAAAGTTCACGATGAAAAAAACATCTGCAAGATCGGCGATAAAGTCCAAATTATTGAGTGCCGTCCTTTAAGCAAGGATAAACGCTGGAATTTGAAGCAGATCAGCGAATGCATCTCTTAAGACAGGGGAATTGAGCAATGATACAGATGCAGTCTATACTGGATGTGGCCGACAATTCTGGTGCGAAAAAGCTATTTTGCATTAAGGTTCTGGGTGGCTCAAAACGTAAGTACGCTGGCATTGGCGACATTATTGTCGCATCTGTCCGTGAAGCTCTTCCTAATTCAAAGGTGAAGAAGGGAGATGTCGTTAAGGCAGTTATTGTCAGGACAGCTAAAGAACTTGGACGTCCGGACGGGTCATATATTCGTTTTGACGACAATTCAGGCGTTGTCATAAATAATCAGAAAGAACCTGTCGGCACTCGTATATTCGGGCCGGTGGCTCGTGAACTCCGCGCCAAGAAATTTATGAAAATCATTTCTCTGGCGCCTGAAGTCCTTTAATCTAATTTGGAGAAATCGAGATGCAAGCTATAAGGGCACATGTACGCAAAGGCGACACCATTATGGTGACTGCCGGCAAGGAAAAGACGAAAACCGGCAAGGTTTTGAAAATTCTGCCTAAAAAAGATTCAGTGATCGTCGAAGGTCTCAATATGGTGAAACGCCATACGAAAGCACGCGGAAACGAGCCAGGCGGGATAAAGGAGAAAGAGGCCGGCATTCACATCTCTAATGTTATGCCTTATTGTCCGAAGTGCGCCAAAGGTGTCAGAACAAGAACACTTCTTCTTGAAAATGGCGATAAACAGAGAACCTGCACAAAATGCGGAAACTCTTTGGAGAAATAAACGGGAGGAAGTGAGCAATGGCTCGTTTGCAAGAACTGTATAACTCGGTGGTGCTTGATAAATTACGTGCAGAATTCAATTATAAAAACATTATGGAAGTCCCCAAGCTTGTAAAAATTGTTGTAAACATGGGCCTGGGAGATGCAATCCAGAATGTTAAGATACTTGACTCTGCATCCGCAGAGTTGAATGCCATAACAGGGCAGAAATCTGTAATAACCAAGGCCAAGAAATCAATTGCGACTTTCAAGCTCCGTCAAGGTATGCCTATTGGTTGCATGGTTACGCTGAGACGTCACAAAATGTATGAATTCCTTGATCGACTGATGAATGTTTCTCTTGCCAGAGTGCGTGATTTCAAAGGTGTTTCACCAAAGGCTTTTGACGGAAAAGGGAATTATACCCTGGGAATAAAAGAACAGATCATATTTCCTGAGATAAACTATGACACGGTTGATAAAATAAAGGGCCTTAATATAACGATAGTGACAACAGCAAGGACTGATGAAGAAGGGCGAGCTCTTCTCAAGCATCTGGGCATGCCGTTCAGGAACTAAGAACTCTGGAGGATTCCGTGGCAAAAGTTTCAATGATAATCAAATCGGGGCGTAAACCAAAATTCAAGGTTCAGCAGCACAATCGCTGCACTGTCTGCGGACGTCCCAAAGCATTTTACCGCAAGTTCAAAATGTGCAGGATTTGTCTTCGCAAATATGCCTCTTTGGGTCAGATACCCGGAGTTGTCAAGTCAAGCTGGTAAATCCGGCACATTTTATGAGAATAAATGACAGGAGTCACCAACGATGTCAATGACAGACCCTATCGCAGATATGCTAACAAGAATCAGAAACGCCAATATGGTGAGGCATCAAAAAGTTGATATGCCATCCTCGACCCTTAAGGTCAACATAGCTTCCGTTCTAAAACAGGAAGGCTATATAAAGAACTACAAGGTGATTTCTGACGACCTTCAGGGAATACTGAGAATTTATCTTAAATATATTGATGACAAAGATCCTGTCATCAACGAGATAAAACGTATAAGCAAGCCAGGAGGGCGGGTTTACAAAAAAACCGATGAAATACCGGTTGTTAAAAACGGTCTCGGTATAGCCATACTTTCTACATCTAAAGGTATTGTAACAGATGGCTTTGCCAGGAAAACTGGAGTAGGCGGAGAGATTATCTGTACAGTCTGGTAATTCAAGCAGAGGAGTATGATAGCATGTCAAGAATAGGGAAACTTCCCATACAATTTTCACCTGCGGTCAAGATTGATTACAGCGACTCCGTCTTGACTGTTAATGGCCCTAATGGCTCGCTGAGCCGGAGGATAATGAACTGTGTATCTCTTGATATAACAGAAAATGCGATTAATGTAGCCCGCAAGGACAACACATTGCAAGCCCGGGCTGCTCACGGTCTTTCGCGCACACTCATAAATAATATGATTGTCGGTGTAACACAGGGATTTAAAACTGACCTAGAAATAAATGGAGTGGGGTACCGCGCCGAAGTGAAAGGGACGGAACTGATACTGACTCTTGGCTATTCGCATCCGATAAACTTTCCAATACCCGAAGGGATAAGTATTGAAGTTGAAAAAATGACGAAACTCTCTGTTAAAGGTTTCGACAAGGAGTTGGTCGGCCAGACAGCCGCCAAGATCAGATCTTTCAGAAGTCCTGAGCCGTATAAAGGCAAGGGTATCAAGTACACTGACGAGACTATAATGCGAAAAGCCGGCAAAACAGGTAAGAAATAGTCTTTATAGGAGAGAATGCTGTGGCTAAAACTGCAACCAAGACATTGATCAGATTGAAAAGACAAGTTCGCGTAAGAAAGAAAGTAAAAGGTACAGCAATAAAACCGAGACTTTCC
The DNA here is from genome assembly GCA_002382705.1 of Geobacter sp. UBA4057. Lineage (GTDB taxonomy): Bacteria > Desulfobacterota > Desulfuromonadia > Geobacterales > Pseudopelobacteraceae > UBA4057. Next base: position 7,594 of record DFZL01000020.1, read on the forward strand.
GTTTTTAAAAGTGCAAGACACATATATGTCCAACTGATAGACGACTCCAAAGGAGCGACTATCGCATCGTTTTCCACTCTGTTATTGTCTGGCGGGTTGACGTCTTATACAGGCAATGCAGCAGCTGCGGCAATGGTCGGGAAGGAAATTGCCCGATTGTCGATTGAAAAAGGTTTTTCTTCAGTAGTATTTGATCGCAACGGTTTTTTGTATCATGGCCGCATCAAACAATTAGCTGATTCTGCTCGCGAAGCCGGGCTTGTTTTTTAATTGGAATTTGGGAGGTTTTCATTGAGTAAGATAAATCCAGCTGACCTGAATCTCACAGACAGAGTTGTTCATATCAGCCGTGTCGCCAAAGTTGTAAAGGGTGGCCGTCGCTTCAGTTTTTCTGCTCTTATTGTCGTAGGCGACGGAAATGGGCATGTCGGCTATGGTCTGGGCAAGGCTAATGAAGTACCTGAAGCTATCCGTAAAGGGGTTGAGCAGGCAAAAAAGAGTCTGATAAAAGTCCCTGTAAATAAGAACCATTCTATACCTTTTGAAATCGAAGGGCGCTTTGGTGCAGGCAAGCTTCTTATGAAACCTGCTTCAGCCGGTACTGGAGTAATTGCGGGGGGTGCAGCAAGGGCAATATTTGAGGCTGCCGGCATAAATAATATTCTTTCAAAATGCCTTGGATCAAACAATCCTCATAATGTGGTAAAAGCTGCATTCGCCGGACTTAAAAGGCTCAAGACTCCCGAAGAGATACTTTCCCGGAGAGGATTGACTGAATAAATCAGAAGAGGAATATATGTCTGACAAACTGAATATAACACTGATTAAAAGTATAACTGGCAAGAAATCAAAGCAGAAAAAAATAGTCGCCGGCCTGGGCTTGAAAAAACTTCACAGCGTGGTGGAACGTCCAGACACTCCTGAAATCCGCGGCATGATATCCAAAATTGGGCATATGCTTAAAGTTACTTAGTTTCCATCCGGAAACTACTTAGAGAAAAGGTGTTAAAACATGAATCTCAATACAATAAAGCCCGCAGCGGGCTCTGTTAAAAAATCCAAGCGAATTGGGCGTGGTGCTGGCTCCGGTCATGGCAAAACTTCAACCAAAGGGCATAAAGGTCAGAAAGCCCGTTCTGGCGGCAGTATAAAAGCCGGTTTTGAAGGAGGACAGATGCCTTTGCAACGACGCCTTCCAAAACGCGGATTTACGCCGCTCACTAAAGTTGTTTTTTCGCTGGTCAATGTCAAGCAGCTCGAGCTGTTTGAGGACGGTGCAAAGATCACTCCTGTTGAACTTGCAGCAAAGGGTATTATAAAAACATCCGCAGATAACGTGAAATTGCTTGGAAATGGTTCTATTTCTAAAAAAATAGCAATTACTATCTCAAAAGCAAGTCAATCAGCAAAAGAGAAGATAATTGCAGCAGGCGGCTCCGTAGAGGAGACATTATAGTGCTTGAGGCACTCAAAAATATATTCAGAATACCTGATCTCAAGAAACGCGTAATTTTTTCCTTGTCAATGCTGGCAGTATACAGGATTGGCTGTCACATTCCAACGCCAGGCATTGACAGGCTAGCCCTTGCCCATTTTTTCAAGCAGGCGCAGGGGACGCTTCTTGGCCTTTTCGACATGTTTTCAGGCGGCGCTCTGGAACGTCTTACTGTTTTTGCGCTGGGCATAATGCCTTACATATCGTCATCAATTATCTTTCAGCTTCTGACTGTTGTTGTTCCATCAATAGAAAAGTTGTCAAAGGATGGAGAAGCTGGCCGGAAAAAAATTATTCAGTACACCCGTTACGGAACAATTGTCCTCAGCATAGTTCAGGGGCTCGGGATTGCAATAGGTCTGGAGACAATGCGCGGGCCTGCGGGTGAACTAGTGGTACCCCATCCAGGCTGGTCTTTCAGATTGATGACAGTTTTGACATTGACAGCCGGTACAGCTTTTATAATGTGGCTGGGTGAACAGATGTCCGAAAAAGGGATCGGGAACGGAATATCTTTAATAATTTTTGCAGGCATTGTCGCAAGAATTCCGACAGCGATCGGTAATACTGTCAAACTGTTCAACACTGGCCAGCTTTCACTTTTTGTCATTCTGTTTGTTCTGTTTTTAATGTTTTCAGTAATCGCATTTATTGTTTTTGTGGAAAGAGGCCAGAGAAGACTTCCTATTCACTATGCCAAACGTGTCGTGGGTCTGAAAACATACACTGCCCAGTCATCCCACTTGCCTCTCAAGATTAACATGGCCGGAGTTATTCCGCCTATATTTGCGTCTTCAATAATCATGTTTCCCGCAACTATAGCAAATTTCATCAATGTTCCCTGGGTGCAACGCGCAGCGAAAAGTCTTGCTCCAGGCAACTGGGCGTACGATATTTTTTATGTTGTTTTTATAGTATTTTTTTGTTATTTCTATACGGCTGTGACATTCAACCCGATAGATGTGTCTGAAAACATCAAAAAACATGGCGGTTATATACCAGGCATCAGGCCGGGAAAAGAGACATCTGATTTTATTGACAAAGTTTTAACCCGCCTCACTTTCGCCGGCGCTTTTTACATATCTACCGTCTGTGTGTTGCCATCCATCCTTATCGGCAAATTCAATCTGCCGTTTTATTTTGGTGGCACAGCTCTCTTGATCGCAGTAGGTGTAGGCATGGATACGGTTGCTCAGATTGAATCTCACCTTATAACAAGAAATTATGAAGGATTTCTTAAGGGTGTCAGAATAAGAGGAAGAAAATGACCCCTTTAAACCTTATACTTTTCGGACCTCCAGGAGCTGGCAAGGGGACACAGGCAGCTTATATTGTTGAATATTTCAAAATACCTCAGATATCGACTGGCGATATGTTACGCGCTGCTGTTAAAGCCGGAACTCAGATGGGGCTCAGGGCAAAGGCAGTAATGGACAGAGGTGAACTTGTTTCTGATGAAATTGTCCTAGGGATCGTAAAAGAGCGTCTTGCCCACCCTGATTGCGAGAACGGCTTTATTCTGGACGGTTTTCCGAGAACAATTTTTCAAGCGCAAGAGCTTGATACGATCCTAGCAGGGTCAGGGAAAACCATTAGTCATGTAATATCTCTGGAAATACCTGCTTCAGTAATTGTTTCCAGGCTATCAGGGCGCCGTACATGCCGCTCGTGTGGCAGGGGATATCATGTAGTTACTGCGCCACCTGTCGTAGCTGATATTTGTGATTTATGTGGCAGTTCACTGGTGCAGCGCGATGATGACAGAGAAGAAACTGTGATGAACAGAATTACGGTTTACGAAAATCAGACCGCACCTGTTAAGATGTATTACAATTCAAAAGGTATTCTGTTTTCTTTTAACGGTGCAGAGGCAGTTGAAGAGATAAGCGCAAAGATTAAACTCTTGCTGGCAAGTGACAATAAATGATCATTCTTAAATCTCGACGCGAGATTGAAAGAATGCGTACCTCTTGCAGAATAGCAGCAGAGATTTTGAGCAGGATCACTCAGGCTGTCAAACCTGGTGTAACAACTATCGAGCTTGAAGATATAGCTAATCAAGAAGTGTCTAGGCGAAATGTTAAGGCAGCTTTCAAAGGTTATAACAATTTTCCTTACGCTTTATGCTGTTCGCCCAATGATATTGTAGTTCATGGTATGCCAAATTCCTCTCCTCTAAATGAAGGCGATATATTAAGTCTAGATTTTGGTGTGCTTCATGATGATTTTTACGGTGACCTTGCAGTAACTGTTCCTGTTGGTCGTATTGAACATAACGCTTCTCTTCTTCTCACGACTACTGAAAAATCTCTTTATCTAGGGATGGAAAAAGCGGTACCAGGCGGGAGATTGCACGACATATCGTATGCAATTCAGAGTTACGTTGAAAGTTCCGGATTTTCTGTTGTTAGAGATTTTGTCGGACATGGCATCGGAAGGAAACTACATGAGGATCCGCAGGTGCCAAACTATGGCACTAATGGCAAGGGTTGCAGGTTAAACATCGGAATGGTTCTTGCCATTGAACCGATGATCAATGAAAAATCATTTGATGTGAACGTGCTGAATGATGGATGGACTGTTACTACTAGAGATGCCGGTTTATCAGCGCATTTTGAACACACAGTCGCAATTACTGAAAATGGTCCTGATATTTTGACATTGTTGTGAAAGTTTGGGGGAATACAAATGAAAGTGCGTGCATCTGTAAAAAAAATGTGTACCAAATGCAAGATTATCAAACGTAAGGGTGTTGTCCGCGTTATCTGTGATATACCCAAACATTCTCAAAGACAGGGTTGAGTAATCAAAGGAGGACGTCAAATTGGCTAGAATTGCTGGTATCGACTTACCCAAAACCAAACGGATCGTTATTGCTCTTACATATATCTACGGTATAGGCCGTTCAACGGCAGAGAGCATTCTTGCAGCAACAAAAGTTGATCCGGACACCAGAACAGACAAACTCACAGAGTCTGAAGTTTCCAGACTGCGTGATGAGATAGATAAAAATGTCAAGGTTGAAGGTGATCTGCGACGTGAAATCTCCTTGAATATCAAGCGTCTTATGGATCTGGGATGCTACAGGGGACTACGCCACAGAAAGGGACTTCCTGTAAGAGGGCAGAGGACAAAAACCAATGCCAGAACACGAAAAGGGCCAGCACGTACGGTTGCAGGCAAGAAGAAGTAATTTTTGACAAATAATTCTATTTAGCCTTGGAGAGTAAGAATGGCAAGCCCAGCCAAGAAAATCGTCCGTAAGAAAAAAGAACGTAAAAATGTAAGCAATGGCGTAGCACATATTCAGGCAACCTTTAACAATACCATGATCACCATCACAGATATGGCAGGTAATGTTATTTCTTGGTCAACCGCCGGATGCAAGGGATTTAAGGGTTCTCGCAAGAGCACACCGTTTGCTGCCCAGATAGCTGCAGAAGATTGCGCGAAGAAAGCTCAGGAGCATGGTATGCGGAATCTTGAGGTATATGTAAAGGGGCCGGGCTCAGGGAGAGAGTCAGCTCTGAGAGCGCTTCAGGCGGTAGGCTTTAATGTCACGTTTATCAAGGACGTCACTCCAATTCCACATAATGGTTGCCGTCCTCCGAAAAGAAGAAGAGTCTAACCTAAATAATATTAGTTTCAAGGAGGTTTCCATTGGCTCGATACACAGGACCTTCGTGCCGTCTGTGCAGAAGAGAAAATACAGAGCTGTATCTTAAAGGCGATCGTTGCTATACCGACAAGTGTGCAATAAAAAGGAGGAATTATCCTCCAGGGCAACATGGTCAGGGGAGAACGAAAATATCTGCTTATGGCACTCAGCTGAGAGAAAAACAGAAGGTAAGAAGAATATACGGTCTGCTTGAAAAGCAGTTTCGCGGCTATTTTACCGAAGCGGACAGAATGAAGGGTGTTACAGGAGAGAATCTGCTTTTCCTGCTCGAAAAGCGTCTTGACAATGTTGTATATCGACTCGGTTTTGCCTCTTCTAGAACGGAAGCGCGCCAACTGGTGATGCATGGCCATTTCACTCTTAATGGCAGAAAAGCCGACATACCTTCAATGCAGCTCAAGCCGGGAGATATTGTTTTATTGAAAGATAAAAGCAGAAAAATAGCTGCCATAAACGATTCGCTTGAATCTGTTGTCAGACGCGGGGTACCTCAATGGCTCGAACTGGACAAGGACTCATTCAGAGGGTCAGTAAAAGGCCTTCCTGCTCGTGAGGACATTACAACACCTATCCAGGAACAGCTTATCGTAGAACTTTACTCCAAATAATCTATAACTGGCTTGTTCATACCCAGAGCTGTAATATACCTCTGGAGGAGGCATTAATGTACAATAACTGGCGCGATCTGATTAGACCTAAACAACTTCAGGTTGAAAAAGAGTCGCTTACAAATACATATGGCAGATTTTTTGCGGAGCCTTTTGAGAGGGGTTTCGGGACAACTCTCGGAAATTCGATAAGAAGAATATTGATCTCCTCGCTGCAGGGAGCTGCGATTACTTCAGTTCGCATTAAAGGTGTACTTCATGAATTCTCGGCTATTCAGGGAGTTACAGAAGATGTTACAGATATAATTCTGAACCTTAAAGGTGTGCGGTTGAAGCTTCACTCCTCCGATTCTGCAATAATTCGAGTAATGCATAAAGGTGACGGAATTATTCGTGCAGGTGATTTTATTGTTGGACACAATGTAGAAATAATGAACCCTGAACATCATATTGCAACCTGTGGAAAAGATGCAAATTTCGATATGGAGATGGTTGTAAAAATCGGAAAGGGTTATGTTTCTGCGGATAGAAACAGGGATGAAAAAGCCTCGGTCGGAACAATTCCAGTAGATGCTATTTATTCTCCTATAAAAAAGGTCAATTTCAATGTTTCAAATGCCCGTGTCGGGCAGATGACCGATTATGACAGGCTTACTCTCGAAATATGGACGGATGGCAGTGTAAATCCCGAGGATGCTCTAGCCTATTCAGCCAAAATAATGAAAGAGCAGTTGACAATTTTCATAAATTTTGACGAGGAAAAAGAGCCGCAGCAATCCGAGGAGACTGTTACAGAAGCCGACAAGATAAATGAAAATCTCTACAGGACTGTTGATGAGCTTGAACTCTCGGTAAGGTCCGCAAATTGTCTTAAAAATGCAGGAATTAAACTTATAGGTGAACTTGTATCGAAATCAGAGATCGAGATGCTGAAGACACAGAATTTCGGTCGCAAATCGCTGAACGAGATTAAGGATATACTCTCTGACATGGGGCTTACCTTCGGTATGAAACTTGAAAGTTTCCCTGACCCGGAGCATATAAGGCGCTTGCGCGGGGAACAAAAAGAGGAAGAGTAGCTGTAATCTGTTCAAGAAAGGATAATTAATCATGCGTCATAACAATACTGGCAGGCGGCTCGGTAGAAAAACAAGTCATCGCGAGGCTATGTTCAGAAATATGGTGACCTCGCTTTTTATGCACGAAAAAATAACCACCACTGACTCAAAAGCGAAGGAAATCAGATCGTTTGCTGAAAAAATGATAACTTTGGGGAAACGGGGAGATTTGCATTCTATTCGCCTGGCAGCTTCATTTATAAGAGAAAAATCTGTTGTAACGAAGCTGTTTTCTCAGATAGCTCCACGCTATGCAGAGAGGAATGGCGGCTACACAAGAATTATCAAACTGGGTATCAGGCATGGCGATACTGCGCCTCTTTCCATGATTGAGCTTGTGGAAGAAGCTCATCTGTCGAAACAGAAAGCTGTAAAGCCGGTTTCAGCTGCTGTTAAAGCGGAATCAGAGACTATGTCAGCTGTTACAGAAGACTAGGCTGCTGTCTTCTGAAATTCTCAAGTAATCAGTACAGATAAAGGCACTGCTTTGTTGAAGCACTGCCTTTATTTTTTTTGCATCTGCGTTTCAAACCTTTTTACATAATAGTCGGTTCCGCGACGCCGTCTGACGCCAAGGTGATAGAGATTTTCATATTTGACAGCCGCGTCCTCCCATGTAAACCGCTGCGACATGCCATTTTTGCGAAGAGCTGCAAGACCTGCCTGATTATTGTAAAACGTGTAAGTTGCCCATCCTATGGAGTCATAAAGTGCGTTGGCTGAATGTTGCCCGAATTTGAAGCCGGTTCCGGTTCCAGCGATTTCATTGAAATTTTCCACTGTATCGTCAAGACCGCCTGTGGCTCTTACTATCGGAGGAGTGCCGTAAGCCAGGCTATACATCTGGTTGAGCCCGCATGGTTCAAAGCTTGAAGGCATGACAAAGAAATCAGATCCAGCTTCCACCTTGTGGGCGAGAGATTCACTGTATCCGATGTAACAGGCGAATTTTTCAGGATAAGAGGCTGCAATCCTTCCAAAATAAAAATGCGCCCACGGCTCGCCATTTCCCACCATAACAAACTGGATATCCATTTCCAGAATCCTGTGTATGGCCTCCGCAAGAATATCAATCCCTTTCTGTTTTACCATTCTTGATACCATGCCGAACAACGGAACGTCATCGCGCAAGGGGAGTCCTACTGTTTTCTGAAGCTCTGTCTTGCATGCGGCTTTTCCGCTCTTTACGCTTCTTGAATTGTATTTTTTAGCGATATAAATATCTTTTGAGGGGTTCCACTCATTATAATCAACACCATTAAGAATGCCGGAAAGATCAGCTGCCCGTTCTCTAAGAACATCATCCAATCCACATCCAAAATCAGGTGACTGAATCTCGCGTGCATATCCCCTGCTGACCGTGTTCAAAAGCGTCGCATGGTAAATCCCTCCCTTCAGAAGATTAACCCGGTCGTCTTTTTCAAGTTCAAGATAATTAAAATGTTTCCAGCTAATACCGATAATATCCATCAGACTTGAATGGAAACTGCCCTGGTGCTGCACGTTGTGCAAGGTAAGAAGAGAAGCTGTCGCTCCTGCGTGGTGGTCATATCGGTAAGATGTGTTCAGAAGAACGGGGAGAACAGCGGTGTGCCAGTCGTGCGCATGAATGACGTCAGGATAAAAATGCAGCATCTTGCAGATTTCAAGGGATGCTTTGGAGAGAAAAAGAAAACGTCTGTCATTGTCCGGATAACCTGTGCCATCTTCCTGATAAAGCCCAGAGCGACCAAAATATCCATGATGCTCCAGGAAATAGACTGGCACGTCGGAGTCAGGAAGCTTCCCTTCATAAACGGCGCAGTACTGATGACCAATACTTCCCATGGGAACCACTACTGTTCCAGGGAGAAGCTTCAGGCTGAATTTTTCAACATCTATTCGATAATAGCGGGGTATGACAATCCTGACATCATGGCCCATTCTGGAAAGGTATTTGGGAAGCGCCCCAACGACATCTCCCAGTCCGCCTTCCTTCGCAAAAGGGGCTGCTTCAGCCGCAGCAAACAGAATCGAGAGAGAATTGCTCTTTTTTTTCACACTGACTCCTGATTGTGGTTGCAGATAAGGTAGAAAAAATCGCATATGAAAGGGAAAAAGTAAATAGCGCCCTCCAGAAAAACTTGAGATAGTCTGGAAAAAATGGAGATCATAAAGTATCGTGGAGTAGCAATAAAAGAAAAAACATTTCCAATGCCATCCTGCTTGTGATAATTTTTCAAATTCCGAAAACTGTAAATCACTATAATTTCAGGCAGAAAGCAGAGTCATATGCCAAAAATAATCTGTATTGCCAACCAAAAAGGGGGAGTAGGTAAAACCACTACTGCCGTTAATCTGTCGGCGGCCCTGGCTGCTGCAGAAAAACCTACTCTGCTCGTTGATTTTGATCCTCAGGGGAACGCCACCAGCGGAGTCGGAGTTGTAAAATCGGAGTTGAAGCAGACTGTCTACGATGCCTTGATCAATGAAGCTGACCCTAACGGGCTGATTATCGATACAGGCCATCCATTTCTCCATATCCTCCCATCAAACGCAGACCTCGCTGGCGCCGAGCTGGAGCTTGCCTCGGAAATCGGCCGGGAACAGCGACTGAAGCTGGTGCTTTCTGCAATTACACATAAATACGGCTACATAATAATTGATTGCCCGCCTGCATTGAACCTTCTGACAATTAACGCAATAACTGCTGCGACTTCGGTGCTTATACCACTGCAATGCGAATTTTATGCAATGGAGGGGTTTTCGCAGATACTCCATACGATCAGGCTTATCCGGAAGATGCTTAACCCACTCCTCAAAATTGAAGGCATATTGCTGACAATGTTTGATCTGAGGAGCAATCTGGCCAAGGAGGTTGCAGAGGATGTGCGAAAACATTTTCCAGGTGAGGTATTTGATGCCGTTATTCCACGTAACGTCAGGCTTGCCGAGGCGCCCAGCCATGGCAAGCCGATTATATACTACGATATCGCATCACGGGGCGCACTCGGTTATCTGCAGCTTGCGCGTGAAATAATCGGGAGGGAGAGATTAAATGGCTAGACCAGGCGGCCTTGGAAAAGGGATGGCTGCACTTTTAAATGTTGCCGATGTGACGGAAGAGCCTAAAAATTACTTTATCTGCCCGATTGAGCAGATAAGGCCTAACAGGAATCAGCCGCGCAAAAGTTTCTCGCATGAAAAACTTGAAGAGCTTGCCGCTTCTATAAGAGAGCAGGGGATAATTCAGCCGCTCTTAGTTACCAAAAGGGAAGACTGCTTTGAAATCATTGCTGGCGAGAGGCGGTGGAGAGCTGCACAGAAAGCCGGATTGCACGAAGTGCCTGTCGTAGTTCGCGAAGCGAGCGACGATTCGGCGCTTGAACTGGCGTTGATTGAAAATATCCAGCGCCAGGACCTCAATGCGATAGAAGAAGCGCAGGCCTATTTGTCGCTTGTGGAAAATCTGAAAATCTCTAAAGAGGAAGTAGCTAAAAGAGTCGGCAAAGACCGGAGCACTGTTTCAAACTCGCTCAGACTTCTTAAACTTCCTGAGATAATACAGCATGATATTATCGAGGAAAGACTGAGCATGGGGCATGCAAGAGCGCTAGTTGCACTTGAGAACCAGGAATTGCTTCAGAGAGCGAGACAAGAGATTTTACGCAGACAGCTCAGCGTTCGTGCTGCGGAAGAGCTGATAAGACGAATGAAAGTGAATCCTGACTCTTCCGGGAAGAAACGGATGCAGCAGCCGGATCTGCTTACCAGCTCTCTTGAAGAGCAGCTTCAGAAGCGATTTCAATCGAGAGTTGCGATAAAAAGAACCGGAATGAAGTCAGGACGACTGGAGATACATTTCAGCAGCGCCGAGGAGCTTTCTCGAATAATAGACATTCTTGAAACCTGACCAGGGTGAAAACGCCTGAAAAACAGCTTTTCCTTTACCTTTTATTTTGAATTCAATTTGCTTGACATCCTCGTGAAAATTATGGTAGTCATTCGACGTTTTACATCCGGTACTGGGATACAGTATACAGTTGGTAAGCAAATACAAGGGGTAGGTCGTGATTGAACTTAATCTTGCCTTTTTCGCACAGGTTATTAACTTCGGTATTCTGGCGCTTGTTCTCAACTGCTTTCTTTACAGGCCGATACGCAAAGTCCTTGCGGCGCGGCGCGGGATAATCAACGATGCCCGTGAAACCGCTGCTTCGGCTGATCTTGAGGTTCAGGAAAAAATGGCGCTTTATGAAGCGAAGCTCCGTGATGCCAAGGCTGATGCAGCCGCGAAAAGAGCCGAATCTCTTAAGGCTGCACAGGCTGAAGAGGCCGGTCTGCTTGAGAAAGCAAGGTCTGAAGCTTCGACGTCCCTGGACGGTGTCAGGAACAGGATTGCGAAAGAAACTGCAGATGCAAGGATATTGCTAAGGCAGCAAGCCGAGGCGCTCTCAACCGATATTGCCGAAAAATTGCTGGGGAGGAGCCTTTAATCATGAGGATGTTTCACGGCAGAACACTTAAGACAATTTTCTCTCTTGTTGCAGTTGTCGCGGTCATTGCAGCCGCGTATTCAGGCTTTGCCTCAGAGGGGGGAGGCGCTGTGCACCATGCCGATACTGCGGCGCAGTTGAAGGATATGGGGTGGCGTATTCTGAACTTCGCGGTATTGGTGGCGATTCTTGTCTGGTCGCTGAAAAAGGCGAATGTAAAAAGCTCCCTTGCTGTTCGTCAGGCAAATATTGAAAAGGAACTGCAGGAAGCCAGAAACGCGAAAGAAGCAGCGGAAGCCAGGCTTGCCGAATACAGTGCAAAGCTTGATGAGGCTGCAAAAGAAATCGATGAGCTTTATGCCGCTATTGTCCGTGAAGGGGAAACCGAGAAAGAAAGAATAATATCGGAGGCTCGCAGGCTTTCCGAAAAAATTGCAGAGCAGGCGGCGCTGACTGCTGCACAGGAAGCTGTAAAAGCAAGCCTCGAATTGAGAGCAGAAGCTGCCCGTCTGTCTGTTGAAATCGCTTCTGGTAAGCTTGTTGCCGCGACAGGTAAGACAGACCACGATCGTTTCGTTGGTGAATATCTTGACAAGGTGGTGCCGGTACAGTGATCAACAACACGATTGCTCGCAGATACGCAAAGGCTCTTGTGCAGCTCGCTTCCGAAGGAGGAATGCTGGATCGTTTCCGTGAAGAGCTGTCAAGCGCAAGAGCTCTTTTAAGGGAAAACATTGAGCTGGCGTCGGTGTTCAGCAATCCTGCCTTTACCCTGGAGCAGAAGAAAGAGATCATGAAGGGAGTTGCCGAAAGGATGGGCGCTTCTTCGCATGTATCCAATTTTCTGATGCTTATTGTTGATAAGAGCAGGGTTTCTCTCCTTGACGAAATAGTGCGGATTTATGAAAAACTGGCGGACGAGCGATCCGGGATAATACGCCCTCTGATTCGCACCGCTTTTCCGCTTGATGAATCGCAGGTTGAGTCAATCAGGAGCGTGCTGCAAAATAAAAGCGGCAGAAAAGTGATGCCGGACATTGTAGTTGACAAGACGTTGATAGGCGGGATTGTTACCCAGATCGGCGACATTGCCTATGATTGCAGTCTTAAAACTCAGCTCAGGAATATTCAGGATATATTACAGAAGGGGTAAATGCTTCCATGGAAATCAGAGCCGAAGAGATCAGTGAGATCATCAGGAAACAGATCAGTGAGTATGGCAGGGAAGTTGAAGTGTCGGAAACCGGCACGATAATTTCCATAGGCGACGGTATAGCCCGCATTCATGGGCTTGCAGGAGCGATGGCCGGAGAATTGCTTGAATTTCCTGGCGGCACGGCCGGGATGGTGCTGAACCTTGAGGAAGACAATGTCGGGGCAGCAATTCTCGGCGAATTTTCCGAGATCAAGGAGGGGGATACCGTGAAGCGCACTGGGCGTATCACGGAGGTTCCTGTCGGCGAAGCGCTCGTAGGTCGTGTCGTAAATGCTATCGGTCAGCCGATAGATGGCAAGGGGCCGATAAACACCAACACTTTCAGCAAAGTCGAGATCAAGGCCCCAGGCATCGTAGCCAGGAAATCAGTGCATCAACCGATGGCAACCGGCCTCAAGGCCATAGATTCGATGGTCCCTATCGGACGTGGTCAACGCGAACTGATCATTGGAGACCGCCAGACCGGCAAGACTGCCGTTGCGATTGATACGATCATAAACCAGAAGGGTGGAGACGTCATCTGCATATATGTCGCGATCGGCCAGAAACGCTCTACTGTTGCCCAGGTCGTCTCAAAGCTGACAGAATACGGCGCCATGGATTATACGATCGTGGTCGCCGCCACAGCCTCCGAATCTGCCCCTCTGCAATTCATAGCGCCATACACCGGCGTTACTATGGGTGAGTATTTCCGCGACAACAAGAAACACGCCCTCATCATATACGACGACCTCTCCAAGCAGGCCGTGGCCTACCGCCAGCTTTCCCTGCTTCTCCGGCGCCCGCCGGGGCGCGAGGCCTACCCTGGAGATGTCTTCTATCTCCACAGCAGGCTTCTTGAGCGGGCGTGCAAACTTTCAGACGAGTGCGGCGCCGGCTCGCTCACTGCGCTACCTATCATAGAGACCCAGGCAGGGGACGTTTCCGCATATATCCCTACAAATGTCATTTCCATAACTGACGGACAGATTTATCTTGAGTCCGACCTCTTCTTTTCCGGCGTAAGGCCGGCTATTAACGTCGGTCTCTCTGTATCGCGAGTCGGCGGTTCCGCCCAGACAAAATCAATGAAGCAGGTTGCAGGCACTCTCCGTCTTAATCTTGCACAGTACCGTGAAATGGCGGCTTTTGCACAGTTCGGCTCAGACCTTGACAAAGCTACCCAGATGCAGCTTTCACGCGGTGAAAGGCTTGTAGAAATTCTGAAACAGCCGCAGTACCGTCCCATTTCCAATGAAAAGCAGGTCATGATCATTTTTGCCGCCAACAACGGTTTTCTTGACGAATATCCGGTGTCGGCGCTCAAACGGTATGAACCCGAGCTCTACTCCTTCTTTGACAACAGAAAAAGCGAACTGTTTGACGAACTTCGCGACAAGAAAGCCATCGATGATGAACTCAAGGCGAAAATCGTGTCGGCGCTGGAGCAGTTCAAGAAAGAATTTACCGCATAAACAAGGACGGTTTCTGATATGGCAAGCCTCAAAAGCATCAAAAAGCGAATCGTCTCGGTCAAGAACACGCGACAGATAACCAAAGCGATGAAAATGGTCTCTGCCGCAAAGTTGCGACGAGCACAGGAAAATGTTGTCTCTGCGCGGCCATATGCTAAAAAAATCTTTGAAGTTCTTCAGTCGCTGGCCGCCAATCAGGAAAGCGCTTCCCATCCTCTTCTGGCAAGGAGAGACTCTAAAAAGCTCCTTATGGTGGTAATGACCTCTGACCGCGGATTATGCGGAGGTTTCAATTCAAATCTCTGCAAGGCCGGAGAGCGCTTCATACGCGAAAAGCAGCAGGATTACGAGCAGATCAGCATACTTGCAGTCGGTCGAAAAGGTTTCGAGTACATGAAGAACCGCCAGACCGTCTACCGGAATTTTTCAAACGTAATGGCCAAGCCGACGTATCAGACCGCCGCAACAATAGCGCATGAAATAATCGAGGCTTATCAGAACGAGCAATTCGACCAGGTGGTTCTTCTGTACAACTCTTTCAGAACCGTAATGTCGCAGGATATCACCTTCCAGCAGTTGCTTCCTGTTGAAAGAGAGGAGAAAGGGGTGATTGAGGAGACTCCTGTGGAGTTCATATACGAGCCTTCTCTGAAAGATATTCTGCATGAGATACTTCCGAAAAATGTTGAAGTCCAGGTATACAAGGCGATGCTCGAATCAGTTGCAGGCGAGCATGGCGCCAGAATGACAGCCATGGACAGCGCTTCAAAGAACGCTTCCGAGATGATCGGAAAGCTTACGCTGCAATACAATCGCGCCCGTCAGGCGGCCATAACAACCGAGCTTATGGAAATCATTTCCGGCGCAGAATCAATTAAGGGCTAACGATAAGAAAACCATATGACAGGCTTCGGCCTCAGGAGGACAATGTTCCATGAGTCAGAACATCGGAAAAATATCACAGGTAATCGGCGCCGTTGTGGACGTAGAGTTTGAACCGGGAAAGCTTCCGGAAATATATCATGCGCTCAGGGTTACGAATCCCGCAATCAGTGACGCTGAAAACAACCTTGTGCTTGAAGTTGCCCAGCACCTTGGCGAAAACTCTGTCCGCACAATAGCAATGGACTCCACGGACGGACTAAAACGAGGGCAGGCAGTTGTTGACACCGGCAAGCAGATATGCGCTCCGGTCGGGCGCAAAACGCTCGGCCGAATCATGAATGTAATCGGAGAACCTGTCGATGAAATGGGACCTATCGGCAACGAGAAGGAGTATGCGATACATCGCGAGGCTCCATCTTTTGAGAACCAGTCTACCAAAGTCGAGGCTTTCACCACAGGGATCAAAGTTGTCGACCTTCTCGCGCCATATGCCAGGGGGGGGAAGATCGGGCTCTTCGGCGGCGCAGGCGTCGGCAAGACGGTTCTGATCATGGAGCTTATCAACAACATAGCCAAACAGCACGGCGGTTTCTCCGTTTTTGCAGGGGTAGGAGAGCGCACACGTGAAGGAAACGACCTCTGGATGGAGATGAAGGAGTCAGGCGTCCTTGACAAGGCCGCGCTCGTTTACGGCCAGATGAACGAACCACCGGGAGCCCGCGCAAGAGTCGCCTTGACCGCTCTTTCGGTAGCCGAGTACTTCCGTGATGAGGAGGGGCAGGACGTCCTTCTCTTTATTGATAACATCTTCCGTTTCACCCAGGCCGGCTCCGAAGTCTCAGCGCTTTTGGGGCGCATCCCTTCGGCTGTCGGGTATCAGCCGACTCTCGCCACCGAGATGGGCGAGCTTCAGGAGAGGATCACTTCAACAAACAAGGGTTCCATAACATCAGTGCAGGCGATATACGTCCCCGCGGACGACCTTACCGACCCGGCGCCTGCAACCGCGTTCGCGCATCTGGACGCAACCACTGTTCTTTCCCGTCAGATTGCCGAGCTTGGGATTTATCCTGCCGTTGACCCGCTTGATTCAACCTCACGCATCCTTGATCCGCAGGTAATCGGAGAAGAGCACTATTCGGTCGCCCGCTCTGTTCAGTATGTTCTGCAAAAGTACAAGGATCTGCAGGATATAATCGCGATTCTCGGCATGGATGAACTTTCTGAAGAGGACAAGCAGGTGGTGGCGCGTGCAAGGAAGATTCAGCGTTTTCTCTCCCAGCCGTTCCACGTTGCCGAGGCATTCACCGGTTCACCCGGCAAATATGTCGAGTTGAAGGACACCATCAAAGGGTTCAAGGAAATTGTAGAAGGGAAACATGATAATCTT
Source organism: Geobacter sp. UBA4057 (assembly GCA_002382705.1). Classification (GTDB taxonomy): domain Bacteria; phylum Desulfobacterota; class Desulfuromonadia; order Geobacterales; family Pseudopelobacteraceae; genus UBA4057. The sequence goes on from DFZL01000020.1 coordinate 23,914, forward strand.
CCCGAGCAGGCTTTCTATATGGTCGGCTCCATAGATGAAGCGCTTGAAAAGGCCGCCAGGCTCGCTTCGGTATAAACAGACAGATCAGGATTGAGGTCAGGGTCGAGACCGGGACGCTTTCTTGACCTGACTATCTTTGTGACCTTCAGAGGTTTTATATATGACTGAAAAGATGAAACTTGAAATAATCACGCCGAACGGCAGGATTGTCGAAACTGAAGTTGACGAAGTGACGGCAACCGGCACTCTCGGGGAATTCGGTGTTCTTCCTGGGCACGCTCCGTTTCTTACTTCGCTCAGAATCGGGGAGCTGGTTTATAAAAATAATGGCGTTGCCGAACATATGGCTCTTAACTGGGGTTATTTCGAGGTCAAGGATGACAGGATAATTGTTCTTGTCGAGACGGCCGAGCCGGCTGAAGCGATAGACCTGGAGCGGGCGAAAGCCGCTATGGGGCGTGCAGAGAGCGCTCTCAGGAAGCTTCACCCGGAGGACAAACAGTTCAAGATTTATGAAGCAGCCCTTGAACGTGCGCTGATAAGGATGCAGGTTGCCTCCAAGGCGGCGAGAAGATAGGCATGGAGCCGTCGTAGCGGAAAACAGCAAGTTATTTTATCGGGGGCTTTTTTGCCCCCTCTTTTTTTATGAATCACCTCTCACTTTCAGTGTCACTCTTTCAGGCGCTCTGCCAGCAACTCAACTGAATGTTTCACAGTAATATTCTTTCTTTCCCTGTCAAACCCCCCTCTTATCTGCAAGACACAGCCGGGGCAGTCCATAGCAGCGGTACCGGCTTTTGTATTGTCAATATTTGCAAGCTTACGTTTCAGCATCGGGAGAGATATCTCCGGAAGCTTCATCGAATAAGCCCCTCCCATTCCGCAGCATGTGTCACATTCAGACATCTCCTGAATCGTGTAACCGGCCAGGTTCAAAAGGGTTCTCGGCTCTTCGTGTATGCAAAGTGATCTTTTGAGATGACATGAGTCATGATAGGTGACGCAGGCCTCGGTATCAGTGGCGCTGAAGGACAATCTGCCGCTCTCAGCCAATTTTTTGGCAAGTGAAGAAAAATCGAAACTTTTCGCCGCAAGTTCTTCGGCTTTTGTAATCCATTTATTTTTTCCCGCCGCCTCCAGAGTTTTCAGGAAGTCGCGCTGAAGAGCTACGGTGCAGGTAGGGCAAGCGGAAACCACGTAAGATACGTCTGGCAGGAGAAGCGCCTTTATGTTGTCAACAGCGTTTGCAGCCGCCACTTCATACGCTCCTGCATATTTGGCAGGAGCGCCACAACAGGTCTGCCCTTCCGGGAAAATCACCTCTATCCCTGCGCTGTTCAAAATTTTTACAACCGCCTCCCCCATCTCAGGATATGCGAAATCGATAAGGCACCCTGCATAAAAAACCGCCTTTTCCCTGCAGACCGGTTGTCTTATCCTGGTGAATCTGTCCCTGAAAGGCTCTTTTGCTATTGCCGGCAGACTTCGTCCATCCGTAAGCTCAGAAAGAAAAAAGGGGAGATGGCGAATAAAACCTCCTGACGCGAAAGCTCCTCCTGCGATTGAGGCGGCGCGGAGCATACTGTGAAAGAGCCTCCGGTTATTTACAACGGAGTAGAGAGCCTTCTGCACAAGAGGCAGACCCTGCTTGGTTACAAGCCTGCGTCTTATCTCCATGATAAGTTCAGGAATGCCGATTTTAGCCGGGCAGACATCCTTGCATGCGCCGCACTGAATGCATAATCCCTGTATGTCCGAGCTTTTCCCCAACTCGTCGAACCATGCGGTGAGAATCGTCCCGATGCCGCCTGTATAGACCTTGCCGAAAACATGCCCCCCTACCAGCCTGAAAACCGGGCATACATTCAGGCAGGAAGCGCAGCGTATGCACTGCATGGCCTGTCTGAAAACAGGGTCTGCTGCCATGTCGCTTCTATGATTGTCCATAAGAATGATATGGAGCTCTTTTTCGTTCCCATTGGTGACCGGGGTTTTGCCAGTTATGATCGAAACATAGCTTGTGAGAAGCTGCGCTGTGGCGCTTCTTGGGAGAGCCTTGATTATCGGGACGATGTCCTTGAAATGCCGCACTAGCTTCTCAATCCCTACAACAGCGACATGGATTCTCGGAAGTGTCGTGACAAGCCTTGCGTTTCCTTCGTTTGTCATAAGAACAAGAGTGCCTGTCTCCGCAACTGCGATGTTGGCACCTGAAATCCCCATATCAGCATTCAGAAAAAACGGCCTCAACTGTTCGCGCGCCACCTTTACAAGTTTCGGAATATCGCTAGAGAGCCGTTCGTTAACCTCTTTGCTGAAAATATCCGAAACCTCTTCCCTGGTCATGTGTATCGCAGGCATGACCATATGTGAAGGTGTCTGGCCTGCAAGCTGTATTATCCACTCACCGAGGTCAGTCTCTTTGACAACTATTCCCGCCTTCTCCAGAAAAGGATTCAGATGTATCTCTTCTGTAGCCATGGATTTCGATTTTACGATGGTTTTTACCCCGTTTTCCCTCGCTATTCGCAGGATATATTCCTTCACCTCCACCGGTTCATCTGTCCTGAAGACTTTTGCGCCTCGAGCTTCGGCATTCTCCCTGAAAAGTTCGGCAAGAGCGTCCAGTTCAAGAGCTGCGGCTGATTTTATAGAGGCGATCTTTTCACGAAGCTCATCAAAATCAACACCTTCATACGCTTTTGCCCGATTGACCCTGTAAGCCTCGGAAAATTTACCCAGAGCTCCGGTCAGATTGCTGTTGTTTACAGCCCTGTCAATCGATTCGATGAACTCATTTTTCATCGGTATTCACCTCCAATTCGTCAACAAAAACAGTGACAAGGCGCCGTGGCCCATGAACGCCTATAGTGAGGACCCTTTCTATGTCGGCAGTTCTGCTTGGGCCCGTTATCAGGGAGATGAAGGGGAATTTTTCAGGTGAAACTCTCTCTATGAAGCTCTGGAGGTCGGGGAGTATTGCTTTTGCGGAAAGTATGGCTATATGAATTTCCGGAAGGGTTGAAACAAGACGTTTTTCAAAGGAAGTTGAATCGTGCGCCAGGGTGCCGGTGTCCGCGATAGCCCAATCCATGCAGCATATGCCGAATCTCGCCCCGGCAGCTCTTTGAGCTGTAACGCCGAAAAATATTCCTTCAGCTTCCAGGACGTTTTTGTCAATATCTTCAATAAAGTTGCCGTCTGCCCAAACGGCAGATTCGCCGGCATAGGTGGAGAGCCCCTCTTCACGCATGAATCTGAAAATAAAATCAAGCGCTTCACCCTTTGTTTGGAAACGCAAAACATCAGCGCTTACCGCTTCGGCTTTAACTTTAAATTGGTCATACATCTGTTCCCCTCCTTTTTGCTCAGTTCGAAAATTGTTTCGTTCATACCTTGCAAGTGAGAAACTGTTTGATTATGAATCAAGCCATGCCTTGAAATAACCCCTTTTAAACCGGGTAAAGCCTGCGATAAATGACGGTAATCCATCTCAAACATGCTGTCAATATGCATAATAGGCAAATCGAAATAAAAATATTGACAAGAAAATGACAAAAGGATAATTGGTATTACAAATAAATCAAACCGCTTTTTTAAAAAACATGAACCCAGGTTGCAGAGTGATATTCTCAAAACCACCTTTGCCGGTTGTTTAAATGAAATCGCCTCTGCATAGCGCAAATGGTTTTTCGATTACATCATCCGGTTAAATACGCCGTTTCCTCTGGTCTTTGATCATCAACAGCCAAATTTCTGGCATTTTGAAAAGAAAAGGAGAAAAACGTTATGCCCTGGATTCAGACTTACACGCCTTTAGCGGGAAATCTCGGGATATCGGCTATTGTTGCCGCTATCCCACTGGCAGTCATCTTCATCTGTCTGGCCATTCTGAAAATGAAAGCCCACAAGGCCGGACTCCTTGCTGTAGCTTCTGCTCTCATCGTTGCCGCCACTCTCTGGGGGATGCCTGCCAAGCTGGTCGGGCTGGCTTTGCTGCAGGGGGCGGCCTTCGGTCTTTTCCCTGTTTTCTACATAGTCATCACAACGCTTTTCCTCTACAACATAACGGTAAAAGGGGGTCAGTTCGAAATCATCAGGGCATCTCTGGCAGGCGTCACCGCTGACAGGCGTATTCAGGCGCTTCTTATCGCCTTCTGTTTCGGCGCTTTCATAGAGGGGGCTGCCGGATTCGGAACCCCGGTCGCCATAGCCGGAGCGACTCTGGTGGGACTCGGTTTTCGTCCCATATACGCGGCAGGAGTCTGCCTCATAGCAAACACGGCTCCGGTAGCATTCGGCGCAATCGGTATCCCGGTTGTGGCGCTTGCCGGGGTCATGGGTTTCGGTGACGACGGGATGATGAAGCTTTCGACTATGGTAGGACGGCAGTTGCCGTTTGTCTCGCTCATAATTCCGTTCTATGTGATCATGATAATGGCCGGATGGAAGAAAACCATCGAGGTGCTCCCCGCCATTATTACCTGCGGCGTCACGTTCGCCCTGTGCCAGTGGGCTACGGCAAGTTATCTCGGGCCGTATCTTCCGGATATCATTTCATCTCTGATGGCCATGGTGGCTCTTGTGCTTCTCCTCAGGGTCTGGAGTCCGAAGAGCGTTTTCGTTTTTGACCATGAAGATGCGAGCAGAGGCGTAGAGCAGCATCAGTACAGCGCAGGCCAGATTTTGCGTGCATGGTCGCCGTATCTTGTCCTTACGCTCATGGTTCTTCTCTGGGGCATACCTTTGATAAAGAGCGAGCTCGACAAGAGCAAGATAATGATCACTGTCCAGGGTCTGGATAACATGATCGTAAAGAAGGTCAGCAAACCTGAAGACAGTCTTATGAAAATCGTAAAGGCAAACGTCGAGATAGAGAGGTTTTTACCCATTCTCTCCCCCACCGATCCGAAGCAGGCTGAGCTTTCAGCCCTTTTAAAAGAATTGAAAAACGGAGAAGAGGCATTGAGCAGAGTGGAGTTGGGACTTTCCGGAAAAGGCGCTGTTCTGACCGAGGAGCGGATGAAAGCCTTCGATCTGATTGCAAAGAAGATGGGAGAGGCAAAGAAGATTTATTCGGATATCGCAAAGGGTAGCGCTTCTCTGAAGGATCAGTTCAAACCGCTGGAAAGCGCCGTCTCCGACCAGCTGCCGATCAAAATCGCCGCCAAATACAACTTCAACTTCATGTCTGCCGCAGGTACGGCCATCCTTATCGCCGCCTTCATTTCCGCCCTGCTGTGCGGAGTCGGCATCGGCGATACATTCAGAATAGCAGGAAAGACTCTCCGTGACATGCGTTTTCCCGCATTGACGGTCGCTTCGGTGCTTGGCCTCGCCTATGTCATGAACGCCGCCGGAATGACCAACAGCCTGGGACTGGTATTCACGAAAACGGGGCATTTCTTCCCGTTCATTGCCCCATTCCTTGGATGGCTCGGCGTATTCCTCACCGGTTCCGATACATCCAGCAACGTCCTCTTCGGGGGGCTTCAGAAAGCAACGGCAGAGCAGCTCGGCATAAGTCCGATACTGACCGGTGCGGCGAACACAAGCGGCGGAGTCATGGGAAAGATGATCTCTCCACAATCCCTTGCAGTAGCCACTGCTGCTTGCGGCATGGTAGGGGAAGAGGGCACACTTTTCCGTTTCACTCTCAAGCATTCGATAATTCTGACTGTGGCGATAGGTATAATCGTCTATATGCAGGCCTATTTCTTCACATGGATGATCCCGTGACTGAAACTGGCTCCTTAACCGCCTGAAACCGGAAGGGGATATTGCTTCAGGGTTAAAAGTAATAATTCCCTTCCTTTTCATTCCTCTCCAGACCGAAAAAAGAAGATATCCGGAGAATAGTCATGCAAGAGTCATTTGTTAGAGAGTTGCGTAACATTGCAGGGGAAAGGAATGTTCTTACCGATCCTGAATCGCTTGCCGTATATGGGTACGACTCCACTCCTGAACTGGAAGGGGCTCCAGGGGCAGTTATCCTCCCTTCAGGAGCTGAAGAGGTGGCGCGCATAATGCGTCTCTGTTCCGGCTCGGGGATAAATGTCACCGTCCGCGGTTCCGGCACCAACCTCTCCGGGGGGACGATCTCTTCAGCTGATGGAGTTGTCATACAGACAAGCCGGATGAACCGGATAATAGAGATAGATGAAGAAAATCTGACCGCCACTGTAGAGCCTGGAGTCATTACAAGCACGCTGCATCGTGAGGTTGAAGCGCTGGGCCTCTTTTATCCCCCGGACCCAGGGAGCATGAACATATCAACCATGGGTGGAAACATCGCTGAAAATTCCGGGGGGCTGCGCGGACTCAAATATGGTGTTACTTCCGATTATGTAATGGGGCTGGAGACGGTTCTTGCTGACGGCGGACTGCTGAAAACCGGGGGAAAGGCTGTCAAGGATGTGGCCGGCTACAGAATAAACCCGCTGCTCGTCTCATCTGAAGGGACTCTCGGCTTTTTCACTGGGATCACCGTCAAGCTGATCCCGAAGCCTAAAGCGAAAATAACCATGCTCGCTCATTTCCCTCTTCTGCAGGACGCCGCTTATGCCGTCTCAAGTATCATCGCGGCAAAAGTGATTCCGGCTACTCTTGAATTTCTTGATAAGGTAACCATACGCTGCGTTGAGGATTTCGCTCATGTCGGGTTACCGCTGGATGTCGATGCTGTGCTTCTTGTAGAGGTTGACGGGCATCCTGCCGCGATCGCCGAGGAGGCCATTTCAGTTGAGGAGATATGCAGAAAACATAACTGCACATTTTTCCAGAGGGCGAAAGATGCAGACGAGGGGCTTAAGCTTGCGGCAGCCCGCCGTACCGCCCTCTCGGCTCTGGCGCGCGTAAAGCCCACAACTATTCTTGAAGACGCGACAGTGCCTCGCAGCTGTATCGCGGCGATGCTGAAAATCATACGGGAATCGGCTGACAGGCATAACGTCACCATCGGTACATTCGGTCATGCAGGTGATGGCAACCTGCATCCTACATGCCTTACCGATGAAAGGGATAAAGACGAGATAGCACGGGCACATGCCGCTTTCGAGGAGATATTCGACGCGGCAATAGCTATGGGTGGGACAATCACAGGAGAACATGGGATAGGGGTAGCAAAGAAAAAATATCTCCCAAAGCTTTCCGGTGAAAATGGAATCCGTATCATGCGCGGCATAAAGAAGGTTTTTGATCCCGCTGGGATTCTTAATCCAGGGAAAATATTCTGAAGAGGGTCTCATGGACTACGTCAGACTGATAAACTGCATGCGTTGCGGAATGTGCCTCCCATCCTGCCCGACTTACAAGGAAACCTGTCTCGAGACCGCCTCGCCACGGGGACGTGTTGCGCTTGTCCGGAAGATACAGGAAGGGCAGCTTCTTGAGTCGGAACGCCTTCTACACTATCTGTCGCTCTGTCTTGACTGCCAGGCCTGCGCCTCTGCGTGCCCCTGTGGAGTGAATCCTGGGGAGCTTGTCGCCGATTTCACCTGTGAGAGGAAAGAACGTGACGGGCTGGGTTTCATGGAAGAAGTGATCCTGCGCCATCTCCTTCCGCATCCTGACAGGCTTGAAGCGTCTGTAGCACCTCTTCGGCTTTACCAGAAAATCGGTCTGCAGAGAGTGGTTCGGAAGCTCGGGATTATGAAAGTTTTTCCAGAACCGATAGAGCGGATGGAGAGCCTTCTGCCGGCACTCCCCCGAAGGCCGCTTCGCCAGGAGATAATGGAGGTTACAGCTGCTGAAGGGAGCGAGAAGGGGAGGATCGGATTTTTTCTCGGGTGCGTCATGAGCCTCGTTTTCACAGATGCGAGCCGTGCAACCGTACGACTTCTGTCGTCGCTAGGGTATACCGTAATAACTCCGAAATCGCAGGTCTGCTGCGGCGCTCCGAATATGCTCGGGGGTGACAAGAAAGGGCTTGAAGAGGCGGCGCGTACAAACATTGATGTTTTCAATCAACTTGATGTCGATTTCATCGTAACTGACTGTGGCGGCTGCGGGGCCGAGCTTAAAAAGTACAAAAAAAATGCGGAATTGGAGGGGAGCGAGAAGTTCAGCAGCAAGGTGCGCGACATTTCCGAGATACTCTCGCTTCATTCCGAAGAGCTCTCCAAAAAATTCAGACCTCTGCCGATGAAAGTCACGTATCATGACCCATGCCATATCGCGCACTGTCAGGGTATCCGAGCCGAGCCGAGAAAACTTCTGCGGATTGTTCCAGGGCTCGAATTTTCGGAACTTGAGGCGGCTGATTCCTGCTGCGGCAGCGGCGGTAATTACAATATCACAAGACCTGAAATGGCGGAGATGATACTTGACAGGAAACTTGAAACTATAAGAAAAAGCGGCGCAGATGTGGTTGTCACAGGCAATCCGGGCTGCCTTCTGCAGCTGAAAGAGGGGCTTTCCCGGCAGATGCCGGAAGTCAGGCTGATGCATCTCACCGAACTGCTCGTTCAGAGTCTGGATGCCTGAACCGGGTGGAAAATATTTGATTCTGACATGATTGCAAAGTTTCAAAAAATATAGTATTTACCTGAAACCGGAAATACCGGTCGAGAAACTGCCGCCCGGTTTCTAAATCGCATACCCCTTTTGGTACCCTATGCTTTTCCACCCTATAAAACCTAAAAAAGTATCCAGCCAGATAGCTGACCAGATCAGGGCTTCGATCCTTGCCGGGGATTTTTCTCCCGGGGAAAAGCTGCCGCCTGAGCGGGAACTTGCCGAAATGTTCGGAGTTTCCAGGCCTTCGGTGAGGGAAGCTCTCAACATGCTCGCCTCGTCAGGCCTTGTCATGTCCTATCAGGGGGGGGGGACGGTTGTCCTCTCACTCATGGAGACCACAGCCGGTCATCCTCTTTCGGAACTGATCCGGGGAAAGCAGGAGCGCGCGCTTGACGTCATAGAGGTGAGAAAGGGGATTGAATCCTGGACAGCCTACTATGCAGCAGAACGCGCGCTTCCTGAGGATATAAGGAGGATGGAAGAGATAGTCGGCGCAATGAAGAGAAATCTGAAGGAGCTGACTCCGTCCGAAGATCTGGATGCAAATCTCCATATCCTGATCGCCCGCGCAACTCATAATGTCGTATGGCTTCATCTGATGCAGAGTCTTTTTGACGCCATGAAGGAGTTTCAGCAGGGGGTCTGGCGCGCGGTTTACGTCACCGGAGATGATCATCACCTGTTATACGAGCATCACCGGAGTATATTTGAAGCTATAAAATCCAGAAATCCCGAAGCTGCTCGTGATTTGATGCTCATGCATCTCTCGTTTGCCGAAGAGAGAAGCGCGGCTTATGTGACCGGCAACCCATCCGAACAGAATTCATGAATCCGACAGCAAGCAGACACTTGCTCTCAACCTTTACAAGGTGCCGATATGCTTGATACGAAATATATCCGTGAAAATTTTGAGGAAGCTGAACGCCGCCTTTCGACAAGAGGCGGCTCTTCTTTTCTCGAAGGGTTCAAAGCGCTTGACCAAAAGAGACTTATGCTTCTGAAGGAGAGTGAATCGCTGAAAGCGCTTCGCAACAGCGTATCCGAAGAGATATCACGTATTCGAGACAAAAGCGAAGCTCAGGAGAAGATACTTGAAATGCGCTCTGTCTCCGCGAAGATCAAGGAGCTGGATGAAATGCTGAAAAAGCTGGACGAGGAGCTTGGGCTTTTTCTGCTTTCGGTACCCAATCTCCCGCACCCGGATACCCCGATCGGCGCATCTGAGGCTGATAATGTTGAGATAAGGCGTTGGGGGAAATTCCCGGAATTCTCTTTTGCTCCGAAACCGCATTGGGAGATCGGAGAAAACCTACGGATTCTCGATTTTGAATGTGGCGCAAAGCTTACCGGCGCGCGTTTTACCCTTTACCGCGGGGCAGGGGCGAGGCTGGAGCGCGCTCTTATAAATTTCATGCTGGATCTGCATACAGATGAGCATGGCTATACTGAAGTGCTCCCCCCATTCATGGTAAACCGGGAGAGCATGACAGGAACCGGGCAGCTCCCCAAGTTTGAAGAAGACCTCTTCAAAATGACCGACCCGGATTATTTCCTCATCCCTACCGCCGAGGTGCCGCTGACGAACATGCACCGTAACGAAATCCTGAAGAGGAGCGACCTCCCTCTCTCTTATGTCGCTTATACCCCCTGTTTCAGAAGGGAGGCTGGATCTTACGGCAAAGACACCAGGGGTCTTATCCGGCAGCATCAGTTCAACAAGGTCGAACTCGTAAAATTCACTCACCCGTCCGACTCCGAGGCGGAGCTTGAAAAACTGACGCTGCATGCCGAGAAGGTTCTGCAACTCCTGGAACTTCCATACAGGGTTGTCGGCCTCTGCAGCGGCGACATAGGTTTTTCGGCTTCAACGACATACGACATTGAGGTCTGGCTCCCTTCACAGAACTGTTACCGAGAAATCTCTTCATGCAGCAGCTTCGGCGATTTTCAGGCAAGAAGAGCTGGAATACGCTTTAGAGAGCAAGAAAAGTCAAAGCCAGAGTTCGTTCACACGATCAACGGCTCCGGCCTTGCGGTAGGACGCACTCTTGTCGCCATACTCGAAAACTGCCAGCAGGAGGATGGCACGGTAATCATCCCCTCTCAACTCAGAAAATATATGGGAGGAACTGAAAAAATCTGCTGAGCAGCATCATTGGAGTTCATTTCAGGAATAGTCGTGCATTCTGTTTTGCAAGCTTGATTTGTCTTTGAAATCTGAATGGTGCTGTGCTATAAAAACAAATTCATATTGCGGAGAGGTGGCCGAGCGGTTTAAGGCAGCGGTCTTGAAAACCGCCGAGGTTAACAGCCTCCGTGAGTTCGAATCTCACCCTCTCCGCCATGCACATAACCAGATGATATTGTTAGTTTAAATAAGCCTACTACTAAAGTGAGACCTTTTATGAGGCCTCTTGGTAGCAGGCTTTCTTTGTATTCATCACATGTATTTGTACGTAATGGTATCTATTATTACCGTACAGATATACCTTCCTTGACGTTACCCCCTGCAACTGATCCATTGCCAATAAGGTTGTTAAGTGCTGACAGAGTGTTGATCATGTAGACCGGAATACTGGCTACAACTCGTGAAAGCAGAGCCAATGCAAAAGAATATTGCGGCTACAAAACCGAAACAGGCGGAGATTAGATTTAATGCGGTTTGTTCTGTCATTTTCAGGTCTCCTTTTATTCTCCTCTTTGGACAATCCCGTTCACTCAGGAGCAGTTTCAGATTTCGGGGTAATTCGGGGTTTTCTCGATTTGCATAATGGCTGAGAGTACAGCGGGTTCACCGCTGCTGCGCTTTGTTGGACATTTTCTTATTATTTGAATTCAGTGCGAGAATTTTGATAAGTGGCAGGTTTCAGAGAGATTGTTGAAAATAGCTTTTAACTGCCTCGACAAAACGTGATGCCTTATCGATCTCTTCTTTTACCTGTTCTTCGGACATGGTTGGTCGTACCTTGTAGTCTGATGATTGTCGCAGTTCAAATGCCTTGTGAAGATATTTTGACAACTCTCGTGGAAAGATTCCTTTCATGACATACTCGGTGTCGAACAGGCTGATAATTCCTGAGTGCTTGGTGGGAGCCTTGCCAATGTCCTGCAACAGGGCAAGCGTTGCATAAAACATGGCATAGTAACAACGATTGACAATGCTTTGCGGGCTTCGCCCCCCAGCATTCAGGTAAATTGCATCGTCCAAGGCGATCTGAGCTTGTTCAAGCCGATAGCCGATTATATTGTTTATGTCTTCCTGCGTCACAGGAACACTCCTTCGGCTCTGATGTTGGCAGCAAGCAGTGATTGGCTCTCAATGCCTTCCCATTCTGACCTTGAATATGATACAGGCACAACCACAATGCCGCTCCCGAAACCGGACTCCCAGGCGCAATCGCTGATGTAATCCGCAGTGGTCGAATCCAGTTGATCTACCACCACCAAAACATCCATGTCGGAATAACGTCCAGCGTCTCCCCTGGCTCGTGAACCGAAAAGAGCAAATGTGTTCAAATGCACCCTTTGCTCCAGCATGTGCTTGAATGTTGCAAGTATCTGCTTCTCTTTAGGTTTCATGGGGCCACTATAACATATTTTATTGTTTGAACAAGCTGCATTAATATGGTTCGCAATCAAAGTATTCTTCAGATTACGCGATTCACCAAAAGAAGAGAATGACCCTGACCTGTCTTTTTGTCAGGCTTTTATGAATTTACAGAAAGAACGATACGCTAACCTTTCACTGATAAAATTCTATCAATGGTTGACCAGAAAGTCGAACAAGAGTACTCATTATCAGCGGTTATCGCAACAGTCTGTGCCCATTTTCAAATTACTGAAGAAATGCTTAAAGCAGCGGGAAAAGCGCGCCCCATGACTGAAGCAAGAGCAGTTGCCGCTGCCATTGTGCAGACAGCACCTCATCTTCGACTAACCGATTTGGCAAAGTTGTTGGGACGGGATATATCGGCGCTGGGTAAAGCTGCACAGCGGATTGCAGGTGATGTTAATAAGCGGCTGGAACAGGTTGATAACATGCGAACTGAGAGCTATAAATATCCGAAACTCTAACCTGACCCCAGAGGTTTTCCTGACCCCAGAGGTTTTCCCTAAGAGCTATATGTGTCGGAGTAGTATTAGTTTCTGGAGATATAACGACTGATAATTTTACTTGGAAAGTGTTGACTGGCAAGTAGTAAATGCCAACACTCCACTGGAACCGTCTCTCTGAAACTCGCAGCTCAACGGAGAGCCGTTGGCAGCGAGACAAATTGAAAAGGACAAAAACCGTGAACCAGGAATGCATCGACAACAAAGGATACGTATACATATTGGTGAACCCAGCATTCCCAGGATTTGTAAAGGTTGGAAAAACCACAAAAGAGCCAGAAAACAGAGCACGGGAACTGTCGTCTGGCTCTGGTGTGCCTGCACCTTTATGCTGTTGCATGGGATATGTTGGTTAGAGATTGCCATTACGTTGAAAAACTAATCCACCAACAGCTCGACAATACAAGATCTCGAAAAGATAGAGAGTTTTTTGCCATTCCCTTGAAACATGTCATATCAATAATTTCAAAAATTGTAGCCCCTTTCTCCTGCGAATCTGACGACCCTCCTGATAATATTTTGCCTGCAGCAACAGACATTCCGGACATGATGGCCATGCAAACAAAAAGAAATTCAAGACACGTTGGTTTTAAAGTTCATAAGGAGAAGCTTGTTGAGATTGCAGCAGATTGTCCAGTAGAACAAGCCGTTGAACCTCCTGACAGAGAAAAGAAAATCATTCCGAGAATTGAGTATGAAACTCTCATAGAAAATCCATACAAGTTCACAGAAGAAGAATTTTTTTACGAGGTTCACGCAGTCCGTAGAAACAAGGCCGAACTGAAAATTAAATCCTATCTCATCCAACGTTCATTACTCCCAAGAGTCTATGGTTGGGGAGTACACATAAATTCTTCTGAGTAATCCCCCGGCTCTGCCGGGGGACCCCAAAGGTTTGACAGTTCCTGAAATATATAGAAGCCTCCCTAACGTGAACCGCTCAAAGTACACGAAAAGGAGGCTTCAATGGACGACGCACAAAGTTTATGTCACACGAAATGGGATTGCAAGTATCATATTGTATGGATCCCCAAATGTCGCCGCAAGGTGCTTTTCGGACGAATCCGGAAATATCTTGCTGACCTGTTGCACAGTCTAGCAAGGCAGAAAGAGTGCAAAATACTGGAAGGGCATCTTCAACCAGATCATATTCACATATTGATATCGATCCCACCGAAATACTCTGTTGCACAGGTGATCGGTTTCATCAAGGGCAAGAGCGCAATTCATATTGCTCGAATGTACCTTGGTCAGAAAAAGAATTATACCGGCATGCATTTCTGGGTACGCGGGTACTTTGTATCAACCGTTGGTGCGGATGAGGAAACCATTGCCAATTACATCCGGAACCAGGACGAAGAAGACAAACGATTGGACCAACTAACATTTTTTACCGAAGGATGACCACCACAGGTGGTCAGATAATCTTTTGAACACACCGCTTCGAGCGGTTCACGATTTTGAAAGCCCCCGGCTCTGCCGGGGGATGCTTACTCCTATCTCATCCAACGTTCATTACTCCCAAGAGTCTATGGTTGGGGAGTACACATAAATGAGCAAGGTAAACTAGCTCTTGTGGCAATGGAATCATCTCGTTATAGAGAGCTTCAAGAAACAATACATACAGTAAAGTCTTTCAAAATGAGCAAAACGTTGCGGTAGGCAATAAAGGGGTCGGCTTTAGTTTCTGAGCGAGAAAAGAAGGAACCTTCGAGTGACCTACGCATTTGACAAAACCAGATAAACTAACGGCGAGAACACCGAATATTCAACAAATGGCAGCACCGGTCAGCGGGAAAAAGCCCCCGCTGAGATGGTGTGCCTTTCCACGTTCGCGTTAAGGAGTTAAAATATATATGCCTGATCGCAAAACAGAGCTCGTCTACATGGTAACCGTCAACCGAGCACCATC
>DFZL01000024.1 GCA_002382705.1 Geobacter sp. UBA4057
GATGGTGCTCGGTTGACGGTTACGCCAACAATGCGATTCGAGTTGTTTGGGGTGACTCCTGAAAAAGGCCAATGGCGTTGGAGTAAAGACAGAGCTTACGCGGCAAAAGCAGCTTATGAGAACTATTGCAATAATCATTCTACGCGAGTTTCCTTAGACCAATATTGGCATGAACTTGAGGAGACAACAGCCAATGAGCCAAACTTTGTCAGAAAGAGTCCAGATGGTACTGTTCAATATTATGTTGGGCCAAGAAATTACAAAATGTTGTCTGATGTCTGGTTAGACTTGAGAGTTTTGGGGAAAATCACAGATTTCCCACATGAAAAGCATGAAGACTTGCTATATAGAATAATCGATTGGGTCACCAACCCCGGCGATCTCGTCCTCGACTCCTTCGCCGGTTCCGGCACCACCGGCGCGGTTGCCCACAAGATGGGGCGTCGCTGGATCATGATCGAGCTGGGGGATCACTGTCACACCCACATCATCCCGCGCTTGCAGAAGGTTATCGACGGCGAAGACCAGGGGGGGATCAGCAAGGCCGTTGACTGGAAGGGTGGCGGCGGGTTCCGCTACTATCACCTTGCCCCTTCTTTGCTGGAAAAAGACCGCTGGGGCAACTGGGTCATCAACAGCGAATACAACCCGGCCATGCTGACGGAAGCACTGTGCAAGCTGGAAGGCTTCACTCATGCGCCGTCGGAAACAATCTGGTGGCAGCACGGCTTTTCCACCGAGCGGGATTTCATCTACATCACCACGCAAAACCTCTCTGCCGAGCAGTTGCAGGCGCTCTCCGAAGATGTGGGTGAGGAGCGGAGCCTGTTGGTGCTGTGCAGCGCCTGGCGCGGCGTCGATGCCGCCGAGGCGGGCATACGCTGGCCTAATCTCACCTTGAAGAAGATCCCAAAAGTAGTTTTGTCCCGCTGCGAGTGGGGGCATGACGACTACAGCCTGAACGTGCAAAACCTGCCCATGTCACAATCAGCGCCGAAAAAGGGGCAGATGTCGCTTTTTTCTGATGTCTCACGCGAAGCCGCGAAGAACGCGAAAAAACCCGGATAAAATGCGCTGGAATATTTTTAAGCAGATCTGTTTTTCAGACTCAGATTTTAAAATTCAATACGCTTATTTTTTTAGATTTTGATTTTCTTCGCGACTTCGCGTCTTCGCGTGATAAGGAATTGAAATGAAAGATATCGAAACAATCGCAGCGGAAGTCGTGGATGCTGCATTTCACTTACACAATCGTTTGGGACCAGGCTTGCTGGAATCGGTTTATGAAGTGGTGCTTGCAAGGATGATTGAAAAGAAAGGGCATTCAGTTGAACGGCAGAAGTCGATCCCCATTGAATTTGACGGCATGAAGTTTGATGAAGGATTTCGGGCTGATATTCTAGTCGCAGGTAAATTGATTGTTGAATTGAAATCCGTTGAAACTCTGTCACCAGTTCATGGAAAACAGCTTCTTACATACCTCCGTTTGCTAAAACTGCCATTAGGTCTTCTAATAAATTTTGGAGCAGCAACGTTCAAGGATGGAATCAAACGGGTTGTAAATAATCATTCTGATTTCGCGTCTTCGCGCCTTCGCGTGCATCAAACAAAAGACGTATTTATCACGCGAAGCCACGAAGAACGCGAAGAAGGACAAAATTAAGAATCAAGCAGATTTTGATTTAACAATACGATTTTTTCGGTTTTGTAGTTTATTGATATTTTAGATTTTTTCGCGACTTCGCGTCTTCGCGTGAATAAAAAAGGTGAAAGAATGAACCAGCGTATCTTTAACGCCATCAGCGGTCGTCTCTCCCTGCGGCCACCCCAGTCCGAATCCCTGCTGAAACTGACGCAAGCCATCGACGCAACCCCGGATTTCCTGGCCCATGAGCGGGACGTGAACGCGGTGCTCGCCGCACTGAAGGCCGAATTTTCTACGCTGGAGGATTTCGAACGCGAGTTTCCTTCGCTCTGTTTTGCCCTTGCTACCGGCGTCGGCAAAACCCGGCTTATGGGGGCCTTCATCAGCTATCTGCACCTGGCCCACGGTTTTAAGCACTTCTTTGTCATGGCGCCCAATCTTACCATCTACAATAAGCTGATTGCGGACTTCACGCCCAATACCCCCAAATATGTGTTCAAGGGAATCGCCGAGTTCGCCGCCTGGTCGCCCGAGGTGATTACCGGCGATAACTACGAACAACGGGCTCCCAACCTGAGTCTACTGTCTCCGGTCACGATCAACATCTTCAACATCTCCAAGATCAATTCCGAAGTCCGGGGTGGCAAGAGCCCACGCATCAAGCGTCTGTCGGAATACATCGGAGACAGCTATTTCAATTTTCTGGCCGAGCTGCCGGATCTCGTGCTTTTGATGGACGAATCGCACCGTTACCGTGCTAGCGCCGGAGTGCGCTCCATTAACGAGCTGAAGCCTTTGTTCGGCCTCGAACTGACCGCTACTCCATTTGTGGAAACTACTCGTGGGCCGGTGCCGTTCAAAAATGTTGTGATGGATTACCCCTTGGCGCGGGCTATGGATGACGGCTTTGTCAAGGAACCGGCGGTTGTGACCCAACGCGGCTTTGAATCAAAACTGCACACGCAGGGCGAGATCGAACGGACCAAGCTGATGGACGGCATCCGCGTGCATGAATCGACCAAAGTGGAACTGATCACCTACGCCCGCCAGAACGGGGTGAAGACCGTCAAGCCGTTTATGCTGGTGATCGCCCGCGACACCACCCACGCCGGGCAGTTGCTGGATCTGATCAAATCCGCTGAGTTCTTCGAAGGGCGCTATAGCAACAAGGTTATCCAGGTAGACAGCAGCAAGACCGGCAAGGAAGAAGAGGAGATGATTGAGAGGTTGTTGGCCGTGGAAAACGAGAGCGAGCCGACAGAGATCGTTATTCACGTCAACATGTTGAAGGAAGGGTGGGACGTTACCAACCTCTACACCATTGTTCCGCTACGCGCCGCCAATGCCCGCACACTGATCGAACAGTCCATCGGCCGGGGGCTGCGCCTTCCCTACGGCAAGCGCACCGGCGTGACCGCAGTTGACCGCCTCAATATCGTGGCCCATGATCGATTTCAGGAGATCATCGACGAAGCCAATCGCGGTGACTCCCCCATACGGCTCAAACAGTTGATTCTGGATGCGCCTGACCAGGATGAAAATACTGTCAGTGTGAAGGTTGCCCCCACCGCCGAGCAGATGATGGGGCTTCATGAACCATTAATAACGCCTGCTTCCGGCGTAGAGTACGAGATACCTTCTGAACAGGTTGTTGCGGAGGTGTTTACGACTCCGGCGGGAAAACAGGCCGCGACCGTCGTCATGGAAGTGATTCAGGAGATGGAAAAACGGCGGGTAGACGTCCCAACCAGCGCCGCTCTCCTAAATCCGGAAGTGCAAAAGGTTATTGCGGCCCAGGTTGCTGAACGCCTGACGCCTGCCCAGAGTGAGCTATTTGAAAATGAAACTCTGGATATTGCAGCGTTGGTAGCCAAGGCAACAGAGATCGTCAGCAGCAACATCATCGATATTCCCCGCATTGCTGTTGTTCCGACCGGTGAAATGACGGTAGGTTTCCGCCCTTTTACTCTTGATGTCAATGGCCTGCACCTTCAGCCTAGAGAACGGGAATTGGTTATTCATAACCTCCATACCAATGAACAGGAATCACTGGCGTCGGAAGTGGGCATTACCGAGCAGCGTCTGGAAGACTACCTCGTCTATGCCCTGGTTGACTTTGACGATATCGATTATATGGTACATGCCGAACTGCTCTATGACCTTGCCGGGCAGATGGTGCGGTATCTGCTTTCCTATCTCTCCGAGGACGAGGCGCGTAGTGTGCTGGATCGGGACAGACGCCTGATTGCCAAAGAAATTCACTCCCAGATGATGGCACATTTCTGGGAAAAGGCTCCGGATTACGAGGTTCAAGTCAGTCGTGGCTTTACTGCGCTGAAGCCGTGTAATTATACCGTTTCGGCGAAAAACCCCCTTCACAGCTTTCGGGAGACGGTTGAGGATAAGACCCGTATCAAGCAGGTGATGTTCGGCGGTTTCTCCCGCTGCCTTTATCCGCTTCAAAAATTTGATTCCGACAGTGAGCGGCGTTTTTCCGTGATCCTCGAACGCAACGCGGATAAGTGGTTCCGTCCCGTTAAAGGGCAGTTCCAGGTGTTCTATAAGTCAGGCTCTGAACAACCGGAATACATCCCCGACTTCGTGGCTGAAACTGCGGACAAGATTTACATGGCGGAAACCAAGGCGCGAGCTGATCTGGCGGATGCCGATGTGCAGGCAAAGGCCGAAGCAGCTGTGACATGGTGCCGTAACGCGACTGAATACACTCAGGCCAATGGCGGAAAACCATGGGTGTATCTGATGATTCCTCACGATGAAATTAACGAGGGACGGCGATTGATTGATTTTGATCGGTTTGTGAAAAAGTGATATTCTGCCGGTAACAACCGACGATTACGATACGGCGTACTGAAAGGAATGACATGGCACCGCTCGCACAAAACATGATAAATGATGCGCTCTCTCTTCCTCCCGTTGACCGGGCAAGTCTTATCGAGGAACTTTTGGCCAGCTTTGATCGTCAAGCCCGTTCGGCCATTGATGCTGTCTGGGCAAACGAAGCGGAACGGCGTATCGATGCCTTTGATGCCGGTGAAACCGAGGCGATTACACTGGAAGAATCAAGGGAACGGATCAACCGCAGATGAAGGTCCGGATACTAGTATTCCGTTCTGTAAATAACATATAATTTATGCGGCAATAATTTCGTCCATTTTGTAGCGCCAGCGGAAGATTACGGGTTCTTGGTTTATCTGCTCAATACCGCGATAAATCCGCTCAACCAGCTCTTCTTTTGACTGAACTCGGATATGACGTAGAAACGAACGCACAATTTTACTGAAAAACACCTCGATCAGATTCAGCCATGGGCCGTGCTTCGGGGTGAATACAAACTCAAATCGATCTGGGTGCTTTTTCAGATAAGCCTGAGTTTCCTTGGATATGTGGGCTGCGTGATTGTCGAGAACCATTCGGATTTTCCATTCTTTTGGATGCTTGCAGTCGAGGATGTCGAGAAACTCTACGAATTCCTTGCTGCGATGCCGGTCTCTTACCAGTGAGGTTACCTCGCCTGTATGTAGATCGATTGCGGCCAGAAGAGATACAGTTCCAAGGCGCTTATACTCATAATCCCGACTAACGCAGGGATGCTTATTCGGAGCAGGCATGAGATCGGCTGCAATATTTTTCAAAGCCTGGATGCCAGGCTTTTCGTCGTATGAAACGGTTACACTGGAACGGTCACAGGTATCAGCATTCAGCATTTCAACTTCTTTGTAGACGCAAAGCACTGTGGCCATCTTCTCGTCAAATTCCGGGTCCTTACGTTCCAGGTAGTAACTGATCTTGTGCGGCTTTATGTTGCTCTTTGCCAGAATCGTATGCAAACGGCCTTTTCCGAATTTAGCCAAGCAGAGATGGCCAAGGCGTTCATAGTTGTCCCTGACATGTTTGAGTAACAAGCTGTAAGTCCAGCTTTCGTGCGCGTAACCGTATTCTGCAGGTTTGCTGCATGCAAGTGACAAAACCCAAGCCCTTGCTTCTTCGGTGATCCTGGGAGGACACCCAGGCCGTGGAATATCCCGCAGCGCCTGCAGGGGGCCAAAAGTTAACGCCCTGTCAATACAACGCTCTACCAAGGGCCGGTTAGTTTTGATATCAAGCGCGATACGACTGATGCGTTGGCCTTGGGCATATTTTAAAAGAACATTGGCGCGCTGGACTGATGCAACAGACTCGGTTCTGCTTTGGGTGATCCGGGTAAGTTCTTCTTCTTGCTCCGCCGTAAGATGGATCGCAGAACGTTTAGTCATAAGATGCCCCCTTGCGATGATATTATGATCACAAGGAAACAATAACAATGAAATGCATAAAACGCAATATTATATACAGAACGTTATACTAGTTTCCATCCGGAAACCGACTGTTTCTCATCCGGAGTTTCCGGATGGAAACTAAGGAGTACACTTGGATGCGCACCCCCCCCCTATGCTGGTTGGCGGGCAGGGGATGGCTGTAGAATTGTTTTTAAGCAAACCGATTGCTTCGTTGATTGCTTGACGGGGTTCACTTTCTGTTTCCGGCTGTAATGGGTCAGAATAATAGCTTTACAGCCTCTGTTTAAGTATCCGCAGATACTCTTCAACGCCGATGGCGGTAACGCCCCGGCTGACAGGGCGTTCGCCGTCGGCCAGGCAGAGCAGCAGACCATCCTCCGGTGTTGTTTCAGCAAATAGCGAGGCATAACGGGTCAGACCTGATGCCAGAGCAGCAGTCGGCGTTCGGCTTGACTTGATTTCCACCGGAAGAACCCGCTGGTTGCCCCCTTCGATAATCAGATCCACTTCCAGACCGTTATTTGTCCGCAGATACGAGAGCCGTGGCTGTTCACCCCGATTGGCGAAACATTTCACCGTTTCCTGCAAACAGTAATTTTCAAACATCGCCCCCGCCATTGGTCCTTCCAGCAGTTGCTCCCGATCCCGCACACCGGCCAGGTGACATGCCAATCCGGTATCGAGAAAATAGACTTTCGGCATTTTGGTAATCCGTTTCCCCAGATTATTGAAGTGCGGCGGAAGAATGTAGATTATCCGTCCCGCTTCAAGAACCGACAGCCAGCGCTTGATAGTCGTGACGCTTACGCCAATATCTGTGGCAAACGAGCTCATATTGAGCATCTGGCTGCAGCGTATCGCCAAAATCTGCATGAACCGGTGAAACTCCCGCAAGCTGCCGATGTCATACAGTAAACGGATGTCCCGCTCCAGATATGTCTGGATGTAGGATGAATACCAGAGCCGCCGGTCTATTTCCTGAGTAGTGGCAAGTTGAGGGTATGCGCCGGGCAGGCAGGATGTGGCAAACAGTTCCAGCCCGCCCGTGACCGGAGTAGCCTGCTGCATCTCATCAGCGGCAAAAGGGAGCAGATCAAGCAGTGCAATCCGACCGGCAAGGGAGTCGCCCAGATTGCGAATCATGCCGAACTGCTGGGAACCGGTAAACACAAAGCGGCCATTACGGCTGCGATCTTCATCCACCCGCATCTTGACATAGGAAATGAGCCCGGGGGCCAACTGAATTTCATCGATAATGCAGCACTCACCCAGTGAATCGAGAAAATAGACCGGATCGGAGTGCGCCTGCTCCAGCACAGCAGGATCATCAAGTGTAATGTAGCGATATTCAGGCAAGGCATGGCGCAGCAGGGTTGATTTGCCGGACTGCCTCGGACCGGTGACGGCCAGACAGGGAAAGGCGGCAAGAATGCCGGGGAGAAGTTTTTCTATGGTTCGTTGAATGTACATAGGTGCATATTATAGGGGGGGCTGCAGCGCGTCAATACAATTTTAATTTGAAGAATTGATAATGTATTTATCTGGTTTCTTTACATCAGCTACCTTTTCTCTGTCCGGTTGCAGGTGGACTTAATTGCGGCTCGCTGTATAGCCGAAATCGAGCCCATGATGTCCGGGTCTGTTGGCAGGTTCATATTCTTCAAGGCCGAGTTCTCAAGTAATCCATCACCGCTCCACCCCCAACCGTTCCCAAAGGAATGAAACGTCAAACGGTTCTCCGCAAGTCTGCTCCATACGCCGGGCCTCAAGCTGGTCGATTGATTTGAGCAATTCGACGACCGCCGGTCGAAGCTTTTTATCCTTTACTGCATCAAGCGGGGTTTTCCCATTCAGGGCCGGCAGAGGAATTTCTGTCCAGGTTTCGTAGTGCTTGGCAAGGTATTGGTGAATAATCTGGCGCTGCACATCCATCGAGATATCCGGTTCAGGTAACGGTTTGGCGGCATCCCTCGCTTTCTCTGAACTGGGATCGACCATTTCCCGGATATTGTAACGTATGACGCTGCCTGCAATACCTTCCAGCCATGCTCTCGCTTCATCGGCGAGTTGTGGCGTCCGACAGAAGACTTCCAACGAGTCAGACCCCTTTGGCATTATTGAGGCGCGGGAGCGGCACCGGCCATCCTCCAGTTCCACAAATCGGTTCCACCCTTCCTCACGATCTCCGTCAACATCGTCCTGCTCGGCAAGAATCCGCTCAAAATCCTGCCAGCCCGTTATCCGGTAATGATCAGTGGTCAAGAGAATTTTGTCTCCGGTTGAGGCATCTACTACTTCTGGAAGCGATTCGTCATAGTCAGCCACCAACCCCATCAGCCAAGTATCAATGATGGTGGTGCTGACGAGAACCCTCCTGTCGGCGTCACACGGTTTTTCCGATTCCAAGGTGTCAAGGATCTCATCCCGGCAGTCGATACCTTCTTCACGTTCAAATGGTTAGAGTGCGCCATTCCGCTCAAAGAAACGTAGCCGCTCAGTTTTGAAGTTCTTAAGCTTGTCTTCGCTGAACTATTTATATAATTTTTCATTCTGCGCCCGCTCATGAAAAATCTCCCCTGATTCGGACTTGAACGGAAGCTGCAGTCATGATATTGCTTATATCGATATGAACCTGCTAAGACCCGACATAGCTGCTATGAAAGGTTACGTTCCAGGCTATCAGCCGCCTGACGCAGCCTCCTGGATCAAGCTTAACACGAACGAGAACCCTTATCCTCCGTCTCCAAAGGTTGTGGAGGCCATTTTGTCCGAAATCGGGATGAGAGGCGATTCTTTGCGGATATATCCCTCCTCTTCATGCCAGCAGCTTCGGGAAGCAGCCGGGGAGCTGTACGGCTTCGACCCATCCTGGATAATAATGGCGAACGGCTCTGATGAGGTGCTTAACAATCTGATCCGGGCATGTGCCGCTGAAGGTGATGAGGTCGGTTACGTTTATCCCTCCTACTCCTACTATTCCACCCTGTCAGAAATTCAGGGAGCAGCTGTCCGCACTTTTGAACTGACAGATGATTTTTGCATTAAAGATTTTCCCGATCGCTACGAAGGTAAACTGTTTTTCCTTACGACCCCGAATTCGCCTCTCGGTTTCGCCTTTTCTCCCGCCGCTATCGAAGAGCTGGCAAGACGCTGTGCCGGCATACTGGTAATTGACGAGGCATACGCCGATTTCGCCGGGCAGAACGCTCTGGAATTTGTGAAAAAATACGAGAATGTGGTGGTGACCCGCACACTTTCAAAGAGCTACTCGCTTGCCGGAATGCGCCTCGGCCTGGCTGTAGCCCGTCCGGAAATCATATCGGCGCTTGACAGGATACGCGATCACTACAACCTTGACCGCCTTGCCCAGGCCGCTTGCAAGGCTGCACTGCTGGATCAGGATTACTTCAGGGAAAACTGCCGTCTCATATGCGAAACCAGGGGGTGGTTCACAAATGAACTTCTCCGTGCCGGATACCATGTGATCCCTTCGGAGGGGAACTTCGTATTTGCAACTCCTCCGGACAGGAACGGGGCAGCGCTTTACAACATCCTGTACGAGCGGAAGATACTGGTCAGGCTTCTCTCCGATCCCGCTCTGTCCCACGGAGTTCGCATTTCAATCGGGACAAGGGAAGAGATGGAACGCACTCTGGCAGTCATGCTTGAATCTCTCTGATTCCAATCATTCCGGATGCGGATTAATAAAACGGGGGCAGGAACTTTTCGGATAAGGGATGCCAAATGGAGCGTGACTGAAAGAGCGAAAAAAGTTTCGCTTTCTGTTTGATCCATTATCAGCGACATCCCCGCAAAAAAGAGGAGAGACGATGTCAAGAACCGCTGAAATAGAAAGAATCACCAAAGAGACCAGGATACGGATGTCATTGAACATCGACGGCACAGGAGAGGCCAGGATATCCACGTCTGTCCCCTTTATGGATCATATGCTGAATCTCTTCAGCCGACACGGCCTGTTCGACCTTTCGGTTGAGGCCTGCGGCGACATCGACATCGATTTCCATCACACTGTCGAGGATATGGGAATTGTGCTTGGAGACGCATTCAGGGAGGCTCTTGCGGGCAAAAAAGGGATAAGGCGCTACGGGCAGGCAAGCGTTCCGATGGATGAAACCCTGGCGGCCGTTTCTGTAGATATCTCCGGACGTCCTTACCTCGTCTACAATGTCAGGCTTCCCAAGGTCAAGCTTGGTGAATTCGACGTAGAGCTGGCAAGGGAGTTTTTCCAGGCTTTTGTAAGCCATTGCGGCTTGAACCTGCACATAAACGTCATGTACGGGGATAACGTCCATCATATGATAGAAGCATGTTTCAAAGCTTTCGCAAGGGCAATGGATTCTGCAACACAGTTTGACCCGCGTGTGACAGGCGTGATGTCTACGAAAGGGATTCTCTGAAAAAAAGCGCCGGAGAGCGTGTCCGGCGCTATAAATCGGTGAAGAAAAAATGTAGAGGCGTATCAGAGTGCTTTTGCTGAAATTATGAAAACCGGATCGAGAGGGACATCGGAATGTCCGTTTCTCGTGCCGGTCTTGACCTCTCTTATCTCGTCAACAATTTCCATCCCTTCTATAACCTGGCCGAAAACGCAGTATCCGAATATATCCGCTCTTTTCCCCTGATGATCGAGAAAGCTGTTGTCAACAGTGTTTATGAAGAACTGTGAGGTGGCGGAGTCAACAACAGCCGTTCTTGCCATCGCAATGGTTCCTCTTCTGTTGGAAAGCCCGTTGTCGGCTTCATTTTTTATCGCGTACCTGGGCTTCTTCTGCTCGAGCTCTTCAGTCATTCCTCCCCCCTGGATCATGAAATCCCGTATTACACGGTGGAAGATCAGGCCATCATAGAAACCATCATTTACGTAACCCAGGAAATTTTTCACCGTAATCGGTGCCTTGTCCCTGAAAAGTTCGAGAGTTATGCTCCCCTTTGATGTCTCCATAGTTACCTTCGGATTGTTTTCAGACATTGTGCTTAAACTCCTTTTTATTTGTTCTTGACACAGTTGCGGAAATAGTGAAATCGTCATTCCAGTAAAAGCTGCCTGAAAAGAGCCGGAATGTTCCGCATACCGACCGATATAAAACTGTTCCGTCGGAGGCGATAGCCAGCCGGTGATGTTCGCATGCATTGTGGTTCATAATTTGGCTGTATGCAATAGTGAAATGCGTTAAGAGCAACATCTTTTAACTGGTCAGGCAACGGTAAAATATGACGATAGTGGAGGAGTTTGTATGGAAACATTGGAAGCGATCAGAACGCGGAGAAGCGTGCGGAAGTTTTCTGACCGGCCGCTAGAGCCCGAAAAACTCCAGGCGGTGCTGGAGGCGGTTCAGCAGGCGCCTTCGTGGTCGAACAAGCAGTGCTGGCGCCTGGTGGTGGTGCAAGAACCGGAAGTGCGCGCCAGGATCAGCGCGCTTTCGTTTGTAGAGTCGTTCTTTGCCGTGTACGGCTACAAGAGCAACCCTGCACAGAAGGCGCTGACAGATGCGCCGGTCGTGATAGTGGCGTGTGCCGATCCGGGCCAGTCGGGCGATCTCAACGGGCAGCAGTACTATATGGCGGACATGGGGATCGCTACTCAGAACCTGATGCTTGCAGCCCATGATCAGGGGCTCGGGAGCGTATTTGTCGGTGTGTTCGACGAAGAGGGGCTGAAGAAGCTCCTGGGCATACCGGCTGCGATCCGTATAGTCGGGCTGTTTCCTCTCGGCTACCAGGCGGGCGAGGCAAAATCGGCTCCTCCCCGCAAGCAGCTTGAAGAGTTCGTCCATTACGGAACATGGCGGAAATAATGGTTGCAGCCTGTCATGACCTGGATAGCGCGGCGGTTTTATGGGAGGTTCCATCCCACTGAAGTACGGCCATGAAGACCCCCCCCAGCGGGTATGTCGATGCAGCTGGCCATGCAGTGGCTACAGCCACACTCTCCGTCCCCATTGCCGGAGTGGTGGTGGCTTGCGATATAGATGTAGAATTACGAGATTCATTGAACCGGATAGCATTTTGCCGGAGGTAACTGTATGAACATTCACGCCTTTCTGAGGCGCATCCGAGTACAATCGCTTCCCGATGCACCCTTGGAGCGTTTGAAAGTGCTTCACCGGGCAATGACCGCCGCTGTTCCGTTCGAAAACCTGGCAATACTCGAAGGAAAAACCATCACCCTGACTCCTGACGCTCTGTACGTCAAGATTGTTGAACAGTGTCGTGGCGGCTACTGCTTTGAGTTGAACACACTTTTTGCCTCCGTGCTGGAACAGCTGGACTACAGGGTCGAGCGCCTTATCGGAAGGGTTTGGGCGAACGGAGTCCATGCACCGCCGTTAACCCATATGGTCTTGCGGGTGATGCTGGATGGTGGCCTGTATCTGTGCGATGTTGGCTTTGGCAGTGGCACTCTCAGGGAACCGCTCCGATGGGAGGCAGGAAAGATAGTCGAACAGCTGCCTGATGCGTTCCGGATGGACGATACGGATAACCGAGAGATAATGCTTTCTCGGCTGGCTGGAGATGGCTGGAAGAGCCTCTACAGCCTTCTCCCTTGTACGGTGCGGCCACAAGACTACCTGCCCGCAAACCATTACACTTCGACCCATCCCGACTCCTATTTTACCCAGGCGCCTGTTGCCGCCATGACGACGCCGGATGGCCGCATAACTCTCAGAGGACGTCTCTTCCGGCGTGTCGGGGCAGATGGAGAGTCTGAACGGGAGCTGTCATGCCCGGAAGAGCTGTTCCGGGTATTGGCAGAAGATTTCAGGTTGACTAACCTGAACGAGGAAGTGCTCAAAGTCCGGCTTTCCGGAATGTTCGAGTAATCGGAAAAGATCACCATGTGCCGTATTGAGAGAGCCAAGATAGACGACATCTCCCGCCAGACCGGACTGTTAACCATCCTGTTCACCCAGGAGGCGCGGAAAAGAGACAGCTGTCCTGGAACTGCTTCACTAATTCAGCCGGCTACTGGACAGTGATAGTGGCTCTGTGTGGTGAATTGCCATTCTCAACGTAACCCATGTTTGCCAGGGTCAGGTCGCTTGTTTTCTAAAGACGGACATTATGTCTATGCTATGTTGACAGACCACTTTGAGGGGTCTCATACCTGGCTTTAACCGGGGAAAGGATGGCCATGTCTTTAGCAGAAAAATCAACGCTGAAAGAGATACAGGCACGGTTTGACGGCGATGTAGAACGCTTTTCAAACCTCGAAACCGGGCAGACAACCACTATCGATGCACAACTCGCCATGGAGCTGGTTACCCAGGCTGCTGTCAACTGCACGCCGAATATCAGGAACGTACTCGATATCGGCTGCGGAGCCGGCAATAACACACTCAAGCTGCTTCAATACGCATCATCATTTGACTGCGACCTGGTCGATTTGAGCGGGCCGATGCTCGACAGAGCGTTTGAACGGATTGCGGCGGTAAATCCCGGCTCGATCAGAGTCTTTCAAGGTGATTTTCGTAACCTTGAGTTCCGGGAGCAGGGGTACGATGTCATCCTGGCAGCTGCTGTTTTGCATCACCTGAGGGATGACCGGGACTGGGAAGCTGCATTTCACAATATGTACCGGCTGACGGCGCCTGGTGGAAGCGTATGGATTACGGATCTGGTGTCGCATGAAATCGAACCAGTTCAAGATATGATGTGGAACCGATATGGAAAATATCTGAAGACCCTGGGGGGAGCGGAGTACATGAACAAGGTGTTCGCTTATATCGAGAAGGAAGACTCTCCTAGACCGGTCACTTATCAGCTGGATCTTTTGCGAATGGCCGGCTTCGACCGTGTGGAGCTTCTGCACAAGAACTCATGTTTTGCGGCTTTCGGCGCTGTAAGAAGCAGTTGTTGAAGAAGAGTTTTGTTTAAACCAGTCAATTCCCACCCGGGAACCTGTTGTGTCGAATGTCTAGAAATATAAGGATAGGAGGAGAAGAGTTGAAAGTAGTCGCATTTAACGGAAGTCCGAACAGTTGCATAATCCGGAGTACACTGGACACCCAATCCGGTTTTGGGTGGACAGCGAATCCGGTTTTAACTGGACACTTTTTACTATTTCCGGATTTGGTGTTCAGTTGATGCCTCTGTAAAAAAGCCTGAATCATTTAACTAACTGATATTATTTTGCTTTATGTAAATATCTTCTTGATTCACGCTGGTGTTTATGGTATATAATCCCTGTAAATTCAATTTGTTACTGGGAACTGCATGATTCACATCAAAGACCACAAACAGCGCGACATGTTCAACCCATTTGCTCATCTTGGCCCAAAGCGCCTTGCTCTTTTGGAATCATCATGGGCTCATCTCTTTCGGGAAGAGATCCTGCACAAACTCCCGGCAGAGAAACTTTTTCCGTTTTTCTCTGAATTCAGAGGACGAAAGAGCAAGGAGCTCTATGCCATGCTCGGGCTTGTCCTTATTCAGCAGATGGGAAAACCTCTGGGGTCAGGTT
>DFZL01000023.1 GCA_002382705.1 Geobacter sp. UBA4057
TAGTTTCCATCCGGAAACTCCGGATGAGAAACAGTCGGTTCCCTGTCCGGAAAGCGGGGATTTTTTCTTCTGGCAAGGAAATCGAGGATTTGCGCGGAGGCGTACAGAGGTACGCCGCACAAGAAAACCCGAAGATTGACGCCGCCAGGGGGGAAAAGCACCCTTTCCGGATGGAAACTAGATATCTCGCCATTGCAGCGCCTTCTGAAGCCGCTTCGAGCTCAAGACGAAGCGAAAGGGAGTTTTCAGGCGTGATTTCGAGCAGTCTGGAAACAAGCTCCCGGCACCCCTTGGCATGCCGCTCTGAAAAAATCTCGACGCTGTGACCATGCCTTGCTGCAAAATAGCTGATCCTGTTTCGTTTCTTGTGGAAACGATTTCCCGGCAGTGTCGCAAGCTCTTCCCTGAGATAAAGATAGTCGAAGGCATCACGATCATAAAAACAGACTATGTCGTTTTTTCCGAGATAGAGCCTCGCAAACTCCTCATCCCCTCCATAGAGTTTCATCCCGTCATTGAAGAGAGTATCCAGAGCTTTCGGGATATCACCGGAGAGCGGCGGGAGAAAGCAGGCGGACCCGTCATACAATTTTCCCAGAATCAAAAAAGAGTCGCCAAGCATCGAAAGATGATAATCATGAGCTTTGCGGAACAGAAAGAGGCCGGCGAAGGTGAGCTCGGAAATAACAGGCTGAAGCAGATTAAAAATCGGCTTCAGAATCTCCCCATCGCTTACATCCAGTGGCCGTGACGCCGGATATGCAGGAATTTCCATTGAGTTCTCCACTGCTGGTTGTATATACTTCCAGCTTCCGAAACAGCCGGAAGTCGGCAGTCTTTTCCCCGCAGAGCGGAAGAGCCTGCCCGTAAGCAGCAGAAGAATATCAGAAAAATCAGGAGGAAGGAATATCATGCCGATTGCAGAGAAGATAGCCGGACATATATCGGGATCATCATGGATAAGGAAGATGTTTGAGGAAGGGGAACGGCTCAGGAAGGAGTTCGGTGATGATAACGTTTATGATTTTACCCTCGGCAACCCTGATGCAGAGCCTCCTGAAACATTCCGGAGCGAACTGAGGAGGCTTGCCGAAAGCCGGCTCCCAGGAATGCACCGCTATATGAGCAACGCAGGATACATGGAGACCCGAGCCGCGGTCGCAGCGAAGATAACGCGCAGTTCCGGAGTAAAAGCGGGGCCGGAGCATGTAATCATGACCTGCGGCGCCGGAGGAGCATTGAATGTGGCGCTCAAGACAATTCTTGATCCCGGTGACGAGGTGATTATTCTGGCGCCATTCTTTGTCGAGTACAAATTCTATATTGATAATCATGGCGGAACGCCGGTGGTGGTGATGACCGACATGGAGAGTTTCCAGCTTGACATGGAAGCGATCGAAAAAGCGATCACGTCGAAAACCAGGGGTATACTTATCTGTTCTCCGAACAATCCGACAGGCGTTATTTATCCAGAAGAGTCCCTCATGCAGCTGAACGAGCTTATAAAAAAGACTGGGAGAAAAAACGGGCGGATGGTTTACCTGATATCTGATGAACCGTACTCAGGAATCCTGTATGACGGCAAACATCTGCCAAGTGTTTTCAGTCTGGTGGAAAACTCGGTTATAGCGACCTCGCACAGCAAGGATCTCGCCCTGCCGGGAGAGAGGATAGGGTACCTGGCCGCAAACCCGCGGATGGGTTCTGTCATGCAGTTCATTGAAGGGGCGATTTTCAGCAATCGGGTTCTGGGCTTTGTGAACGCGCCTGCGCTTATGCAGAGGCTGGTCGCAAAGCTCCAGGACGAGAGCGTGAATATAGCAGAATACCAGAAAAAAAGGGATATGCTGGTAAATGAGCTGACTTCGATCGGTTTCAGCATGGTGAAGCCGGACGGCGCATTTTATCTCTTCCCTAAATCGCCAATCCAGGATGACATAAGATTTGTGGAAGAAGCGCAGAAAGAGCATATCCTGCTTGTTCCGGGGAGAGGATTCGGAGCTCCGGGATTTTTCAGGATCGCCTACTGCACAGGGATCGATCTGATAGAGAGAAGCCTGCCGGCATGGCACAGGCTGGCTTCACGCTTTTTCTGACCGCTCTCCGATTCGGGAAGCGGGGTTTTATCTCTGCAAAAAATCCAGGCTTAGCGCAATGTTTCCTTCATAAGACCGGTTACAGCGCTGAAAACCTCACTTGCCGTTATCTCCTTCATGCACCTTGCATCGACCGGACAGGGGGGGGCCGAACCGAATCTGGTGCAGGGTGAGCAGGAGAGCCCCCTGTTGATGACGATCTGCCCTTCCCCCCGCGGCGCCCATTTTTTTGCGATTCCAGGCCCGAAGAGCGACACGGTCGGAATCCCCAATCCGGCGGCGATATGAAGCACCCCGGAGTCGCCGCTTAAAAGGAGCGCGCTCCGGTCTATGATCGCGGCAGTTTCGGCCAGGGATGTCCGTCCTGCCAGGTTCAGACCACTTCCCCCGGAGACGATGGCCTCCCCGGCATCCTGATCATTCCTCCCTCCGAACACGACAGTTGAAATCCCGGAATCAGCCAGCATCTCAGCCACCTGTCTGAACCGGTCAACCCCCCATCGGCGCTCCGGGATGCTGGCGCCTGGAAAGATGGCCACGAACAGTCGACCACCGAGGGGAGCGAGCAGCCTTTTCCCCTTCTCCTCGGCATCTGCCGGCGCCAGGAGGAATCTCCCGACGGCCGGAGCCGGCTCGATGCCCAGGGGCGCGAGGAGATGCAAAAAGCTGTCAGCCTCGTAATCGTCGTGGGAGTAGGCTATCGGATGCGTGAAGAGGTGCGAGCGCTTGTTTGTGGCAAAGCCAATGAGCAGCGGCGCACGGGTTAGACGCGCCACAACGGCGGAAAGCCGGTGCCACTGCTCGGTGTCGATAACCGCGTCGTACATGCCGGCCAGGGCAGCGACCAGGTCGCGGGGGCGGTCGTAGAGCAGGACGCTGTCCACCTCGGGGGTGAGCCGGAACACAGAGGCGTTGCGGCGCTCGGCAAGCACCGTGATCTTCGCGGAGAGATAGTGGCGCCTGATGACCCGGATGGCCGGGATAAGCAGCACGGCGTCTCCGATGCCGCCGGGGCGGATGAGGAGGATGGAGCCGATGACGCGCGAGAGAGAAGGAACCAGAGGAGCGGACAGAAGCGAAACGGCAACCCTCCCCAGAATCGAATCAACGGTTTTCATAAGTCTGATGTTCATGATCCCAACTGCAATGGATGGCTCTCAACGATAGTAATCACCATATCGGGTTATCTCCGCTCTCAGTATTTCAGAAAAAACTTTCTCAAAATATCCAGCAGCTTGAGGTCAAGGAAGCATCGATAGGCACGCTCCGCACCCCGCATGTTCGAGCGAGCCATGCTCCCCTGCGGCCAGAATCCGCGTATCTTCCGTTTTTTGAGCGCAATGAGCGCCAGTTCCATGTAGTCCATAGGAGGAGCGAGGCGCTGCATGTCCCGTTCCCCCATCTCGCCGGCGATAGTGAAATCGCCGTACACGGAAGCCTCCTCCCTGGCGGGATGGCTGATGAAGGCAGCCGCAAGCCTGCGGCAGAGGGTGGAGCCGTTGTCATCGAGGTCGTCCGGAGAGATCAGCGGCGCGACATAGCCGATATAGCGCCGTACGGACTGGTGGTGGATATCAACTGCCCAGAGGTTGTCCGGGCAGGGGTTGTCGATGAGGATCGGGGCATAGCCGCCCGCGGCATCGCGATACCCCGCTGTCCTCCCGTCCCGGGCGGAGAGGAGCAGTTCGAAGCAGAGGAAGTTATACAGCCGGTAATCGATGCCGGAGCGATTCCAGTCGAACAGGAATGAGATGGCCAGATCACCGCCGAACAGGTGATGCCCCCTGTTCAACCCAAGATAGAAGGCCGTGACCCCGGAGCGCGGCCATCCCCAATGCCTCCGCAATCATGCGGGAAAAATACGCCAGATGGTAAATCGTCTTCGGGTCGATATGGAGGGGGTCGGAGACAAATCTCCCCATCAGCCGTGACAACGGCAACCTGGGATGGATGATGGCGAACGTCCTTTTCCCGGATGTGAGAACCGCCAGGGCAGTGCTGGCGCCGAGCGGAACAGGGAGGCATCGTCGAAGGGGGGAACTTCCACCTCCCTGTCCCGGGATCTTCCCGGCAGAAAGAGGAGGCCGAACAGCCGGCATCCCGGAAAGCAGCGGCGGATCTCCGCTGCGATGCCGGCGTAGCGACTCGCCCCATCCTCGAAGTATTCGGAAATAACAAGGATATTTTTCATCTGACTATAATGGCCTGATGACTATTTCGTTGCCGTTTCCCCCTCATGGCCCGTATATCCCCCACCCCACCATCAATGCCCATACAAGCCCCACGATAAGGAGGGGTATATCCTTCAGCAGCAACTCGGTCGGATCCCCTCCCCTGCCGGAGTGGACAATGAAAATATACCGCAAAAGCCCGAAACAGCAGAACGGAACGGAATAGACCAGGATATCTGAGCCGCAAGCGATCACATACATGGTGTATGTCACAAGCGCCGCTCCTCCGGTCATGTGCATGGCGCTCTGGAGAAAACCGTCCGGGTACGCGACCAGCGCCCTGCGATGACTCGCAGCCGTTGCGCCGAGATGGCTCTTTTCCCCCAGGCGCTTGCCGGAGCTGAGAAATATCGACAGCAGAAATACGCTCAGGAAGAGCCATTCGGAAACTGGCACGCCGAAAGCCGCTCCTCCAGCTTCAAGCCTGAGCAGGAATCCGGCCGAGATGCAGAAGATATCCGCCAGAGGATAATTCTTGAGAAACAGCGAGTATCCTGAGGTTATGATCAGATAAAAGAATATGTGTGACATAAATGGCGCCGGAATCGGAAACGCAAGCGTAACAGCCAGGAGAGCCAGAATGAACGCAAAGAGCGACGCTTCTGCTACCGTTACAGAGCCTGACGCAAGTGGCCGTGATTTTTTCCCGGGGTGGAGACGATCGTTTTCACGGTCGCATATGTCATTAACGATATATGCTACGCCGGAAGCCAGCGAGAATGAGACAAAAGTGGCGACCGCGCGTTGCGCCACAACCTGGTTGAATATTGCGCCTCCGAGAAACGGAGGAAAAAAAATCATGAGGTTCTTCAGCCACTGAAGCGGCCGTATCAGCTGTAAAAAAGGCATCCGACAGTCACCTCGCGCTGGTCATGACACGGTTTTTATTGTTCGTTTCCAGAAAGAGAACCTTCAAGCATTCCTATAATTTCAACTGCGGATTTGTAATCGAAGCTTTTCACCGATGATCTGAGCTTCCGCAGAGAGTCATCAGGAAAATCTGCCAGGCTGTCCGAATGTTCTTCGAGATACTCTTCCCCTCTCCCGTCGTTATCAAGCAGAAGCCTCTTCAAACCGGCCAGAGCCTCCGCCACTTTTCCCCTGTCAATGGCGCTTCCGTCGGAATGTCGAGTATCCCCCGGACTAAGGCTGTTACGGAGGGTTTCAATGACCCTTTCCAGCTCATCGCAGAAATAGAGACAGGTCTTATTCAAGGCGTCTTCACCACCGTTCAGCTTCAGTGCGTTCTCAAGCTCAAGCGCCGCCTTCTCAAGGCGGACAGCCCCGATGTTCCCGGCCACCCCCCTGCATGTGTGAATTATCCGGGCGGCCAGCTTCAAATCGTTGCCAGAGAGCGCTTTTTTTAGAACCTGCGCTGTATCGCGCTGCCTATCGGCAAACATTTCCAGCAGCCGCATGTAAAAGTTCAGATTGCCATCCAGCCTCGCAACTGCGGTCTTCACGTCAAGACCCTGAATTTCGGGGAGAGCATCAGCCATTCTGCCATAAGCTCCTTTTTTTGTTTTCAGAGGATCAACCAGTTAAAGATAGTTTCGAATCGGAAACCGACTGTTTCTCATCCGGAATTTCCGATGCCAACAAGATAATTGATCTCTTCTCTGCAACAAAGAAAAAATTGGGGTTTATGGAGATACCCGCAGTCAGGCCACAGTTGAAAAGGGATAAAATCAGTTGACGCCCCATTCCCCCCTGCGGTAAAAACATTTGATTTCATCAAATTCTTGATTGGAAATATGCTCCCCAAAATCCTGCCGATAATTTTCTGCACTCTTCTGACTCCTCTTCTGATCGCCCTTCCCTGCGAAGTCTCGGCTGAAACCGAGCTTGAAAGCGGCGGCATGGTGATAAAAGCCGATGTGATGACTCACGACCAGAACACCGGTATCGTCCAGGCCACAGGAAATATCGTCATGGAATGGAAAGGGATGACCCTTGCCTCCAGGGAACTCTCGCTTGACAGGAACAGCAACATAGTCACCGCAACCGGCAATGTCGTGGTTGTGAAAGGGAATGAGACGGCAAAAGGGGAACGTCTGGTGATAGACACCGATAATGAAAGGGGAGAGATGGATAACGGCACTCTCTTTTCAAAACAGAAGTGGGGCGGGGTCTATCTTTCAGGGGAAAAAATCGTAAGAGAAGGGGATGAATCCGTTTTTGTAAGCAGAGGTACGCTGACTACCTGCGACGGGACATCCCCTTTCTGGAAAATCGGCGCAAAAGAGCTGAAATCTGACATGCTCGAATACGGCACAGGAAATGACGCAATATTTTACATCAAGGAAACCCCTGTGATGTATCTCCCCTGGATAGCCTTTCCTGTCGCGCGTGACAGACAGAGCGGTTTTCTTCTCCCGGTATTCGGCTGGTCAAAAAAAAGGGGTGGCGAGCTTGACCTCCGCTATTACTGGGCGATCGATCCGAGCCAGGATATGACTTTTCATCTCGACTCGCTTACCAGAAGAGGGGTCGGGACAGGCGTGGATTACAGGTATCTCCGCTCAAGGGGGAGCGACGGCTACATGAACGGGTATCTCATTCATGACTTTCTGGATGAGAGGTGGCGAGGGAAAATCGACCAGAAGCATACCGAGATATTATCTGGCGACATGAATTTCCGCACTTCAGTCAACCTCACTACGGACAGGAGATATCTCGACGATTACGGCGAAGAGAACGGAGAGTACAACAAGCATACCAACGACAGCACGTTCAATCTCCTGAAAACCTGGCAGAATTACGCCTTGACTGCCAACGTCCGCTACACTCAGGACTATTATGCGGAAAACAACAGAAAAACGTTGCAGACCCTTCCGGAGTTAGGAATTTCGGCTGTGCGGCAGCAGATTTTTTCCACCCCGCTCTACTTTGACATGGATATGACCGCAACAAGTTTTTATCGTGAAAACGGGGTCACGGGCGAACGTTTTGCGGCATCGCCGCGCTTGACTTTCATCGGAGGAATACCGGGATACCTGAACGGTTCGGCATTTGCCGGAATAAGAGGGAGAGCCTATCACACAACCGGGAGAGACGGCGAAAACATCGACAGAAACAGCGCAAAGGCGCTGCCTGAAGCCGGGGCCAGCATATCGACCACCCTTGCCAGGGTTTATGAAGTAGATGGCGAGAGCCTGCAGAAACTCCGGCATGAAATAGTCCCGGAAATTTCGTTTTATTACTCCCCGCACCAGGATCAGTCATCCTTGCCGCTTTACGATTACAACGACCGGCTGCTTCACCAGAACATCGCATATTTCGGCATTACAAGCCATCTTGGCGGAAAATTCCGGCAGGGTGAGAGTTACGAATACCGCGATATATCAAGGATAAGCCTGATGCAGGGGTACAGCATCGACGGCAACAGGAGAGATCTGCTGACGGCCGTGGACGTTCAGAAACCGTGGAGCGACCTGATTCTGACTTCAGAGACATGGCTCGACCGGAATTCGAAGCTTGCGTTCGACTCCCGTTTCAACCTTTATGAAAAACGCTTCTCAAGCGTGGCTCCAGGCATCGAGCTGGACAACGGAATCGGGAGCACCGCTTCCCTCTACTACCGCATGTCGCGCGATTTTGTCGAGTATCTCGAAGCAAGGGTATCTACAAAAGCGATCACCCCCTGGACTTTCGGCTATACGGCGCGCTACTCCTTCGATCGAAGCGCATTTCTTGAGTCGGTTTACTCAGCCGAATACCGGCACCAGTGCTGGAGTGTCAACATGGCCTTCCGCGACCGGCACGGCAGCCCGTCGTTCCTTGTCAACTTCAATCTCGCAGGGTTGGGGGAAAACACGCTCTGATACTGAGCCGCATCCAACCCCGCTCCATCCGCTTCACAAGACTCCGGTCATCTTATCCCATACAGCTTCCGGTAATTCGAGACAGAGGCATAAACTTTCTTTACATAATCCCTGGTCTCCTGATACGGAATGCTCTCTATGAATTCATCCTTATCCATTCCCGCCAGATTCCTTTTCCACCGGTTTACCGCATTGGAGCCGGCATTATAGGCGGCAACCGCAGAGATCATATCTCCATCGTAACTCTTGAGAAGATCCTTCAGATGCCTTGTTCCCAATCTGATGTTGAAATGGGGGTCAAGAAGCATCTGCGGGTCGAATGCGCTTTTGTCCGTCACCATCTGCCGCGCGGTAGATGGCATAAGCTGCATCAGCCCTACAGCTCCGGCCGGAGATTTGACCCATTCCGAAAAACCGCTTTCGTTCCGTATGATTGAGTAAACCAGAGAATCCTGAAGACCGTTTTCGCCTGCGTAGCGGGAGACCTTGTCCGAATGTGCGACCGGGAAACCAGCGACCCACAGCGGAAGAGTCTTTGTCTCCCACTTGAGCGGGCGGTTCTTGTGGAACAGAAGGATCGAAGAGCCATAGTCCCCTGTTTCAAGATAAAGCTTCGCAAGAGCGGGTGCAAAGGCCTTCTGGTCACGGATCCGCTTCAAAATTGCAGCTGTCTCATCGCGCGCCTCTTTAAGCATCCCGATGGAAGCGAGGAGCCTCGGCTTTTCAAAGCCGACGGCATCCGGGATTTCTGTAAGCGGGTTCGCCTTTCCCACCGTCTCACGATTGTCCGGAACCCCCTTTCTGTCACGAATCCAGGCGGCGTAAAATCCTCCCGGATACTCGGAGAGAAGCAGGTCGTAATAATCTTGCGATTCGCTGCTACCGGATTTTTCAAGCGACCTTGCCAGCCAGTAAAGAGCCTTTTCCCGTTCGGAATAATCGTTCAGAAGTTTTTTGAATGCCTCCGAAGCCTCCATATCTCGGCCTGCCAGAAAATTGCTCCAGGCGGCTCCCCAGGTGGCTTTGGGTGCGAATCTGGACTCCGGAAATTCTGACACAAGTTTTGCATAGAGCCGTGCCCCGCCTGCAAAATCTCCCCGGTTCCTGAGCAGTCCGGCAGCTTCCATCAGCGCGTCGTCTGCATACTGTTCACTCTTCCCCCCAGCGGCAAGCTCCATGTATATCTTCAGCGCCTCATCATCACTCCCCTTGCGCTCAAGAGTTTTCGCCAGATAAAAGCTCCCCTCTGACTTTATGGACGGATTCCTGGAATCTCCGGCCAGGCTCCGGAAATATTTCTCCGCTTCCAGGTATTTTTTCAATCTGTAAAGGGCAATCCCCCTCTGAAACGTGATCCTGTCGGATGTTTCTGCTGTTACACTCTCTTTCTGAATCGAATCGAGGGTCTGCAATGTAGCGGTGGGATGATTCAGCGCGGATAGAGCCGATGCCCTCTGCAGCAGCTCATTTGCCGTATAAGGCGCTGCGGCGGCGGAAGCGCCGATCTCCTTCAGACGTTCACCCGATTTTGCCGCCTGAGCGGATGCTGGATTGTTAAGCCAGATATTGCGATATATCCAGGCTGCCCCTTTCACGTCGCCGATCTTTTCCATGCATCCCCCGGTCAGGAAAAGCGCGTCAACGGAGTCAGTTCCGGAAGGATACTTTTCAATAAAATTCCTGGCGCTCTTAAGCGCACCGTTAAAATCACCCGATCTGAACAGCGCATCGATAAGCAATTTTTCATTCCTGCGCAAAAGGAGCGAGGAGGGGTACTGTCTGGCAACAATAAGCGCTT
The DNA here is from genome assembly GCA_002382705.1 of Geobacter sp. UBA4057. GTDB lineage: Bacteria > Desulfobacterota > Desulfuromonadia > Geobacterales > Pseudopelobacteraceae > UBA4057. The sequence goes on from DFZL01000023.1 coordinate 9,950, forward strand.
TTTCGGCAGCTTCTGAAAATCTGCCTATACCGAAAAGCGCTTCGGCCTGATAACTGGCGGCATAATCGGCTGCAAGCGGCAGCGCCTTTTCAGAGTCGATCAACCGGGGCAACGCCTCCTCAGGTTTGCCGGCACGGAGCAACGCCACTGCGATCAGGAAATCGCGCCGGGGTGCAGGATCGGCTTTGGAGGCCAGACGGATCGACTCGCTGTAATTCCCGCTTCTGAATTCAACGGAAGCGGATCCGGGAAGATCGGCCGGCCATGATGTGGCTACGGCAAAAAGGGGGGCAAGAAACAGCGCCAAAGCAAGCGGTTTACAGAAAAAACGGATCATCGGCAGAACCTTTCATCATTAAAAACGGCCATGAACATTATCCTTCATGGCCGTTCTGCATCGCCTATCCAGGCTTCGATCATTTCAAATTTTTAAGATATCCCAGCAATCCGGTCATATCATCCTTCGAGAGGGTGCTGAAGGAAGGCATCATTGAAGAGGGATTGCCCTTTTTCGGATTTTCAAGCTTCATCCGGATGTCATTCTCTCTAAGTCTTGAGGATATCTTCGTCAGGTCAGGCCCCAAAGACCCCCCTTTCCCTTTCACTGAATGACACATCGCGCACCTTGACTTGAATACCTCTTCCCCCTTGACTGCCGCCTGTGCGGCCGCCGCCAGGAAAGCCATCGCAGCAAAAGCTGCCAGCATCACGACTGTTCTTTTCACCGTAATTCTCCTTTCTTTTTCATATTTCAATTCGACTGTAACATCAGGGCTTAAAAATTCTGAGGCTGTTATGGTCTCAAATGCTAAAGCTCGGGCATTCCAGGCGAGAGGAACCGTGAAGACGTCACATATCCATCAGTAAGGACAGGCGCATCTGCCCGAATTTTCCGGCAAGGTTTTCAACGATTCCAGATACCCCATAAGAGCGGTCATCTCCTTTTTTTCCATATTTCTTGAATAGTTGATTCCAGGAGAGTTTTTGCTCTTGCCTGGGTGTTCCAGTTTCTTCCGCAACTCCTCCTCAGAAAATCTTGCTGCAATGCCTGTAAGGTCAGGACCTGCTATCCCCCCTCTTCCGTTGACCGCGTGACATTTAACGCACCTCTCCGTGAAAATCTTCCCGCCTCTCCCGGTCACCGCATGGCCGGCTTCAGAGATGGCGGTAATTGTTAACAAAACAAGAGACAGCGCGACCGTTTTTCTCATTACGAATCTCCGGAATACTTGCAAATGCTGTTTACATCTGGACTTATATTATTCATTACGGATAAAATTGCAATATGATGTTCAGTCGAATTTACATTCATGTCCCTTTCTGCATGAGCAAATGCCCTTACTGCGCTTTTGCATCTGAAGCCGGAGCAAATCATGAAACCGGTAAATTTCCGGGACTGATCCTGAAGGAACTTGAAAATGTGACAGCGGAATTCCCACCATCCACTGTTGATTCGGTCTATTTCGGCGGAGGAACACCATCGCTCCTGACGGCGGAGGAGCTATATGAAACGCTTCGAGGAATTTCGAGCCTTGTCACTCTTGCGCCGGACGCGGAAATAACGATCGAGGCAAACCCCGGCACGGTCAACGGGAGATATCTGAAAGAGATACGGCATGCCGGAATAAACCGCGTCTCATTCGGGGTTCAGTCATTCGATGACCGGATGCTAGAAACTCTCGGCAGGATTCATGATTCAAATCAGGCAAGAGAGGCCGTTTGCCTGGCGAAAGAGGCCGGATTTTGCAATACCGGAATCGACCTTATCCACTCGATCCCGGGTGAAAGCATGGAGACATGGAATAGCGACCTTCATGAAGTGATCTCCCTGAAACCGGAACATATCTCGATATACTCCCTGACTGTCGAAGAAGGGACACCTTTCGCCATTACATACAAAGACGGAGACAAACTCCCCGATTCCGACTTCGTCGCCGACATGATGGAAACGGCTGACGATTTTCTCGAAAAAGCAGGGTATGAGCATTATGAGATAGCCAATTATGCGATTCCAGGCTTTCGCGCACGTCACAACACAGGTTACTGGAAACTGGACGGATACATAGGAATCGGCCCCGGAGCTCACTCATTCGTGCGCCAAGGGGAATTCGGGCTGCGTTTCAGCAATACGGAAAAGCTTGGCGATTACATGGTTTTTATCGCTGAAAACCGTTCGCCAAGAGGGGAAATGCGCTTTCTGACAAGGATGGATGCTATCTCCGAATTTCTCTTCCTGGGGATGAGGATGAAAGAGGGGGTGCTTGCCGCAGATTTTCTGGGCAAATTCGGAGAATCTTTTCATGATCTCTTTCCGCGCGAGATTCGAAAACTTGAGTCCGCCGGATTGATAATCTGCGATGAAGAGAGAATCGCCCTGACACGCAGGGGTGTTCTCCTCTCAAACCAGGTTTTTTCGATGTTCATCAACTGATCTCCTCCCCGCTATTGTCAAACGGCCTGCAATACTGTAAATATTGAGGGTTCTTGCAGAACCTGGAAAGATATCATCATAAAAGGTCTGAACTGAAATCTGCGGCATCTTCCATAAGCGATAATGCTGAATACAATCAGAGAGAAGAGTAAACCTATGAAGACAGCAGTTCTGATAATGGCGCACGGCAGCCGGATAGCGGAGGCTAATGATGCCGTCCGTGAAGTGGCGTCGATGGTGCAGAAAATGACCGGATTTGAAATCGTGGAGGTGGCTTACCGGGAGCTTCACGAGCCGGATATCCAGCAGGGAATCGACAACTGCGTAAGGCTCGGCGCTGAACGGATACTTCTGATGCCGTACTTTCTCTTCATGGGCGCTCACGTACTGCGCGATCTGCCGGATGAGATCGAAAGAGCGAGAGAGCGCTATCCGGCGCTGGCAATGGAGATGGGGGCGCATCTCGGAGTGCATGAAAAACTTGCGGAAGTGCAAACAGAGCGCATTTTCGAAGCCATGAAAAGAGCGGGGTGGGTTTGATGGATTCGCTCTCAATGAAACCGGAAGAGATAGAGGCCGCCTCGTTCAGAATCATCGAGGAGGAAGCCGGCCTGCACAGCTTCAGCGAAGCCGAATGGCGGATTATCCGGCGCGTTATACATACAAGCGCGGATTTCGAATATCTCCGTACCATGAAATTTTCGGAAGGCGCAGTTGAAAAGGGGGTTACAGCGATAAGAGAGGGGTCAGGAATAGTCACCGACACAAACATGGCGCTCTCCGGGATAAGCAAGCAGAGGCTTGTCCGATTTGGTTGCAGGACATCCTGCCATGTCGGCAGCTCGGATGTGGGAGCTCTGGCCAAGCGCGAAGGGGTGACCCGCTCGGTCATCGCCATGCGTAAAGCGGCCTCTGACCGCTTCAACAGGGTTTTTGTAATAGGGAACGCCCCGACCGCTCTTTTCGAACTTCTCAGACTGATCAAGGAGAAAGAGGCCGATCCGCTCCTTGTCATAGCGCTTCCGGTAGGTTTTGTCGGCGCGGAAGAGAGCAAAAGGGCACTCGCTGAATCCGATGCCGTCCCGTTCATAACGAACTCCGGGCGCAAAGGGGGATCGAATGTCGCCGCCGCGGTTGTGAACGCCCTGACCATACTTGCCTCGGAGGGGTAAATCGTCCCAACCGGCTGAATATGCAACCGGATGCAATCGCCGCTCAAAATGGCAAGAATATAAAAAATGGAGGTTTCAGATGATAAAAAAACTTTTGATCTCCCTCTCCTTCGTCATCCTGTCTTCAACCTTCTCATACGCCGCTCAGGAGAGTCAAAATCCCAAAGTCATGATAAAGACAAGCATGGGAGGCATTAAAATAGAACTTTTCGAAAAAGAGGCACCTCTCTCTGTCAGAAACTTTCTTGAATATGTTGAGAGCGGTTTTTACAGCGGCACGATCTTCCACAGGGTGATCCCTGGCTTCATGATCCAGGGGGGTGGATTCAACACCATGATTGTGAGAAAAAATACGAGATCGCCTATAAAAAACGAGGCGGGAAACGGCCTGAAAAACAGCAGGGGGACTCTCGCAATGGCCAGGACATCGGTTGTGGATTCCGCAACTTCACAATTTTTCATCAATGTCGCGGACAACCGGTTTCTTGACCACAAGAGTGAAACAGCCGATGGTTACGGATATGCGGTCTTCGGAAGGGTGATCGAAGGGATGGATGTAGTGGAGAGGATAGCTGCGGCCAGAACCACCCGCAGGGAGATGCCAGACATGCCGGAAGAAAATATCGTCATAAATTCAGTGTTTCTGTTGAAATAAAATGGACAGCCAGAAAGAGCCAATAGCGCCGGAAAGCTGGCTGAAGCTATGCACAGGGCTCCCGGACAAAGGAAAACTGCATAGTTGAACAACTCCATTTTATTCAGTCATTCCTGAACGGTTTTTCAGTCACAACAGCAGTTGTTTTTGTCATGCCAGAGTGATTCTATCAGGCATCAACTCTTTTCAGACAGTTGAAAAAACGGATTCCCGATAAATGCTTTCGGGAATGACAGGCTTTTTAATACATAATTCAAGGGGGCAGCATGGGAATACCTGAAGAGCTCGTTTCATGGAGTTATGAACAGAAGTGCCAAAAAGCTGTCGCATCGCTCGAAAAGCACGATTTTACCGCTCTCTACTGCGAGACAAGGGAAGATGCCTTCAACTACATCATCTCGGAAGGTGAAAAGGCTTCTACCATCGGATTCGGCGGTTCAATGTCGATAGTTTCCCTCGGGGTGGAGGCAAAGCTGAAGGAGATGGGGAAAGAGATACTGAACCACGGGAATCCTTCGCTCAGCAGGGATGAAAGGGTGGAGATAATGAGGCGCCAGCTTTCATGCGATCTTTTCCTCTCAGGATGCAATGCTCTGACCCTTGAAGGGGAACTTGTAAATATTGACGCTACAGGCAACAGAGTTGCAGCCATGTTTTTCGGTCCCAAAAAGGTGATTGTGGTCGCAGGACGGAACAAGCTGGTTGACGGCGACATAACTGACGCGATAAAGCGGGTGAAAAATTATGCCACACCGCCAAACTCGAAACGCCTGAATTTCAGGACTCCTTGCGCCTCAACCGGGCTGTGCGGAAACTGCGACTCACCGGACCGTCTCTGCCGCGTGACCACAATAATCGACCGCAGACCGCGTTTTACGGATCTGCATGTGCTGGTAGTCAATCAGGATATCGGCTTCTGAAAAGAGAGATGCTGCAATTTCTTGACTCCCTGGCAGACTTTCTTTTCCCGCCGCTCTGCCACATATGCCATGCGTTCATCCCGGATGCCGGGAAACTGCACATCTGCCCGGAATGCCTTGGTGAAATACAGTTCATATCTGAACCGGCATGCGAAATATGCGGCACCCCTTTTTTTGGTGCGGGCGACAGTCATATCTGCGGCAGATGCCTGACGGACAGGCCTTTTTTCGATCTGGCGCGAGCCGCTGCTGTTTATGGCGGCGGCGTCCGTCAGATGATCCATGCTTTCAAATATGATCGCAAAACCCACCTGCGCCGCCCACTGGCTCTTTTGACCATAAGCGCGACAGCCGGTTTCATATCAGAAGAAAAACCTGAGATCATACTCCCTGTGCCGCTGCATGTTGAACGCTTGAGGCAGCGAGGCTTCAACCAGGCTGTTCTTCTGGGGGAGCTCATCTCCCGGGAATTCCGTATCCCGATGGAGCGCCGCACACTCCTTCGTCTGCGGCGGACCATGCCGCAGGTAGCGCTTTCTGTCGCAGAGAGGATGGAAAATGTGAAAAATGCGTTCGGCCTCTCAAAAAAAGCGAAAATAGAAGGAAGAAAAGTGCTTCTTGTAGATGATGTATTCACAACTGGCAGCACCGTTGACGAATGTTCCAGAATTCTGAAAAAATCCGGCGTGGCGAGGGTATGCGTGCTGACCGTTGCAAGGGCGATCAATGGATAATAGATACAAGTCGCTTCTGGAAATACTTTGCAGCATGGAATCCCTGGCTGTTGCCTTTTCCGGTGGAGTAGACTCCACGCTACTCCTCAAGGCTGCCCATGACGCTCTTGGGAAAAAAGTTCTGGCAATCACGATTGACGCCCCATTTCATACAAGTCATGAAATCGCCGACGCCAGACGTCTGGCTTCAATCATCGGGGTGAGGCATCTGGTCATCTCCCCGGGCAAAACTTCACTGGAAGAACTTTATTTCAATCCGCCCGACCGATGCTACATCTGCAAGCTCAAGTTGTTCGGCATCTGCCTGGATATTGCCGCAGAGAACGGCCTGGCTTTTCTCTCCGACGGAAGCAATATCGACGACCTTGACGAATACCGTCCAGGCAGGCGGGCTCTGGAAGAACTTGGCGTACGAAGCCCGCTGGTCGAGTCCGGACTCGGCAAAGCTGAAATCAGGGAGTCTGCCCGAAAGCTCGGGCTTGACAACTGGAACAAGCCGGCAATGCCGTGCCTTCTTACCCGCTTCAGGCATGGCGCCAAAATTTCAGATGCGGATCTGCTCCGGCTCCAGAGATGCGAGAAAACGCTTCGTGACGGCGGATTCGGGCTTTGCAGGGTGAGAGTCGACGGAGATACGGCGAGAATAGAGCTTGCTCCGGAAGAGATGACAAAAGCGGTTGAACCCGGGAACAGAAAGTTGATTTCTGAAACATTCCGCCGGAACGGCTTTGCATTTGTGACGCTCGACCTGGATGGATACAGAACAGGGAGCATGAACCTTTAACTTCTGATTTTTCTAATGGGAGCCTGGATGACGACTCTGGCTTACATAGCTTTTTTCGGCGCGCTGGGTTGCGTGGCGCGGTATTTCCTCTCCGGCTTCGTATATGACCGTATGGGGTGGGGGTTCCCATGGGGGACGCTGGCGGTGAACACCACCGGAGCATTCATTATAGGCCTGATAATGGAGCTGGCTCTCCGGGGCGCAGAGATACCCGGCAATCTGAGAATAGGCCTCATAACAGGGTTTCTCGGCGGCTTGACCACCTTCTCGACATTCAGCTACGAAACTTTCAGGCTCATTGAAACCGGGAGGTTTCTCACCGCTTTCTGCAACATACTTCTTAGCGTCTCGGCCTGCCTCGTCTGCACATGGCTAGGCATACTCGCAGGGAAAACCATCTGAAATGACGCCAAAGACATAAAAGATGAGATTCTTGCAAAAATAATAAAAGATGTCATTCGCGAAGGCCGTAATCGGGAGTGGAAAAGCCCGTCATTCCCGAAAGCAGTTATCGGTAATCCAGTTTTATGGTTTTGGCACGAATTTTCACAAACAGGTTAAAAGGCCTGGAACTAAAGGCTGGATACCCCTTGAAATCAACCGGACATGACAGTTTTTCTGCAAAGGCATCACATGAAAGAGAAAAAGACGGCGCCTATATGAAAACTTTCTCCATCATCGGCAACCAGGCATCAAAACTGGCATCATTCGAATTCTTCCGTTACATCGGCCCAGGTTTTCTGGTGACGGTAGGCTTCATTGATCCCGGCAACTGGGTCACAAACGTCGTCGCCGGCTCGGAATTCGGCTATACCCTCCTCTGGGTCGTCACCCTTTCAACCGTCATGCTTATCATACTGCAACATAACGCAGCTCATCTTGGGATAGCGACCGGGCTCTGCCTCTCAGAGGCTGCATCGGCGCACTTCAGACCCTGGGCTAGAAGGGCAGTCCTTTGGAGCGCAATGGGGGCATGTATATCAACTGCACTTGCGGAGCTTATGGGAGCCGCAATAGGATTGAGCATGCTCACCGGCCTCCCTTTCTCTCTTGGAGCGCTCATTTCCGCTATTTTTTCTGTTTACATGCTCTTTTCAAACAATTACCGCCGTCTGGAAAAATGGATAATGGGATTCGTTTCGATGATCGGCCTGGCATTCATCTTCGAATTAGCGCTTGCCGACGTCTCATGGGGCCATTCAGTGCGCGCCTGGGTTACTCCGGCTGTCCCATTCGGAGCGCTGCCGATAATAATGGGTGTTCTCGGAGCTGTAGTAATGCCCCACAACATCTTTCTGCATTCAGAGGTGATACAGAGCAGGCAGTTGAATCTTCAGGGGGACGATACGATACGGAAGCAGATGAAATACGAGTTTTTCGATACCCTTGCAGGAATGGGGGCCGGGTGGGCAATAAACAGCGCGATGATAATAATGGCCGCGGCTGTTTTCCACTCGCGCGGGATAAAGGTGACTGGACTGCCGCAGGTGACAGAGACCCTGATTCCGATTTTCGGAGATATTTCCGCGACGGTTTTTGCGCTCGGGCTTGTTTTTGCAGGGTTTTCTTCATCAGTAACCGCAGGGATGGCCGGCGGGAGTGTTTTTGCAGGAATCTATCGGGAGCCATTCGACATTGCGGACAATCATTCAAGAGTCGGCGTGCTGCTGACCATAGCCGGCGCGCTTGCCATCATACTCCTCCTGGAAAACCCGTTCAACGGCATCCTCTGGAGCCAGATTGCTCTCAGCATGCAGCTCCCTCTTACTATTTTCCCCCTCATACACCTGACTTCATCGAAAAAAGTCATGGGAAATTACGCCAACTCGCTCTACGGCAAAACGATACTCTGGATGGTCGGACTGACAGTCGTCGGATTGAACATAGCGCTGCTGATTGATATCTGGCTCTGAGACATGATGAGACTGATCTGTGGGGTTTGCACTGATACAATCGTTCGGAATGAAACCATGTTTGCAAGAACCGGGTAATATGTTAATCATCATGATACTTGGAAAGATGCTGAACAAACCGGTAGCAAAGCTGGTTGAAGGGGTCAGTACAGGGATAACAGAAAAGACCGGCATCACGGAGTTGGACTTTATCGGCGATGCTGTTTCATCTTCCTTTCAACAACTTAAGGAAAAAACAGCCGCACTGAAAAATGAGCTCGATGAGAGAATCAGGGCTGAAAATGAATTGCGGGCAAAGGATGAGCATATTCAACTGCTGCTCGATTGTCTTGCCTAAGGGATCATCGAACTGGACATTGGGGGAAACTGCACCTTCTGCAACAGATCCGGCCTGAAGCTGCTCGGATTCAAAAAAGAAGAGCTGCTCGGGAAAAATCTCCATCAACTGGTTCATTACAACTATTCCAGACGGCTCCCCTTACCCGGAGAATGAGGTTTCCCGCTCTCGATGTGCTTTATATGTCAGGATACACGAGCAATGTCATAGTTCATCACGGCGTCCTTGAAGAAGGAATCAGCTTCATCCAGAAACCATTTTCCATTAACGAATTCATCAAAAAAGTCGTAACCCTCCTTGAAGGTTAGCCATTTTATACGGAAAAACTTCTGGAAACGCAGGTGGGAAAAGCTGTCGCTACCCTGATTTTATTGGAATTGACACAGACTTTACCCAAAAAACAATCATAACGACACCAGACCTTGATTCATGAAAATAAAACGCATTGAAATATCAGGCTTCAAATCGTTCGCAGACAGAGTGGTTTTCAATTTCAGGGATGGTACCACCGGAATCGTGGAACCTAACGGCTGCGGCAAATCGAACGTTGTTGACACCATACGCTGGTGCATGGGGGAACAGTCGGCAAAGAACCTTCGCGGCAAGGGGATGGAGGATATGATCTTTTCCGGCAGCGACTCCAGGAAACAGCTCGGCATGGCGGAGGTATCCCTCTTCTTTTCCACCGAGGACGGGATCGCTCCGGCCAGATACCTCGAGTATTCCGAAATTCAGCTCACCCGCAGGCTTTACCGGAACGGAGAGAGCAGCTACCTGATCAACAGGACGCCATGCCGTCTCATGGATATCACCGAGCTCTTCATGGACACAGGCGTAGGCTCCCGCGCCTGCTCCATAATCGAACAGGGGAAGATTGGGGAAATACTTCACGCACGCCCTGAGGATCGGCGCTTCCTCATCGAGGAAGCGGCAGGGGTCACCAGGTACAAGTTCCGCAGACAGCTCGCCATCAAAAAGATAGAAGCAACCCGCCTCAACCTCTCCCGGCTTGAAGATGTCATGGGTGAAATAAAGAGGCAGCTGGCGGCACTTCAGCGCCAGGCAAAAAAAGCGGAAAAATTCAGGGAGTCAAGGGATGAGCTCCGCGCGATCGAGCTTCTTCTTGCTGCCTGCGAGCAGAAGAGGATAGCCGATGAACGGAACCACTCCGAGAGGGAGATGTTTCTGCTGGGCAGAAGGATTGAAGAGCTTTCCGCCACCTGTTCGGTAAAAGAGGCGAAACTGGAGGAGGTAAAAATTGCGCTTCTTGAATCTGAGAAAAAAATCAGCGCGCTTCAGGAAAATTTTTTCAGCATAAAAAATGACTCGGCCAGAATTTCAAGCCGGATGGAGTATGGAGAAAAAGAGTTTGTCACGCTTGGTGCCTCAATAACGCGGCTTGAATCTGAAAACGGAGAGCTGGAAAGAAGAATCAGAAGCGAGGATGCCGGGCGGGAGGCTCTTCTGCGGTTGAAAGAAGAACTCGCTTCGGAGCTTTCGTCGCTTTCTGCTGAACTGACCGGGTCGGAGAGAGAGCTTTCTCTATGCGAATCAAAAGAGAAGGAGAGAGGAAATAAGCTGGAGAAGAAAAGAAAGGAGCTTTTCTCCGCAATTTCAGAATCGTCACAGTTCAGAAACAGCGTTGAAGCGGCAAAAAAAAGAGCCGCCTCCATTTCGGAGAAGATGAAGAGGCATGAGCGCGAATCATCGACCGCAACGGAGCGCCTTGAAGCGGTGCGGGCAAGCGAAGCTTCTTTCAGCGCCATACTGAAAGCGGCAGAAGAACAGCTGGATACCCTCGGATCAGTAAAATCCGCGCTTGCAAATGAAGAAGAAAAACTGCCGCAGAACTGGAACGCCTGGAAAATCTGTGGCAGGAAAAGCGTGAGCAGCTGAATGTCATATCCGCAAAACTTGGCTCGCTGAAGGAGCTTGAAGCGAGTTTCGAAGGGTATGGCAGCGGCGTAAAAAAACTTCTGGGCGAAAAAAGCGAAAACTTCGATTTCAGAGGCATGCTTGCTGACGCGACAAATTCCCCCCCCCGAACTTGAAGAGGCAGTGGAGGCGGCGCTTTCAGGAAAACTGCAAACCATACTCTGCGGGAATGAAAATGATCTCCTCCGGGCGATTGAATTTCTTCGGGAATTCAACGGAGGAACGGCTTCAATAGCTCTTCTCTCAGGCAACGCATCCGGATTTACTCCGATGGAAGCTCCGGATGGGTGCGCTCTTTTGTATGAGATGATTGAAGTCACCGGCGAATTCGCTCCGCTGGCAGAAAAAATCCTTGACGGGTGCTACCTCGCAGACGACATTCTGAGCGCCATTGACGCAGCTAAAAAGAACCCCCGCCTTACTTTCGTCACCCGGAGAGGCGAGCTTGTAAGTCACGGCGGAATTGTGACCGGAGGCTCGGTGCACCCGGGCGACCGGATCATTCATAAAAAAAGAGAGATGAAGGAATTGGAAAAAGATATCTCTCTGCTCCGGGACGAAGTGGAAAAATCAGGGAAAGCAAGGGGGTATATCCTTGACCGGATAAGGAGAATCATCGAAAATTCAAAAGCTGCCTCCTCGGAGATACATGCAAAAGAGCTTGAACTTACCGGACTTGAAAGAGATCACGAAAAAACGCTGGAAGAGATAAGAAGGCATGAAGAGCATCTGGCGCTGCTTGCGATGGAGAAGGAGACCCTGGAAGAAGAGAGGGTCTCGGTTGAAACAGAACTGAATATCGGAAAAGAAAAGATCGCCAAAGCGTCAGAGCTGGCTCTATCCCTTGAATCTGCTCTCGAGAAGCTGAAAGGAGAGCAGGAGTCCGGGCTTATGGAACTTGCAGAGACGAGAGAAAAAGTCACTGCCCTCCGCGTAAAGGGGGCGGAAACAAAAGAGAAACATGAATCAGCCCTGAAGAGTCTCGCTGAAAGAGAGAAGGGCCGTGAAGAAATGGCCAGACGGCTTGACGCGGGAAAATCCGGACTGGCCAACTTGAAAAGGAGCGCCGGGGCGCTGCGCCTCGATATGGCTGAAGCCGGAAGGGAGATGGAAAGCCTTGCCGGAAAAGAGTTGTCAGCCGGAGAAGAGATTGAAAGCGCCAGAGAATCCCATGAACGGATTCTTGCGCTGCTCGAAGATGCGGAAAACGGAGCCCGTCTGGCGCGAAAAGAGCTGGAAGAGCTCAGGAACGAGCATCGGGAATGGAGCCTCAAGCTTTCCAGAGCTTCATTGAAAGCGGAACATCTTGAAAACTTGCTTCTGGAAAAAACCCGCCTCACCACGCGCGAAACGCTGAAAAGAGCGGAAACCACTGATTTTGATGAAACAGCAGGACTCTCCCGCCGCACGGAGCTTGAGCTCGTACTTGCAGAAATGGGAGAGGTCAATCTGCTGGCGATAGATGAGTGTGCAGAGATGGAAGAGAGATACAATTTCCTTTCCGGACAGCGGGGCGACCTGAGAGAGTCAATCGAGAGCCTGAATAAAGCGATACAGAGAATAAACCGGACAACAAGAGAACGATTTCTCGAGACATACAACCTTGTGAACTCCAGGTTTCAGGAAAATTTTCCGAGGCTATTCTGCGGCGGAAAAGGGGAGTTGCGTCTCACCAACGAAGGAGACCTGCTGGAGACCGGAATCGACATGATCGTTCAACCTCCCGGGAAAAGACTTCAGAATGTCACACTTCTTTCAGGAGGTGAAAAAGCATTGACAGCCGTGGCGCTCATCTTCTCGATATTCATGGTGAAGCCTGCCCCGTTCTGTATTCTCGACGAGGTCGATGCTCCGCTGGACGACGCCAACATAGGACGTTTCAATGAAATGGTTCGGGAGATGAGCGAGACTTCGCAATTCATAGTCATAACCCATAACAAGACAACTATGCAGGTTGCGGATACCCTTTACGGCATAACCATGGAATCGCCGGGAATATCCAGAACGGTTTCCGTGAGGCTTGACTCATGATTTCGCGTTGAAGCCGGATGTTGCCGGCGCATTTGAAGCATTGAAGAGCATTTGGCTGAGACATCAACAATGGAGAATCTGAATGAGTGAAGAGACGAAAAAAGGGTTTTTCCGCAGCATCATGGATAAAATAGCCGGGGGAGAAAGTGGCGCGGAAGAGAGTGCCAGCTTCTTGGATCGCCTTAAAAACGGGCTTGAAAAGACAAAAAAAGGGGTAGTGGAAAAGATTGACATCCTCCTTCTGGGGAAAAAGGAGATAGACGCATCAACCCTTGAAGAGCTCGAAGAGATACTCTTGACCTCCGACATCGGCGTAAAAACCACAGTAGAGCTTGTGAGAACACTTGAACAACGTCTGGGAAGGAGTGAGCTGAAAGATGGCCACGCCCTCCGCGAAGCGCTTGAGGAGGAGATACTGAAACGCCTCCTCAAGCATCACACCTCTCTTAAAACGGATGAAAAACATCCTTTTGTCTTTCTGATATTAGGAGTCAACGGAGTCGGCAAGACAACGACAATAGGCAAACTGGCGGCGCGTTATACCGCCACGGGGAAAAAGGTTCTGCTCGCCGCGGCCGATACATTCAGGGCGGCGGCATCAGAACAGCTGGCGGCCTGGGGAGAGCGTTCAGGTGTGGATGTCATACGGCACAAGGAAGGGGCAGATCCCTCTGCTGTGGTTTTTGACGCCTGCAGGGCGGCGTCAGCGAGGGATGTCGATATCCTTTTGATTGATACCGCAGGACGCCTTCACACCAAAGTGAACCTGATGGAGGAGATGAAAAAAATCCGCAGGGTCATCGAGAGGGAAATTCCGGGTGCCCCTCATGAAACCCTGCTGGTTCTCGACGCCGCAACAGGGCAGAATGCCCTCTCTCAAGCCAGGCTTTTCAAGGAGTCAGCGGGAGTCACCGGGATTGCTCTCACAAAGCTTGACGGGACATCAAAGGGGGGGATAGTGATCGCTGCAAGTTACGAATTCGGCATTCCGATCAGATTCATCGGGGTGGGAGAGGGAATTGACGACCTGAGGGATTTTGATCCTGAGGAATTTACTGAAGCTCTGTTTCAATCATGAAAAAAAGGTTTCCCGCCACTCCGAAAACGAGAGGGAACCACGCAATTTCGCACAATTAGGCCTTGACTTCATATTTTGCGACCGGTATATTATCCAACCTGGAAAGGAAGCGATGACAATGAACAATGAACTCCTTGAATCCCTTGAATACAGAATCAATGAATTTCTTGAAAAATACCATTCACTGAAGAGCAGAAACAGTGAACTGGCCGAAGAAAACGAAAAACTTAAACTGGAGCGGGAATCTCTCAGATCCGGAGTTGACTCCATTCTGAGCAAACTGGAAGGGATCTGAAACCCTTGAAAAGTAGCCACACGGTTACTATCCTTGGCCGGGAGCTTTCTGTCATAAGCTCGGCCTCCCCTGAAAAGGTCAGGGGTGTTGAACTCTTTGTAAATGAGCGCCTTGAAGATATCGCAGGGAAACTGAAAAAAACCGATATTCAGCTCACTCTGATTCTGGCGCTTCTTAACGTAGCGGAAGAACTTCTTGAACTCAAGAACAGCGAAAAAAAAGAACAAGATATTGAAAAGAGGGTGGCTGTCCTGATTGACAGAATCGGGTCAGCCTGATTGCTGATTGCTGATTGCTGCAGGCGACTTTGCACTCCGGGGAGAAGGAGTTCTCCAGGGGGGCTTGATATATATCGATCAGTTCCGACAGGGGGCCAGCCGGTTTTGCAATGTTTTTTATTCATGAACTTTCCCTGCTTGCCGATATTGAATCGCAGAATATATCCCCGCATGAAAGGTATGAATGGCGCGACAAAACGCAGGGATAACTGAAACATGCCCAGTTCCTAGATTGTCAGCGTCATTTCTCCTTTCTCACCCTGGTTTTTCCCCTCCCACTCCTGCCGCATGACGGAAATCCATTATTTGCCGATAGTAAAATGAAAAGCGTTTTTGTGGATAAAAACGAGTGCCGCACCGAAATGCTGACAAGGCGACGCAGACTTGACGAAAAGAGATGGCGTGAATCAAGCCTCGAAGCGCAGCTGCGCCTTATCGCCATTGATGAATACCGTAAGGCCTCTGCAGTGGCGATTTACCACCCAGTGCATAACGAGACCGATACCGGAATGATTGCAGAATACTCTCTCGATCAGGGTAAAAGGCTTCTTTATCCTGTAATATGCGGAACAGAGATGAAATTCTGGCAGATTTCGGACATGGGAGAGTTGAGGCAGGGGCGGTTCGGCATAAAGGAGCCGTCGTGCGAAAGAGGTGATGAAGAGCCCTGGCCGGAAATGATACTCCTGCCCGGAGTCGCTTTCGACAAAGCCGGTCACCGTATAGGGTACGGAAAGGGATATTACGACAGATGCCTGCGGGCAAACTCCGGTAAATCGCGTCTGATCGGTTTCTGCCATGATTTTCAGTTGATTGACGGTCTGATCAGGGCAGAAAAACATGACATTAGAGTGGAGGTGATAGTAACTGACAGAAGAACGCTTCATATTGGGATGTAACCGGAGTCACTATTGTGACCCGCATTAACATAAAGGAGGTTATCAGATATGGAAGTAAATGTCCCGATGGTGCTAATAACCGTTGTGATTGCGGCAGCAGCCTACCTGATCGGCAGCAGGCTGAGCAGGAAAGATTCAGGAGCAATTGTAAAACAGGCTGAAGAGCTCGCCGCCAAGATGATTGACGATGCCAGACGCGAAGCGGATACCATTACAAAAGAGGCAGAGCTCAAGGTCAGGGCTCAGGTGCTTGAGGCAAAAACCGATTATGAGCGCGAGGTGACTGAAAAACGGAAAGATCTTCAGAATCTTGAAAAACGATTGCAGCAGAAAGAAGAGAACCTCGACAGGAAAGTAGCCCTTTTTGACCAGAAAGAGCTTGATATCCTCAAAAAAGAGCAGTCCATCTCAACAAGGGAGCAAAACCTCGCCCAGCGTGATGAAGAGTTGAAGAGGGGCGCCGAGATTCAAAGAGAAAAGCTGGAAGCAATTTCAGGCATGACTGCGATTGAAGCTAAGAAAGAGCTTATGCTTTCGATGGAAGAGGAAGCGAGGCATGACGCCGCAAAATTGATAAGATTGATCGAGGAGGAAGCCAGGGAAACTGCCGACAAGAAGGCAAAAGAACTGATTTCACTTGCAATACAGCGATACGCCGGAGAGTACGTCGCCGAAAAGACTGTTTCGGTTGTGCCTCTCCCATCCGACGAGATGAAAGGCAGGATAATAGGGCGCGAGGGGAGGAACATAAGAACGCTCGAAGCGGCGACAGGAATAGACCTCATTATTGACGACACCCCTGAAGCGGTTATTTTGTCAGGCTTTAATCCGGTGCGCAGGGAAGTTGCCAGGCTGTCGCTTGAAAAGCTGATAAGCGACGGCAGGATACATCCGGGACGGATCGAGGAGGTGGTGGCCAAATCGACTGAAGAGGTCGAGCTCGCGATAAAGGAGGCGGGAGACCAGGCTGCATTCGACCTCGGAGTGCACGGGATACACCCTGAGATACTTAAGCTGATAGGGCGGCTCAAATATAGAACTTCATACACCCAGAACGTTTACCAGCACTCGCTCGAGGTAGCTTTTCTCTGCGGAATAATGGCTGCCGAGCTTGGCGTCAACCCAAAACATGCAAAACGCGCCGGGCTTCTTCACGATCTGGGAAAGGCGGTCGACCACGAGGTCGAGGGTTCCCATGCGGTCATAGGAGCCGAACTGGCGAAAAAATATGGAGAGTCCCATAAAATAGTCCATGCGATAATGGCGCATCATGAAGATGAAAAACCGTCGTCAGTTCTGGCTGTGCTCGTACAGGCGGCGGACGCTCTCTCCGGCGCCAGACCTGGCGCAAGACGGGAGATGCTTGAAACCTATGTGAAACGCCTCGATGATCTTGAGAGAATTGCGACATCTTTCGGTGGAGTAACGAATTCTTTCGCCATACAGGCAGGCAGGGAAATCAGGGTCATAGTCTCGAGCGACCAGGTAACCGATGAGCAGTCAACTCTTCTGGCCAGAGAGATAGCCAAGAAGATAGAGGCGGAGATGACCTACCCCGGACAGATAAAAGTAAATGTCATACGGGAAACGAGAGCGGTCGAATATGCCCGTTAAAATTCTCTTCATAGGAGACATAGTCGGAAAGCCCGGAAGACAGGCTTTATCCAGACAGCTTGGCCGCCTGGTCGATTTCCACATGATCGATCTTGTCATAGCAAACGGCGAGAACGCCTCAGGAGGCTTCGGCCTCACACCTGACACGGCTAAAGAGCTTTTCGACCTCGGCATAGACGGGATAACGAGCGGCAATCACATATGGGATAAAAAAGAGCATATCCAGACAGTGCTCTCCGATCCCAGAATAATACGGCCTGCCAATTATCCGGAAGGGGCGCCTGGATGCGGCAGCATGCTTCTCCTGACTCCTGGCGGAGTCGAGGTCGGCGTGCTCAATCTGGAAGGGCGAGTCTACATGAAGAACCTTGACTGCCCCTTCCGGACAGCCGAGAAGGAAATCGCCCTGATGAAGCAAAAAACGGTAATAATACTGGTTGACTTTCATGCCGAGGCAACATCAGAAAAATCCGCCATGGGATGGTATCTGGACGGGAATGCAAGCGCTCTCATCGGTACCCATACTCATGTGCAGACGGCTGACGAACGCATACTGCCGCAGGGAACGGCATTCATGACCGATGCTGGTATGACCGGAAGCTTCGATTCTGTAATCGGGATCGGCAAAGACGAGGCGATCAGAAAATTCATGACACAACTCCCTGCTAAATTTGAAATACCGAAAAAAGATATTCATATAAACGGTGCTGTAATAGAAATTGACGAATTGAGCGGTAAAGCCTTGTCGATCAAGCGGATCGCACTCTCCTGCTGAGCGCCATGCAAAATCGCTTCAACCGGCAATCCCTTGTCGGGTTACGGATTTTTTGATAAAAAACCAACAAAACCAGGTT
This sequence comes from Geobacter sp. UBA4057, assembly GCA_002382705.1. Taxonomy (GTDB): domain Bacteria; phylum Desulfobacterota; class Desulfuromonadia; order Geobacterales; family Pseudopelobacteraceae; genus UBA4057. The sequence goes on from DFZL01000023.1 coordinate 27,880, forward strand.
ATGGAAAGGATGAAGAGATGTCTAAAGGTTTGGCAGGGATAATGAAACAAGCTCAGATGATTCAGCAGAAGATGGCCAGGCTTCAGGAAGAGGCGGCCTTGAAAACCGCGGAGACCACCACGGGGGGGGGAGCGGTGACGGTAAGGGTAAATGGAAAAAATGAAATCATTTCACTTGTCATAAAAAAGGAGGCTGTTGATCCGAATGACGTCGAAATGCTCCAGGATCTCATAATTACCGGCGTGAACGAGGCAATGAGAAAAGTTCACGCCGAAATGTCGGGGGAGATGTCAAAAATAACAGGCGGAATGAATATACCCGGACTTTTTTAAGCATGCTGATAATTTTTACTGGCGCTATAAAAGATAAAAAGTTGTTTTATTTCAAAGAGGAATATGTTAACAAATATTTCTTCATTGTCACGCCTTGTAAGCGAATTTAAAAAACTTCCAGGGGTTGGTGAACGAACTGCACTTCGAATGGCGTTTCACCTGCTGAAATCACCGTCAAACCTGACAATGCTTTCGGAAGCTCTGCTGGAAGTGAGAGACCGCACCCATTCATGCTCGGTCTGCTTTGCGCTGACCGAAGACGACCCCTGTTCGATCTGCTCCGGCAACCGCGACCATAAAGCCATATGCGTGGTTGAAAACCCGCAGGATATGATGGCGATGGAGCGCAGCAACGCGTGGCATGGCGTATATCATGTTCTTGAAGGCTCCCTCTCCCCGCTTGCCGGGACTGGTCCGGAAGACATCAGGATTGACGAGCTTCTAAAGAGAGTGTCAAGCGGCAATGTCGAAGAAGTTGTTATAGCCACCAACTTTACAGTGGAGGGAGAAGCGACCGCGCTTTTTCTTACTAAGCTTCTAAGGCAGCATAAGGTCAGGATATCTAGGCTGGCGCACGGAATCCCGCTTGGCAGCGATATCGAGTTCGTAGATGCTGCCACCGTGCAGTGGGCGCTGCAGGGGAGAAACGAAATTTAATTGCGACGAGGCATGGATTTGTCGAATAGAACTGGCTGATGCAGGTTATTTGCGCGCCAGCAAAATCCGGATACCTGAAAATTCTTTCAGGAAGATATCATCCTGGCTCTATTGCAATTTGTTCTTTTGATTCAAGGCTGGTTTGACACCTTACATATCCCATAGAGGAGGCTGTACATGAGCAAGAAGATGGTCACAATCGACGGCAATACCGCCGCAGCCCATGTGGCGCATGCAACAAACGAAGTTATTGCCATATATCCGATAACGCCGTCATCGGTTATGGGTGAGATATCAGACGCCAAGAGCGCGGCTGGCGAGAAGAACATCTGGGGCAACGTGCCGACAGTGGTAGAGATGCAGTCCGAGGGTGGCGCCGCGGGCGCGGTTCACGGCGCGCTGCAGGCAGGAGCTCTCACCACCACTTTTACAGCCAGCCAGGGGCTCCTCCTGATGATCCCGAACATGTTCAAGATAGCAGGGGAGCTGACCTCAACGGTCTTCCACGTTTCCGCACGCGCCATTGCCGCACAGGCGCTCTCGATCTTCGGCGACCACTCCGACGTCATGTCCTGCCGCTCCACCGGCTGGGCATTCCTCTGCTCCAACAATGTGCAGGAGGTGATGGATTTTGCCCTGATCGCCCAATCATCCACTCTCCGGTCACGGGTCCCTTTTCTTCACTACTTCGACGGGTTCCGCACATCACATGAAGTTCAGAAAGTCACTGAGCTGACCTTTGACGAAATGCGTGCCATGATCGACGACAAACTTATCGCCGAACACAAGGCCCGCGGCCTCAACCCCGACAGGCCTGTCATGCGCGGTACCGCCCAGAACCCGGATGTCTACTTCCAGGGGCGCGAGACCGTCAATTCGTACTACCCGGCCTGCGAGAAAATCGTCGAGGAAGAGATGGCAAAGTTCGCCAAGCTGACCGGTCGCAGATACAAAATGGTCGATTACGTGGGGGCAAAAGATGCCGAACGGGTGGTTGTGGTGATGGGTTCCGGCGCCGACGTTATGCAGGAGACTGTCGAAAACCTGGTCAAGAAGGGTGAAAAGGTAGGCGTGCTCAAGATCCGCCTATATCGCCCCTTCCCGAAAGACGCCTTCCTCAAGGCGCTCCCAAAGAGTGTCAAGAGGATAGCAGTGCTCGACCGCACCAAGGAGCCTGGTTCGCTTGGCGAGCCGATATATCTGGATATCCGCACAGCAATAGGGGAAGGAATGGCCGAAGGGAAGTTCAAATTCAGCGGCTACCCGGTCATCGTAGGCGGGCGCTACGGCCTCGGCTCCAAGGAGTTCAACCCGGCGATGGCCAAGGCTGTGCTGGACAACCTGAAATCGAAGAACCCGAAAAAGAACTTTGTAGTCGGCATAGAGGAAGATGTCACAGCCTCCAGTCTGCCGGTGGACTACTCCTATAAAAACCCCATGGACGGAGTGTATCAGGCCATGTTCTACGGCCTCGGCTCGGATGGCACCGTGGGCGCCAACAAGAACTCAATCAAGATCATCGGCGAGGAGACTCCGAACAACGCCCAGGCATATTTCGTGTATGACTCGAAAAAGGCCGGCTCCATGACCACCTCGCACCTCCGCTTCGGCAAAAAGTACATCCGCGCCCCGTATCTTGTCCAGGAGGCAGACTTTGTCGCCTGCCACAACTTCTCTTTCCTGGAGAAGTACGACATGCTCTCCAAGGCGAAGAAAGGGGCCACCTTCCTCCTGAACGCCCCTTACGGCCACTCGGAAGTCTGGGACACAATGCCCAGGGAGGTGCAGCAGCAGATAATTGATAAAAAGATGAAATTCTACGTCATTGACGGCGTAAAACTCGGGAACGAGATCGGTCTTGGACCGCGCATCAACGTCATCATGCAGACCGCCTTCTTCAAGATATCCGGCATTATTCCGCTCAAGGACGCCGTGGCTTCAATAAAGGACGCCATAAAGAAATCTTACGGCAAGGCGGGTGAGAAGGTGCTGGAGATGAACTACAAGGCTGTTGACGCTGGCCTGAACAATTTCTACGAGGTGAATGTCCCCTCCAAGGCTACCAGCAAACTGAAGATGGCCGCTGCCGTATCCGCCAAGGCTCCGAGATTCGTGAAAGAGGTGACCGGTGTGATCGTGGCCGGTCTGGGTGACACCCTGCCGGTTTCAAAGATGCCTGCGGACGGCACCTTCCCTACCGCAACATCCCAGTATGAGAAACGCAATATCGCAACCGAAATTCCGGTATGGGACGAGAAGCTCTGTATTCAGTGCGGCATCTGCTCGTTCGTCTGCCCGCACGCTTCCATCCGTAGCAAGGCTTATGACGGCAAACTGCTTACCGGCGCGCCTGAAACATTCAAATCCACCGAATGCAAGATACCGGAAATGGCAGGCAAAAAATATACCGTCCAGGTCGCACCGGAAGATTGCACCGGTTGCGGCGCCTGCGCATGGAACTGTCCGGCAAAAGATAAGCAGAATCCGAACCATAAGGCTCTCGTAATGCAGCCCCAGCCTCCGCTGAGAGCGCAGGAGGCATTGAATTTCGACTTCTTCCTGTCGCTTCCGGACGTAGATCCGACTGAAGTCAAACTGGACACTCTCAGAAGCAACCAGCTTATCCGGCCGCTCTTCGAGTTCTCCGGCGCATGTGCCGGCTGCGGAGAAACCCCGTATCTGAAGCTTCTGACACAGCTTTTCGGAGACCGGATGATGATAGCTAACGCTACCGGCTGCTCCTCCATATATGGCGGCAACCTACCCACAACACCCTATGCCCGGCGTGCAGACGGCCGCGGCCCTGCATGGTCGAACTCCCTGTTCGAGGACAACGCCGAATTCGGTTTCGGAATGCGCCTGACCGTCGACCAGTTCAACAAATCTGCACTAGAGTATGTGGAGGAACTCTCGAAAGAGAAGGGATTTGCCGCAAACACGGGACTTTTTAATGAAATTCTCTCTGCTGACCAGTCAACACAGGCAGGGATCGAAGCGCAGCGCAATCGGGTAGAAAAACTGAAAGCCACCCTGAAGGGGAGCAAGAATGCGACCGCCAGGCTGCTCCTCCCGATCGCCGATTATCTGGTGAAAAAATCGGTCTGGTGCATCGGCGGCGATGGATGGGCCTACGACATAGGCTACGGCGGCCTCGACCATGTCATAGCATCCGGCAAGAATATCAACCTGCTTGTTCTTGACACCGAGGTTTACTCAAACACAGGGGGACAGGCTTCAAAATCGACTCCGATGGGAGCGGTCGCCCAGTTCGCCGCAGGAGGCAAACCGGTCCCCAAGAAAGACCTCGGTATGATGGCAATGGCTTACGGTTCTGTCTATGTAGCACAGGTTGCCCTCTCCAACCCCGCACAGTGCATCAAGGCGATGCTTGAGGCCGAGGCTTATGACGGCCCCTCTATCATAATAGCCTACTCTCACTGCATCGCGCACGGCATTGACATGACAAGCGCGGTGGATGAGCAGAAAAAGGCGGTATCATCCGGCTACTGGCCGCTCTATCGCTACAATCCTCTCATGACGGAACAGAAGAAGAACCCGCTGCAGCTTGACAGCAAATCGCCGACAATCACTTTCGAGGATTTCGCATCTGGTGAAAACCGCTGGAAGGTACTCAAAAAGGCCAATCCGAAGGCAGCCGACTCTCTCATGAAAAGGGCGAATGCCCTGACAGCGGCAAAGTTCGAGTACTATCAGAAACTTGCAGCGCTCGAATACGGGGACAAGTAGCAGAACAAGTTTATAATCCTCATATGAAGAATGCTTCTCCAGTTTTCATCCAACTGAACTCTGCAGATAAACACAAAATGAAATGCCCCGGGACATCTCCGGGGCATTTCATTTTCTTCATTTATTATGGCATCTCTTCCTGATACACTTTCAGGGAAGATATCAGTTTCCATCCGGAAAAGGTGCTGTTTCTCATCCGGAGTTTCTATCGATGGTGGAACAATTCAACCGATCCTGTCATGCCCGAGTTGTTTTATCGGGCATCCATAAGGGTTTAAGAGCCGGATTCCCGATGACTTCCCTCGGGGATGAGAAACAGCTACCAGTTCCAGATCAAAGATGATCTCAAAACGGCGACGATTGAACCTGCAAGGCGTACTGTTCAGTACGTTATGCCGACGAAGATTAGCCAACATAGAGAGGGCTTTGATATGGAACTGGAATAAAACACAAAACCGGGATAATACGGCTTATCTCGACAAACAGTGAGATAAGCCGGGACTGGAGACATGCTTCATGAGCCTTGTAGAGATGACAAAACTCGACCATATGCGCTACTTCACCCCTCCGGCAGGTTTCATCCTGAAAGGACGTGACGGGATGGTAAGTATTCCGTGGGATGGAAAACCGCCGATTCCACTTCCGGATGAAGACTGGCTTTCAGCGAACGAAGCAGGTCATGTCGATTACGATACGGCGGGAAACGGCATCTATCAGGCGCTCAGGCTAAATCCTGACTGTGTCTGTGCAAAGGAGTACGCCTGCATCCTCAGGGACGCTTATCCTCACATTATTTCGGAAATAGGCGGAAATGTCATAATGCTTGACGCAAAAGAGATAGACACCCCCTATGTTGACCGCAAGATCAACGGACTGAAGATAATGGCGCTCCTGGAAGCTGATAATCCCCTGCTCCAGCTTGAAATCGCGCGGGCTTTCGCGGACAGGGGGTCACGCCTTTCAACTCTTAACAAATCTGTCGAAAGCTGGTATGCGGCTGAAAGACATTTTGCAAGAGCCCTCGAGCTTGACCCGCATAACTCTCACGCCGGCTACGAACATGGTGAGGCGCTTTACATCCTGGGGAGGTACTTGCAGGCATCGGAGAAATGGAGCAATATTCTCCCCGCTCTTGATGATGAAGGGAAGAGAAAGGTCTCTTCCCGGATTTATGCGATACTTGCAGGAAAAGTCCCCCTTGTTCCGCCGCTCGATTACCTTACAGCCATCTCGGTAGCTCTTGAAGAACATCATGCAGGGAAAAGCGATGAGGCTGTTGCTATAATCGAGGATGTTCTCGCTGATCAGCTCTTTGCGGAGCAGTTTCCGTTAAACGAAATATACTATCTGCTTGGAAAATGCTATGAGGAGATCGGTATGCCCGACAAAGCAGAAGAAGCATTCAAAAGGAGCTGACAATGTTCGGATTCAGCGCGGCGGACTGGATATTCTCCATTTTCATACTTGTTGTGATTTATATCTCCGTACTGCTAAGCGCATTCATACAGAGAAAAAAGAGGGGGGGCGCAATGCCGGGGATAAACAGAGCCGATATGAAGGAACTTTTTGACAATGTCAGGGTGATCGCGGTAGTAGGTCTTTCGGACGACCCGTCCAGGCCAAGCCATGAAGTCGCATCCTATCTCAAGCTAAACGGCTATCGCATAATTCCTGTAAATCCTGCAAAAAAAGAGATGCTTGGAGAAAAATGCTACTCATCTCTCCTTGAAATCCCGGAGCAGGTCGATCTGATAGATGTTTTCCGCAGACCGGAAAATGCTCCTCAGATCGCGGAAGAGGCGATAGAAACAGGGGCAAGGTACCTCTGGTTTCAGGAAGGGGTGATACATCAGGGGGCAGCGGAAAAAGCGGCTTCATGCGGCATGGAAGTCATAATGGACAGATGCATTCTGAAGGAGCATATGAAGCTGAAATCATGATTATTTTAAAGAGAAAGCAGCTTTCCAGTGATGGCGGCCATACTGCGTCATAGACCTGTTTTTCTCCTCGCCACTCTCTTCTCACCTACCCTTATGGTAAGCTTCTCGCTGTCGAAATATTCGAGAAGTGGAATAAGATACTTTCGGGACAGCCCTGTATAATCTCTGAAAAGAGCCGGGCTTACTTCCCGGTTTGCCTCAAGGCAGGCGATGAGCTTGCCTTGCAGATCGCAAACAGCTTCAGGAGCGTAGTAGAGCTCTCCTGACACGCGCACCGTCTCTCCTCTTCTGGCCATCGAATCGAGGACGCTTCTGACTGTTTTTTCATCCTTCCCGCACCGGTCGGCAAGCTCTTTGACCTGCGGTGGCTCCATCCCGGTTTTCTGCAATATAGAGAGTATCAACCGATCAAGCGCCCTCTCCTGAACAGCCGGAGCTATGGCGAATTCTCCGGCAGGCCTGACTATGTCGCGTTCAACAGCTATCACCCCATCTTTTTCAAGCGCGAAAAGAAGTGGCGTAAAAAAACGGGAATTGCTCCTTTCCGGAATCCGCGTCTTAAGCTCTTCCTTGCTTATGCTGTTCTTCTCCGGATTCTTCCGTGCAGCTCCCGTAACCTCGTCAAGCAGCATTTTTTCAAGCGTTCTGAATGCGCCGGCAGAAATGAAGGTTCTGGGATCACGCAGCATCTGAACAACCTCCCCTTCCGACAGAAGCGCGGTCAAAGCCGTTTCCGCGACTTTTTTCGGTATTCCGCTCCGAACGAGTATCTCTTCAAAAGTAACTCCTCCAAGCAGCCCCTGGACAGTGATCAGCTCGATAATCTTCCGACTCTCCATCAGATCAAGCGAAGAGAGAAGGTGAAGGGTTTCATCGCTTCTCCGACGACGCGGAGGAGGGAATGGATCAAGGACACTCCCGCCTCCGACCGTGACCGCAGGAGAGGAGAAGCGGATGATATAGCTGTCACCTGAAAGAAGAAGCACCGGCCTCTCAACAACAAGCCGTGCGAAAGCCGTTTCTCCGGGGGAGAGACTTTCCCGGTCAAAGAGGAGCACCATGGCGCCTGTATCATAAGTCGCCGAATGCAGCCGAACCGTTGCGCGATGCCTCAGAAGCCTCGGAGCTGAAGAAAGATAATCGAGCCTTACATCTATCATGCGGGTAGTTCTGAAAACCCCTGGGGGGACTAGAATATCGCCGCGGTCAACCTGATTGAGTTCAATCCCCTGCAGATTCACCGCAAGCCGCTGACCACCGGCGCCGCGAGCGATCCTGTCGCCATGCGCCTGAATCCCCCTGACCTTGGAATGTCTGCCTGAAGGGAGTATCTCAACCTCGTCACCTGTCGCAATCTCACCGGAGAGAAGCGTCCCTGTCACAACGGTGCCGAAACCGGCTATCGTGAACAGGCGATCGACAGGTAGCCTGAAATGCCCTTCAGCTTTCTTTTCCGCGATGCTTTCGGAAAGTTTTTCAAGCTCTGACTCGAGCAGTTCCCTCCCCTCTCCGCTCCTGGCTGAAAACGGTACTACCGGCGCATTTTCCAGAAACGTGCCGGCTGTAAACACCCTGATCTCCTCTTTTACAAGCTCCAGCCACTCATCAGAGACGATATCCGATTTTGATAGCACCACCACCCCTTGCCGTACACCCAGGAGGCGAAGGATATCGAGATGCTCGCGCGTCTGAGGCATGACCCCTTCATCCGCCGCAATAACCAGCATGACCATGTCCATGCCGGTGACTCCCGAAACCATTGTACGGATAAACTTTTCGTGTCCCGGCACATCCACGATACCGATACTTAAATCATGAGACAACTCCAGATGAGCAAAACCGAGTTCAATCGTGATCCCGCGCGCCTTCTCCTCCTTCAGACGGTCGGTATCCACACCGGTCAGCGCCTTTACAAGCGATGTCTTGCCATGATCAACATGCCCGGCGGTGCCAAGAACAAGGTGCTTCATATCTCGATTCTCCATTCAAATGGCCTCAACTACTGATCCATCTGCGGCAGATTACATTCAGACAGATAAAACGGCAACAGGTTATCACGGCGCATCCCGTCATGAATGCCGTCAACGATAACTTCAAGCAAAAGCGTTTGTTATTTCTGAGAGTTATCTTTCCTGAGATGGGAATCGCTAAGCTATCCTAAAAACCTGGCTATTGACAAATGCTCCTGTTCTTCTTTAATTGATCATCACTTTTTTCCAAGGAGGACAAAAATGCACGCAGGATTTATCGGGCTGGGGATAATGGGGAGCGCAATGGCGGCAAATCTGCTTAAGGCCGGACATTCACTGACAATATGGAACCGTTCGCCTGGAAAATGCGGGGAGCTTGTCTCTTGCGGCGCAAAAATGGCTTCTTCTCCAAGAGAGGTTGCCGAGAGGTCGGAAATAACCTGTGTAATGATGGCCGCTCCCGATGCGGTCGAATCTGTAAGAGTAGGCGTGAACGGAATCATGGCCGGCCTCTCAGCCGGAAAAGGGTATATAGACATGTCTACGGTCGACGCAGGGTGCTCGGTCGAATCCGCACGCATGACCAGGGAGAAGGGGGCATTGTTTCTGGAGGCTCCGGTCGCTGGAAGCAGAAAACCGGCCGAAGATGGGACGCTCACCATAATGGCCGCCGGGGATAAGGCGCTTTTCGATATGGGAGGGCCGCTGTTCGCAGCTATGGGGAAAAAGGTTCTATATCTGGGAGAACGGATCGGAGATGCCGCAAACATGAAGCTTGCCAACAATCTGGTGATGTGCGGGGCGCTTACAGCCCTGGCAGAGGGGGTTGCGCTCGCCTCAAAAACCGGGCTCGACCCGCTGCAGCTGCTTGAAGTGCTGGATTCGGGAGCTGTGTCGAACCCGATGTTCCGGTTGAAAGGGGGACCCATGGCTGCAAACGGAGAGTTCCCGGCGGCATTTCCGCTCAAGCATATGCAGAAAGACCTCCGCCTCGCCCTTCGCCAAGCCGAAGAATCAGGTCAACCGCTTTTCGCTGCAGCAGTGATCAATGAATTATACAAGAAAGCGGTTGCAGAAGGACTTGGTGAGTCTGATTTCTCGGCCATAAGCATGGTCGTAAGCGGCATAACGCAAAAGGGATGATCCATATCCGGACTTTACGTCATAAATCCAGACCACCACAGTTGCTTCTGAAATGATCATCTTCATGATGGTAGATATTGCCTGGCATGTTGGAATAAATCGGGTCTGTTATCCAGCCTAAGCTCTCTTCCTGCCGTGACAATGCACTGCTGGCCTGATGCAAGTCATGATGGATGTTACCCGGCATCCAGGAATAGTCAGGATAGTTGTCGCCTCAGATGCCGAAAATGTGCTGTTACGTCGAATTGTTCAGATGGCTGTGTCATGTAATGCCTAATGGCTGAGAGTTGACCGGCCTCAGGCCGGTCTGACGCTTTGTTGAAAATCCTCACTTCACTTTATCGTTGACTGAGTGTGTATTGGTGTGTATAAAATTATTTATGACCAGCAAAGAGATCATCAAGCGACTTGAAAACGAGGGTTGGTGTTGTCTCGGGGGCAAAGGCGACCACCAGAAATACAAACATCCGTCAAAAGCTGGCCATGTTGTAGTGCCACATCCGCGTAAAGATATGCCAACCGGAACCTTACGGAACATCTACCGACAAGCCGGTTGGGAATGGAGATAAATATGTTATACCCTGCATATGTTCACATTGGAGACGATCAACACGCCCACGGTGTAACTATCCCCGACTTTCCCGGCTGCTTCTCTGCCGCCGACGAATGGGAGGATTTACCACACATGATCCAAGAAGCCGCAGAAGTCTATTTTGAAGGCGAAGATATGCCCGTACCCGCACCAACATCATTAGAGCAACTGGCTGCTAACCCCGAATATCAAGGAGGGGTATGGCTCTTGGTAGACATTGATCTTGCCAAGCTCAAAGTTAAAGCAAAGCGGGTTAATATCACCATGTCTGAAAATCTACTGCATGAGATCGACCGTTATGCCGAGCAGTACCACATGACTCGTTCCGGTCTCTTGGCCCAAGCTGCGGGACAGTATATTCACCGCAAACAAGCAACATAATGATTCCCTTTATGTTTTCAAAAATTAATCAGTTTCGAAAACCTCTGGGGTCACGAAAACCTCTGGGGTCAGGTTAGAGTTTCGGATATTTATAGCTCTCAGTTCGCATGTTATCAACCTGTTCCCGCCGCTTATTAACATCACCTGCAATCCGCTGTGCAGCTTTACCCAGCGCCGATATATCCCGTCCCAACAACTTTGCCAAATCGGTTCTGGTTTCTCATCAGGCAAAAAGCATGTATCCGGCAGTCAAACCTTTCAACAGCATATTGGAAAGATCAGGTAAAGGCGATACCGATCCTGATCGGAAAAGAAA
>DFZL01000022.1 GCA_002382705.1 Geobacter sp. UBA4057
CTCGTTTCCATCCGGAAACTCCGGATGGAAACTACCTCGGCAATGGCAGCTTCTATGACTTTTGCAAGAACCTCATATTAAAAAGGGGAAATGATGTCTGTATCAAAAATTGAAGAAGGCATTGAGGAGATACGCCAGGGAAAGATGATAATACTGGTGGATGACGAAGAGAGGGAAAACGAGGGAGATCTCACCATGGCGGCCGAAGTGGTGACCCCTGAGGCGATAAACTTCATGGTGAAATACGGCCGGGGGCTAGTCTGCCTTACATTGACTCCGGAAAAATGCGATTCGCTTAACCTTCACCCGATGGTCAGAGAGAACAGATCTCCGTTTGAAACAGCCTTCACTGTTTCTATAGAGGCCAAGAAAGGGGTTACTACCGGAATATCGGCTGCCGACCGTGCTCACACGATTCTGACCGCAGTGGCTGACGGAGCCGCCCCGGAGGATCTCGTAAGCCCTGGGCATATATTCCCGCTCAGATCAAGGAGTGGCGGGGTTCTGGTAAGGACAGGCCAGACAGAGGGGTCGGTTGACCTTGCACGCCTTGCCGGGATGAAACCTGCCGGGGTCATCTGCGAAATAATGAATGATGACGGAAGCATGGCGAGACTCCCGGAACTGAAGCTCTTCGCAGAGGAGCACGGGCTTAAGATATGCACCATAGCCGATCTTGTGGCTTACCGCCTGAAAAACGAGATACTGGTAAGAAAAGCCGCGGAAGCCTCCCTCCCATCCCGCTACGGCGGCGAGTGGCGCGCCATCGCATATGAAAACGACATCGACAGACTGGATCATGTGGCGCTGGTGAAGGGTGAAATAGACGGCAGCGAACCGCTTCTTGTGAGAGTGCACTCCGAATGCCTCACCGGCGACGTGATGGGAAGCCTGAGATGCGACTGCGGCGATCAGCTGCACGCTTCAATGGAGATGATCGAGCGCGAAGGGAGAGGCGTAATTCTTTACATGAGGCAGGAAGGGCGAGGGATAGGGCTTGTCAACAAGCTTAAGGCCTATGCACTTCAGGACAGGGGGCGCGACACGGTTGAGGCAAACCTTGAGCTCGGATTCAAACCCGACCTTCGGGAATACGGTATAGGCGCGCAGATTCTTAACTCGCTCGGCATCCGGAAAATGCGACTTCTAACGAATAATCCGCGAAAACTTATAGGGCTTCAGGGGTATGGAATCGACATTGTCGAACGGGTGCCGATTGAAGCCGCCGCCACAAGGTCAAACAGGAACTATCTCAGAACCAAGCGGGACAAACTGGGGCACCTGCTGGAGAATATCTGAATGAAAGTTCTTGTTCATGCATGTTGCGGGCCATGCCTCCTATACCCGGTAAAAAGCCTGAAAAGTAGTGGACACGAAGCAACAGGGTTCTTTTACAACCCTAACATTCACCCTTACCGCGAGTATCTTCTGAGGCTTGAGACATTGGTTGAAACAGCCGGAAAAGAGGCTTTGCCATTGATAATCAGAGACAACTACGATCTTGAGCTTTTTCTCGCCAATGTCGCATCTGAGCCTGACAGGAGATGCGACTGGTGCTATCTGATGCGTTTGCAGGCAACTGCATCGGCGGCGGTTTCTGGAAATTTTGACGCATTCACCACTACCCTTCTCTACAGCAGATACCAGCAGCATGAGAAGATAGCAGAGATCGGGAAGAGAGTTGCAGAGGAGAACGGAATATCTTTTTTCTATGAAGATTTCAGAAGAGGCTGGCAGGAAGGGATAAAGCGTTCTAAGGAACTTGGCCTCTATCGCCAGCAGTACTGCGGATGCGTTTACAGCGAAAAGGAACGTTATCTCGAAAAGGGCGAAAAGAGATGAATGGCGATATCGGACGAGCATTTCTGATTCTAGGGCTCATTCTTGTCGCAGCGGGGTTGATCATCTCTTTCGCCCCACGCATCCCGTGGCTGGGTAAAATGCCGGGAGACATCTATATACGGAGAGAGAACTTCACATTTTATTTTCCTCTCGCAACATCAATCATAATTTCTCTTTTGATCTCATTTTTATCAAGGTTTTTCAGGTGATATCCCCATATCTCCAGTTCATAAAAAAAGCCCGCTACTTGCGGGCTTTTTTTATGAACTGCCTGGAAGATTCCGTGGGTCAGGCGTGAATTGCGTTAACCGGGCATGTATCGACGCAAGCGCCGCAGTCTATGCAGGTATCTGCGTCTATCACACGTTTGCCGTCCTGCTCGCTTATGCTGCTGACCGGGCAGGAATCTTCACATGCTCCACAGTTTGTGCAGTCATCTGTGATTGTATGAGCCATAATTCACCTCCTTGTAAGAATAGTTTTTCTACATATCAGTTTCCATCCGGAAACTCCATATGAAAAACGGAATGTATTTAACACATCATTCCGGTAATTGTCCAGAAAAGATTAAAATAGAGGAATGAAGTTTGACATGGCTATCGTAAATAGGATAAATAGAGAAAACGTTATTCATTAGAAGCCGGAAGAGCTTGCGATAAAACCGTTTACCTCAAAACTTCACCCGAACCATTCCATTCGATAAGAATGAGCGTGTATTTTGGATAACATTGAACGCTTCTTTTTAAAACGGAAGTTCAGGAACAGAAAAGATGAGTTGAAAAATATCCTGGATATCTTTAAGGCTTCACAGGATATCGCATCTTCGCTTGATCTTCATCACATACAAAAACTTCTGGCCGAAGCGATTGCCAGAGAGCACGGGTCAAGCCGCTCGCTCGCGATACTTGAGATGGACAATGCTCTTGAAACGCTGGTAACAACGGGAATACCAGAAAATCTTGCCGCCCCGCTGAAAGAAGAAGTGCTCCAGAAAGGCAAAGGAAAAATTTCAGGAAATTTTCTCAGAATAAAAGTGAAATTTCCCGGCTTGCCAAAGGACGCTGAAAAATACGGAATAGCCGAAGCTTGCCTTGTTTTTATCCGCAACGCCGGAAAAATAACCGGAATAGTGGCAACCTTCAATGAGGCGGGGGAAACGCTTCCTCCGATCACCTCAAAAAAGAGAAACATTATTTTCCTTCTGGAGCGCTCCGAGCAGGCCTTAAGAAACGCTGAAGCATACAATCAGGCTAAAAACATGCTCTATATTGACGACCTGACAGGGCTTTTCAACCACAGGTACCTGGATATAGCGCTGGAAAGAGAATTAAAGAGGGTTAAACGGTACAGATCAAACCTCGCCCTGCTTTTTATGGATATCGACTCTTTCAAGACTGTCAACGACAGGCATGGACATTTGACCGGAAGCCGCATTCTCTCCGAGATGGGAGCTTTGCTCAAAAAATCTGTCAGGGAGGTGGATATCATCATCCGATACGGAGGGGATGAATTCAACATAATCCTGATTGAAGCAACTCCGGAAACAGCGGAGAGTGTCGCGGAAAGAATACGAAAAAATATAGAAACACACTCTTTCCACTCCGACAGCGGAATTGATATTCGTATAACATGCAGCATCGGAATCGCCTGCTGCCCTGAAGACACGATGTCGAAAACCGAGCTTCTTGAAATGGCGGACAAGGCCATGTACTGCGGCAAAACAGGCGGGAGGAACAGTGTGATAAAATACGATGAAAAACAGTTTAAGAGGAATGAATGAGCATATCATCAATTAAAGGCTTCAACGACATACTCCCACCTGAATCGGACAGGTGGCGACATATTGAGGAGATTGCAAGAAAAGTTTTCAGGGTGAACGGCTTTTCTGAAATCAGAATTCCGATCATGGAAAAAACCGAGCTTTTCAGCCGTTCAATAGGTGATGCGACAGACATAGTAGAAAAAGAGATGTACAGTTTCCTGGACAAATCCGGTAGTGGCGTAACCCTCCGCCCCGAAGGGACGGCAGGAGTCATGCGTGCGCTGATACAGCACAAGCTGCATTCCCAGGATTCAGTTTTGAAACTGTTTTACATGGGTCCTATGTTCCGTTACGAACGACCACAGAAAGGGCGCTACCGCCAGTTTAACCAGATCGGCGCAGAGATAACCGGAACAGACGATCCTATGGCTGACGCGCAGCTTCTAAACCTGCTTGCCGCCTTTTTCAATGGGCTTGACCTGAAGAAACCGGAACTTCAGATAAATTCATTGGGCTGCCCCGAATGCAGACCTGCATACCGCGTGAAACTCACGGCTTTTCTTGAAAAACGGATTGAATCGATGTGCGAAGACTGCCGCAGACGGTTCGACCTTAACCCATTGCGAATTCTTGATTGCAAACTGTCCGGCTGCATTGAGGCTACCAGGGATGCTCCGGCGATGCTGGAGAATCTCTGCGATGATTGCGTAAATCATTTTAACTCGGTACAGAATTATCTCCATCAGAGCGAGACGAAATTCATCATCAACCCGAGAATGGTTCGCGGGCTTGATTACTACACAAGAACAACTTTTGAAATGGTGACTGACCAGCTGGGCTCACAATCGGCGGTCGCAGCTGGAGGACGTTACGACGGTCTGATTTCACAGCTTGGGGGGGGAGATATCCCCGGAGTCGGCTTTGCAATGGGAATGGAACGGATTGCCCTGCTTCTGGGAGAGGGGAGTTATACTGCGCCGCCAGAACTTTTCATCGCGACCATCGGAATGAAAGAACGGGAATTCGCCTTCGGTCTGATGAATCAAATGATGAAAAGAGGAGTGCATGTCGAAATGGATTACGAAGGTAAGAGCCTGAAAAGCCAGATGAGACGTGCGGACAGAATGGGAGCCTCTTACAGCGTCGTTGTTGGCGAAAATGAAGTTAATTCCGGAAAAGCCCTTTTCAGGAGGATGTCTGACGGTGCGGAAACGGAGATAACACTTGCAGCAGATAACATTTCGGAACTGTTGAATCCTCATCATACGACCAGCTGAAAGTAAAGGGGAAAACCATTGGACCCTAAGACGATTGTGCCGGAAAGTGAAAAGATCAAGAGCTTTGAATTCAAAAGACTCGGCTACACCCTGAAATTCATTGTTTCTGCCGACGGGCTTGCCTGCGTCTGCAGTTACGAACCTTCTGCGATGGGGGGGGATCCGCTGAAGCCGGAAGAATTGAACGGTTTTTTTAACGAAGCAAAAATAAGGGAAGGTGTCGACAGCAAGGCTGTAAAAATCCTCCTTTCACTCTCGGAACAGAAAAAAAGCGTCTCAGACCTTGTCATCGCAAAAGGCTATCCGATGAAAAAGGGGGATGATGGCAGAATAGAGCTGCATTCCGCTGAGAGCGAAACAGAGGATGAGGATGTAGATGATGAGCAGATTGACTTCAGGAATGTGCAGAATTTCATAAATGTAAAACCTGGCGACCTGATAGGCACCATAATTCGACCTGAAAATGGAACACCTGGAAAAACGGTCTTCGGCATAACCATCCCCCCCATGCATGGAGAGCCTCTGAAACCGGTATTAGGCAAGAATGTCCGTCTCGATGACGACGGGGTTCATATTTACTCCGAAGGGGACGGACGAATCTTTATTAAAGGAAATGAAATATCGGTTGAGGATATCTATGTTGTAAAAGGGGATGTGGATTTTAAAATAGGAAATATAAACTACAACGGTTTTCTTGAGGTGCGTGGGGACATACTGGACGGTTTTTCCGTAAAAGCGGCAAAAGGCATCAAGGTTCAGGGGAATATCGGGGCATGCAGAATAGAGTCAGACGGCGACATTGTCTTCTGCGGCATGTCCGGCCAGGAAAAGGGGTCTATCTACTGCAGATCAAAAATCACCGCAAACTTCATTCATGACACGCTTATTGAATCTCTCGACGATATCCTGATAGATACCGAGATTCGCAACTGCGACATCAAGACACTCGGCGCGGTTTATGTAAATAAAGGGGTGCTTGTCGGGGGCAGCTGTGTAGCGATGGGGGGGGTGGAGACAGCCACAGCCGGCTCCCCTTCCTCGCTTTTCACCAGGATTGTCGTCGGTGTCAACTACAATGATCTGGAAGAGTTGAACAAGCTCTTCAACCAGTTGAAATCTGTGCTTGAAGCGTTCAAGCAATCAAAGGATCGCGCCAGCACTGAAAAGATGATAAAAGAACGTGCGCTGATTGCCGAACAGATCCAGGGGATCAGATCACGTGAATATGACAAGGCCAACGCGAAGGTCAATATAAAAAAGAAACTGTACGAAAAAGTCAGCCTGACCCTTGAAAAGATTTCGGAAGAAGTAAGGGAAGAGCATTCAGGCCCGCTCTCCATAATAACAAACACGGTTGAAGGGGGCTTGCGATTCCTCTCGATGACCCCTCTCACCGTAAAGGCGACTGAACTGGAAGGTTTTTTCGTGCAGGAAGCGGAACGGATGAAACTGGCCGCTTTAACGGAGTGAACAAAAACGTTATGAAAATTCTGATAGTCGATGACAGCCCGGTTGAGACTCTCTTCCTCTCGCTCTTTCTGGAGGAAAAGGGGAGTTGCGACACTGCCGGAAATGGCAATGACGCGGTGGAGATGGTCAGGAAAAAGATCAGTGACGGTGAGCACTATGACCTTATCTGCCTTGACATAGTGATGCCAGGGATGGACGGCCATGAGACGCTGAAAATAATAAGGGAGCTGGAAACCGCTGGAAATGCTGCTCCGGCCAGGATTTTCATGATTACTTCCTGCGACTCGCCCGAACAGATGATGGAGGCTATCGCGACGGGCGGATGTGACGATTACATCGTAAAACCGGTAATATCTGGCAATCTGTCCGGTCTCCTCGCAAAGCACGGCCTGATTGAAGAGAGCAAATGATCTGATTGAGCTCAATCATCTTCACGCTTGATCCTTACAACCTGGTTTACGTAGGGCATTGATTCAATCTCGCGCTCGTCCAGGCTGTCCGTTTCTCCGATCACCCCGATTATGGTGCGGTTCGCTCCTGTAGACTGGTGAATGTCAAAATCATTGTTTATCAGATACCCCTTTATCCGGTCAAGCGCCTCTTCAGGCGCATTTTTCTTCATTATGATAAGCATGGCTCATCCCCTTCATGACGTTCCTCGTTCTCATGCGACATTATCCGCTCAAGCCGTCTCGATTCATCAACAACCCTTTCAAAGAGGCGAACTATGGCGCCGTCGTCAAGAGGCCCGGGATTTTCATGCTTCATTCGCGCAAATATCCTCTTCTCTCTCGCGGGATCAAAAACCGGCAGAGCAAGCTCCTTTTTCATATGCCCTATCTCCAGGGCGAGACGGGCGCGCTCGTTGAAAATGCGAAGCAAAACATCATCAAGCAGATCGATTCTCTTTCTCGTCTCATCAATTTCCAAGGTTGCCTCGCAGAGTTCAGCAGAGAGGATTAAAAGCGTTTTTTTACGTATGTGTCTTTCCTGAAATTGAGATCATCCCGCTCAGGATAGTCGATATTGTAATGAAGACCGCGCGACTCCTTCCTGGATTGCGCGCAGCGGACGATCAGTTCGGCTACGGTTGTGATGTTCCTTAATTCAATCAGATCCGATGTGACTATGAAATTCCAGTAATACTCGTCTATCTCTTCCTGGATCAGCTGTATCCGGTGCAAGGCTCTTTCCAGCCTTTTGTCGGAGCGGACTATCCCGACATAGTTCCACATGAATCTCCGTATTTCATCCCAGTTCTGTGAGACTACGACCATCTCGTCGCTGTTTGTGGCTGTGCCGGAATCCCATTTCGGTATCGTTTCGGTTGAAAAGGCTGTTTTTCCCAAGGCACCCACAGAATGCCTGAAAGCTCTGCCGGCATATACGGCAGCCTCGAGAAGGGAATTGCTGGCCAGCCGGTTAGCTCCGTGCAGACCAGTGCAGGAGGTTTCGCCAATGGCGTACAGCCCCGGCAGATCAGTCTCTCCGTTCAGATTGACCGCTACTCCGCCACACAGGTAGTGCGCGGCCGGGACAACCGGAAGCCACTCTTTTGTCATGTCGAGCCCGAAATCCAAGCATGTCTGATATATGTTCGGAAAACGGCTCCGGACAAAATCGGCCGGTTCGTGAGTTATATCCAGATATACGCAGTCATCTCCGCTTGTCTTCATTTCATAGTCTATCGCTCTCGCCACGATGTCGCGCGGGGCAAGATCCTTCAGTCTGTGGTGTTTCTCCATGAAAGGCGTGCCATCCCGGCGTCGGAGAATTGCCCCTTCTCCGCGCACGGCTTCGGAAATAAGAAATGATTTCGCAAGGGGATGATAGAGGGTCGTAGGATGGAACTGCATGAACTCCATGTTCGCGATAGTGGCGCCGGCTCTGTACGCCATGGCGACTCCATCGCCTGAAGCAACGTCCGGGTTGCATGTATAGAGATAGACCTTTCCGGCGCCCCCTGACGCGAGGATGGTGAACTTTGAGGAAAATGTCCTTATAAAACCGCCATCATTGATATCCAGGGCATAAGCGCCAAGACAACGGTTCTCTCCGGAAAGCGTCTTTTCGATCTTGCGTGAGGTAACCAGGTCAATCGCAATGTGATGTTCGAAAATTCTGATGTTTCTATGATTTTTTACAGCGGTTACCAGAGCTCTCTCGATTTCACGGCCAGTGATATCTTCGGAATGGAGTATCCTCCTTGCGCTGTGCCCCCCTTCCCGGGCAAGGTCATAACATGTGCCGCTTGTGGTGAAATTGACACCCCATTCAATGAGGCTCTTTATAGTAAGCGGCCCCTCTTCAACGACCATTTTCACGACATCCTCATGGCAGATGTCCGCCCCGGCTACCATGGTATCTTCAATATGAGACTGAAAAGAGTCATCTACCGAAAAAACCGATGCTATCCCCCCCTGTGCATATTTGGTGGCCGATTCCGCAATATCTCTTTTGGTAACTATTGTCACGCTGCCATGATCGGCAGCCTGAAGGGCGAATGAGAGACCAGCTATGCCGCTCCCTATCACCAGAAAATCACTTTCTGAATACATAATGCAACCCTTTAAGTTTCAGCACTTAAAATGCTGTAAAATTAGTATATTCCTTTTGAATTAAAAAACAGGCCGTATTTTTTGTCCTCATGCTGAATATGAGTGACCAGCCAGTTCTTAAGAAAATTCAGCACTTCAATACTGACTACGCCGTCACCTTTCACGAATTTTTTGTTAAGTTCCCCGACCTGCATAATAAGATTGTCATGCTGCGCCTTATGTTCTGCGGTTCCAGGATAGTTCATAGACTCCATCAAACTTATCTCATCGGAAAAATGGGTTGTAGTGTAGGCAGTCAGAGCATTGAATATTTCGGCAAGCTTTATCTGCCCCTCCCCCTCTTTCATCGCGTTATGCAGATCGCTCATAAGCTGGAAAAGCTTTTTGTGCTGTTCGTCAAACCTGGAAACCTGTACATCGTATGCCGGCTGCCACTCTATTGTGGACATTGAGGTCATCTCCCCTGGATTGTTGTATAGACTCAATCTTCGCTTATATAACCTATCCTTACGCAACCCCAGTGTCTTCCACCGATTATCAGCGGGGTCGACATGTCGTTCATGACTTCGCCTGTGTCTCTAAGGTAGGTCTGAAGCAGGAACTTCTCCTCGTTGGTGGCCGACTTGAATCCTGTCCGGTCGTTGAATATCCGTTTCGTTCTGTTATCATTCTTGTCCTTTGCCGGATCGCCGGTCAACGGTTTGCAGTATTTGAGATTATGTGATGGGCAGTACCCCGATCTGTCGGTGCAGATTGCATAGGCGATACGGCTGTCTTTTCTTATAACCTCTTCCTGCAGGGGTGATATTATCTCGTCAAACAGTTTGTCAAAAGCTGTGTTGAACTTCTGCGGATTTGTATTCGGGATAGGTCTGTAATCGGTACTGAAGAGAAGCTCTCTGCCGATCCGTCCTGACGAGACGGCCTTTTCCAGAGTTTCGGCAACTCTCTCCCTGAGTTCGGCCGCATAAGATTTGATGGCGTCATGGTAGTTTCCAACCTTGAATTTTCCAACAGTCGTGTAGATTTTCTCCGCCGTCTGGGTCAGCTCGCCAAAAGTCGCGACTGATTTTTCCATCTGTGTCTGTATTGTCTGCGAAGTTTCAGAAACAAGATGGATTTTTGAGGTGATGTCGGATGTCGTGGCGCTCTGCTCTTCTGTTGCGGTCGCTATCGAGTTGATCATTTCGGCGGATTCCGTCGCAAGAGCGAGTATGGTAGATATCTGCTCGCTCGCCCTGGTCGAATTTACTATGCCGGCCTCAACGCGCCCCTTTTCGGTTTCAATGGAATTCATGGCTGCCCTGATGTCACCCTGTATTGCCTTTATTATTCTGGCGATCTGCTGGGTCGAAGCTGAGGTCTTTCCGGAAAGATTTTTAACCTCGTCCGCGACCACAGCAAAGCCGCGCCCCGCATCCCCCGCCCTTGCCGCTTCGATCGCAGCGTTCAACGCAAGAAGATTGGTCTGGTCGGCTACATCTTCGATCAGGCCGATAATCTCGCCGATCTGTTTTGATGAGTTCTCCAGCCGCCCCATTACATTGAGCGTCCCCTCCACACCGGCTTTTATCTCGTCGATGCTTTCGGCTGTTTCCTCGACGATGTTACGACCATCTGCGGCAGATTCATCAACCTGCTGGGAAAGTGCCGACGCCTTGGCTGTGGTGTTGGCAACATCGTTAAGGGTCGCCGACATCTCCTCCGAAGCAACGGCGACGGAAGCGGCCAGCTCCTTCTGCTCGAAGATCGCCGCCGCAAGCCTTTCTATGCCGGCCATTGTGCGGCAGGAGGAGATAGCCACATGCCCTGCCTGTCCATATAGATCTGAAATTATCTCGCGCAGCTTTGAAACAAGCCTGTTCACACCATCTGTAAGCGTCCCGATCTCATCGTTCGAACCGACCTTGAGCTGCATGGTGAGATCACCTTCTCCACTTGAAAGTATCTCTATGCTTTTGGAGACATTCATTATGTTCTTGATGATGGTCAGCCGGAAGAAGAGGTACATTCCGCCGGTAATCAGGAAAAAACAGATTATTCCCAGTGTGAGGAGAGTGACGACAAGTTTTTTGAGGCTGTCGTACCCCTCTTCCATGGATGTGGTAAGTTTGATCGCGCCTGCGAAAGCCTCTCCGGCATCATGGCATGACTTGCAACGGGTATCGTTAGGGAGCGGAATTATGTTGACAAGAGATTTCACGCCATTCGCGTTCTCCTTAAACTGAAACGCCTTCCCGTTTTTAAACGTATCGAGCACCTGCTGATTTGGAGTGGAGCCACCCGCGGCTTTCCCTTCTCCGTTATATATTGAAACATCCAGAACTATCTTTTTTGATTTCAGCTCTTCAATATACCTTACAACCTGCGCCGATTCATTCTTCAGCATGAAATCCTCGACGGTCTGCCTGATTATTGCGGCATTCTGCAAAGATGCATCAATCTGCATTTTCTGGGTTGATGTGATGCTCAGCCATAGCGCGGCTGCCCCAAGCACGCTGAAGCCGATGAGAAGGGTCAAGCCTATTATGCAGAACACCTTGCCGGACAATTTCATTTTCATCTTCTGCTCTCCTGACGGTTCAATTTTTATATGGCTGGAATCCGGGTTTGCTGAAAAAGAAACCTTGAGTTTTCAATGAACCTTTAATCTTGTTTTCTGTATTGTCGCAAAAATGAAACGAGTTGGTGACAGAGAGAACTTTTTATATATTATCAAACCGCAAAAGTAAAACCATAATTTGAAAATAATTTATAAAAAAGCTCTTAAAATTAGAGATTTATATAAAATCAGGAACATCAGGAGACACTGAAAGATGGATCAACGTTTCAGAAACGAAACTGGAGCTGTGAAGAGAGTTTCAAAATGATAGGATACAGCGGATTCGGAAAAATTCCGTATGGAAGGAGTGAGAGAAAAAAATCAGCGTCTGCCGATTTTTACCCCAAGGGCTATCTCTCTCCAGAGAGAAGCAAAAATTGCGGCTGCGTCGCTTCTAGGAGCAAAAACAGTAACCGGTGCCCTCCGTATCCCCATGCTCTCTATTATGGAAAGATAAGGGACAACCGTTTTCAAAACACCGGGGATGTTCTCCCTCGCCTGGTCAATGATCTCAAGATGGAGTTTTTTCCTCCTGTCAACCATTGAAAAAAAAGGCATGATCCTGAGCGGAAGCTTTCTGTGTTCGTCAAGATATTCTAGTATCTGGGAGTAGGTTCGCATGGAGAGGGTTGTCGGGATAAGCGGGATGAGCATTATATCGGCAGCGTTGAAGATGTTTTCAGAAACAAGCGAAAAGCTTGGGGGAGAATCCAGAAAAATGACGTCATAATCCTTTTCAAAACGGCTTATGAATTCTGCCATCCTTTTTTTTGGCTTTTTCTCGCTATCAAGAAACAGATCCATATTGCGGTATGAAAAGTCCGACGGGATAATATCCAGGCCGCCAATTCCGGTTTCGACCGCAATTTTTCCGATATCTCTGGTTTTGAAGAGTTTTTTAGTTCCGTGTGAAAATTCTGGATTGGTATTGAGGTAATAGCTTGAGGCGCCCTGCGCGTCAAGATCCCAGAGCAGCGTTTTCATGCCGCTTTCAGCAGACAGAGAGGCAAGATTTACGCACGAGGAGGTTTTCCCCACGCCGCCCTTTATGTTGTAAACGGCTATCACTTTCATTTATCGGCGCTCCCTTCCAGAAAACAGGTTCCGAGCTTCATGAATCAGACTGACATACGGGTAATTTATATCAAAAGAGCTTCTGGATTGCCATAAAACAAAAGCGGCAAAACGCCGCTTTAATTCCTGGTATCTGTTTCAAAACCGGGTATGTTCGGGTAGAACTGCCGATTGAAACTACCCCGGCTGCCCTGAAGAGCAGAAATTGACCAGACTTGCTATCATCGAAGAATCTTCAGTAGGGTCGATATGCGGTATCTTGCTCTGCCCGCCGAGCTTACCGCGCTCTTCTGACGACCAGCGGTAAATCTCATCTTCACTGACAATTATGACACAAGGGGGGGTTATCCTCCCCTGACGTCTGAATGTGGAGTAATCGGCGTTCATTCCGCAAAGAGCCGCATCCAGAATGCCGGAGGGGTCATCGCTCTGCTGATCTCCGTTTTTCATGGCCAGCACCCAGATATGCCGCCTGTTCCTTATGTCCGCTCCTGCCATGAATTCACGGACATTCCAGCCTCCGTCCCTGTTCAGATCAGCAACAGCCTGCTCCACCTCATCCTGTGTCACCTTCTCTTCAAACCTGTCAAGAACCCGGTCCCTCCCGCAGAACTCTATCAGGTGCGGATCGGTCGAAACAAAGCGGATAGTGTCGCCGATATGGTATCGCCAGAGACCGGAACAGCTGCTTATGACTATTGCATAACGAACGCCGGTTTCAACCTGCTCAAGTAGCAGCGTCTCCGCATGAGGCAACGGTTTTCCATTCGCATCCAGGTCATCGAAGCGGACGAACTCAAAGAAAACGCCATAGTACGGAGTCAGGCGCATATGCTCCTCTCCGACCATCTGAAAAGCCATGAAAGCTTCAGATGAAGGGAGAAGTTCCAGAAGCCGCGGAACTTTCCCCTCAAACAGGTTCTCCAGTTCATTTCTGTAAGGTTTGAGTGAAGTTCCACCATGAACAATAAGCTCAAGTTCGGGAAGGAGAAGCGAAAGCGGCTTCCGGCCTATATCAATGCATCGCTTGAGAAGAAGAATTATCCAGGGGGGAACACCTGAAATCGCGCGGATACGCCGGTCAGAAAGCAGAAGTTCCGCCATGGCCTGCAGCTTTTCCTCCCAGGGGAGATCTGAAACAGCGATATTCGGCTCTACGAATGGAGAGATGTACCAGGGTCTGAATCTCAGGGTAAGCGCGCTCATGTCGCCTGACCATACCCCGCTTCTTACCTCTGTCAGCCTGGTTGAACCGGACATGTAAAGAATTTTCCCGGTTGGAAGCGTTGACTCCGGAAATGAGCTCAGGTAGCAGGAGATCATATCGAGCGCGGCACGCCTGTTTTCTGCAAACATCTGCGAGGTGAAAGGGATGAATTTGCTTGGGGCAGTGGTGCCTGATGTCTCGCAGAACATTCTGACCACCCCTGGCCATGTGACATTGTCCAGAAACGGAGGGTTACGACAGGCAGAATCATGCGGCAGGCCATGGCAGAAGCAGTCAGCCGCAAATTCCCGGTAATTGCGCAGAGGGATACCGCTTCTGAATTTCCGGCAGGCGGAATCAAACGGCAATTCTGAAAGGCTCCTGAAATCATTCTCTCTGCCAAACCTTGTCTCTGCGGCTTTTGTAACCAGATCGAAAAAAATCTCTCTCTGGCTTGAAACTGGATTCCTGAGAGCGAAATTACGGGCTCTTTCCGCAGCTTTCATACGAAGAAGCTTTTGAATCGGAAAGGATTTCTGAATACCATCGGCAAGAGTCATCAGACAGCCATCTCCATATCGGGATAAACTGTTGACAAGTACCATTTTTCAATTATTCCGTTGTAGAACTCATGGTGAAAGACAAGTGACGCATGAGGGACGCCGTCGCCTCTTATCCCGGATATTACCGTCTCTACCCTGCAACGCGGGAAAATCCTCCGGTAACTCTCCTTGTCGCTGAAAAAACCGATTGTGGGAGAGGTCGGGATAAGGAAATCTGACTCCTTCTCCGCAAAGAGAACCTGCATCGGGCCGGAGTATAGAATTTCAGATGATTCAGGGAAACAGAAGTCTCTGAGAGCTCTCACCCTTTCGTAACTCCCGACAGCGGATGTCCCTTCGATTACGTCGTTAACCTTTTTCCTGATTGCCAGATGACGTAGAGTCAGCTCCCTGACCCCTGCGCCTGCGTTGAAAAGCCCTTGGAAACAGCGCCTTGAACGGTTTATATGTTTTTCAATGTCAGCTTTGCTCTCCGGATCAGCAGCCATTATCCTCTTCAGATTGCTCTCAAGTATCCTGACCCCGTCTGATTTTGCGGGAGCATTCCTGACCAGATCGTCAATCGTAAGCACCGGACTTATCATTATGATCCCTCTTATCTTCTTTCTCATCTCCTGATTTTCATGCCGCAGAAAAGATGCGAGAAGGCCGCATCCGAAACTTATCGCCATGATCACGGGGTTTTTTCTTTTTCTCTCAAGATGATCAATAAGATCGGCAAGCTGGGCGTTGAACATCTCCTGACAAAAACCGGTGCGCGAGTAGTTCATATAGTAAACCGAACCATGCCGCCTGAGGAGTTTACGCTGAAATTCGACCGTCTCGGTGGCGTCAGGGACAAACCCTCCGATGACTATCGTAGGATACCACCCCCACCCTTTCTCCTTGAAGAGGTGGCAACGCGATCTTATCGCATTTCCGTTGTTTGCGATGATGTCGAATTCACGGCGTCTCGAGCGGGGGGAAAAACGCTTGATAGATATTGTACGCATCAAGCCTGATGCAGCAGTAAACACCGATTCAACTGATCTGTAATCGTTAAAAAATCTGCTTTTTGCGCCGCTGTCGCTCATACCCCCTCCTCTGTCTGAATTCATCTCGATTAAGAATCTGTGCGGGATAGTAGCAGCGCAATGTCACATCGATATTAACAGCCGGTTAAACTTCTGTTCCTTTCCGCAGTTTCTTTATTTTATACAGGCAACATTCAACAGAAGAGTTGCCGAAGCTTCACATCAACGTAACAGAACTCTGATAATTTTCAGATTATGAAACCGTTCAAAGCCGACCTGCATCTCCATTCAAATCACTCCAATAAACCGGTCTACTGGGCGATGAGAAAGTTCAACGTGCCGGAAAGCTACACTCAGCCCATGACTCTCTACAAGAAAGCAAGAGAGCGCGGGATGGATTATGTCACGATTACAGATCATAACAGCATAAACGGCGCACTCGAGATATCCCATCTCCCCGGGACATTCATAAGCTCGGAAATCACGGCTCATTTCCCTGAAAACGGGTGCAAGGTTCATGTGGTTGTGCTTGACATATCCGAAAATGATTTTTCAACGATCATGAATCTGCGAAAAAACATTTACGAGATGCTCGCTTATCTTAGAACGGCTGATATTGTTCATTTTCTGGCGCATCCGCTTTATGCGCAAAATGAGAAACTTGATCTTGCGATCATTGAAAAGTCACTTCTCCTCTTTACCGTCTTCGAGGTTAAAAACGGCTGCAGAGCCGGCCGTTTCAACAACTTTACAAAATGCCTGGTATCAGCCCTCTCCGAACATCTCATCAACAACCTGGCGGAAAAACACAGACTTGCTCCATACGGGGAAATTCCGTGGAAAAAGAGCGTGGTAGGCGGCTCGGACGACCACGGAGGGCTGTTCATAGCAAGCGCTCATACCACTGTTCACGATTCAGCCACAATCAAGGAGTTCATTGACGGAATAAGAAACGGGAAAAGCTGCGCGGATGGCGATGATGGCGGAGCGTTGACAATGGCTCACAGCATGTATGGAATCGCACACGCATTCTACAGCGAACGCCTCAAAGGGGGGAAAAAGAGCAACACCCCTTTTGTCTCCATGCTGCTTGACCGCTTCTTCAATTCAGGCGAGGAGAAAAGCTCGTTTCTTGATAAAATAAAAATTTTTCTCTTAAAAAATCTCCCCCTTCGCAGGGAGTACGCAGAGAGAAAAAAGATGAACTTTGAAGAGATACTCGACACTGAAGCACGGATTCTTCTTGATGACGCTGCTTTCCTCGAGTCAATCAGGGACATCGGAAACAACCGGAGGATATTCGCGGTTGTAAGCAGGCTTGCAAACCGCCTGATCTATCATTATACGAACCGGCTCATGACATTGACGCCAGGCGCCGGGTTCTTCGATTATCTGAACACAGCCGGGACTATCGGACTTATTCACGCTCTCATCTCACCCTACTATCTCGCTTTCCATCATCAGAACCGGGGAAAAGAACTGATAAGCGAAATTGCCGGCAGCATCCCGGAGCTTCGCCATGACGGGCAACCGGAGAAGATAGCCCTCTTTACCGACACGCTCGACGAGATAAACGGTGTTGCAATAACCATAAAACGGCTTATAAACACAGCCTTCAAGCGCGGTATAGAGTTAACGGTAATAACAACAGGAGAAGATGTCGACGGCAGTCTGAGAGGAGTGAAAAAATTCAGATCCGTAGGAGATTTCGTAATTCCCGAATACCCGGAGTTAAAACTCCGCTTCCCGCCTGTTCTGGATCTGCTCGATTTTGTAGAACGGGAAGGGTTCACTCGAATCCACATAAGCACTCCGGGCACTATGGGGCTCCTCGGTATCCTGATCGGCCGGATAATGAGCATACCTGTCGCTGGCACTTACCACACCGACATCCCGCAGTATGTCCGCGCCCTTACTAATGACGAATTCCTGGAGAACGCCGCCTGGAGCTACATGATCTGGTTTTACGGCCAGATGGAAGAGATCATGACCCCGTCGTCAGGCACCCGACAGCAGCTTGTCGCCCGCGGCATCCCTGGAGAGCGTATGAAACCGCTCCCGCGCTGGGTTGACACTTTGGTTTTCAATCCATGCCTGCGCGACAAGAAATTCTGGATAGAACGGGGAGCGAAGCCAGGAGAAATCATACTCCTTTATGTAGGCCGGGTTTCGCGGGAAAAGGGGGTTGAACTCCTCGCAGACGCTTTCATGGAGCTTGTTCTCGAAGGTGAAACCGTTACGCTGGCAGTCGTGGGGGACGGACCGTACCGGGAAGAGATGCAGGCGTCACTCTACGGCTATCCGGCCATCTTCACAGGGTATCTGACAGGCATGGAGTTGCAGAGCGCATATGCGTCATCTGACATTTTTGTATTTCCGAGTGCAACCGACACCTTCGGCAACGTGGTGCTGGAGGCGCAGGCTTCGGGGCTGCCGGTAATAGTATCAGACGAAGGTGGACCCGGTGAATTGATGATTGATGGTGAAACCGGTCTGATTTTCCGTGCAAGCGACAGGATATCTCTTGTTTCGGCCATAAAACTGCTTACCTCCGATTCGCCCAGGATTTCAACGATGGGGAGTAAAGCTCGCTCATTCACTCTCGATAAAGCGCCGGAAATCGGCCAGAATTACAGTTCAATATTGGGCACTGCCGGGGAAATACCGGATTAAAACCGAGCGGGCAGATGACCGCAAAATCATCCTCATATCCTGTATTCACTTCCATGCCGCCTGTTGACGATTATAGAGGAGCCGTGCTCTTTCTTTGCCGCCCTCTTAACCTCGGTAGAAATGGAGGCCAGTTCGGCATATGATGTCACAGGGGTCAATCTCGTATTCACTATTCCGATCGAGAGAGACAAAAGCCCGAACCTCTCGGTTTCCCCCTTTCTGTTGACAGCGATGTAATAACCTGCGGAGAAGTCCTTTTCTCCGTGGAAAACCGGTAGATACTCATTCAGGGCATTGATCATCTCTGCCGCCACCCCCTCTGCCTGATGCGGACCAGTGATTACAATAAAATCGTCTCCGCCTATATGTCCGCAAAAACAGGGGAGACCGGCATTCGACAAGCAGACGGTTTTGGTGATGATTTCCGCTATCCCCTTGATTACGGCGTCCCCCCTCTCAAAGCCATAGTAGTCGTTGAACGGCTTGAAGTTGTCAATATCTATGTATGCGATGTCGAATGTCTCCCCGCGTGACAGCCTGTCGTTTATCTCACGTTGTATAGACTCGTTCCCGGGAAGCCCGGTAAGAGGGTTGGCCCCTTTTGCGAGCATAAGGTTGATGTCTGTAATGGCATTTACAAACAGGTTTACGTCAATAACGCCGGAATATTTCCCTTTCCTGGTGACGCAGATGTTATCAATACGGATATCCAGTTCCTGAAGGTGTATTTTCCTGGCAGCCTCTCTGATGGTGAGGTCAGCTTCGAATTTGAGCTTCACCGGATCCATGAGATCCCGCATTTTCTTTGAATGGTTTATGTAGATAGCGAAACCGTTCATTCCTATCACATGCTCCTCCAGAAATGTCGAACGGTTGATCACGCCAACAGGATTCCCGTTATCCACAATCGGGAGAACCTGGAGTAGAGGGTCTTTCTGAAACCGTTTCAACACTGACGTAAGGTTGTCTCCAGGCGCCGCCGGGTGCACTGAAAGCGCGATATCCCCGATATATTCGGCGCTTGTGTATGGAGCCCCCCGAGCGCACAGGGAGCTCTCAGGTTCGTTCTCCGGTGCATCAGATACGGTATGTTCCGCCTCGTCAAAAATGAGCTCATGACTGTCATCAGGGAAGTTGCTCTCGATAACTGATTGATTGATAAACTCCCTGAACTCTTCTTTGGCAAGAGGTCTTGCAAAATAGAACCCCTGGGCCTGACAGCATTTCCGCTGCCGCAGGAAATCTAGCTGTTCGGCCGTCTCAACCCCCTCGGCGACCACATTCAGCTTGAGCGAATGAGCCATTGCGATAATTGCGTCAACTATAGCCGCATCATCAGGGTCGTTTACGATATCCCTGACAAATGCGCGATCAATCTTGATCGTGTCTATCGGAAGATGTTTGAGGTAGGAGAGAGAGGAATAGCCGGTGCCGAAATCATCTATGGAAACCGTGATACCCGATTTTTTAAGGCTGAGAAGTTTGTAAACCGTGTCAACAGAATTTTCCATTATGGCGCTTTCCGTAAGCTCAAGCTCCAGATATTGCGGATCAAGCCCTGTTTCGTCGAGTATGTTAAGAACTCTTGTGACAAACTCCTTGTCGCGCAGTTGGCCGGCGGAGATGTTCACTGCCACCTTAAGCCCCGGCATCTCTTCATCCTGCCATATCTTGTTCTGTCTGCACGCCTCCCTGAGAACAAAAGTTCCGAGTTTCACGATAAGGCCATTCTCTTCCGCCGTCTGAATGAACATATCCGGCGGGATCACTCCATGCCCCGGACGCTGCCAGCGGACAAGCGCCTCCATTCCGATGATGCTCTTTTTCCCATTAATGGCGAATTTTGGCTGATAACAGAGGAAAAGCTCGCCATCCTCTATTGCCCTCAGAAGTCCTGCTTCAATCGATATCCGCTCCACAGCCTTTCTGTTCAGCTCTTCGGAATAGAACTGGAAAAGCGAACCGTTGCGTCTCGCCTGGTTCATTGCGATATGTGAATTCTGGAGCAGATGCTCGGCATCCATGCCGTCAGCAGGAAAACAGGCGACACCGAAACAGGCCTGAATCAGGACTTCCTCTTCGCCCAGCAACACCGGTTCGGAAAAAACTGCATGCAGCTTATTGAGAATAAAGAGAAGCTCCTCCTCGCGAGCGCTCCCGCCCAGAAGAAGCGCGAACTCATCCCTGTGTATCCTGGCGACCGTATCATACTGACGCACTGCCGTTGAAAGACGACCTGCGACGATCCTGACAGCCTCCGAACCACCGCTGTGTCCAAGCGCGTCAACCACTGTCTTGAAACCGGTCAGCGAGATATAGACAAGAGCGCTGTTTTTTTTCTTCCGGCTGTTCAATGCAATGGTCTGGTTGAGCCTGTCGAGGAGCAGCATCTGATTGGGGAGTCCGGTTTCGAGGTCATAATATGAAAGCTCGCTGTTTTTCTGCTCAATCAGCCGGGAGTTCTCTTCGGAACGCTTCAGTTGCCTTGCATGGGAGCTTACAAGTTTATACAATATGAACGAGGTTGCGACAACGAACAGAATCCCTTTTAAAACAGCGAAATACCTGAATTCATAGATATCAATGGCCAATCTCAGGGTGATCGCATCGGAAAAAAGTATCCATGCGATCCCGGCAAAAAGGTAGAAAAGCACTATTCTTGCTGGGCTCAGGCTCCGGAAATCAGCAAGTATGGCGTCTATCGAGAGAGGTGCAGCAATAGTGCCAACATCAGCTTTAAACCGGTTTATAAAATTTATCCGGCTATAGTTCAAGTGCTACCCCTCGCATTGATCTGCTTTTTATACTGGCATCGCTTTCCCTGCATGATCTGGCCAGCTCCCTGAACTTTTCTATCTGCCGGTCAAGTGAGCTGTAATCCATGATTATCGAATATAGTTTTTTAAATATTTTCATCTTTTCCCCCTCTCCCCCGGAGTTTCCTGGATACAGAGAATCATCTGTTTCATGGAGGTGATATTAACTCTTCAATATTTAGGTACTGTTACGGGCATGCGAAAAGATGGTTACATCGTGAGATTTCCTGGAACCATAATGCGAAGAGCGTAGATGAGTTTTTTGTCCTGCTCTGTTGCAATCCCGATGTATGGAAGGTATGCAGATATAATGAAGAAATATGATTTTCATATTTGTAACGTTTACACGCCTTAAGATGATGTATGCTTTATCAAAAACCTGAAAGTTGGGGAAGAGATGAAAACATCGTACGAAACCCAGGCAGAGCTGGCATGCAAGGCCCTGAGAAGTTACAGGGAAACTTTTTTCGTAAAACGGGAGAGGGAAGAGTTTCTGGAAATGCTCGGCAGTTTTGAAAAAAATGAGCTGAAAAAAACGAGGTGTGGAATCGGAAAGAGTAACGCTGTCAGAACCATTCAAACCTGAACCACATTTTCATACTGGAACTGGTCAGCTTCTGACCGTCATTGCGAGCCATATTCCCCCAGTAGTGAAGAGGAGATTCGCGCCCCATGCCGCCATAAGCGGAGGAAGCGCACCGCTTCGGCCATATGAGACAAGAATCGCATTCGCAGCAAAATAGACGAAACCGATGGCAATGCTTGTTCCGATGCCAAGAGCCACACCACCGGACCGGCTGTTTCGCAAGGCGAACGGAATACCGAGTATCACCATTACAAAGGCGGAAAATGGTGCCGAAATCTTCGCATGCATCATCGTAAGATAACGGGAAGCGTCATATCCGCTTCTTTTCAGATTTTCAGCATACTCCTTCAGTTTCCTGTAACTCATGTTGTCGGCGTTATTGTCCAGCACCCGCAGATCATCCACCTTCAGTTCAATATCAAGAGGCATCGAAAGCATGCTCACCTCACGACCGATTCTGTCTCCACCAAATTCGCGCACAACCGGGTCAAGCGCCACCCATCTTCCTCCCCTGAATTCAGCGATATCTGCATCCATCCTTAACAAAGGAATCATCTCCCGGTTGAATTTCCAGTATACAACCCCTTTAAGAGCCAGATTCTGCGGATCGAAAAGCTGCGCCTGAAGAATTGAATCCTCATATCTGAACCAGATATTGTCTCGCCTGAATACGGCATTCAACCCCTGCTTTTTTATATCTACCCTCTCTATCTTTTCCATACGCTGATAACTGACCGGGACAACAATCTCTGCGTTGACAAGGAGAAGAAGAGTAGCAAGAAAACCCATGCAGAACATCGGCAGAGTTATCCTGAAGGCATTTATTCCGCAACTCTGCATCGCCACTATCTCGCTTGTCCGGGAGAAGAGCCCGAGTGTCAGCAGAGTCGCCATCAGAATTGAAAAAGGCGCTGTCTGGCCGATCATTTCAGGAAGTTTCCAGTAGAAAAAATGGAGAATGCTCTGCACTTCACCCCCGGCGCGGAGGAAGCGGGGAATTTTCTCCATCATGTCAAGCGCAAGGTAGAGAGAGATGAAGCTCGTGAGACAGAGTAGAAACATCCTGAGCCAGAGGAGAGTTATGTATCTGGCAAGAATTTTCATTGCCTGAATCGCCGGAAAATATCTGCAAAGGGAAGTTTCATGAACCGCTCCTCTGAAACCTCGTGCAGCAGCAACAGGCCGACCGCGAGAAAAATCAGGTCAGGGATCCAGAGAGCCGCGGCAGCTGGAAACGTGCCCCTCTCCGCAATATATCTGAAAAGCGAAAGCAAAATATAATAAGCGATAAATAACGCCATGCTTATGGAAAAACCGGATGATCTCCCGGAGCGTCGGTTCTGAATCCCGAGAGGAGGAGCAAGGAGAGCGAAAACGAGGATGGATACAGGGATCGAATAACGGGAATAAAGCTCCGCCATCATCCTGTATTTCGATTGCGAAGATATCCCTTTGGCGGCAATCTCTCTTTTCAGCTCCGCATTGGACATATCCGGTTCTTTCTTCCAGATGGCGGCTTCTTTGCTCCTTGAATCGAGCTGCATGACATACTGCTCGAAATTCACCATGCTGTATCTTTTTTCTCTCCCTGCTGTATGTATGCTCCCGTTCGAAAGAATGAAACGCAACTGCCCCCTTGCTTCCCCGTATCCCATCACCCCTTCGGAAGCAAAAATTGTAAGCTGGTTATCACGGTTTCTGGAATCATTTATCACAACCCCATTCATGCGGCGGTCTTTTTCATCGTAATGATCCATGTAAAGAACTACTCCGGGTATATCATCCCAGAAAATCTTTTCCCTTATTGTCGCAAAAACATTCTTTTTCATGACTTCTAGAGTGATTTCCTTGAAGGCGCTGTTTCCGGCCGGAGCCAGAATATTGGCGACCGGGATCGCCAGGAGCAGAGCTACTAGCGCGGAGAAGAGAACAGGGGGGAGAAGCTGGAAAAGGCTGATCCCCGCCCCCTTCATCACTGTAATTTCATTGTCGGCGGAGAGCCTTCCGAAAGTCAGGAGAACCGAAAGAAAAAAAGCCATCGGTATTGTAAAAACCAGGAAAGATGGAAGAACAGAGAGAATCATGCGCCCTACATCCTCAAGCGGGACGCCGTACGATATGACCATCTCGGTAAGCTTGATTAGTCGGCCTAAAAAAAGGAGAAGTGTAAAAACGGCGAGCCCGAAGACAAATGCAGAGAAAATTTCACGTAATATGTAAAAGAAAAGAGTCGGTCTCATTTAAACGGAATGATACATCAGCGCAAAAGCGGTGTAAAGGGAGTGATGCCTCAGGTTACGGGATTACAAGAAGGGGAAAAATGGAAGAGGCCGGCAGCATATACGTTGCCGGCCTTTCTCGAAAAACATGTTTTTTTGAACCGGAGAGGTTCCAATCGGTTAAATGAAAAGGATGCAATCAGGTCAGTTCTTGCGGCTGATCTCCTCGAGATTTCCCGCAATTACCGTTGAAGTCGCTGCCTGCTCTTCGGATGCAGTAGCTATCTGCGAGATGACATTTTTGATATCCTCGATTGACCGGACTATCGCTCCGAGAGATTCCTCGGCCTTGTGGGAAAGCTTTTCGCTCACCTCGGCCTCGTTTTTCCCCCTTTCAATAGATTCGACAGCCTGCTGGGTCTCTCCCTGTATCTCGGAAACCATTGAACCTATCTGTTTTGTAGAGAGAACTGTCCTCTCTGCAAGACGCCGCACCTCATCGGCGACAACAGCAAAACCGCGCCCGTACTCGCCAGCCCTTGCCGCTTCAATGGCGGCGTTAAGCGCAAGAAGATTGGTCTGGTCTGCTATCTCGTTTATTACATTGACAATTTCACTTATTTTTTCTGATTTTGCCCCAAGGCTTCCAACTATATCAGCCGAGCTTCTGACAATCTCGGCAACCTTCTGCATCTCGCGCACTGCCTGGTTGACAATTTTCTGCCCCTCTGTTGCGTTATTGAACACAACAGAAGCTGAATCGGAAGCATTTGTCGTGTTCCTCGCCACCTCGTTCACAGTCATGCTCATCTCTTCCATTGCCGTTGCTATCTGGTCAATCCTGGTCTCGAGATAATTTTTACGCTCAATCTCATTCAACTGGTGCTGCTTGACCTCTTTTTCGGCGGTGATGTCACTCCAGCAGGCCATGAAGCAGATCACCCTGTCAGGAGCGGCGGAATCCCATATCGGATATGCGGTTGTTCTGAGCGTGACCGAACCTATGGGTATCTCTGCGCTGTGAGGCATATCGGTTCTGGGTGAGGAGAAAATACGGCGTATCCTGGAAGGGTCCTTGTGATACTGATGTATGGAGTTGTTAAACGCATTTGCGACATCAGCGCCTCGCAAGCCGGCGTTAAGCTCTCCTCTGTGACTGTTCATGAGCTCCTTTGCCCGGCGGTTCATGTAGAAGATTTTGTTATCCTGGGTGGTATCGCAAAGCATTACGATATTATCAACGTTATCGAGCATTTGAGTCAGTTTTGCTATCTCCGACGATTTACCTTCAAGCTCCTTCCTGTTTTTAGCACCAAAAAGTCCCATATCATCTCCCTTTAAGACTATTCAATAAAGTTATAATGTGTCATGTCTTATACTTTCATTCAGATATATTATCAAGGAGATAATCAAAGAGTTCAGATACTGTGAAATATAATTTTTACAATTTTTAAAACTCTGTTGTAAGCCGCTTTTTTCCGTGGTAAAGAGATGCATCAGTGCGCCCGTAGCTCAGCTGGACAGAGTCCCTGGCTTCGAACCAGGTTGTCGGGAGTTCGAATCTCTCCGGGCGCGCCAACACAATGATCACTAACAAATTGTTGCTTGCAGAGACACAGCTGCTAATCCTTTCAACAGCATATTGGAAGATCAGGTAAAGGNNACGGCTGAAGGAAAATGTATGCGGGGTTTGCGAGCCATGGCGGTAGTTTGACATCAAATGTCCGGAAGTCAAGCCTGACCCCATAGGTGTTTTGACCCCATAGGTGTTTCCCGTTTATTTAGAAAAGTCTTAAATGAGCGGAAGATGACCGTATTCCGGTCAAATATGCGTTAGGCGTCTCACAATACTGAGGGTCACACAAATGCACTGGATATTTCTGACCGTAGCAATTGTTAGCGAGGTCATCGGCACATCGGCTTTGAAGGCATCGGAAGGCTTTTCGCGTCTATGGCCTTCGACTATCGTCATCGTTGGCTACGCGGCGGCTTTCTATTTTCTCTCACTCACGCTCAAAACACTTCCGGTTGGGGTGGCCTATGCAATCTGGTCCGGCGTTGGCATCGTTCTAATTGCGTTGATTGCTTGGGTTCTCTATGGGCAAGCTCTCGATCTTCCGGCAATCATAGGCATGTCGCTCATTGTGGCTGGCGTCGTTGTTCTCAATCTATTTTCCAAGGCCGTCTCTCACTCATGAGCCGCCTAACCCATCATTTCACCGGACCTGCGCAAAAAGCCGCGCAGCCCGGTGAATTCAAACGTTGGATGAAAAACAAGATAAATCCGCCATGGAGGCATTATGAACAGTCACGAACTCAATTGTGTGGCGAGAGGAAAAGTAGAAGCTGAATTGCTGCAACGCGGTGCGGTCTCCGTAATATCTCGCGGAACGCGAAAGATTCATTTACTCGCTGGAAACGCAGAGCGCAGCCGAACGGTAACGCTTAAGGTTAAGGCAAAAAGTAAACGGAAGGGCAACTGGCACACACGTATAGAGGAAGCCAAGTTAACCGTAACGCCACCCAACGAGGAGGACGTAAAGGATTTCTGGGTTTTTGTTGATTTTGATAGCGCACCAAGATACTGGATAGTGCCCGACTGGTGGATCCGCAACGAAATATACGAAAAACATCAACAATATCTAAACAAGCACGGTGGGCGCCGTCCTGTAAACGATGACTCAAATCACCATTCAATCGATGAGAACCAATTAGAAAACTGGCAAAACAAATGGGAAATTCTTGGTGTCTTTTGACATGCAACTTACTTTACACCGGAGAACGAGAAAACCTCTGGGGTCAGGTTAGAGTTTCGGATATTTATAGCTCTCAGTTCGCATGTTATCAACCTGTTCCCGCCGCTTATTAACATCACCTGCAATCCGCTGTGCAGCTTTACCCAGCGCCGATATATCCCGTCCCAACAACTTTGCCAAATCGGCATCATTGAGTTCTTGCAGCATCCTGTTGGCCTGTTGCCACTCATCTGCCTGTGTTTTTTGATCAAATCTATCCGGGTTGCGGTCAAGCAGGACTGGCTTACAGCGGGCTTCGCCCGCCTCCAGCCAGCCCCTTACCTTGAACGTTAGACCTTACAACAAACTATCCGTAGACCCAACATATCAAATATGCTATTATCCTCAACATGAACTGGACAATCACCTACTACAGCGACTCAGTGCAGGCTGAAATACTTGCGCTTCCATCCGGCTTTCTTGCTCGCTACCTCCGCTATTCAGACAGAATGGAGGTATACGGAGCAGACTTGGGCATGCCTCATACTCGTGCAATGGGTGACGGCCTATTTGAACTGCGCCTAAAATCATCAGAAGGTATTGCAAGGGTTTTCTATTGTACCGTAGTGGGCAATAAAATCGTTATCTTGCACCAGTTTATAAAGAAAACAGACAAGACTCCTGCCAGAGAGCTTACTACAGCCAAGCGCAAGATGAAGGAGATAAAAAATGCTAACCCATAAAGAACTTAAAGCAAAAGCCCTCAAGCGTGCAGACGTAAAAGCTGAATATGACAGCCTTGATGAGGAGTTCGCTATTCTTGACGAATTCCTCAAAGCAAGAACCGCCGCAGGCGTGTCCCAAACAGAGGTTGCGAGACGTATCGGCACTACGCAGTCAGCCATTGCACGCCTTGAATCATTCAACAGCAAACATTCTCCTTCGCTTTCTACGCTGCGCAAATACGCCCATGCCCTAGGCTGCCGTCTTGAATTAAAGTTGGTTCACGAAGCCCACTAACACTGGTCTAACGGCTGAATCAACTCGGACTGGCTTACTGTGCGCTGAATTTCACCAGTGTTTCAGTCGTCAGTTGGTCGGTTAGTCAAGCAGCACCACTCCGGCGGCGCCAGCCGGTTATCTCGTAAACGCTAGCCACCATGAGGTCTTTGGGTATGTCTTCGCCACGAGTTGGAGTTGGTGTTTTGATCATTCAAAATGGTCGTGTACTTCTCGGAAAGAGAAAGGAAAACCTCTGGGGTCAGGTCAGGGAAAACCTCTGGGGTCAGGAAAACCTCTGGGGTCAGGTTAGAGTTTCGGATATTTATAGCTCTCAGTTCGCATGTTATCAACCTGTTCCCGCCGCTTATTAACATCACCTGCAATCCGCTGTGCAGCTTTAAAGCTCCGATTGTTTATGTCGATTTTTTCAGCCGTTAATCGTTTCTGTATGCGGATTCAACCATATCGGCCATGTATACTATTTTCCTTGCAAGTTCCATAGCTTCGTGCCCATGTTCTCAACAGAAGCATATACACACTATCTTCGTCGACAACAGGTTCAACAGATGTTAAGCGTTCGCATACTATTTTGAAATCGAGTCGTATTTCTTCTGGCAGTTCTTCTGCTTTCGGGTATATCAAGTTGAAAATATAAGCGTCAGCTACTCTTTTTTGGATTGAATTTGGACTTATAGCTGATGCCGTGCTGGATCGGGTTGTTCATAATGCTCATATGATTGCCATGATTATGGGAGCTGAATCAATGCGAAAACTGATGTCAAAGAGCAGGTGAACTGGACACCTCAAAATCAAACCAACGACAGGAAGAAAAGAGGGAAATCACTGTCCAGTCAAAACCGGATTTGCTGTCCAGTTAAAACGGATTGCGCAATTTTTTTGCAGGACTCTCTGCTTTACGTCCATAGCTTCCGGATCGAAACGTCTTTTCTGAATATATTTTCAAATATCTTTCTTGACAGTGACGCGACAATCTTTTACAAATGGTTAAACCATTTGCAGTAATTTGTCACCAGAATTTATATGAATAAATTCCAGATAACCGGGAAAAAGCGCCAACAGAAAGAACTTGAGAGAATCCCGCAGTTTCCGGAAATTGAAAGGAGAGCGAAAAGATGGAAAACAGAGATCTGAACGCAAGAATAATTGCAAAAGGAAAGGAATTTTTCGAGACTGTGGCAGGAGAAAAACCGTCGCTCTTCAACAAGGGGGCGTGGATGGGGAAAGTCATGGACTGGAGCATGCAGAATGAACAGTTCAAGATACAGATGTTCCGTTTTGTGGACGTTTTCCCTTCTCTTGCCACAGGCAGGCTTCTGACAGAGCATATACGTGAATATTTCGGCGAGGAGAAGGATATGCCACCGGTTTTGTCAACCGGAGCCAAGGTCGCCGGTATGCTCGGCTCACTCGGAGGCGCGGTGCTGAACAAGGTCATCTCTGCTAACATACAGGAGATGGCCAAACAGTTCATAGTGGGAGAAAACACTGGCGAAGCTGTAAAAAACATAGAAAAACTTAGAAAAGACGGTTTTGCGGCAGTAATAGACGTACTCGGAGAGGCGACCCTGACGGACGGAGAAGCCGAAACATACGTGAATACTTATCTCGAGGTACTTGAGAAACTCCGGCTTGAGCAGGAGAAATGGAAGGGGCTTCCCGGCAGTGGTGGGGATCCCTCTCTCGACTGGGGGCATGCTCCGAAGATAAACATAGCTGTAAAGCCTACAGCGCTTTTCGCGCTGGCCAATCCTCAGGATTTTGATGGCTCGGTAGAGGCAATCCTGAACAGGATCCGCGTCATATGCGCCAGAGTGGTGGAACTGAATGGATTCCTCTGCATCGACATGGAGTCTTACAGGCACAAGGACATCATTATAGAGGTATACAAGCGCCTGAAGCTTGAATACAGGGATTACCCACACATAGGCATAGTCCTTCAGGCTTATCTCAAGGATACCGACAGTGATCTTGCCGATCTTCTTAAATGGGCAGAAACAAACGGTACCCAGATATCAATAAGACTTGTAAAGGGAGCCTACTGGGATTACGAAACTGTCAAAGCGAAACAGAACGGCTGGGAGATACCTGTCTGGACAATCAAGGCTGAGAGTGACGCGGCATACGAGAGAGAAGCCAGAATGATTCTCGAAAAGAGTTCGATATGCCATTTCGCATGCGCTTCACATAACATAAGGACAATTTCTGCGGTGATGGAGACAGCAAAAGAGTTGCGCGTTCCGGAATCGAGATATGAATTTCAGGTGCTCTACGGAATGGCCGAACCGGTCAGGAAGGGGATACTTAAAGTTGCAGGACGAATCCGCCTCTATGCACCATATGGCGACATGGTGCCTGGTATGGGGTATCTTGTCCGGCGCCTTCTGGAAAACACGGCAAACGAGTCATTTCTCAGACAGAGTTTTGCCGAAGACGCCGAAATAGAGAAACTGCTGGAGGACCCGGTTATCACGGCAGAACGGGAGAAAACCGAACGCGCCTCCAAGCCTCAAAGAGCGGAAACTGGGATTGGCGGGCTTTCGCCTTTCAGAAACGAGCCTCTTGCGGATTTCACCAGAAAGGATCATCGTCACGCTTTCCCGGCTTCAATCGCCGGAATAAGAAAACAGTTAGGAAAAAATTATCCGCTTTATATAGGCGGAAAAGAAGTTGTTTCAGTAAACAAGGTGAATACCGTAAATCCGGCAAACCCTTCGGAAATTCTGGGCCAGATTGCACAGGCAGGGGTTGACGAGGCAAAAGCAGCGATCATGGCTGCTAAAAACGCCTTTCCTGCATGGAGAGATACCGCTCCTGAAGAGAGGGCGAAGTATCTTCTCAAAGGAGCTGAAGCTGCACGGAGAAGGATTTTTGAACTATCGGCCTGGCAGGTGCTGGAAATAGGCAAGCAGTGGGACCAGGCATATGCGGATGTAGCCGAGGCGATAGATTTCCTTGAATACTATGCCCGCGAGATGATCCGATATGGCAAGCCGCAGAGGATGGGAAATCTGCCTGGCGAAGTGAACCATTACTTCTATGAGCCCAAAGGGGTTGCAGCCATAATAGCCCCCTGGAACTTCCCTCTTGCGATAAGCATGGGCATGACCGCCGCGGCCATAGTGACTGGGAACACAACGGTATTCAAGCCGTCAAACATAACAGGGATCATCGGATGGCATCTGGTCGAGATATTCAGGGAAGCCGGCCTCCCCCCCGGCGTTTTCAACTACATCCCTGGCAAAGGCTCTGTGATCGGAGATTTCATTGTTGATCACCCTGAAGTATCATTGATCGCCTTTACAGGCTCCGTTGAGACAGGCCTGAGAATAATCGACCGCGCAGCGAAGGTCTACCCTGGCCAACCCAACGTCAAAAAGATTATCTCCGAGATGGGCGGTAAAAACGGCATCATAATCGACGATGACGCCGATCTGGACGAAGCGGTGCCTCATGTTCTCTATTCGGCTTTCGGTTTCCAGGGACAGAAATGTTCGGCCTGCTCCCGCGTGATTGTTCTGGATGCCGTCTACGACAGGTTCGTGGAACGCCTGGTTAACGCAGCAAAAACATATCTGATAGGCCCTGCCGAAGACCCCCGCTACACCATGGGCGCAGTTTCTGACGCTGCGGCCATGAAAAGCATCATGGAATATATCGAAATCGGGAAGAAGGAGGGTTCTCTTCTCTATTCGAGCCGGGTGCCTGAAGGAAATGGTTTCTGGGTGCCACTGACAATAATCGGGGGGATAACTCCAGAACATAGAGTCGCACAGGAAGAGGTTTTCGGCCCGCTTCTCGCCGTAATGAGGGTAAAAGATTTTGATCAGGCGATCGAGTGGGCAAACTCGACACGTTTCGCCCTTACCGGGGCGGTTTTCAGCAGGAGCCCCGAGCATATAGCCAAGGCGAGGAGGGAGTTCCGTGTAGGCAATCTGTACATAAACCGCAACAGCACCGGAGCATTCGTAATGCGGCAGCCATTCGGGGGGGCGCGATTGTCTGGCGTTG
This sequence comes from Geobacter sp. UBA4057, assembly GCA_002382705.1. Taxonomy (GTDB): domain Bacteria; phylum Desulfobacterota; class Desulfuromonadia; order Geobacterales; family Pseudopelobacteraceae; genus UBA4057. Next base: position 31,429 of record DFZL01000022.1, read on the forward strand.
GGACAAAGGCCGGAGGTCCTGACTATCTCCTCCACTTCATGGACCCTCGTGTAGTGACGGAAAACACCATGCGAAGAGGCTTCGCGCCTGTAGAAGAAGATGACGACTGGTTCTAGCAAACTGCCGCATCACTGCCACCCTTGCAAATAAAATTGCGGGGTGGCAGTAAAAGCGGCAGTTTGATATCGAACTTACTGAGCACCGCTAGTGATTGCGGGACGGGAGTGAAGCGGCGAGGACGGCCAACAGGATAATCAAGCCACCAATAAAGAAGGATGCGCCGATCTTTTCCCCCAGTACAAGCCATCCGAGAAAGGCTCCAACAACAGGTTGCAGGAAAAAAAAGAGCGAGCCGGTTCCCGCCTCCACCAGCTGCATCCCCTTGTTCCACAAATAGAACGCGCCAGCGGTAGACACAACTCCTAGATATAGAACAGCAAGCCAGACAAGAGGCCTGTCCAGGCCGCTTACCGGCATGAAAAACCACTCGGCAACCATGATCGGAGTTGTCATCAGCATAGCCCAGAAAATAGAGTAAGTCGTGATAACCAGGGGAGAGTATTTTCTTGATCCCTTTCTGGCAAGAACAGAGAGGAGCGCCCAGGTGACAGCGGCACCTAAAAGAGCTATATTTCCTATTAAAACCGAACCCCCATGATGCGCCATCCCGTTTTCGAATCCTATAACTATCAATACCCCTGTGGTGGCAGCCAGCACTGAAAGTATCTTTCGCATGGTCAATGCCTCATTCAGCATCCATCTGGCGAAAATCACGATAAATGCCGGGCTGGCAGAGGTCAGTATAGCCCCCATATGTGCAGATGAGAGTTTCGTCCCCACAAACTGCAAGCCGACCGAAACCAGATAGCCTACCAGGCCGATGGTAACAAAGAGCTTGCGGTCAACCCCGAGCGGCTGCCTCAGCCCCTGCCTAACCAGAAGCAGCCAGAGAAGGATAAAACCGGTAACATACCTGAGCCACAGGAGTGTAAATGGAGGGATATAGTCAAGAACCGCCTTGCTGACCACATACATTCCCCCCCAGATCGCCGCTGCGGCAGAGAGCGCAGAATATCCTGTCAAAAGCTGTTTCCTTACCGGCTCCATTCCGAACTCTCCTGGTTTTTCAGTGTATGAAACGTTGCAAATATATACAAGAAGCGTTCAACTCCAATCATCTATCGCTCTGGTCAAAACGCTTCTGATCTCATCCAGTTTTTCTCTATCCATTATCTTCTGGCCGAATATGTCGCGCAGATAGAATACATCCGCAACCTGGTCGACCTTAGTAGATATCTTGGAGACGCCGATATAAAGCCCAAGCCGGGTAAGAGTGCTGGTGATCAGATATAGCAAACCGATCTTGTCATGAGTGTAAATGTCTATTACTGTGTAATCCTCTGAAACATCGTTGTCTATCTCAACCCTGGTCGGAAATCTAGGGGAGGATTTTGCTGTGATTGAGGATGGGCGCTGACGTTTCTCCACAAGGAGAGCGACATCCACCTCACCATGTATCACGCGACGCATGTCGCTCTCTATCTTTTTCCAGCGTGTCTGATCTGAGATCATTCCATGCTGCGAATTAACCTGGAGAATATCCAGCACCTTTCCGTTTCTGCTCGTGTTGATCTGGGCGGCAAGAATATTCGCTCCGTTTGCAGCCATTACCCCGGTGATTTTTGAAAAAAGTCCCGGCATGTCCGGGGTGCAGATCGTGAACTCCGAATATCCGCTTTCAATTCTGTGCGAAATTCTCATAAGAATTCCGGAGCAGTCCAGCCCGAGAAGAAGCCTGACATGGTCGCAGAGCAGATGGAAAGGGCTGCTCAGAAGCAGGCGCAGAGGCATTGCTTTCAACTCCTCCATTATCGCATCCATGCTGAATTCGTCCTTAAGAGAGCCTGCAACCTTGTCCATGATCATGGCGGCGCGCTCGCTGCTCGCCTCATGTACAAAATCTCCCCGTTCGAGTATGTTGAACGCCTTTTCGTACAACTCCTCAAAAAGAAGTGCTTTCCAGGTCGTCCAGACATCCGACCCAACAGCTCTTACATCCGCAACGGTCAAGAGAAAAAGCATTTTAAGATTTTCACTGCTCCCCATAAGGCGGGCGAACTGAATGATCATTTTTTCATCGTTCAAGTCACGGCGCTGGGAAATATGTGCAAACACAAGGTGTTCGCACACGAGAAATTCCAGGCGTCCGGACTCTTCCCTGGTCAGCCCCATCCTTCCGGCAATCTCCGGGATCATGGCGCCCCCCTTCTCCGCATGTTTTCCCCCGAACCCCTTTCCTATGTCATGAAACAGCACCGCCAGCATCAGCAGGTCAGGCTTGGCTATCTCGCCTGCAATGCGGCAGGGAAAAGGAAGCTCATTTGAAAGCTCTCCATTCAGCATCTTTTCTGCCTGTTCCATGGCAAAAAGCGTATGAATATCGACCGTGTATATATGGTAAACATCATGCTGCACCTTGCAGTAGATATGCTCCATCTCAGGTATGAAGCAGTTGAGAAACTCAAGATGATGCATCATGCGCACTGTTTCGGCCACCCCCTTAGGCGCCCGCAGAATATTCCTGAAAGATGCATTTACTTCAGGGTCTCTGCGGAAATGGTCATCCACAAGATGCAGATTGCCCCTTATTATCCCTTTGAGCCTGACGTTAAGGGCAACGCCATGCTTCTGTGCCAGTTCGAAAATCTTCATGAGCAGGAACGGTTTTTTTTCGATCACGCCGGCATCGGGGAGAATCAGCTCTCCCTTCAGCACGAAGCATCCATCGCCGACAGGGCGGCGTACAAAATAGCCCAGTATTTTGAGAGCCCCCTCGTCTCGCCATACGCAACGGGAAACCAGCGTCGAGGAGAGATGCTCCACTCTCACGGCATGACGGTAGTAATCCCTCATGAAGTCTTCAACGGCAAGCACATTGTCGCGCTCTTCATACCTGAAAAAGGAAGCGAGGTGAACCTGCGCGTCGAATGTCAACTGGTCATTCTTCCTGCCGCTGTAGTAATGCAACTCGTTCCTTATGCGCCACAGATAATCCAGCGCAGAGTAGTAGCTCTCAAGCTCCTCCTCAGTTATTACCCCCTTGACTATCAGCTCTTTTACGTTATTGAACTTGTATTTGATCCTTGTGATCCAGAGCGCCGTCTGAAGGTCGCGCAGCCCCCCCTCCCCTTCCTTCAGGTTCGGCTCGAGAAGATAGACCGTCGAACCGTACTTATCCCTTCTTGAGTTCATCTCCTGTATTTTCTCTTTTATGAACTTGTCGCTTGATTTGGTCAGGATATGCGTGAAAAACAGTTTATGAAGCTGTTCGAAAAGCCCTCTGCTTCCATTAAGATATCTAGAGTCAATAAGCGCTGTCTTGACAGTGCCATCGGCGGCGGCCATCTCCTGACAGTCCGTGAGTTTGCGCACCGAGTATCCGACATCAAGACGCATATCCCATAAAAAGTAGAGAATTTTCTGAGCTATATCTTCAACATCCGAGACAGAAATGGTGCCGTCGTGAAGGAACATGATATCTATATCCGAAAACGGATTCAGCTCTCCCCTTCCATATCCGCCAACGGCTACTAGCGCTACATGCTCCGCCATAGAGCGAGTCAGATCAATGTCGTCGATTATCGAGAGGAAAAGTTTGTTCACCAGAGCGTCAATCATATCGCTCAAAAGATTTGTTATCTCGGTTCCGGATCCCCCTGACCGATGCAGGTTCCTTATTTCAGAGCGGTAATGGAGCAGAAAATTTTTGCATCCTGAGATATAGAGCGGCCTTTTCTCATCGAATCCGGCCATACCGGACTCCCCCACGGCATGAATGTCGTCAGGAAAGTAAGAGTCAATGTAAAACTGCATATTGATATACCTCTGATAAAATGGTTCTCCGTAAAAACTCGTTGTTGAGGATTTAGGATTTTCCTGTTTGGATGATTTGCAACAATGTTGATATATCAGTCCCGAAGTTCTTTTCTCTGAGCCGATCAGATGTTGGTGAACTGAAACCAGTGAATCTCTCGAACGCATTGGAAGGAGGTCTTTTGCGCTGGAATGGTGGCACAACCTTTTTGTGAGCACTGGCAGTGTAGAGAATCTTCGATCTGAGCGCATCAAACGAATAACCCCTGCACTGCATTCAATCACCCGGATCAATCCATTTAAGCACTCGGTATAGGCGTTAGTCACCGGATGCTCGAAGTAATTCATGATCTCCATCTCCCAGTTGCTCATGGCAGTCACAAGAGGCTTGAAGGCTTCGCTTATGGCCGGAGAAAGCCCTCTCAGCCAGACTTTATAGGCGGCAGCCTTGGCTTCGGGGATCGTCATGGCATCGTAGATGGCAAAGAAGTCTTCTTTGGCCCGGTAAGCGTCACCCAGAGCTGGAAAGTTTTTCGTCCAGGATTCAAGTGTCAATCGCTGGAATGGTTCGAGTTTGTCCTCTCTCTTGAGAAGAATGAACCGATCGTGCATGAGCCCCCTGACCTGTCTTTTTGTCAGGCTTTTATGAATTTACAGAAAGAACAATACGCTAACGGACTTTTTGTACGATTTAGCGATAAAATTAACCCGTTAACCGGAAAATCCGGCGCTCTTGCTTTTAAATGCAAAACTGGTAATATTCCGGGGGTTCAGATTTATCGTCGTCATAACGATCGAGCGAGGAAGACCGAAATGAAAACATTCACTCTTGTCATCGCGGTAGCTTCAATATTATCCATTATCATTTCTGAAAACGGATTTCATCCGGTTTCTTCCGGAGCAGCCGAAAAAGCAGCTTCCGCTGACGCAGGCAAAACCGCCCCTGACCCTCATCTGGCATCGGACATAAAAGCCGCCATACCGAAGATGAACCCGGAAAAGAGCAAAACGAAAAAGACAGCTGCAATCAAAAAGAAAAAAACAACTAAGAAAAAAACAGCGGCTAAAAAGGCGGATTCGGGGAAAAAAACGGCAAAAAAAGCGGATGCCGCCGGCAAGCGCGCAGAGGCAAAAAATGCGCCGGAACAGCTTACCACAGTAGAAGTTGTGAAACTGCTCAAAACCACAAGGGAGTTCGCCGGGAAAAACATGAGCGGGCTTCAACTTGTAGGGGTTGATTTGAGCAGAAGCAACCTGAAAGGGAGTGACCTTAGCAACGCCAACCTTGAGCGGGCAGACCTGGGGGAGGCAAATCTGGAAAGGGCGAAACTGAACGGGGCAAACCTCAGAATGGCAAATTTCCGCCTTGCAGGAATAAACGCAGCTGAGCTTGACGGGTCAACACTTGACGGCGCGATCTGGATCGACGGCAGAATCTGCGCCAAAGGATCGTCAGGCAGATGCGTGGACAATTTCCAGCCTTTGGGCCCGGTCGGCGGATTTATGACTCCAGTACCAGACGTCAGATGAAATGGTCATGCCCGGGATTCAGTTTTCAGTCTGGTTCAGACATATCCTGAAAAGGAGCTGGTGCAGAATGGCATGCGGATTTCCTCCGCTTTTGGAGGCCATATCGCACACATGCAGCTCTTCAATCAATTTTTTAAGATCGGGAACGCTGAATTTTTTTGCCTGTACGATAATCTCCTGCAAAAAATATGGATTTATTCCAGCCTCTCTGCTTATCTCACCTTGAATCGCATTTCGGTTGAGAAGTTCCCTTACCCGCCAGAGCTGCCTTGAATGCCGCGCCAGAGCACCTATTATGGCCGGAGCCTGCTCTCCATCCCGAAAAAGCGTATCTAGGCTTTTCACAGCATTCCGCATATCTCTCATCCCGACAAACCTGCAAAGTTCGAATACGGTGAAAGCCTTGCTGTCGCTTGCAATGGTCTTGACATCATCGATCGTTATCCTCTTCCTTTGGCCTGTGTAAATCGCCAGCTTTTCTATCTGGGAAGACAGTTCCTGGAGGTTGTTTCCGATCATTGCGGACAGAAGCCCGACAGCGGCCGGCTCTATCTCTCTTTCTTTAAGCCTTGCTTCACCCTTTATGAAATCGCCAAGCTTTGCCTCGTATATTTTTTTATATTCAACAAGTTCCCCACGTTTCTTAATCTCCTGGAAGAATTTCTTTCGCTGGTCTGTTTTTGTTCCTGTGAAAATCAGGCAGGTCGACTCTGATGGGTTATTTATATACGGAAGAAGTGTCTCAAGCTCTTCCGAACGGAGAGCATCCGCCCGTCTGACCAGCACAGTCCTGCGCTCGCAAAACATGGGAAGAGTCATGGCTGCATTCAGTATATCCACCCCTTTTGATTCATTTCCGTAAAAAAGATTGAAATTGAAATCCCTGAAACCGGGATCAACGGTAATTGACAGGATTCTTTCCACACAACGTTCAAGAAGGAAAGGCTCATCTCCATAAAGATAGCAGAGCAGCGGAATACTGCCGGCCTGAATTGATTTTTCAAATTCCTGCGAGGTCATATCAGTAATTCTGCTCCAAGGCTGCAAAAAATTTCTCCGCCAATATTCTGGAAACAGCAGCGGCTGCAGCTTCCTCGGCATTATGCTGATAGGCTACATCAAAATTCTTCTCCACGGGGAAATCCTGCTCCCCTTTCATGGCCCCCCTCCAGAAAGGGGTTGCCTCATTTTTTCGCCTTATTTCAAGTTCTGCAGCAAGGGTCAGACGGTATTCTACCGCTTTGTCCTCCCTGTTGTATGATATCGCCTTCAATGCATACGAAACGATCCGTCCAGAGATGACAAGGTCGGCGGATTTTTCCTCGTCCGCAGGAGAAAGCCCCCGAATGCGTCCACCTGATTCATAAAGCGCCCGGCGTATTAACGTCTGTGCCTTTGGGCTTACTGTCGTATTTGCGATGTTTGCAACCCAGAGGCTTTCAGCAGGCGCTATCCTAGCTGTTGAAGAAACTCCGTAAAAGTTGTAGCCGCATCCTGAAAAAACAAAGATGGCGAGAAACGGAAGCAGCAGGCGAAACAAGCTTATATTCAAAACAGCAGGATTGTATGGTAAGCGCATGCTCTTGTCCTTGTTATAAGCATCATGAAAAGATGAAAATCAGGCGACAACGACATTTACAAGCTTGCCTGGAACATATATCACTTTTTTTGTGTTCTTCCCTTCCAGGAACTGCGAGATCTTTTCATCGGCAAGCGCCGCAGCTTTCACCCCTTCTTCGTCGATTCCGGCGGCGACAGTTATCCTTGACCTGAGCTTGCCGTTAACCTGAAGGACGATCAGCAATTCGTCATCAAGCAGAGCTTCCTGATCATATTCCGGCCATGCAGAACCGGACAGAGGTTTTCCATGCCCCAGGCGAGCCCATAGTTCTTCAGTCATGTGAGGGACAAAAGGGGCAAGAAGAAGCAGAACCGACTCAATCGCCTCCTTTATCACTGCACCATGCTGCGGGGTATCGCCTCCGGCGGATTGGAGGGCATTCAAAAGCTCCATCACGGCGGCGATCGCGGTATTGAAGTGAAAGCGCTCTTCAATGTCCTCGGTCACTTTCCTGATAGTCTTGTGTACAGCGCGCCTCAGATCCTTTTCTTCCTGGGTCAGTGTTGCCGGTTCTGGCGAACCGGCATTTTTTATCGTCTCCATCCTGTCATGCACGAGTTTCCATATCCTGTTCAGAAAGCGGAAAGAACCTTCTACCCCCTGGTCGTTCCAGTCCAGGTCCTTTTCAGGGGGAGCCGCGAAGAGTGAAAAAAGTCGCGCGGTATCTGCGCCATACCGGTCGATCAGGGCATTCGGATCAACCACGTTACCCTTTGATTTGCTCATCTTTGCACCGTCTTTGATCACCATCCCCTGGGTGAGAAGATTTGTGAAGGGCTCATCGCAGCTTATGTATCCTAAATCGCGCAGAAGCTTTGTAAAGAATCTCGCGTAGAGAAGGTGAAGGACTGCATGTTCAATGCCGCCTATATACTGGTCAACCGGCATCCAGTAGTCTGTCTCTTCCTTGTCCAGGGGGCGGTCTGGCAGGTTCGGGGAGCAGTACCTCAGAAAATACCATGAAGACTGGACAAAAGTATCCATAGTGTCTGTTTCGCGCCTGGCAGGTTTGCCGCAAGAGGGGCAGGGAGCATTTATGAAAGAGTCAAGCTTCGCCAGCGGACTCCCCCCCTCACCTGTGAAAACAACATCCTTTGGAAGTTCGACTGGGAGATCCTCTTCAGGCACAGGAACTACTCCGCATGAATCGCAGTAGATTACCGGTATAGGATTCCCCCAGTATCTCTGGCGCGAAATACCCCAGTCCCTGAGACGAAAATTCACCCTCTTCCTGCCGGCGCCGCGTTTTCCAAGAAAATCGGCGATGGCGTCCTTGGCCGAAATGCTGTTCATCCCGTTGAAATCGCCAGAATTGACCATTATCCCAGACTCGGTGAAAGCCTCTTTCATACCTGACGGATCAAGCCCGCACTCTTCCGGACGGATAACGACACGAATCGGAAGACCATATCTGGAGGCGAATTCAAAGTCGCGCTGGTCATGTGCAGGAACGCCCATTACCGCTCCGGTGCCGTAATCGGTCAGGACAAAATTAGCCAGATAGATCGGAATATTCTCTCCTGTCGCAGGATTCATGCAGAAGGAACCTGTAAAAACCCCCTCTTTTTCAAAATCGTCAGAGCTTCTCTTCAGGCGGTCGGTTTTTTTGATCTTCTCTATGAAACCTTCAATCTCGGCCCTCCTCTCCGCTGTCGCAAGCTCAAGGGCAAAAGGGTGTTCCGGGGCAAGAGACATGAATGTAGCGCCAAACAGGGTGTCCTGTCTGGTAGTAAAAACGGTGATAGCACCTTTCCCATCCTCACGACGGAAATCAATCTCGCATCCGTGGCTCTTCCCAATCCAGTTCTTCTGCATCACCAGGACCCGCTCCGGCCATCCGGGAAGTTTTTCTGTAAACTCGAGCAGCTCTTCTGCGTAATCTGTAATCCGGAGGAACCACTGATCCAGCTCTTTAAGCGACACCTGGCTGCTGCAGCGCCAGCACCCCCCCTCCTCCACCTGCTCGTTGGCAAGGACAGTCTCACACTGCGGACACCAGTTGACAAAGGAAGTTTTTCTGTACGCTATACCTTTTCTCAGCATCTCGAGAAAGATCTTCTGTTCCCACCGGTAATAGTCGACATCGCAGGTTGCGATCTCTCTCCCCCAGTCATATGAAAATCCCATTCTTTTGAGTTGTCCCCTCATGTAGGAGATATTCTCGTACGTCCACCTGGCCGGGTGGCTCCTGTTCTGTATCGCCGCGTTCTCGGCAGGCATCCCGAAAGCGTCCCACCCCATCGGATGCAGTACGTTGAAACCGCGCATTCTCTTGAACCTTGCAATCACGTCGCCGATCGAATAATTTCTGACATGTCCCATATGTATCTTGCCTGAAGGGTAAGGAAACATCTCGAGGAGATAATATTTTTTCCCCTCACTCTCTTTTTTCGCCTCAAAAGTCGAATCCTCATCCCAGCGTCGCTGCCATTCTAGTTCTATCTTCTTCGGTTCGTATTTAAGCTCCACTTTTTTGTTTCCCTTTCAGTTTATAAAAATGGCCAACAGAAAAGCCCTGATGTGTTTCAGAAACTTCCTTTCAGAAGTATCTCAGTGGCGATATCGTCAAGATGGACAACGCGATCAACAAAACCGGTTGCAGAAGCCTCCCGCGGCATGCCGTACACTACAGCCGTGCTTTCTGATTCAGACAGTACATAACCTCCATGCTCCTTTACAACCCTGATGCCATGACTGCCGTCATTGCCCATACCTGTAAGTATGACGGCTATCATTCTTGAATGATAAATCGACGCGCACGACTCCAGCATTACATCCACTGAGGGAACATAACGGTCTGACGCGGAGGGTTTTACAACTCTGGCAACCACATGCCCTCCGGAAATCTGGAAGAGCATATTTCTCCCCCCTGGCGCAATAAGTATCTGCCCCGGATGAAGCATATCCCCATCCACCGCCTCTTTGACGTCGAACGGAGACGAGCGGTCGAGACGCTCGGCAAACGCCGCTGTGAAACCTGGCGGCATATGCTGCGACACAACTATTGCAAAGGGGAACTTCTTTTCAAAGGAAGAAAAAATTTTCTGCAGGGCAGGCGGCCCCCCTGTCGATGCCCCTATGGCAACAATGTCAAATGGATATTGTCCCGCCAGAAGGGATGGAGTGGAGGTTTCACCTCCGCCTTGGTCAAAATCCCAGGAGAGCGCCTCCGCATCGGACTTCAGATTGCATATCTGAAGAATCTTCTGTTCCAGATCTTGCCGCAACTTTATGTAATCGCCGGATTTAAGGCCGACAGGCTTGGGAATGAAATCAAGCGCGCCAAGCTCAAGCGCCTTGAATATCTTGTCCGCTCCGCCAAGCGCGCTTATCACAATCACCGGGACTGAAAATCTTGCGGTCAGTATCCTGATCAGCGTAAAACCATCCATCTTCGGCATCTCGAGATCAACTGTCACAAGGTCAGGCTTGAGAGCTATTACTTTCCTGATCCCCTCCTCGCCATCTGCCGCGTAACCTGCAATCTCCACGGATCCAATGCTTTCGAGCATTCTGGAAATGGCGCGCCTGCTCTGCAGCGAATCGTCAACAACAAGGACTCTTGCCATTCTCATGCTCCACCCGACAAAAGCGCTGCATGAGGCTTCTGGTAGATCATGTCGTTTTTGAAGTGCCTCAGTTTGTAGAGTGTAGTTATGTTCATAAGCGATTCCGAATGTCCCAGAAGGAGAAAGCCCCCGTCATGAAGTGATGAATGAAAGGCCTCGACCGTTATTTTCTTTGCTGTCTGGTCGAAATAGATGATCACATTCCTGCAGAAAATCATATCCATCTGCCCAAGCATCTCGATACGTCTCGTGTCGAGAAGATTGAGATGACTTATCGTCACCATTTCGCGCATGGAGTCGCAGATTCGGTATTTACCTCCATGATCGATGAAATATTTTTTCCTGAAATATTCGTCAGTCGCCCTGAAAGCAGAACTGCCGTAAACCGCGAGCCTCGCCAGCTGAAGGACGCGCTGACTTATGTCCGTTCCTATGATCTCAATTTTCCATCTGCGCATCTCGGGGATTTCGTTCAGCAGCATAGCGATAGTGTAAGGCTCTTCTCCGCTTGAACACCCGGCGCTCCATATTCTCAGCACCCTGTTCCCGTTTTTTTTTCTGATTTCTGCAAGCTCCGGTATTATCTCGTCCGTAAATGCCTTCAACTGGTGCATTTCGCGGAAAAAATATGTTTCGTTGGTAGTAAGAACATCGAGAAGGTCAAGCATCTCCTGTTCTTTTTTCCTGTTGAAACGGAGAAAATTGTAATATTCGCGGTAACTGGACAGGCCTCTCTCCGTTATCCGGCTCACAATCCGCTTTTCCAGCAGGTATTTTGATTCGTCGTCAAAATAAATTCCGCAATGGTCATGTATGGTATCCCGGAAAAGCAGGAATTCCTCGTTAGACATGACCTGTTCGACAAGCGGCATGGACATTTCACTGCTCCGGCAGTTCTATCACTGTATTCCGTATTTTTTTATCAGATACGTTTTCAGGAAAACGGCCAGCGGCAGTTTTCCTTTCATCGCCGCGAAACGACTGGAGCAGGATCCTTGCGAGAGCCTCTCTTGAAGCTTCTGAAGATTTGAGGAGAAGCCTTTCAGCATTCTGAGCAATCCACTCCCCCCCCTAACGCCCCAGAATCTCGACCGCAAGAGATATCCCGTCAGGATCGCACCCTTGAAGAACAGACTCGATTATCGCGGTGGATTCAGGAGCAGCGATAGAATCGAGGAGCTCAAGGCAGGTAACCAGTAGAAGTCCTCCCGCGCTTTCTGCCGTCTCTTTCAGAAGCTGAAGAGCATATTCGGGGGCGACAGCAGAAAATGTCCGGATAGCGGCGCTCTTTACCCATGCGTCCTCATCTTCCGCTATTATCTTCCGCAGCGCCGGGGAAGCAGTAAAATCCCCAAGCGATGCGGCAGCCTCGATTGCGGCAATTCTTACATCAGGTTCTTCATCCAGAAAAGCCATATGTATCAAAAGCGGGTCAACAGGAACTTTCCTCTTCCCTATGGCTGCAAATGCGGCTTCCCGTACTAAAGGATACTCATCTTTCGCCAGCAGTGAAAGTCGTTCGGCATCCTCCATTATCGCCAGAAGAATCGCCGAGTCGCTCCTCTTTTCCGGATAAGGGGATGAAGCGGCCTCAAAAACTACAGAGCGTGCAGGTTCGCAGCTTGAGAGGTCGAAGCGTTGAAGAAAGAGAAGCGAGGCGCTGCTTACATCCCGGTCAGGGTCGTTCAGAAGTTGCGCCACCTCCGCCAGCATCTCCCGGTTTACCGTCTCGCCAAGCGCACCCAGAGCTGTTTTGCGAAGAACCGGAGACGGATCTTTAAGAGCTTCCAGAAGGATTCTTTCACCCTTTTGATAACCGCATGCCCCAAAAACCATGCAGATCAGGCATTTCGTATTCTCATCAGCGCCGTCATACATCACTTCCAGTTTCAGCATCCCTTTCTGGCCTGAACGTTTCAATGATGAAAGAGCCACCCCGCAGAGACGCTCATCCGCAAACGCGTCGAGAAGAAACGGTATTGCCGGAGAATATCCGGTCAATCCGAGAATTGCTATTATCGCCTCGTCATCTGAGACGCTGCCATTTCCGTAAAGCTCGACAAGCGCTTCCGCGACACGCGGAATATCCGTTGTGAGAAGCTCGTTTTCCATCCGTTTTCTCGAAGAGACACTTGATCTCATGAATATCCGGTACCACCCACTTGCCGCAGCTCTGCGGCTGCTCTTCTCGGGGAGGAGAAAGCCTTCAAGCAGAATTTTCGAGAAAGAGGCGTCGCTTATACTTCCAAGGCATTCGTACAGCGCCTTCTTCAGTATTTCTGAATCGCAAAGTGAAATGATCTCAGCAGGAATTTCAGCACGAGAGCTCATTCTGCCCAATGCTGAGAGAGCGGTGAACCTGAAATGTACGGAGGGATTTCTTATTATGGCTTGAACTATATCCGGGACGGATGAATCATCTGAAATAGCGCCCAGATGTTCGGCAGCAGCGGATGCGACATTTATATCACTGTCGTAAAGCCTCTCTCTGAAGCAGGGAATGAATTCAGACGAACCGATCTTCACCAAACAGTCCAGTACTATTTTCCTGACATCCGGGTCAGGGTCAGATGCCATGATAAAGAGGCGTGGCGCTGTTTTAGAGCCGATCCTGCATACAGCCTCAGCCGCGGAGTTTCTTAACCCGGCGTTATCTTCATTACGCAGCAATTCCAGCAACATTCCGACTGAGTCGTCATCAGGCGATGACGCGACGAAAATATCGACTGCCTCTTTTCTGACTCTCCAGCTGTCGTCTCCCATGGCGAAAAAAAGGATATCCCTTGTCTCCCGCAAAGGAAGAGCTTCAAGTTTCCGTACAGCGCACCGTCTCGACTCCTCGTCCCCAATGCGAAGCAGTTCGGCTGTTTCACTCTTCATTCATACCCCGCCACACAAAAAATCGTCGCCAGGATTATTCCCGGCATCATGGAGAATGTGAAATTCCACATGGGAAAGGAGATTATCGATATCGAGAATCATATAAAGCTTTCCATTTGAAAGGAATACTCCCAACAGACATTCCGACCCTGGCTCCTCTCCGTTACCGGGAGGAGGTTTTATGCCGTCAGAAGGGACTGAAACTATTTCATGAACCTCATCCACCCTGAGCGCCATCAACCCGTTTGGGAGAGTTACCAGTAGAAGCTTCTCATCCGTTCCGTCTGCAGACGGCGGCATGCCGAACCGTTTACGCATATTCATCACCGGGACGACAACGCCGCGCAGATTGATCATCTCTTCCAGAAACCGCGATTTCCAGGGAAGAGGTGTCCCATTCTGCGGCTCGATTATCTCTCTTATTCGCATGATATCAACTGCGAAAAGGCTCTCTCCCAGGCTGAATGAGGCAAATTGTATCTCAATAGGATTATTTTTCATAAAAACGGCTTCTCCACCCTAGCAGATATTCATATCGGCCACATATTCCAGATCAAGCATAATTATCATCTTCTCTCCGGCTCTGCCGATCCCGCTTACAAAATCCCGGCCGATTGCGTCCAGAACTCCTGGGGAAGGTTCGATCGATTCGCTCGATATCTTCGCAACATTTAGCACTTCGTCAACCAGAAGACCGAAAAAACCGTCCTCATGTTTCACCACAATGATACGCTCGGTTTCGGAAGAGTTCCCCTTTCCAAGATTGAGTCTGATCCGCATATCCAGAACAGGAACTATCACCCCTCTGAGAGATATGATCCCTAGGAGAAACAGTGGCGCGCACGGCATCTCCGTGACTTCGCGCGGCTTTATTATCTCTCTCATCTCCATGATATTCACGCCATATGTCTCGTCTGCAAGCCGAAATGTGAGATACTCCTCATAATGATTCACGGCATTTTCCCGTTCGTCTCCGGCCTCGCCTGAAAGCCCGGAAGCCTCCCTGCCGGCAAACATCTTTTGCAAGGGGTCATGTCTTCCGGAAGAGGAATCCGAAGTGGCCGACAGACAAGTGCGACACGGCGAAGCTAGAGCATTTTCAGGGGAAACAGTATCTACCGAGAGAGTGGAAGTCAGAATAGAGTCTGAGCTTTTTTCTCCCCTTATCGGCTCATACCGGTCATCAGCTTTTTTCTGATTGAGCGACTTTTTTCTGATTTCAGCAAGATTCATCAGATACCCTCAACTCATCATTTCATCTTTTATCTCGTCGATGACTGACGAGTCGACCAGAGCGGCGTCATTGCCGAAAGCGACAAGAAGTGCGTTAGTGGCCATTGAATTGATCTTGCGCGGGACGCCGCCTGTCAGGGAGAATATTTTCTGGACGGCATCAGGGGTAAAAAGGCCTGGACACCCTCCGGCCGCCTCCAGCCTGAAATCTATATAATCCATGGTCTCCTCCGGACTTAGAGGCATGAGATTGTAATGCAGGGAAATCCTCTGCCTCAGAGGCTCGAATCGTGGCATTGAAAGCATCTCTCTCAGCTCAGGCTGCCCCATAATTATGATGGAAAGGAGATTGCGGTCATCGAGTTGAAAATTTGTCAGTAGCCTTATTTCATCGAACACCTCCGGCTCGTCTATCATCTGGGCTTCGTCTATGACAAGAACCGGGCAGATATTTTTCTCAGAAGTTTCATAAAGCTCCCGGTTTATCTGCGTGATCAGCTCGCCTTTTGAATCCGCACGCTTATGAACCCCGAGAAGAGAGGCCACTGTTCTCAGGAATTCCGTTGCATTCAGGCGGGGATTA
Organism: Geobacter sp. UBA4057; assembly: GCA_002382705.1. GTDB lineage: Bacteria > Desulfobacterota > Desulfuromonadia > Geobacterales > Pseudopelobacteraceae > UBA4057. The sequence continues at coordinate 46,718 of DFZL01000022.1, forward strand.
ACAATGAAGCAGAATCTGTAACTTTCCCCCACTCTATCCATCAGCGCTCTGGACAACGTACTCTTGCCGCACCCTATTCCGCCAGTAAGAAGGGCGACTTCCCGCTCCTCTATGGCAAACTCCAGCCTTGCAAGAGCCTCTTCATGTCCGGAACCGGGAAAGAGAAAACGGGGGTCAGGTGTCTTTCCGAACGGTTTTTCAAGAAAGCCGAAATATCTCTTGTACATGGGATCAGTTACCGGTTTTAAAAGATTCGTTGATTATGCCTCCCACATCCAGTACCAGTATTGTCCTCTGGTCGCCGAGATCGGCGGCGCCAGATATCCCCCTGAAACGTTTGAAGGCTTCCCCCAGCGATTTTATGACAATGTCCTGCTGTCCGAGAAGATCATCAACCACAATACAAACCCTCTTTTCGGCAGCTCCTACAACCACTATGTAAAACTGTTCCTCACTCTGCCCATTTTCGTCATGTTCAAGCCTGAAAAAATTGTCAAGCCTCAAAATCGGCAATGTAGATTCTCTAAGACAAAGCATCTCCCTCCGTTCTACTGTCGTTATATCGCGCCTGTCTATCAGCAGCGTTTCAAGAACCGATGTTATCGGCATTGCGTAATTCCTGCCAGCGCAGCTGATTATAAGCGCCTTTATGATGGCGAGGGTTATCGGAAGAGTAATCGTAAAGCGGCTTCCTGAGCCATTTACACTTTCTATGTCAACCGTTCCGGAAAGCGCCTGTATGTTGTTTCTTACAACATCCATGCCGACGCCACGTCCCGAAGTTTCGCTCACGCTCTTTGCAGTTGAAAAACCGGGGAGGAAGATCATCTCCAACGCTTCCTTCTCGGTGATTGAATCCGCATCCTGAATCATATTTTTTTCAAGCGCCCTGGCTTTTATCTTTCCAATGTCGATTCCAGCACCGTCATCCTCTATCTCTATTATTACGTGGTTCCCTTTCTGATATGCGCCGATACTGATCAACCCCTTCTCATCCTTGCCGGATAAAAGGCGTAGTTCCGGCATTTCAATCCCATGATCAACCGCGTTGCGTATGATATGCATCATGGGATCGGTAATATCTTCAATTATCAGCTTGTCAAGCTCAGTGTCTGCACCTAAAAACCTGATATCCACCTTCTTCCCCAGTTCGCGCGATATTTTACGGACTATGCGGGACATTTTCTCGTAAAGCTGACCTACCGGGATCATCCTGATTTCAAGAACCCCTTTTCTCAGGTCGGTCAATTTCCTCTCAAGCGCCTTGGCTGCCTTGCCGAGGTCAACAGCCATTCTCGAAAAGCCCTCCCTGTGCATCCGGATAGCAATTTCGCTGATAGATGAGTGGGCGAGCACCAGTTCACCGACGATATTCATCAGTTCATCCAGTTTTCCTATATCGACGCGCACTGTACTGCTCAAGCTTTTCGAGGAGAAGCGATCACCTTTTGCCTGGGGATGGGGATCTTGCGTAACAGCGGAATATCCCCCATGCTCTCCAGTGGAAAGGAGTGAACTCAGGCCGTCAAACGAAGAAACGGCGGATCCCGCAATGCCTGGGACGCTGTCGTCTTTTTTCCCAAGAAGATCGATCGAGAGCCGGATATCTCCTGTCACTCCGGCAACTTCATCAGAGGCAAGAGTGGTGCCGTAGAGTATGTCGAAATCTATATTGGTTTCGAGATTGCTCCCCGCACTTGGCAATGTGCTTATGACCTCGCCGGCGGATTTGAGAAGGGACGACAGTCGCGACAGATCCTCGTCGAAAGTTTCAAGACTGAAAGAGACGTGAATGGAGTAAATTTTCTTTCCTTTCTTGAGATTCTCAAGAAGGCGGTGCTCCTCGTATTCAGTCAGGCTTTTTACTATGCGGTCAGGGAGGCCGAGTGACGAAAGAGAGGGTGAGGGGGGAAGAGAAATGGCATCCTCATGTGATTCCAGACAGCTGTTTATCTTTCTGATGCATTCTGAAAGCTGTTCGCCGGTCTCGGGATGAAGGTGCTTGTCAGAAAGGTTACGCACAAGAAGGGAAAGGAGGTCACAAGCTTCAGTGATGACCGAAACAAGCTGCGGATCATGGGCAATTTTGCCAAGCCTCAGGGAATCAAGAAGATTTTCCATATTGTGCGAGAGCTCGGCTATCTCCCTGAAACCGAACATCCCAGCCAGCCCTTTGAGTGAATGAGCCCCCCTGAATATCGAATTCAAAAGTTCAGGTGGTATATCGCCACGTTCGGCCAGATCAGCCAGATCAGCCAGTTCGGAGCCAAGCTGATCCGTAATCTCCTCCGCTTCTGCCAGGAAATCTTCAATGCCTTTCTTTTCCGAGTTAATTTCACCCATTTGCACTATGTCTCTTTGAATTTGTTTCAGACGGAAACGGCTATGTAAGAAGCTATTAACTCTCTCAGGCTCGAAGGTTCGAAAGGTTTTACGACATACTCATTGGCTCCGAGAATCTTCCCTTTCTCGATATCCCTCTCACTCCCCTCCGAGGAGATTATAAACACCGGTATATCGGAATAGTTCGGGTTGTCCCGAAGATACCCCAGAAGTTCAAGGCCGTTTATGTCGGGCATATTTATATCTGTCAGTATCAGATCTACTTTTTTGCGCGGCAGAAGCCTTAGAGCCTCAAAGCCGCTGGAAGCCTCAATGATGCAGAAATTTCCGAGCGCTTCAATTGTGGAGATCAGCATGGCGCGCATTGATGCGGAATCATCTGCAATAAGAATGGTTTTCAATATGACGCTCGTCTCCGCATGGTTTTTATGATTTCATCAGTTCAAGAAATGAGGCTTCCAAAGATGGAATCCTCCCCGGGTTCCAATCTATTCTTTTTCAAGAACCTGAACTAGTTGAAGAATATCGTAACGAAACCGCCAAGTAAAGGCTTTATAAACCTCAGGGCTCTTGTCTGGCGCCCCGTTTTTTTTCTCTCCCCCTGAAGATGAGTCTGAGCGGAGTCCCCTTGAATCCGAACGCTTCGCGAAAAGAGTTGGAGAGATAGCGTTCGTACGAGAAGTGTATTCCCTCCGGCTGATTTGTGAATACGACAAAAGTTGGAGGCCTTGTCGCAACCTGGGTGGAGAAGTAAAACTTTACCCTGCGGCCGTGAGAAAGAGGCGCATTATGCCCATCCACCGCCTCTGAAAACACCCTGTTGAGCTCTGCGGTGGAAACCCTTCTGGAATACTGCTCCATGACCTCGTCAACCATAGCCATGATCCCTCCTGTCCTCTGCCCGCTCTTTGCCGATACGAACATTACAGGAGCGTACTTCATGTACGCGAAGGCATCCCTGATCTTTTCAACATAAGCGGCCAGGGTTGAATTGTCCTTTTCAACGGCATCCCATTTGTTAACCACAAAAATGCACCCTTTGCCGGCCTCATGAACATAACCTGCAATCCGCTCATCCTGTTCCGTTACCCCCTGCGCGGCATCCAGCACAATCAGCGCGACATCGGCGCGTTCCATGCTCCTCAGGGCGTCAACAACGCTGTATTTCTCGAGCTTTTCAGTCGTCTTTCCCTTCCTGCGGATACCTGCGGTGTCAATCAATAGATACTCTTTTCCGTCGCATCTGAAAAGGGTGTCTATCGAATCGCGTGTGGTGCCGGCCACCGGGTTGGCGACAACCCTTTCAAACCCGAGAAGCCTGTTGACCAGTGTTGACTTGCCGACATTGGGGCGTCCTACAACGGCAACTCTGGTAATTTCCTCCTTGCTCTCTTCAGCGTGGGAGTCCGGGAAAAGCTCCAGGATGTCATGGATCATATCCGAAACACCTCTGTTATGCTCGGCGGAAACAGTGTAAAGTCTGTCAGCTCCAAGCTCGTAAAATTCGGCAGACTCGTTTTCCAGTTTTTCTCCGTCCACCTTGTTTACCACGAAAAAAACAGGTTTCTGGACCCGGCGCAGCATGCCGGCCACCTCCGCATCCGCCGGGGTCAGACCGCTCCGGGCGTCCATGAGGAAGATGATCACATCTGCCTCATCCATCGCAATCCTGGACTGCTCCCGCATCTGCTGGAGCAGACGGTCTTCGGTAACAGGTTCGAACCCCCCCGTGTCAATCAGTATGAACTCTTTGTCAAAACGGTTGACTGTCGCATAGTTCCTGTCGCGTGTGACTCCCGGCGCATCATCCACCATAGCCCTACGACGCCCGACAAGACGGTTGAACAGGGTGGATTTACCCACATTGGGGCGTCCTACTATGGCAATTACCGGTTTCATTCGTATCCAAGCTCCCTCAGTTTTGATGTCCGCTCTCTCCAGTTCTCCTCAACTCTTACGAAGAGTTCGAGAAAAACTTTCGCCCCCAGTAGCCGCTCCATGTCAAGCCTTGCAAGAGAGCCTATTTTCTTCAACATCCCCCCCTTTTTGCCTATTATTATCCCTTTATGATTCTCCTTCTCGATGATTATCGAAGCGGAGATCGAAATCATGCCATTTTCACGTTCCCTGAAGCTCTCAATCTCAACCGCCGTTGAATAAGGTATCTCTTCTCTGGTAAGCCTGAATACTTTCTCGCGGATCATTTCGGCGCAGATGAATTTTTCGGACATATCGGTCAGAATATCGTCCGGGAAAAATGCGTCGCCTTCTGGCAGATATCCGGCGGCAGCTTCCACCAGACGCTTGACGCCATCTCCGCTTCGGGCGGAGAGAGGGATGATCTCACAGAATCTGTAAACAGAACTCCACTCGGCTATCTTTCCCAGTAAAAATGATTTTTCACGAAGAAGATCAACTTTGTTGAGAACCAGCAGTACAGGAGTTGTAACCGAAGATACGGTTTCCGAAACAAGAGTTTCGTCCGGAGGGGCTGAAGCGTCAGCTACCATCATGAGAAGATCAACCCCATTGATGGAGGATTTAGCGATATCAACCATCCCCCTGTCAAGCCGCGAGCGAGGTTTGTGAATACCCGGCGTGTCTATGAAAACAATCTGGGCAGAAGCTGTATTGAGAATCCCCTGCATACGGTTTCGCGTAGTCTGCGGCCTGTCGGATGTGATTGCTATCTTTTCCCCGATTATCCGGTTAAGAAGGGTCGATTTCCCTGCGTTCGGCCTCCCGATGATCGATACGAAACCTGAATGGAATTTCGGCTTTTTAAGATTGCGGCTTCTGGTCATCTCTTTGCCCATGAGTCACGCAGGGTGACTATCCTGTTGAATACCGGATGATCTGCAAGGTGATCTTTTTCGTCCGCGCAGAAATAACCGAGACGCTCGAACTGGTACCGGCTGAAAGCGGAAACGGTTGAAAGTTGAGGCTCGATTTTTGCTGCCACTCTCTCCTCGGACAGAAGATTGACGAATGTTTTGTAATCGGCATCACCTCTGTCCGGATAAGGTTCTGTGAAGAGACGATCATAGAGTCTTATCTCCGCGTCAGCCGAATGTGCAACCGACAGCCAGTGGATTGTCCCTTTGACCTTTCTCCCGTCGGCAGCTGCGCCCCCTCTTGAATCAGGGTCGTATTCGCAATGGATTTCTATGATTTTTCCGGATTCATCCCTGACAACTCCGACACATCTGACAATATAGGCATATCTGAGGCGCACCTCCGAGCCTGGAGTCATCCTGAAGAAACCTTTGGCAGGATTCTCCATGAAATCATCCGCATCGATATACAGTTCACGGCTGAAGCTTATCCTTCGCTCCCCCATTTCAGCTCTCTGAGGATGGTTGGCAGCGTCAAACTCCTCTGTTTTTCCATCAGGATAATTGAGTATGACGACTTTCAACGGCCTGAGCACAGCCATCGCACGTGGGGCTTTTTCGTTAAGCTCCTCCCGCACGCACTCCTCCAGAACCGAAATATCAATCCACGAATCGCTCCTTCCTACCCCTATTCTTTCGCAGAACGCCCTGACCGATTCAGGCGTGTAGCCGCGTCGTCTGATTCCGGCGATGGTAGGCATCCTGGGATCATCCCATCCGTTTACAAAACCTGCGCTTACAAGCTCATGCAGCTTTCTCTTGCTCATGACGGTATAGGTCAGGTTGAGCCTGGCGAACTCATACTGCTTCGGTTTTGACTCTACAGGGAGGTTCTCCAGAAACCAGTCATACAGAGGTTTGTGGTCCTCGAATTCGAGAGTGCAAATGGAATGAGTGACCCCTTCTATTGCGTCACACTGTCCATGCGCGAAATCGTACATCGGATATATTTTCCATCTCTCTGCCGTATGCGGATGCGCCGCATTGATTATACGGTAAATAACAGGATCCCGAAGATTCATGTTCGGGGATGACATATCAATTCTTGCCCGCAGCACCTTTGCCCCGTCAGGGAACTCCCCACGACGCATCGCACGGAACAGGGAGAGATTCTCTTCGACCGGGCGACTCCTGTAAGGACTCTCAACTCCCGGCTCGGTCAATGTCCCGCGATAGCGTCGAATCTCTTCAGCGCTCAGATCCTCAACATACGCTTTTCCCTGCCCGATCAGATATTCAGCCCATTCGTAAAGCTTTTCGAAATTGTCTGAAGCGTTGTAGAGGTTTTCACCCCAGTCAAACCCGAGCCATCGGACGCTCTCCTTTATCGAATCGATATACTCCATATCCTCCTTGGCAGGATTTGTATCGTCAAAACGGAGATGACATACCCCACCGAAATCTCTGGCGAGCCCGAAATTGAGGCAGATCGATTTTGCATGGCCTATATGAAGATAGCCGTTCGGCTCCGGAGGAAATCTGGTCACGACACCCCTGCATCTGCCGCTCTTTATATCGTCGTCGATAATGCTCCGTATAAAATTGCCTGCAACTGGTTGTGATTCTGTAGGCATTTGTCCCCTTTCTTCTGTATCTGTATAAAAATATCTCTCCCGGCTTTTTTGGATCAGGTTTCTCAAAGTGAAGTGTGCAACAGTTCACCCAAAAGAGAGTTCTGGTATGCCTTTATTATCCTGACATCAGCAAAAGTGCCTGTCAGCGAAGCTTCGCCTTCAAAATTGACGGTGCGCCCGCTCTCCCCTTTTCCTGAGAGTTGGCCAGGGAGTTTTCCACCCCCTTCGACAAGTATCTTCTGTACTGTCCCGATATATCCTCTGTTATTTTCGGTTGTATAGCCACGCTGCAGCTCCTGAAGCTTTTCAAGCCGTCGCAGTTTATCTTTCTTGTCAATCGATTCCGGTATCCTGGCAGCCTCTGTACCTGGTCTCGGCGAATAGATGAAGGAGAAGAGATCGGCGTACCTCACCTCTTCCATAAGAGAGAGGGTCTCTTCGAAATCCTCTTCGCTCTCTCCCGGAAAACCGACGATCATATCCCCGGTGATCGCAATGCCGGGTCGCGCCGACTTGAGCGCGCCGATATTTTTGAGGTAAAACTCCCTGCCGTACCCCCTCTTCATCTTTGAAAGGACGGAATCGCTGCCGGACTGCGCCGGGAGATGAATATGACCCGCAAGTTTTCCTACCGTAGCGAAACATTCTATCAAGGCATCGGACATATCTTTGGGATGCGAGGTTGTAAAGCGGATCCGCTCTATCCCCTCGACAGTTGCGACCATTTTGATCAGACCGGCAAAATCGGTCTCTCCTTCCGTTTTAAGTCCGTAAGAGTTCACATTCTGACCGAGAAGAACCACCTCGCGCACCCCGGAGGCTGCGAGCGCTGTTACCTCTTCGATGATATCGGACGACCTGCGGCTCACTTCGGCGCCGCGGACATACGGAACGATGCAGTAGGAGCAGTAATTGTCGCACCCCTGCATGACCGTCACAAAACTGCTTACACTCCTTTCGCCCAATACAAGAGGGAAGAGATCAAGCCGTCTTTCGTTGTCGATAAAAGAAATTTCGCAGCATTTCTCACCATTTTCCGCAGATTTCACAAGATCGGGGAGAAGGTGGAGATTGTGCGTCCCAAAGACGAGGTCAAGCCAGGGGAGCCTGCGCATCAGATTCTCCCCCTCCTGCTGCGCTACGCACCCCCCTACCCCTATTATAAGCTCTCTCTTAGCTTTTTTGTGTACCCGAAGATTGGCAAGCCGCCTGTAAAGCTTCTCTTCAGCTCCGCCGCGGACGCTGCATGTGTTAAGAAGCATGAGATCGGCCTCGGAGGCTGATTCGGTACGGCTGTATCCTATAACCGAGAGCATCGATATTATCCGCTCCGAATCATTGACATTCATCTGGCAGCCGAAAGTTTCTATATACAGTTTCTTTGACTCCATTTTCCTTGTTTTTACCTTGGCAGAAATTTTTTCAAATCAGAGAGAGATTCTTGCAAAAGTCATGAAAGATGTCATTTTTGAATGGTGTAATCTAATCGGAAATCCATAAGAAAGTTTGTCATTTCCGAAGAGAGTAATCGGGAATCCGGCCTTTAAAAACCTTGTGGATGCCCGATAGAATTGCTCGGGCATGACAAAAAGCTTTATCTCCGATAGAGTCATTCAGGGATGACAAGCTTTCCGCAAGAGATATGGAGAGTTATTGCAAAAGCCTCATCTTTAACGTTTTTTGCAGGGGCATAACAAGACGGGCTATTTTTTTACAGACCTCATGTCGCTTGTGGTTCTGACTCTTCCGTTGCTGTCCATATAAAAAAACCCGCCGTATGGATCAGACGGCATGGAACCGAGCATCTTTTTTTCAAGTAATTCTGCTATATCCGCCGGCCTTCTGCCAAATACCTTCCTGTATGACTCGGCCGCAAGTTCGATTTCACGCATCGCTTTCATTGATTCAAGCCTCTTTGCAATATCAGCTACACCAGCTTTCCGGCCATGAAGCTCAGCGTCGCGGATCCGGTCTTCGAGATAGCTTATTGCAAATTCCGTCTTGTCGGCATTATAGGCCGCTCTCGCAGCAAGGCTCTCATAGAGCTGGTTCCCTCCGGAACGCCTGGAGGCCTCACTGAGGAACCTGAAAGCTTTCAGACCGTCGTTCAGAAAATAGTAGCAGTTGAACCCCACATAAAAAGGGAGAAGCTGGTCCCATTCACGCTTTCTGCTCCCCTTTTCAAGGAGAAGATTTGACTCTTTAACCATACCGGCCTCCCATACGAGAAAGGCGTTTGCGAAATAGTACGGATCAAGAAAGAAAGGGTCAAGCTCTGTTGCATTATGAAGAACATTTATCATCCATTCCCATTCCTCATTTCTGATTCTTGGCTTTGAGTTGCGATTGAGGGTTCCGCCGTAAAAAGTGTAAACTTTCAGAAAAAGATAATCTGAAAACAACCCCTTGTTGCCCAGTGATGATATTTTGAGAAAATCTGCGGGAGGGGTGTACAAGATATCCGAGGTTTTTCGCAGCTGTTTCTGCATTTGAGTTGCCAGATTGTGGGCAAGCAGTAGAATCAGAACGAGAAGCAGAGGGCAAATCAGCTGCAGAAGTCTCTTCATTTCAGGGAAACTCGCGTCTCTTGAATATGATGCATGAAAGTGAGAGCATCACGAAAGAGTAAAGAATGCCATAAAAAATGGACGACAAGATATATGAAAGCGGCACGAAAAGCCCATGCGCCGCCTCTGTTTTGATATCAAACAGAGATAGATTCGGGAAAATATAGCATGCGGCTTTTACGCAGTAGAGAAGAAGTGGAGAAGTTCGCTCTCCAATATCATGAGGAACTTCAAGCAGAGCTTTAACTTCATTAGCAGAACTACCTATAAGATAAGTAACTATGCTGAGAACAAGCGTAATGAATGATGTTGAGCTGAAAGACGCGAATAAAAAACCGGTCGATAAAACAACTATCAGGGAGATCAGTGTCAGCAAAAATGAAAAGAATAGAGCGCTCCACGAAAACCTTAAAAACTGCGCCGGATAGCCGTTCTTCATGATCACGATTGAGGCGGATTCAAAAATAGCCAGAATCGCGAGTGAAAAAACTATTATTGCCGATATTCCGGCAAATTTTCCCAGGATGTATCGAGAACGAGAGATAGGCCGCGCAAGAACCATGTAAATGGTCTTTCGCTCAATATCCTTTGAAAAGAGGTTGACTCCTGCAAAAAAGACCAGGAGGAGACCGACAAAGTTTAGGGAGGACAGCGCCATGTCTACTGCGACCTTGGCGACATCCTGCATCATCATCCCTGAAATCATCACATTGAGAAACATGAGAAAGATCGCGAATATCAGGATGCCGTATACCGTCCTGCTTCTAATCCCCTCCTTGAAAGTTATCGCTGCAAGAGAGAATAAAGCTTTCATCAATTTCCCTTCACGGATATTTTTTCAACCTCGGCAAAAAATATATCTTCCAGTGTCGCGCCGTAGTTCAGAAGATTTGTCAATGAATCCTCCAAACAGAGCCGCCCTTCGGCTATAATTCCTACCTTGTCGCATATCTTTTCAATATCCCCTAATATATGCGACGAGAAAAAAACTGTTTTCCCCGCTTTTTTCATATCAATTATCAGGTTGCTCACCATTCTCCGCCCGAAAGGGTCGAGTCCGCTCATCGGTTCATCCAGTATGATCACTTCCGGATCGTGAACAAGCGCCAGGGCCAACCCCGCTCTCTGCACCATCCCTTTTGAATAGGTTCTTATAGCTCTCTTTCTGGCGTCCAGGAGATCGGTCTTTTCGAGGAGCATCATGCTCCGCTCCTTTATCTCTGAGCCCTTCATCCCTGATGCCTGGCCGCCGAACCATAGCAGCTCTTCGGCTGTAAGGTGTTCATAGAAATAAGGGTTTTCAGGAAGAAATCCTACAATACGACGCAGCTCTCTCTCTTCGACACTTCTCCCCGCAATAGTGACGGAGCCGCTGTCAGGTCTTATAAGGTTTAAAAGAAGCTTTATGGTAGTTGATTTGCCAGCGCCGTTAGGACCCAGAAAACCGTAGACTTCCCCTTTCTCTGCCGAAAGGGAAATGCTTTCAAGCGCTTTCACCTTTCTGGCTGAAAGATTATCCCTGAAACTCTTTGAAACATCATGAACTCTTATGATTGGATCCATCTTTATGTTCACCTGCAGACAAGATTTTCCAGGAATGTCTGGCGCACACAAAAGAAAGGCCGGGGTTCCCCGGCCTTTCGAAGGCGTAATGTAAGAGTGCCAATCAGGAGATCGGTGTAAAGGTAAGCTGTCCTGTGCCGGCAGGGTTACCGTTGCATGGGGCTGCGCCTGCTACACCGTTGATGTCGTTGGCGGCAGTAGCCGCGGCGACTGCGGCAGCTGCCATCGGCGAACCGAGGACGCCGTTATCCCAGTAGATAAGCGTTGCATCTGAATCGCCCGCGAAGCAGCGATCACCGGAGCTGTTTTTGGTGGCCAGGGTGAAACCCGCTCCGTTTGCTGATGTGTTGACTATCAGTCCTACGTTGGCCGAGACAGGAAAGGTGACAGATGTCGCAGCGCTAGGCGCTGTTGCTGAAATGGAGTTGGCCGCGACAGCTATTGTACCTGTTGCAGCTGTATAGACAGCTCCGTTGCCAGGGACGCCCAGAGCGACAGTGGAAGGATAAACCTGCCAATCGGAGAAAAATGCCTCGAGGGCGGTTCTGGAGTTTCGAAGATCAGCGCTGGCCGAGGTATTGTAGCCTCTGATACGATAAGCGGAGAACTGTGGAATTGCAATGGCTGCCAGAATGCCTATGATGGCGACTACAATCAGCAATTCGATCAGGGTGAAGCCTCTTCTGTCCCTCATTTTCTGTAACATGTTTTTCTCCTTTCTTTCGTCTGTGCTCTGGAAAGAGCCTGTTTTTAAACTCCTGATTTTTCAATCTTTGACAAATAGCAGATTTAAACTTGCTCAGAAAACCATAGCTGTTCATATCCAGGAACTTTAATGTGAATCATGCTAAATCATAATAGCCGGCATTGTCAAGAGATGTGATGGCTGCAACAAAAAAAATCCGCATAATCTCAAAACCCGTATTAACGCGATAAGGCGGGGATTTCCCCCGCCTTATCTTTATACAACCATCAAGCTTCCGTCCGGATGAGGTCAGATATCATAATAAAGCGCGAATTCAAGCGGAACGGGGCGCATGCGGACAGGATTCACTTCTGCCTCTGTTTTGTATTCAATCCATTTTTCGATAACATCCGGTGTGAAAACATCCCCTTTCAGCAGAAATTCGTGATCCTCTTTCAGGCAGTTGAGCGCCTCCTCAAGTGTCCCCGGCGCCGACGGGATATTTTTTAGCTCTTCCGGTGAAAGGCCATAAATATCCTTGTCCAGAGGTTGACCAGGGTCAATCTTGTTTTCAATGCCGTCCAGCCCCGCCATAAGCATGGCGGCAAAGGCAAGATAGCCGTTGCATGAAGGATCCGGGGTGCGATATTCGACCCTTTTGGCCTTCGGATTGGTAGACATCATCGGTATTCTGATCGAAGCTGACCGGTTGCGGCTGGAATAGGCCATATTGACCGGGGCTTCAAAACCTGGAACAAGGCGCTTGTAGGAATTTGTGGTCGGATTAGTAATCGCGCAGAGCGCCTTTGCGTGCCTGATTATCCCTCCTATGTACCAGAGTGCGACCTGTGAAAGCCCGCCATATTTATCGCCAGCGAAAAGGTTCTGGCCGTTCTTCCAGATGGACTGGTGGCAGTGCATTCCTGAACCGTTGTCCCCGTACAGCGGCTTCGGCATGAAAGTAACCGTCTTTCCGTTGCGATACGCAACATTTTTGATTACATACTTGAACCACTGAAGCTGGTCAGCCATATCCATCAGAGAGGAAAAACGCATGTCGATTTCGGCCTGTCCCCCGGTAGCGACCTCGTGATGCTGGCACTCGACGCGTATCCCCACCTTCTGAAGCTCCATGACCATCTCGTTGCGAAGATCATTCTGTGAATCAACCGGAGAGCATGGGAAATACCCCTCCTTGTGGCGAGGCTTGTACCCGAGATTTGGAAACTCCTCGCGGCCTGTGTTCCATACCCCTTCAGAGGAGTCGACAGAGTAAAATGAGCTGTTTGAGTTGGAATCGAAACGGACGTCATCAAAGATGAAAAATTCCGCCTCCGGACCAAAGTAGGCGGTATCGCCGATTCCGCTCGATTTGAGATACATCTCCGCTTTCTTTGCTATGTTTCTGGGGTCACGGCTGTAATCTTCCTTTGTTATCGGGTCAAAAATGTCGCATATGATGGAGAGAGTGGGAACAGCTATGAAAGGATCCATCTTCGCGGTGGCAGGATCGGGGAGAAGGATCATGTCGGAAGCATGAATCGGCTGCCAGCCTCGGATTGATGATCCGTCAAACCCCTGCCCCTCCTCAAATGTATCCTCGTTAAACTCGGTAATAGGCACGGAAACATGCTGCCATGTGCCTACAAAATCCATAAACTTGTAATCAACCATCAATGCGCCGTTTTCTTTTGCCAACTCAACTACCTGCCTGGGTGTCATCTGATCTCTCCTTTCCGGTTATGTTAAACACTGCATTAAAAACTACAAGGCATCTTCACCGGTTTCACCCGTTCTTATTCTTACAACGGCTTCAACCGGGGTCACGAAAATCTTCCCGTCTCCGATCCTGCCTGTCTTTGCGGATTTTTCTATGACATCCACAACTTTAGGCAGAATATCGTCGGAAACTATTATCTCCAGTTTTATTTTGGGGATAAAATCGACAACATATTCGGCGCCGCGGTACAGTTCGGTATGCCCCTTCTGACGTCCGAACCCTTTCACCTCGCTCACTGTTATCCCCTGGATACCTATTTCATTCAAGGCTTCCTTGACTTCGTCAAGCTTGAACGGCTTGATTATCGCATCGACCTTTTTCAAAGCAGCACCCCTTTTCCGGCAGATTTTGTTAAAACAGTGAAAAATTATAAATGTTGCAGGTAAATTTGCAAGAAGTTAAGCCTCTGTTTCCAAATGCGATATGCATCTTTTGCAAATGGCTTGCCAAAAGCGAAACGCTGAAGAACCTTTTACGAGTAAAAAATTGCCAGGATGGCTTTTGAACTTATTAAAAAACAAAAAAAGAAAACTAGATGAGGTTCTTGCAGCATGACCCAGGAGTTTTTAAAAAAATCCGGTATCAATCTCAAATGATGCGGATTTTTCATTACATGACCAAAAAAAGAGCAGACGGCCGCTGGCCGCTGCTCTTTTTTTGTGCTACTGACTTCAGAATGGTCTATATGACAAGCTCTTTAAGTTCTTTTATGATCAGAACCTGTTGCTGGTTTATAAAGTATGATATCTGCTGCTGCGAATCCTTGTCATGACAGAATTCCAGCATGCAGCCAAAAAGCTTATTTTCCTCATTATCGATGACTTTTACAATCTTGGCGCGCAAATTCATCTCGATATTCCTGCCGTTAGCCGGATCGTTCAGAACAAGCCTGACAGGAACTTCAGACCCTGCCGCCAGAAATTCATTGGGCTCAATGCTGACAGCAGCGCCTCCGAGCGAAATATCATTCACAACCCCTGACAGTTTTACATCTTTTGCAAGCGAGATATGCACTGAAGCAGGGGTGCCGAGGACTATTCTTACAAATCGCCTCGATTCCGAGTTGATTTTCGCATAACCGAATTTCTGCAGAAGAGCCAGTTTTTTGGCTATGTTCACATAAAATACATCCGCTACGATATCTTCCCTGAAAGGGCTTTTCTTATGCGCCCTTATCAATGTTTTCCTCTCGAGGCTTATCGCCTTTGCCTGATATTCATGCAGCTCAAACTCGGCCATATCATTTTCAACGGAAACAAGTTTTGCATCGTATGAGACAGGAATTTCCCTGTAGTAGTTGAGAAAAGAGAATTGCTCCCCGACAGAGCTCTTCAGAAACTGCAGGATGACCTTTGCATCTTCATGTTCAGTCCCCTTGATAACCTTGTCATAATATTTGAACAACTGTGTCTCCTGTCATGCTGCACCTAATAATTTTTTGCGGAATATGGCCCGATAAGGTATCATAACTCAGCAAAAGCCTGTTTCAGTTATGAAAACTGTGATGTCTGCTGATTTACCGGATTTTTTCCTTATCAGAACTGCCTAAAAAAAACAAGCTGCAATAATCGATAACGGGCTCTTATGACAAAAACCAGAGGTAAATATCATATTTACGCCATCACCTGCAATCTGCATATCTGGCTCTTTCTGACATCTCTCATATTTTTTCCTTCTGCTGCCATATGCGATATCTACCGTTTTGTAGATATTGACGGAGTTGAGATTTTCACGGACACCCCGAACCGCAATGGGGGTGAGATTGTCATCCGAGATGCAAAGAAAAAAACCGGGATGAATAAAATTCCGACACAACAGAAAAGAGATGCGATCTCTCTTGATGAAATAGCAGAAAAAACGGTTCAGGCATCCCTGCATCCTCCACAACATCGGGACGGAATTTTCAACTGGCGTATCCCATTTCCTGAAAGTGGCATCACATCAGGAGTCGGGATGCGGATAGATCCGTTCGACGGAAAGTGGCGACAGCACAACGGCATTGACATGGCCGTAAATGAAGGCACACCGGTTCGCCCCAATGGTGACGGAACAGTAATTTACAGCGGCTTCAGAACCGGTTACGGCAATACCGTAATAGTAGAGCACTACAACGGCATAGTCACGCTTTACGGCCATAACAGCAAACTTCTGGTGAAAACTGGAGAAGCGGTGAACGCGGATACTGTAATAGCATTGTCTGGAAACACCGGACGATCAACCGCTCCGCATCTCCATTTTGAAGCCTGGCAGTCAGGAGAGAATATTACAATGTTCTTTCTTTCGCGGAAACATTCAAGGAGAGCTCTTTCAAGTGTTGCTTCCAGGCGCGCCTCTACCCGGCTGCGGATGGAACAACTGCCGGATGGCTCAATCCTCTTCACAAATATCCCCTCTTCGATACCCTGATGATTTATCAGATCGCAAAATACATGGAAAAGATGGTTGCCCGGCATCTGGCTCACAAGGATATGATCGCTTTTGCTGCCCAGGATGACAAGCCGGTTTATTCTGGAAACCCCGATCTTCTTAACACTATTTCAGAGCTGTTACCCGGAAGCGGCGCTGTTGCGCTTCTCTCCGCTTCCCCTCTTTTTCCGTTCGCCGAGCTTCTTCTCAAGAGAGCTCCGTTGCAGCACGATCTGATTGTCCCGCTTGACACCGAAACACGGACTTTCCTGCACGATATACCGCTGCTCAGGAAGTCCGGCTTTAATCCGCCGGAATCTGATGAAATAGCCCATCTTCTAGGAAAGAGAAAAGGAATCATAGTTGAAGGAGCAGGAATAATCACCACCGGAAATTTTACTGTCGAGCAGGCTTATGCCAACTGGTCGTCGATATACCACGCCACGTTTGTCAAATACCTGGGGGATATTCTCCTTGAAGGCTTCATCCTTCCTGAAGAAAAAAATCTGTTCGAAAAATTCAGGATTGATAATCTCCTCTTTTCTAGACAGCAAAAAAAAACTGATTTCAGAAAAGGCGAGTTGAGCGGTAAAGAAACGGTAGTCGAAGAGATGGTTATGACAGGCAAATGGACAGTTGAATCAGGTCTTGTAGACTCTTTTTTCGGCAACATTTCATACTTTGACGGCAAAAGGATATTCATATCAGAGACCGCCGCAAGCCTCGATGAGCTGGAAGGGTGCATTGACATCATCCCTCTGGACAACAGCTCAACCGCAGGGATTACAGCCTCCAGCGAGCTTGCCGCTCACAGAGGTATTTATGAGACATGCAACGTCCGCGCGATACTTCACGGACATCCGGGATTTTCGGTGATCATGAGCATTCTGTGCGAAGAGAGGGAGAACTGTGATATAGATGATTGCTGGAAAGATTGCAGAAGAGAGAGGAAAATCAACGGCATACCTGTAATAGCCGGAGAAACCGGAGCCGGCGGGCTCGCTGAAACTCTTCCTCGGGCAATAGCCGAAGCAGGCTCTGCAATAGTTTATGGCCACGGTGTGTTCACGGCCGGCAGGCGCGATTTCGGCGAGGCGTTCTGGAAATTGAAGGATATAGAGGATTCATGCATGAAAGAGTATTTCAGGAGATTTGATGAAAAATATACGGCCAGGGGTAAAACCTGAAATCAATGATGCTCTTTTACGGATTCATCATGAGAAGCAACCCTGTTTTTCCCCTCTTTTTTCGCCGTATACAGAGCCGTGTCAGCCAGCCTGACGACATCCTCTTGTGATTTTCCCCTTTCAGGAAAAACAGTGCCTACCCCGACCGAAACAGTGACCACGCCCCAAGCCTTCGATGTTTCATGAGGGTATGCAAGCCCCTCGACATCACGTCTTATATGCTCCGCAATAGATACGGCGTCAACAGCCGGAGTATTCGGCAGTATGACCGCAAATTCTTCTCCCCCGTAGCGGGCTGTAAGATCGCCCGGCCTTCTGGCCGAGCTGGCGATGACATTGGCGACACCTCTAAGACACAAATCTCCGTTCTGGTGCCCATATGTATCGTTGAATTTCTTGAAAAAGTCTATATCGATCATTATGAGCGAAAAAGGAGCAGGGCTCCTTAGCGCCCTCCGCCACTCGTTCTCAAGCTCCTCATCGAATGTCCGGCGATTGAAGAGTGAAGTCAGACCGTCGCGCATCGAGAGATACCTGAGCTCCTCCTCCATCATTTTGCGTTCAGTTATGTCGCTTAAAAGAGCGGCGAACTGCCTGATGAAGCCGTTCTCATCACGAATTGCGCTGATTGTCATTATCTGCGGGTATATCTCGCCGTTTTTCCGCTTGTCCCATATTTCCCCTTTCCACAAGCCGTCCTGGAAGATGCTTCTCCAGATGTCCGCATAAAAAGCCTTGTCGTGCTTGCCTGAATTCAGCATTCGAGGTGTGTTTCCGACAGCTTCGACGCTGCTGAAGCCGGTGATCTGCTCGAAAGCCGGATTGACAGAGAGGATGACTCCATTCGCGTCAGTGACAAATATCCCCTCGCTTGTGCTTGCGAAAAAAGAGGAGGAGAGCCTGAGTTGCACTTCGATCCTTTTCCTCTCCTCTATCTCCTGCAGCGCCTTGAAGTGCAGTTCACGCGAATTTCTGGCAAGCCTCGTCAGATCTGTCACATCCTGTATCGAAACCATTGCGTATGTGACTTCACGGCAAACCAGTGGAGTTACCGTCGTATGCTGTATCTGTTTTTCGCCATTCGGCAACGCTACGGGGATGAAAAAAGAGTGAAGCTGTGATGAGAATACGGCTGATGGGCCACCGTCAAAGACAGGTGCTATCCGCTCTAAATAGAGCGGATCGGATAAATGGGGAAATCGGCGTGCAAGCGGCTCTCCGACAATTTCATGACGCTGTATTGAAGTCCACTCCTCCAGAAGCGAATTCCAGTAGACCACTCTGAAATCGGAGCTTAATACGAGCACACCAAGGGGAAGGTTGTCAACAATCGCCATCCCGGTTTCATTGCTGTCAGATATGTTTCCCATTCTGTCAGGAGTTTATTGCGGCGTCTACCGCCCTGCTCAAAATATCGAATGAACCAAGTTCAAACAGAAGGAATATCTCCCCCTCTATCTCCTGGCTCTCTACCGTAAACCTCGTCTTCGCCGAGATGACCAGCGCGTCACGCTCAACCTCGAGCCGCAGAATAGCTGATATATCCCCTTCGATGTATGCCGGTATGGTGTAGATCAGTCTCGTCTCGAGGGTATTGGAGAAAGAGGCCATGACAGAATTCAGGATGATGTTCCCCACCTCGCTCAATGTCCCTATCTTTATTCCATCCATATCCTCAGAAAAGTTCTCTTCCCCGACCAGGAGGTCAACCAGCTTGGATGCACTGTCAGGGGGAAATACAAGCGAGGATACGCCATTTATCGACCCTTTGAAGCAAAGCCTGACAGCAGACACCGGAGTCAGATGCATAAGCCCGAATTCACGCGTGACTTCCGAAAACGGAATTATAGTCACCTGTGGTATCTCAAGTAGTATGTGGTTCTTGAGCAGCTTGTTCAGCATTGCAGCCGCCTTTCCGAGACCTATGTTGATGATCTCCTGGATGGCGTCTTTCAGTTCCGATCTCATTATCGTCACGTCATTCACTCCGGTTAAGGGCGGTTTCAACCGCTTTGAACAGGCTTTCAGGGGCGGCAGGCTTGTGCAGCACATCGAGAGCCCCGAGCTCAAGGCACAATTCGCGGGTTTTTTCCTGTGTGTCGGCCGTCAGTATGATAACAGGAACTTCGCTTTTCATTGCGCGGAGAGCAATGAGGAATTTATGCCCGTCCATCTCCGGCATCAGCATGTCAGCAATGACACAGTCCGGAGGAGTGGAAGCGAGTATTTTCAGCCCCTGAAGTCCGTTTTCAGCCTCTATCAGCTCATGTCCCCACAGCCTGAGCAGTTTGCCGGTAAGAATCCTGGAATAACCTGAATCATCGATAAGAAGAATAATCGCCATATCGCACCTCTTTGCTGCAACGTCAAAGTACCTTGTTTCCGGATGGAAACCAGTTAGAAACAATTCGGTAACGGCAATGTTTCAATAAAAGTCATGAATATATACAACTTTTTGTATCAATTTAAAACCGGATATTCCAAACGACAGATATTTCCGCGATTGACGGGAAAATCAGGCAATCTTCAGCTTTCAACAGTTCTCTTCCCATTGAGCGATTTCGCCACCTCATACATGGCAATGCCTGCTGCGACCGATGCGTTGAGTGAAGCTACCCCTCCATAAGAGGGGATCGAGAGAAGCTGATCGCACTTTTTTCTGACCAGAGGTCTGATCCCCTCATCTTCACCACCTATTACAAGCGCGATTTTTCCGTTGAAGGAAGTGTTGTAAAGTGATTCATTCGCCCCGGAATCGAGTCCGTAAATCCAGAAGCCGCTTTTTTTCAACAGTTCTATCGCGTTGGAAATATTTGTCACCTGTGCGACCGGCACTGTTTCTACCGCTCCTGCGGAGGTTTTCTCAACAACTGCGGTTATGGCACAGGCTCGGTCTTTGGGGATCAGAACCCCTTTTGCGCCTGAAGATGCGGCTGTACGGATAATTGCCCCGAGATTGTGCGGATCCTGGATGCTGTCAAGCACAAGCAGGAAACCGTTCTCTCCTTCTGCATCGAAAGAGACCATAAGCTCATCCAACCCCGCGTAACCGAAAGGGGCGACTCTCAGTGCAACCCCCTGGTGGTGCGGAGAGCCGCAAAGCCTGGTCATATCCCCCTTTTCACGTCTGACCGTTCTCACTCCCAGCTCGGAGGCTGCTTTGAGTACCTTTTCAAGCCTGTGGTCAGTGGCGTTGATCTGCACAAAAAGCTCGAAAATTTCGCGTGTTCCACGCAGAGCTTCCCTGACAGGATTCACACCGTACAGAAGCTCTACGCTCATGGGGCTGAACCAGCTATTTCATCTGCAATCATATCAGCTGCCACAGCAGGATCGGATGCTCCGGCTATCGGTCTCCCTATCACGAGATAATCGGCTCCGGCCCTGACCGCCTCGGATGGAGTCATGATCCTCTTCTGATCATCCGCCGATGCAAAAATTGGGCGGATACCAGGAGTGACGACAAGAAAATCATCTCCGCACGACTCCCTTATAAATGGAATCTCGCGCGGCGAGGCGACTACCCCATCCATTCCGCTCTTCCGAGCAAGCCTGGCCAGCCTTGTCACCATATCTTCAAGAGGCTCGCTGATGCCTACCTGACGCAAAGTACTCTCTGTGGATGATGTGAGTATCGTCACTGCAAGTAGTTTCGGTCTGTCAGAGCCGAACTCCTTTTCCACGGCTTTTACCGCGCACTCCATCATCTCTCCCCCCCCCAGGGCGTGAAGATTGACAAGCGACGCTCCGAGGCGTGCGGCTTCAACCACTGCCCGGGCCACTGTGTTGGGGATATCATGAAATTTCAGATCAAGAAAAACATCAATCCCAAGCTTTCTTATTGCCTTTACAGATGAAGGTCCGCAAGCGGTGAACAGCTCTTTCCCCACCTTGAACATTCCTACCCTGCCGGAAAGCATTCCGGATAAACGTCCGATCTCGCCGATTCCGTTTACATCAAGGGCAAAAATAATTTTTTTCCGTGCCTCGTCGAGTGTCATTCCCGCGCAATCTCCCTATCTTTCCCAGATTTCCTTCTTGTCCTTGCCAAGATAAGCGCGCCTTACTTCGGCATTTTCCATAAGCTCGTCAGCCTGACCTTCAAGAATAACCTTGCCGGTCTCAAGCAGGTACCCACGGTCGGCCAGTTTGAGGGCCGCCCTGGCATTCTGCTCTACCAGAAGGATTGTCGTCCCTTTTCTTCTCAACTGCTCTAGCACCGTAAAAATTTCCTGCGACACAAGCGGCGCAAGCCCCATTGAAGGTTCATCGAGCAGGAGAAGTTTAGGCTTCGCCATAAGAGCTCGCCCTATGGCAAGCATCTGCTGCTCTCCGCCTGACATTGTGCCTGCAAGTTGCTTGGCTCTCTCTTTCAGACGTGGGAAAAGCTGGAAAATCTCTTCAATATCCTTCTGTATCTCCCGCCTTGGCTCTCTCTCCCTGTAACGGAGATAAGCGCCAAGCTCAAGATTATCCCTGACGGAGAGAGGCTTGAAAACCTGGCGCCCTTCAGGCGCCTGCGAAATTCCCAAACGTACGATTCTGTCGGGGAAGAGAGAGTTGACCGATTCATTTCGAAAAAGGATATCCCCTGAGGAGGGGGGAGTCACACCGGATATTGTATTCAATATGGTGGTCTTGCCGGCGCCGTTCGCCCCAATAAGCGTCACAATCTCCCCTTCCTGCAGGTGGAGTGAAACGTTTTTAAGCGCATGAACCTTTCCGTAAAAGGTATTTACATTTCTCAGTCTTAGCATTATTCCCGATCATCTCCAAGATATGCAGTGATGACCTCAGGATTCTCCTGGATATCGCGCGGCGAACCTTCAGCCAGCTTCGTCCCCAGATTGAGCACTATAATCCTGTCGCAGATATCCATCACAAGCTCCATGTCATGCTCCACAAGTATGACCGTTATGCCCAGATCGCGGATTTTGAGGATCAGCCCGGCAAGAAGAATGGTTTCCTGACTGTTAAGACCGGCAGCAGGCTCATCCATAAGAATAATACGCGGTCTTGAAGCTATTGCGCGGGCTATCTCGAGAACTCTCCCCTTTCCAAAAGGAAGATTCCCAGCCGTGACACTACCGATATCTGATATGCCGGTAAAATCAAGCCAGTACAACGCTTCTTCCGAAACTCGCCTCTCTTCGCGGCTGATCCAGGGCATTTTCAGAGAGCAGGCGGCAATGCCTCCCGCGCTTCGCACATGCATTCCGAGCATGACGTTCTCAATGGCGGTCATGCTTCCGAACAGCTCTATATTCTGAAAAGTCCTGACAAGTCCTAGTTTTGCAAGTTTTTCAGGGGGGAATCCGGAGATATCCCTCTTCTCCATGAAAACCTTTCCTGATGTCTGACTGTAAATACCGGTGATAATGTTGAACAGGGTCGTCTTTCCTGCGCCGTTAGGGCCTATGATTCCGGTGACAGCATTTTTAGACACAGAGAAAGAGACATTATCCAGGGCTGTCACTCCGCTGAAAACCTGCGTAATCCCTGATACTTCAAGCATTTCCGGAACCTTTCAGGGAATTTTTGAATCTGTTCAACAGTTCAGGGATCCCCCTTGCCAACCCACCGGGCATGAACATAAGCATGAGCATGAGAAGCGCGCCATATATAACAATGTCGTAGTCATTCGCGCCGCGCAGAAATTCGGGAAGAAGCGTAAGCAGAAGAGCACCGAGAAAGGAACCGTATATGCTCCCAAGCCCCCCGATCACTACCATTGTCAAGAGCTCTACAGAAAAATTGAAACCGAAGGAAGCCGGGGATATGAATGTGACCGAATGTGCATACAGGCTGCCGGCTACAGAAGAAATCATCGCTGAAACGGCAAATATCTGAACCTTCAGCAATCTCGTGTTTATTCCCACGACTCTGGCAGCGATCTCTGAATCATGTATTGCGCGCAGAGCCCGCCCTACCCGGGATTCCGAAAGATTAAGCGCGAGAAGCATTATAACTACCGTCACCCCCCAGACCAGGTAATAGTTCCTGATATCGCTGTCAAATACAAAAGAACCGACAGAAAGCTGCGGAATCCCGGAAAGTCCGGACGGCCCGCCTGTATAATCAATTGTTTCATTGAAAATTATATAAATTATTATGCCAAGGCCAAGAGTGGCCATCGCAAGATAATGTCCCTTGAGTTTGAGAACCGGAAATCCTAGAAGGAAAGCGAAAAGCCCTGTTGCAACTGATGCCGCAGATATGACAAACCACGGGTTCAAGTTAAACACCGTTGTCATTATGCCGGAAAGATACGCCCCTATGCCGAAAAAGCCGGCATGCCCCAGAGAAATCTGACCTGCATACCCGAGAAGCAGATTAAGCGCGATGGCCAGCATTGTGTTGATACCGGCAAAAACAAGGACATTCATAATGTACCCCCCCTCGAAGAGAAGCGGAGCCAGTATGACAATTATCATAAAACAGATGAATTTAGCCATTTTACCCTTCACCGTTTTCAAACCCTTTCAGACTCTGATTTGCCGAATAACCCCTGGGGTCTGAAGAAGAGGATCAGAAGCAGAATAATGAAGGAAATGGCATCCTTGTAACCGGAAGAGATCAGGCCAGCCCCCATTGATTCGAGTATTCCCAGCAGAAGCCCCCCTGCAACCGTGGCCATGCCACTGCTCATACCGCCTATTATGGCGGCGCAAAACCCTTTGAGGCCCAGCATTACCCCTACATCGTATGCCGTCATGGTAAGAGGTGCGACAATAATCCCGGCTACAGATCCGAAAGCGGAGCTTATTATGAATGAAAAGAGCACCATTCTTCTCACATCTATACCGACAAGCCCGGCGGCACGCCTGTTGTAGGCGCAAGCTCGCATCGCCTTTCCGCTTATGGTGTGGAAAAAGTAAAATTTGTTGATGGAAATGAGCAGCAGAGTTATCCCGACAATCCAGATATGCTGGGGCATGACGGTTGCGCCGCCGATAATAACCGGCTCCTCGCCGGAAAATGGAGGAAGAGCATGAGTATCCTTGCCCCATATCAGCATGGATATTCCCCGGATCAGTATGCTCCCTCCGATTGTGATTATGACCAGATTTATCGGAGTAGGACGTCGTAACGGGCGTATCGCGAGACGTTCGAAGAGAGCTCCGACAAGAGTGGAAACCGCAATGGCGCACGGTATAGCAGCCCATAGCGGCAACTTCAGAAGCTCGGTAAAAGAGAGAGCCAGCAACCCCCCCAGCATTACGAACTCCCCCTGTGCAAAGTTTATTATGCCGGTTGAATTGTAAATAATGGAAAACCCAATGCCTATAAGAGCGTAAATCGCCCCCGTGGCCACTCCTGAAAGAAAAAACTGTAAAAGCTGATCAAACTGCATTTATACCTGTTCCTGTTCAGGCTTTTTAAAAAAAGTTGACATCAAAAAACGAGGATATCTGGGTTCCGGGATTTCATGGAGCTGCTTGACCGGATTTCCGCTCATACCTTTTGAAAGTTGCAACTGTCTTTTATTTTTCAAAAAGCCCTCTCTTCAGTTTCCATCCGGAAACTCCGGATGAGAAACAGTCGGTTTCCTGTCCGGAAAGCACCCTTTCCGGATGGAAACTCTTTAAATTATCTTATGATGACCCAGTCGCGATTCCTGATTTCCACCAGTATGAATGCGTCCCTCCCAAGACCCGCATGATCCTGCTGGGAGTATGTGAAAGTCCCCCCTATGCCGTGAAACTGCCTTGTCTGCTCGAGTTGATCACGGATCCCTTCAGGAGTCGTTGCGCCACGTTCAACTGCCCCTTTTATCAGCATGACGGCATCCCAGGCATGCCCTCCGAAGTGGTCCCCTTCAGCGCGGTAATGTTTCTGGTAATCCTTTACAAAAGCCAGCAATGATTTTTTCTGGGGATCATTTGAAGGGAGCTGATCGGCCACTATCACCTTGCCGGATGGAAGGCGTATCCCCTCCGCCGCATCGCCGGCAAGCTCGATGAATTTCTTGGAAGAAACCCCGTGGCTCATATAAATCGGAGTCTTGATGCCAAGCTGCCTGGCGTTTTTAGCCACAAGCGCCGGCCCCGGATTTGTCCCCCAACAGATGAGAGCATCCGGTTTTACTCCTCTTATCCTGGTGAGTTGTGAAGTCATATCGGTGTCTTTAGGACCGTAGGTGTCATCCGAGACAATGGTTATCCCGAATTTCGCGGCTTGCGCCTTGAGCTGTTCGCGCCCCGAAGCCCCGAACCCGTCGGAAACTGTAAGTATTGAAACCTTTGTCTGTTTCTGTTTTTTAAGCTGACTGTAGATTTTTTCAACCGCAAGAGTGTCATTCTGGGCGGTCTTGAACACCCATTTTTTGGCGGGATCAGTAATCTTTATCCCGGCTGAACATGATATAAGAGGAATTTTTTCGCGCTCTGCCACAGGTATCACCGCCATTGATTCTCCGGTAGTGCTTGGACCTATTATCGCTACAACCTTGTCATCCTTTACAAGCTTTGTCGCAAGGTTGACCGCCTTTGTTGCATCCCCTGCGGTATCGTAGGCCACAAGCTCGAACTGCTGCCCCCTGATCCCACCGTTTCTGTTTATTTCGTCAATAACCATCTGCGCCGTGTTACGCTCAGGCTCGCCGAGGAAGGCGGCAGGGCCGGTCACAGCAAAAAGCGCTCCTATTCTGATTTTTTGCGACGCGAATGCTTCTCCTGAAAAAAGAAGGGCGGCAAAGAGGAAAATAATGTAATTTTTTTTTGCTTTCATGACACCTCCGGTAGCTTCTGAAGCCTATAAAGTTTAAAAACTGTCTTACTGATCATTAACGGAACTGACAAAAAACCGGGAAACCTTCTTGCAACAGGCTCTTAAAAACCCACTGTCAATAAGGACGCTATCTGATGAGAGTCCAGTCACCCCTGACAATCTTCAGCATTTCGAAAGCCGATATATCAAGACCGTTATGATCGTTCGGCGACATATTGAATATCCCTGAGACAGAGGGAACTTTTCTGCTCTCTTCAATCCCTCTCCTTATCTGCTCAGAAGCAGAACCGTGCTTCCGTATTGCGCCTGCGAGAAGGGTAACGGCGTCATAGGCGTATCCTCCGAAAGTTGACGATTCGACACCATAATTTTTTCTGTAGTTCATGTCATACTCTTTGAGAAGTCTCGCCTGCGGGTCTGTTTTTGGCAGAACGTCATAAACCGCGAGCTTTCCGGCAGGCAACATGACGCCTTCTGCCGCGTCAGTTCCTGCCAGTTCAATATAGCGTTTTGAAGCTACGCCATGGCTCATGTAGAGAGGTATCCTGATGCCTAGCTGTTTCACATTTTTGGTTATCACAGCCGGACCCGGATTGGTTCCCCAGCAGATAATGGCATCCGGTTTTATCCCCCTGATTTTAGTAAGCTGGGGAGTCATGTCTGTATCCTTGGGACCATATACTTCATCGGCAGCAACAGTAAAACCCTTCTGTTTAGCAATAGCCTTCAACTGCTCTCTTCCTGAGGAGCCGTACGAATCGGTTACCGTAAGGAGAGCTATCGTCTTCAGGCGCGACTTTTCCATATGGTTCAGTATCTTTTCCGCTGCTACATGATCATTCGGCGGGGTCTTGAAAACCCATCTCTTCACAGGGTCGATAATTTTTATCCCGGCGGCACACGACACAAGTGGAATCTTCTCCTTTTCCACTATCGGTATCACCGCCATGGACTCACCTGTTGTGCTGGGGCCGATTATCGCAACGACCTTGTCATCCCTTATAAGCTTTGTCGCAAGGTTGACCGCCTTTGTTGCATCCCCTGCGGTATCGTAGATTACTGCCTCGAGCTTCGCGCCATTGATCCCCCCCCTGTCGTTCAACTCTTTGACCATCATCTCCATTGTTTTCTTTTCAGGCTCTCCCAAAAATGACGCCGGGCCAGTGACTGCAAATAAGCCACCGATTCTGATGGTTGCGGCGGTTGCATCCTCAATCGTAAAAATTGAAAAAAATATTCCAAGCCAAACTGCAAGAATTTTTCTCATAGCATCCCCTCCCGGTTGACATTAAATCCATTTGCATCCTAAGTTTTTTGAATTCACATGCTGTACAGACGCTCCCCTGACAAGAGACTGAACTGCCGTCTTTTAAGAACTTCAATCGCATTGTCGGTATCGTCAAAACGGAAGACGATGACGGCATTTCCTCCGCACTGCTCAACAAACGCGTACATATACTCAACATTCACATTTTCAGTATCGAGCGCTCTCAGAATATTTGAAAGCCCGCCAGGGTGATCCGGGACTTCGACAGCGACAACTTCGGTCTTGTTCAGTGTGAAACCATGATTTTTAAGAACGCTTTTCGCGGTTTCAACATTATCCACTATGAGCCTTAAAATGCCGAAATCCGAGGTGTCAGCCAAAGAGAGAGCCCGGATGTTTATGCCGGTGTCTCCCAGCAGAGCGGTGATTTCAGCAAGCCGGCCGGATTTGTTCTCTATGAATATTGACAGCTGTTCAACCTTCATGGTCCCCTCCCTCTCTATCTCACAATTTTCGATTATCGACGACACGCACCGCTTTCCCTTCGCTTCGTCTGATGCTTTTAGGTTCTACAAGCCGGACTGTGCAGGTGATTCCCAGCATATCCTTCATCTCTCTCTCTATCCGTTGGGAAAGCCTCTGAAGCACCTTGATCTCGTCGGAAAAAAGCTGTTCATCTATCTCCACCTGAACTTCCAGAGTGTCAAGGTTATCCTTCCTGTCAACAATCAGGAGGTAATGCGGCTCAACCCCCTCGATGCCGATAAGTATCGATTCGATCTGCGAGGGGAATACATTTACCCCCCTTATTATGAGCATGTCATCCGAGCGCCCGCTCATTCTTGCTATTCTGGCATGGGTTCGTCCGCATGCACAAGGCTCATAGGTAATGCTGGTTATGTCGCGGGTGCGATAGCGTATGAGAGGTATCCCCTGCTTGGTTATGGTTGTTATCACCAGTTCACCCTGCTCACCCTCTCCGACTCTTTCGCCGCTTTCAGGATTTATTATCTCAGGTATGAAGTGATCCTCCCAGATATGCAGGCCTCTCTTCCCGATAATGCATTCAATCGCAACACCGGGCCCCATGATCTCCGACAACCCGTAAATATCGAGAGCGGATATATTCAGCTTGGATTCGATTTCTGCGCGCATCGCCTCTGACCACGGCTCCGCCCCGAGTATTCCGACCCTCAGCCTGAAATTTCTGAAATCAACCCCCTCTTCGCTCGCTGCTTCAGCCAGAAACAGAGAATATGACGGAGTGCATGTAAGCACGGTGGAGCCGAAATCCTGCATTATCATGATCTGCTTTTTTGTGTTTCCGCCGGAGACAGGAATCACGGAAGCGCCAAGGCGCTCTGCTCCGTAATGGGCGCCTAGCCCACCGGTAAAGAGGCCATATCCGTAGGCGTTATGTATGATGTCCCCTCTGTGGACCCCGGCTGAGACGAATGAACGCGCCATGAGCTCTGACCATGTCTCGATATCCTTACCGGTGTATCCTACTACCGTAGGCTTCCCTGTAGTTCCGCTGGAAGCGTGAATGCGTATTATATCTTCCATCGGCGCGGAAAAAAGGGCATAGGGGTAGGATTCCCGCATGTCCTGCTTGGTTGTGAAGGGAAATTTCTGAAGGTCAGGAAGTCCGGTCACGCTCCCCGGATTCAATCCATGAGCATCAAACCTCCTCCTGTAAAACGGCACATTTTCGTACACCCGCTCAATCACAGATTTTAGACGTTTCAGCTGTATCGCTTCAAGAGCCGGGCGTGGAAGGGTTTCGAACTCTTCATTGAAGTACATCAGATTTTTTCCTTTCCGCTCTCGAAATTGGAGAGATAAGATTCCCTGGTATATCCGTTGACAATTATCTCCAGGCTTCCATCGTCTGGGCAGAAGAGAAGACCATGTACAGGGACATCCTGCGGTATCAGCGGGTTATGGCGAATAATTTTCACAACTCTTCCCACATTTTCGACAGGATGTGAAAAGATTCCGAGCCACTGTTTGAGATCCGGTACATGAATATCAATGATATCAGGCGAGATGCCTCTTTTTATCATGTCACGCTTCACGGAATCAGCGTCCACCTCTGCCATTCCGCAATCGCGGTGGCCTATTACTATGACCTCCTCGACCCCGAGCATGAAGATGCCGGCCACAAGGCTCCTTATCACAGCCCCACCCATGGGGTCTACTATGGTGTTTCCCGCATTCTTTATGACCTTGGCCTCTCCCCTTTTAAGCCCCATTGCCGGCTCAAGAAAGTCTACAAGCCGCGTATCCATGCAGGTAAAAATTGCAAGCTGTCTTGA
Source organism: Geobacter sp. UBA4057 (assembly GCA_002382705.1). Classification (GTDB taxonomy): domain Bacteria; phylum Desulfobacterota; class Desulfuromonadia; order Geobacterales; family Pseudopelobacteraceae; genus UBA4057. The sequence goes on from DFZL01000022.1 coordinate 76,032, forward strand.
GGGGTTTTTTTTAAGAGGGGGAAAAGCGTCCGGCTTTATGAAATTTCTGTTGGCCTCTATTATTGATTCAAGAAGATTCATGAAAATTTGTCCCGTTACAGGTTGCGTCCGGTTTCAAACGCCTTGAGGTTGATAGAAAGAGCTTTAGAGGGAATCATTCTCTTCATCGCTTCAAGCCAGTATTCTTCTTCAACCTGAAGGCGCTTCGAAACGGCTCCCAGAAGAACGGTATTTGCCGCGCGCGGGTCCCCCGCCTCCGCCGCCACTCTCTGCCCGTCAATAAGCAAAAAATCGGGGAAACCGGCTCTGATTCTCTCCGGCAGATCATCAGGGTAGCTTTCGTTCCCCATCAGAACCGAAGGAGGGGCAATCTGCAAGGAATTGGCGACTACGAAGGCTCCACGCCTGAGAAGGGGCAGATAGCGAAAAGTCTCCATAAGTTCAAAGCCGAAAAGAATATCCCCATCCCCTTCGGACACTATCGGAGAATTGACCCTGCCGCCGTATCTCAAGTGTGAAACGACGCTTCCGCCCCGCTGTGACATGCCGTGAATCTCGCTCTTTTTGACATCGAATCCTGCCAGCATGAAAGTTTCAGCCAGCACCTCGGAGGCGAGGAGAATTCCCTGCCCCCCTACTCCGACCAGGAGAATATTGGTTATGTCGCGATTCATATTTTTCTCCCGATAGAGCCAAATTTGCAAAGCTGCCTGCAGATATCGCATCCGGTGCAGAGAAACGGGTCTATGAACGCTTTACCTTTTTTGTCTCCGCTCATGGCAGAACGCCACTCGATCGCAGGACACCCGATTGCGAGGCAGGCGCGGCAGCCGGCGCAACTCTCCTCATCCACCAGCAGAACATCCCCTTTTTCAAAGACCCCCTCCCGCTTGATAAGGACACACGGCTTTTCCGTGATTATCACCGATGTTTCCGGACGGTTCATCTCCTCTTTGATGACCCTCTTCGTTTCATCGAGATCGAAAGGGTTGACAACCCGCACGCTGCCTGCGCCGAGCGCCCGGCACAAAAGCGGCAGATCGATACGTTTTGCAGGCTCGTTCATCAGCGTGAAACCTGATGCCGGATTATCCTGGCGCCCTGTCATTGCCGTTATCCGGTTGTCGAGTATGATCACGGTAGCAGTAGAGCCGTTGTAAACCATGTCCATGAGGCCGTTTATGCCGGTATGAAGAAAAGTTGAATCCCCTATCACGGCGACAACCTTCTTTTTTTCCTCTTCCGGGATAACCTTCGCAACCCCTGTAGCCATTCCGATCGAAGCACCCATGCAGATACAGGTGTCCATCGCAGAAAGAGGCGGCATGAAACCAAGCGTGTAACAGCCGATATCTCCAGTGACATAGGCCTTCAACTGTTTGAGGGCGAAAAAAACTCCGCGGTGTGGACAACCGGGGCACATGTTAGGGGGGCGCGAAGGCAACCCCTCAGAAGCTCCTGTGGCAGAAGTTTCATCAATCGCCTCCATAACTCCGGCGACTACCAACGCGCTCCTGATCCGCCCGGGAGTGAGCTCTCCGCAGAGCGGGAAAAGCTCCTTGCCAGTCACCTTGATACCGAGCGCCCTGACCTGCTCTTCTATAAAGGGGTCAAGCTCTTCAACAACAAAGAGACGATTGACTCTTGAAGCGAACTCCCTGACAAGCTCAGAAGGGAGCGGATGCACCATCCCGAGCTTCAGAACGGAAGCGTCAGGGAGGAGTTCCCTGACATACTGGTATAAGGCGCCTGAAGTAATGATCCCTATTTCCGGATTGCGGAATTCCAGCCTGTTTGCCGGCATATTCGAAGCATCCAGTGAGAGCTGCGCCATTCTCTTCTCTACAAACGGATGCCTGATTCTTGCGTTTCCAGGGAGCATGACCAGTTTTGCAGCGTCGCGGGCGAGGCCAGGAGTCAGGGGCGCTTCAGAACGCTCTCCAAGCTCGACAACGGACTTGCTGTGAGAGATACGGGTTGTGGTGCGAAGCATTACTGGTGTATCGTACTTTTCTGAAAGCTCGAAGGCGAGACGCATGAAATCCTTGCACTCCTGCGAATCGGAAGGCTCCAGCATCGGCACCTTTGCAAATTTTGCGTAATTGCGGTTATCCTGTTCGTTCTGCGAAGAGTGCATCTCCGGATCGTCAGCCGTAACGAGCACCAGCCCCCCGCGCACACCGGTATAGGAGAGAGTGAAAAGGGGGTCAGCGGCCACGTTGACGCCGACATGCTTCATGGCGGCGAAAGCCCGCCCACCGGCAAAAGAGACGCCAGCGACCACCTCCAGCGCCACTTTTTCATTCGGCGCCCAGGATGAGTTGATTTCGCTGTATTTTACCGTATTCTCTAGTATTTCTGTCGAAGGGGTACCAGGGTACGCCGACGCTGCAAGACAGCCGGCTTCGTAAGCGCCGCGCGCGATAGCTTCATTGCCTGACAAAATTTCTTTCATGATCGAATAACACCGTTGCCCGAAATTTTAGTTGGTTTCCATCCGGAAAGGGTGCTTTTCCCCTCCGGCGGCGTCAATCTTCGGATTGTCTTGTGCGGCGTACCTCTGTACGCCTCCGCGCAAATCCTCGATTTCCTTGCCAGAAGAAAAAATCCCCGCTTTCCGGACAGGGAACCGACTGTTTCTCATCCGGAGTTTCCGGATGGAAACTA
>DFZL01000029.1 GCA_002382705.1 Geobacter sp. UBA4057
CTTTTATGACTTTTGCAAGAACCTCGCACTGTAAAAACTTAAATACTGTGTCCGTCGATCAGGTTGGCGCCGACGTCGGCACCCGCCACCCTTCCAACCCATTGCTGGCACTGCGTTTTATAACCGCTGCGCGAGCATTTGGAAAATCATACCTTGCGATGGGCACATTCATGTGGCTCTGGCTCCCTTCATTTCTAGGAACATCAAGGGGTTCGAGCATCCCCTGGGCCCCCTTCACCACCTCCGCGCTCGCGAAGGCTGTTGAGGAGTCTCCTTCGTCGGAACAAAACTGATCGACCCACGGTGCCAAGCCCATTGAAGGGGAAGACACATACCGTGGCATTCTCGCCTCCTGTAGAGGCAGTGGAAAAATATACCGCTAGACGATAATAAAGTCAAACAACAACGATCCCGCTGTCCTGTTCTGGAAGAGGTTGGCCGATAACCGTAGCCGCTTCACGGGCATCCTTTTCATTAGGGCCAAGGTCCAGAATCATCGCCTGATCTTCTTTCTGGTTCATCTGTTCCTCAAGATCAGTCTGTAACCGCACGCGGTCGATATCTTTGAGCACACAGAAGAAGATCGAAAACTGCCAGGCCTCGCCATACCCTTTGAGCACCTTGTGGACGCGCCGCAATCTTTTCGGGTCTCTGATGTCGTAACAAACCAGGTAGCATCGACGCATAATAGCCTCGCCAACTCAGCGCGTGGTCAGGAACGCCAGAGAAGGAATATCCCCCGTGAGCCAGGCCGCAATCATTCGCGCGTGCAAAACGATCATTCGCCGGTAGCTCAAACGATACTCGAAGACCGGATGGGTGACCTCTGTATCCATTCTTCTGCCAAGAGCATTGAAAAAGCTCCGTCTGCCAGCGTCTGTCAGCGAACAGCCGGAGGCGGTGCGGAGAAAATGTCCCTCGGTCAATTCGCCCCGGTTAAAGCATGTGATCGCGACGGAATCCGCGATGAGCGGTCGAAACGGTTCCATGAGATCGAGCGCGAGCGCGGGACGCCCTGGCTTCGATACGTGAAATCCGCCGATAGATGGCTCCAACCTCGCAAGGCGTAACGCGGCCACGCATTCGTGGGTCAACATCGAGTACGCCAGCGCTTGTTAAAGCCAGACTCCGAACTGCTTTCGGCCGATCGGGGTCAGTCTCGCTTTCATCCGCCTTCCCCTGAGCGGCGCTGGGCTTGTCCACGCGTCGATGGACAGCAACCCCCTTTTCCGTGTCGCTGCTCGGAACAAAGATACCCTCGACCTGCATGTAATAGAAAAGCCGCGGGCAATAAGCATGTTCGGCCACATTCCGGGCCGGCCAAAGGCTCTCATCCATCGGTTGCATCCTCCTCAGAACGGAATGTCATCCTCCTTGGACCCATCGTGCGGTTGCTTGTCGCGGCTTTTTATCTGTTTCTCCAAGAGACGGATAACCCGGCTTTGCACTTCGTTCTGATAGGCGGCGTATTCTCTCCACTCTCCGAATTCGATGCATTCGAGCGGGGATGACGAAATGTCTCGCCAGAGGTTGACGACTTCTTTGGATTTGCCACCGCCCTTTTTCCCGAGTTTCTTTGCATCCTTTGCGGGATCACCACTCTGCACTTGGCCGGATTGCGGCAGTGCCTGGTCCGGCTTCACCACCGCGCAGCCGTCAACCTTGTCCTTTACAGGTCGGAAGTTTCCCGGTTCGCACGGCACATGCCACCATTTCCCCGGCCAGTCCGGGTCAGTAAGCGCCCGCAGACCGATGTTGGCGGCGGCGTTCAGGTCGGCTTGAAGCCCCTTGGCAGCGGGCGAGACGGGATCGGCCGAAACAAATATCTCGCCCCCTCTTACTGGAACACGGATAACCCCGGCCTTCTCCCAATCGGCTGCAGTCTTGTCTCTCCACATTGCGTTCAGGTCACAGAGGAACCGCTCACATGCGTCACCCTTGTTCTCGGCCTGCTTCGCCTCCGCTTGCTTAACCTGCTTCCTCCAGAACGGCGACCGCATGAACTCATTGACAGGCACATCCTGACAGCGGATGCCCGGAGCTCCTGTGCGGGAGTCCTGGCGCGACGTGTAGCTCGCCGAGACTTCGCGGAGGTGCAGGCCGTGGAGTTGGCAGGCTTCGGCCAGGTACTTCTTGACCTTCGAGGACGACCACGTCATGAGTTGGCGGTTTTCCCGCCGGGTGCGGGTTTCCTCCGGCCGGTAGTGGGTGAGGTCTTCGATGACGACGGCGTGGCATGGCTCGTCTACACGGACGTCTGGGCGTTTGGGGTCCTTGCCTCCCACTGGCCGCCTCGTCTGTCCGATACCGATCGCTGCCTCGGCTATGCGACTGGCAAGTTGCTTGACGCGCTGCTCTCGTAGATGCTCCAGGGCGTCCAAGGCGCTCTGCCCGAACTGTTCTTTGGTCTCAGCCCTTGTGCCGTCCGGTTGAAGGCGGGTGAAGAATCCCACCTGGACTTTGCGGCGAACTCGGAATGCCTGGCCGAGCCCCAACTGTAATCGTCGTTATATTTTGAATAAGCTGGAACTGGAACAGGTTGTCCATCCTTGTCGACTCGATAGGTGAACCCGCAAACCGATTCCACGTCCTTCAGGATGGAGTCTGAGTATGCTCGTTGCCCCTTCGAGCCAATTTTAGACTTACAGTTTTCCGCACGCGTATCTGCCTTCTCCTTAAGGTCGTCAAGGTGCGTTTGGGTCAGTAACGGATTCTCTTGAAGTATTTTGTGAACACGGTTGGGTGTATGACCGGTGTAGCTGCTCAGGGCAATTATCCAATCAAGTCCATTTTTTTCTTTGGATTCCTCGGTATCGAAATGCTGCCGGAGTTCTCTCGCGAGGTCATCGACGGTAGATGACCCACCTCGGTCAGCCCAATCCGCGATCTTCCCATAGACGTCGGCCATGCGGCAGAAATCCGCTCCTTTACCGGTGCCGAACCGGCTGCTGAGCCATTGTCCTGCCTTCTGGACGAGGTCCTTCGTTTTGCCCTCTTGCTCTGCCTCGGAAGATTCATCTTCGGAGCCTTTCGCTGGAGCCAGATAGGCATCACGGCTTCCGAAGAAGCATTTCAGCATGTCCCACACTTCTTCGCGCGTGACTGAAGAAGAACCGATGCGATTGACCGCCTCATCAAACGCCTTGCTTCGGTTGACCCAAACGGCGTCGTCGCGGATGGCGGCGGAAAGCGATGCCTTGCAATCATTCTTCCACTTGCCAATATCGTCATCCGCAACATTCCTGCTTTTGAGGATTTCTTCAAGCGCAGCGACAACCTTGTCGTTGGGATCTTCGGCGGCATCTTTACCGGACGCAATGATGTAACCTGCCGGAGCCCCGAGCTTCGACTCCACCGAAAGCCACGACAGGGCTAACAGAATACGCCGCGCCGCTTTGCGCTCCTCGGCAGCAGGATCACGGTCAGGCTTTCCTTTCCCACTTTTGGCCTTGGTGTCTGCCAGAGTGTGGTCTAATCCTCCGCGCAGGGTGAGCAGCCAGTCTCCGAACGCCTTTGCGCCCTTGTTGACTCCCTCGTGGGTCTGCCAGAGGGCGTCACGCCATGACTGATCATTCGGGTTAGTTCCTTGGAGCCGAAGGGTGTATGCTCTCTGGGTTACGGGTGGTTCAGCCTGTTGTGGCATCGTTATCCTCCTCTTCCGGTTCATTTTCCCGGCTCCGAAAATATGTGACGGAACTCCCAGGGGGGAATCGGGTTCCTGTCGCGCCATAGTCCTCTTCGCAAACGCCTGGCTCTATCTTCTGCAGCGATGTAATCCGATGCGTACGGGGTGTCAAGGTATCTGCGATATGCCCAGGCGAGCCCCTCGTCCACCATCTCCAGATTTATGTCGCGCCCCTTGTGACGGATTACCGCCACCGTTCTCCCGTAACTGTCGTTTTCAACAATTTCGGCAGAGACTTCTCTCCCCAGCAGCTTGTACATCAGTGTTCTTTTTGCGACCGCACCGAAAGGCTGGCCCGGCTTGTCAGGCTTTGAGGTTTCAGGGGCGTCTATTCCGTAAAGCCTGACGGAAAACCGGCTGTTTCCCCTGACTGCAAGAAGAATGGTGTCCCCGTCGTAGACTTTCCTGACAATGCCGGAAAGAGCCTCAGAAGCGCCAAGCTCCGCAGCCGATGAAATTAAAAGCACGAACAGCAAGAAGAAGTATCTCAAATCAGCCCCGCAAGGTAGTTGAATCCGCTGCTGCCGGGAATAGAGCGGCCAGCCTTGAAAGCGCCGAGCACCTCCGGCCATCTGGAGCGGTCGCATTGGCGCAGATCTATCAGGAACGAAGCGCATCCTCTCTCTCTCAGCTCCTGATGATGCTGGGTCAGGGAAAACGGTTTCCCGGCTGAAATGGTGTTCAGGCCGTCGCGCGATGTGACGCTGTACTCTTCTCCTCTGTCGGATGTGAGTGGAATATTGTTCCTGACATCTTTCATGCTGATCCTGGTTGTCATCAGAGGAAGCCTGGCGTATGCAACGACCCTTCTTTCGATTTTCAATCCGGATGAGAGGAGAGAAGCGATATTGGCAGAGTCATCCTCCAGATAGAGTGTCGCGGCTTCGGCTCCAAGCTCTTCCCAGCATCTGAGCGCCTGGCTATTCGTGGAGAAACATCGGTACCAGGTGGAGATATGAATGTCACCAAAATCACGTAACAGCTCGAAATGACAGATATTGGAAACTTCGAAACGTCTGAAACCGGATCTGTAGAGCTGTTTCAGAGTGTCGGCATAAAACGGGATATCGTGTTCGAAAATCATGAACGGTAGTTGAAAAATCACCCTCCCTTCCAACTCTCTCAAGCGTGGGAGGAGCAAAGGGATCTGGTGTATGACCCCTTTCGTGAGCGGGAGAAGCACGAAATCAGCGCCTGACTGCAGTAAAAAACGTGATTGCAGCGGATCGTCAGTGGCGACGGTCAGAGTTTCCCGTTTGGTTCTTATATCCGGATATCCGCTTTTTCCGTGTGACTCTATATCCCGCAGGGCATTTCTCCTCGCCTCGGTATGTATCTTGTCTGAAGTTGAGTATACAGAGTCTTTCAACTGCCGGTAAAACTCTCTCCTCATCTCCTTTATCTGCTGCGGCGGGAAGAAGAGTTCAGGTAATTCCGAAGCATCGATTGAAAGAAGACGAAACGGAGTTTCTCCGGTTTTGGCGAACTCTTTTTCAAGGGCTTTTTTCATGCCGGAATTGCTGGCAGGGTGCAGCTTTTCGGCAAGAAATGAAAATTCACCAGGAATGCCTGAAACTTCAGACCTTATATGCAGATGACAGTCGTATGAGTCATTTTCGGAGGAGGATTCCTCATCATGTCGCAGTACTGCCGTCGCGGCAAAGCTCAAGCGGCACGGCAGTTTCTCCCTGCCTGCAGATTCAAGCTTTCTGATGCATGCGTTTTCGCTGAGCGTGAACGCCTCTCTGGATGACACCTTGTAAACCGAGTCTTCTGCTTTGAAGTTGAAAGGGGACTCAACTTCAACAATCGATCCCTTCCCCGCCTCCATCACTTTTTTCCGGTTGCAGAAAAGCTCCCGCAATGTCCACGCCTGCCCGGCCATATCGGTTTTTGGCTGCACCCTCAGGCGATCCCCGACATGAAGCGAATCGCGGGTTTCGAAGATGATCCGGTTTCCGCGCACCCCCTTGACTCTGCCGATAAATCTTCCGGTTCCCCCTTTCTGCCAGGGGTTGGCGATATCGTCAGGTTGTCTCGAGGCCATGAAACCTTTGGTCGGGGTTCTGCCGAAAGAGTATTTGAGGAGCTCCTTGGCGGCGATCAGAGCCTCTTTTCCCGATTTTTCCGGTGAATCGAGCAGAAGCCGGTAAGCCTCGACGACAGTGGCGACATATTCAGCCGATTTCATCCTCCCTTCGATCTTAAGGGATTTGACGCCGGCATCCTCGAGTGCGGGGACCATCTCTATTGCCGAAAGATCGCTGGTTGAAAAATAATGCCCCTGTTTCCCGCGATGGGTGTAAAGCCTGCGGCACGGCTGGGCGCAGCGGCCTCTGTTGCCGCTGTGCCCCCCCAGATATGAAGAGAAGAAGCATTGACCGGATATTGAAAAACAGAGCGCTCCATGTACGAACACCTCGATCTCTGCGGGTGTAGAGGCGGTTATTGCGGCGATTTCTTCGAAAGAAAGCTCTCTTGCGAGTACGACCCGCTGAAAGCCGAGCTCATGCAGCATCCTCACCCCCGGACTGTTGTGGATGGTCATCTGGGTTGAGGCGTGGAGAGGTATTGAAGGGAAATGGTTTCTGGCCAGCCGGGCAACCGCCATATCCTGAATGATGATGCCGTCTGCCCGCATTGATGCAAGCGAAGAGAGAATTTCCACCAGTTGAGGGAGCTCATCCTCTTTTATCAGGGTGTTGAGGGTGACGTAAACCTTTTTCCCCTTTTCATGGGCATATGCAAGCATCCGCTCCATCTGGTAAAGAGTGAAGTTCTTCGACCTCGCGCGGGCGGAGAAATCCCTGAGTCCCGCATAGACAGCATCGGCTCCTTTCTCCATTGCGGCAAAAAAAGATTCAAGTGATCCGGCGGGGGCGAGAAGCTCTGGTTTTTTTGTACTGTTTTTCATAGAGGCCTTAAATGACAAAGCGCCCCAACAGGGGCGCTTATAGAGTGTGGCAGACTAATACCCCCCTTTTCCAAAGGGGGAAGTGATCATTTCTCAACCAGAATCCGCAGCATCCGGCGCAGCGGCTCCGCCGCCCCCCACAGGAGTTGATCCCCGCAGGTGAATGCCTGCACAAACTGCGGCCCCATCTTCATCTTGCGTAGCCGTCCCACCGGCACGGCCAGGTTGCCGGATACAGCCGCCGGGGTAAGCCTTGCCAGGGAGTCTGCCTTGGTATTTGGAATCAGCCTGACCCACTGGTTGTCGTTCTTGACCAATTCCTCAATGTCGGCAATAGGGATATCCCTGTTCAGCTTGATGGTGATCGCCTGGCTGTGGCAGCGCATGGCGCCTACCCGTACGCATATGCCGTCCACCGGGATCGGCGTGGCTGTCCCCAGAATCTTGTTGGTCTCGGCGAATCCCTTCCACTCCTCGCGGCTCTGCCCGTCTTCCACCTCGCGGTCGATCCAGGGGAGCACGTTTCCTGCCAGGGGGAAGCCGCCGAACTCCTTCACCGGCATCGAGCCGTCCCGCAGGGTGGCGGTCACCTTCCGGTCGATCTCAAGGATGGCGGAACCCGGGTTTTTCAGCTCCTCCGCTACGGTTCCACAGAGCGCCCCCATCTGGGAGAGAAGTTCGCGCATATTGGGGGCGCCTGCCCCTGAAGCCGCCTGGTAGGTCATGGTGGAGAGCCACTCCACCAGGTTCGCCCGGAAGAGGCCGCCAAGCGCCATCAGCATAAGGCTGACCGTGCAGTTGCCCCCTATGAAATCCTTCTGGCCGTTTTTGATGGCTGTGTCGATGACGTTGCGGTTGACCGGGTCAAGGATGATGACAGCGTCATTCTCCATCCGGAGAGTGCTTGCGGCGTCGATCCAGTAGCCGTTCCACCCCTGCCTGCGGAGCTCCGGATGTACCGCCTTGGTGTAATCGCCACCCTGACAGGTGATGATGACGTCGAGTTTTTTCAGTTCCGGGATGTCATCAGCCTTCTTGAGGGTGCCGGCGTTCATGGGGGCATGCTCCCCCGCCTGCGAGGTGGAGAAGAATACCGGCTCAAAGCTGAGGGCGAAGTCGTTCTCTTCCTGCATCCGCTGCATGAGGACCGAACCTACCATACCGCGCCAACCGACGATTCCGACGTTCATGTCACTGTTCCTTTTACTGATGTATTTTTACAAAGAATAGATTGTCATGCGGCCAGCTTCAACTCCTGACGAACCGCCATCGGCAATGAAATCGGAGCAAAACATTCTTTCGGGTATAAATAATCTTCTCCGGATTCGTCAATAACCCGGACCATTCCTGATTGCTCGGCAGAACTGTCCGGTATTCCCTGATATATCTTCCTCACGTCAAGAGATACGGCATAGCCTTCATTGTGAATACAGACAAACAACTTGCGGTTCCTTTTCATATTCAGCTCCCTGATGCTTCATACCAATGGAGTTCAGCGAGAAACAGCGCCCCTTCTGCCAATCTAATTGTAGCAATGTCCTTGCGTTTGCGCCAACGGCCATTACCGTACACTCTTTGCAGCCTGGAAACTTCCCGTATGGCCGAACCGGTCGCAAATGTTTCCGCATCCCGAAGTTCGCCGACAATCTCGAAAAACATAGAGGCACTGCCTACAGAGCGACCAATATTGCGTCGCCCATCTCCTTCGTATTGACCAGTTTCTCGCCATCCTTCTTCTGGTAGATGTCACGGGTGCGGTACCCCTGGTCAAGGACTTTCGCAACGGCATTGTCGATGGCGTCGGCCGCCTCAACCATGCCGAAGGAGAACCTGAGCATCATCCCGGCGGAAAGTATCTGGGCGATCGGGTTGGCGATCCCCTGGCCGGCGATGTCCGGGGCCGATCCGCCGGAGGGCTCGTACATCCCGAATGTCCCTTCGGCCAGCGAGGCGGAGGGGAGCATCCCGAGCGAGCCGGTCAGCATGGCGGCCTCGTCGGAGAGGATGTCGCCGAACATGTTCTCGCAGAGGATCACGTCGAACTGCTTTGGCCAGCGTACGAGCTGCATTGCGGCATTGTCAACGTACATGTGCGAGAGTGACACGTCCGGGTACTCTTTTGCGACAGCGGTGACGATCTCACGCCAGAGCACCGAGGTGGAGAGGACATTGGCCTTGTCGATCGAGCAGACCTTCCCGCCCCGCTTGCGAGCCGCCTGGAAGGCAACGTGGGCGATCCGCTCGATCTCCGGCACGCTGTATTTCATGGTGTCGATGCCGATCCGTTCGCGCCCCTGGCCTTCAATCCCTTTCGGTTGCGAAAAGTAGATGCCGCCTGTCAGCTCGCGGATCACCAGGACGTTGAAACCGCCGGCAATGACCTCTTCCTTCAGGGACGAAGCGCCGGTGAGCGAGGGGAAGATGATGGCCGGGCGAAGATTGGCGTAGAGGCCGAATATCTTCCTGAGCGGGAGGAGCGCCCCGCGCTCCGGCTGCTCGTCCGGCGGCAGGCTTTCCCACTTGGGGCCACCGACGGAGCCGAAGAGAATGGCGTCGGAAGCCTTGCAGATGTCAATGGTTGTCTGCGGCAGCGCCTTCCCTTCGTTATCTATTCCGGCGCCCCCAACGTTGGCGCGGGTGCGATCGAATTTGACGCCGTATTTCGCTTCAACGGCGTCCAGCGCCCGGAGCGCTTCGGCCATCACTTCAGGCCCGATCCCGTCACCCGGCAGGACCGCTATTTTGTATCTCTTTGACATGATTCCCCCGTTTGGAAAAAGATTCTTGCTTTATTGCACCACACCAGGAATGCTGAAAAGAATCGTTCAGTAATCTACAGGCCGGCTTTCTGCCTGAGAGCTGCCGCCTTGTCGGTCTTTTCCCAGGAGAATTCCGGCAGCTCGCGGCCAAAATGCCCGTACGCCGCAGTTTTTCTGTAAATCGGGCGGAGCAGGTCAAGCTGCTCGATGATGGCTCTCGGGCGGAGATCGAAGAACTCGCGCACGAGCCGGGCAAGCTGCTCTTCGCTCACCCTGCCGGTGCCGAAGCTGTTCACGTTGACCGAGACCGGCTCGGCCACGCCGATGGCGTAGGCCACCTGCACCTCGCAGCGGCTGCAGAGCCCGGCGGCCACAAGGTTCTTAGCCACGTAGCGCCCCATGTAGGCGGCGGAACGGTCAACCTTGGAGGGGTCCTTGCCGGAGAATGCGCCGCCGCCGTGTCGTCCCATCCCGCCATAGGTGTCAACGATGATCTTTCTTCCGGTAAGCCCGCAATCCCCCATTGGGCCGCCGACAACGAAGCGGCCGGTGGGGTTTATGAAGTAGCGTGTGTCGTCATCCAGAAGCGAGGAGGGGATGACCTTTCTGATCACCTTTTCGATTATATGCTGCTCTATCTCGGCATGACCGACGTCCGGGGTGTGCTGGGTGGAGATTACGACCGTGTCTATGCGGGCCGGTCTGCCATCCAGATATTCTACCGATACCTGCGATTTGGAATCGGGGCGGAGAAAATGGACGTCGCCCCTCTTGCGGATCTCTGCCAGCTTTTCAACGAGCTGATGTGCAAGCTTGATAGGGAGCGGCATCAGCTCCGGAGTCTCGTCGCAGGCGTAGCCGAACATGAGCCCCTGGTCGCCGGCCCCCTGCTCCTTGTGCAGCCCCTCTCCCTCGGAGACCCCCTGCGAGATGTCCGGAGACTGGCGGTCGAGGGAGACAAGAACGGCGCATGTGTCGGCGTCGAATCCCATCCCGGAGTCGGTATAGCCGATCTCGCGGATCGTGTTGCGGACTGTCTCCGCATAATTGATGACCGCGTTGGTGGTAATTTCGCCGGCTATGACAGCCATGCCTGTTGTCACGAGGGTTTCGCAGGCGACGCGCGCTTTCGGGTCATGCGACAGTATCGCGTCGAGAATGGAGTCAGAAACCTGGTCGGCAACCTTGTCAGGATGCCCTTCCGATACCGACTCGGAGGTAAAGATGAATTTTTCAGCCATAGTTTCTTCCCTCATTTCTTTTTTGGTGAATCAATTTGAATCCGAACCGGAACAAAATTGCTTGAATCCAGAGTTTCCGGATGTAAACGAATTTGTAAATTTAATTGAGATATGTCCGGGGTGTCAAGCGAAATTGCCGCGCAACAGCTTGACAATCTTATGCTATCGCTGTAATTTAACCAAATTTTGACTGCTGAAACGCCCTGCTGCAGAAAGAGAGAGAGCGACATGGAATACAAGGATACATTGAATCTTCCGGAAACCGGTTTCCCGATGAAGGCGAACCTTGCGCAGCGTGAGCCGGAAATTCTCGCAAAATGGGAGGAGACCGGGCTTTACTCAAGGATTGAGGAGAATGGCAGAGAGAAGCCGTCATACATACTGCACGACGGCCCTCCTTATGCCAACGGCCATATCCATATCGGACACGCACTGAACAAGATACTGAAGGATATAATCCTCAAGGGGAAGAGAATGGAGGGCTTCAACGCCCCGTATGTTCCGGGGTGGGATTGCCACGGCCTCCCTATCGAGCTTCAGGTCGAGAAGAATCTGGGCAAGGAAAAGCGCGACACGACGCGCCTTGAGATGAGAAAGCTCTGCCGGGAGTATGCGGAGAAATTCATAGATATACAGAGAGAAGAATTCAAGCGGCTCGGCATCCTTGGCGACTGGGAAAACCCTTATCTCACGATGAACTACGAGTATGAAGGGGTGACAGCGGGGGAGCTTGCCAGATTCGCCCATAACGGGGGGCTTTACCGCGGGAGAAAACCGGTGCACTGGTGCTCCTCCTGCGTGACGGCTCTTGCCGAGGCCGAAGTGGAGTACGCTGACCACACATCGCCGTCGATATATGTCAGATTCCGCCTCAAGGACGATATTTCCGGGGTTCTCCCGCAACTTGCCGGAAAAGAGGTTTATATCGTCATCTGGACAACCACCCCCTGGACCATCCCCGCGAACCTCGCGGTTGCCCTCCACCCCGAATTCGAATATGTGGCGGTAGAAACCGGGAAGGGAGTTCTTGTCGTCGCCGAGGGGTTGAAGGACAGCTTTCTTTCCGCAACCGGCCTGGAAGGGAACGTAATCGCATCTTTCAAGGCGTCGCTGATTGAGAGGAAAGCGTGCCGCCACCCGTTTTACGACAGGGATTCGGTCATTCTGTCAGGAGAGCATGTGACGCTCGAGGCCGGGACAGGGTGCGTGCATACCGCTCCCGGCCATGGTCAGGAGGATTACGAGCTCGCCCTGAAGGAGGGGCTTGAGATTTACAACCCTGTAGACAGCCACGGAAAGTACGTCGCCGGGCTCGAATTTTTCGGCGGGGAGCAGGTTTTTGCCGCGAACAGAAATGTGATCGCAAAACTTGAAGAGGTCGGCGCGCTTCTGAGGGCGACTTCCGTAAACCATTCATATCCGCACTGCTGGCGGTGCAAAAAACCGGTCATATACCGGGCGACAGAGCAGTGGTTCATCAGCATGGAGAAGAATGAACTGAGAAAAAAATCGCTCGAGGCGATCGACCGGGTGGAGTGGATACCTAGATGGGGGCGGGAACGGATATACGGGATGATCGAAAACCGCCCAGACTGGTGCGTTTCGCGCCAGCGTTCCTGGGGGGTTCCTATCACCGCGTTTTCCTGCGACGGCTGCGGGGAGTACATGGCGGACGGCGGCCTGATGGACCATGTCGCGGAGCTCTTCAAGGCGCACAGCTCGGACATATGGTTCGACTGGGAGCCCGCAAGGCTCCTCCCGGCAGGCACTAAATGCCCCAAATGCGGAGGAACCGATTTCAGCAAGGAAAATGACATCCTCGACGTCTGGTTCGACTCCGGCACATCTCACGCAGCAGTGCTGGAGATGAACAGCAAGCTCTCCTCCCCGGCGGACATGTACCTCGAAGGGAGCGATCAGCATCGCGGCTGGTTCCACTCGTCACTTCTCGAAAGCGTCGGCACCCGTGGGCGCGCTCCGTACAGAACCGTGCTTACTCACGGTTTCGTCGTGGATGGAGCCGGGCGCAAGATGAGCAAGTCCGTAGGCAATGTTGTCGCCCCGGAGGAGGTAATAAAGAAGTATGGCGCAGAGATACTCCGCCTCTGGGTCGCCGCTCAGGACTACCGCGACGACATACGGATTTCGGAGGAGATACTCACCCGCCTCTCGGAGTCTTACCGGCGGATACGCAACACCTGCCGCTATATTCTCGGAAACATCTCCGATTTCAATCCTGCGGAAGACGCCGTGGAGCCCGCAGAGATGCCGGAGATAGACCGATGGGCGCTTCACCAGCTGGAGCTTCTCAAGGAGAAGGTTCTGGCATGCTACCGCGATTGCGAGTTCCATGTGATGTATCATGCCGTCAACGGCTTCTGCACGGTTGAGATGAGCGCTTTCTATCTCGACATCCTGAAGGATCGCGTCTATACCAGCAGAAAGGGCTCTGCGGAGCGACGTTCCGCCCAGAGTGTAATGCACCGGATAGTCGACTCCCTGCTGCGCCTTATCGCTCCGGTGCTTTCTTTTACCGCTGACGAGGCATGGAGTCACCTCCCGGGGGAAAGAGAGGAGAGCGTCCATCTGGCGGGTTTCCCGGGACTTCAGCCGGAGCTTAAAGATGACTCCCTGGTTGACCGCTGGGAGAGGATCATGAAAATCAGGGGAGATGTTTCAAAAGCTCTGGAACTTGCGCGAACTGCAAAGGTGATCGGGCATTCGCTTGACGCGGCGGTAGCGATCTCCGCGCCCGCTGAGGCGCTGGATTTCCTCGCCGGCTACATCGACCAGCTCCCTGCTATTTTTATTGTTTCAAAGGTAACTCTCACAGACCATATCCGGGGAGAGGCGTGGAGTTCTGAAACGGTTCCGGGGCTCAAAGTACAGGTCTCTGCGGCGCCTGGCGAAAAGTGCGAACGATGCTGGTGCTACAGCGAAGAGATCGGAAGCGACCCGGGCCACCCCTCCATCTGTCCGAAATGTACGAAGGCGGTTCTATGACTGCGCGGTGGAAACTCTTTGCAATGATCGTTGCAGCTGGGTTGATAGTCGACCAGGCGACCAAGCTCTACATACATAAAAGCATGTTCATCTATCAGACCATCCCTGTTATACCGGATATTTTCAATATCTTTTACATAAGGAACCGAGGGGCGGCTTTCAGCTTCCTGGCGAACGTCTCCTGGAGGCTCCCTTTTTTCATTCTGGTATCTACATTCGCCTCAGCGGTGATCCTTGTCGCTTTTTGCAGGCTCAAAGAGAGCCAGAAAACCGCGCAGACAGCTCTTGCCCTGATATTCTCAGGCGCCGTTGGAAACCTCATAGACCGCGTCAGGCTCGGAGAGGTGATAGATTTTCTCGATTTCCACTGGAAAACCCACCACTGGCCGGCTTTCAACGTCGCCGATTCATGCATATTCGTGGGAGTCGCGCTTCTGGCTTTTGACCTGCTGAGGGAAGAGCGGAGAAAAAAGGGGGGGACAGGATGAATCTTCTGAAAAAATTCCTTACTGTCCAGTCAATCTGCATCTCAATCCTCCTCTCGCTTCCAGTTTCGGAAAAACTGTCAGCCTCATTTGCTTCTCCGGCTGATTTCGAAATACCTGCAAGTGAACTGAAGAAGACGGAAAAGAAAAAACGGTCAAACCGCCCGACCCGGCGCAGCTCGAAAGAAAAGAGCTATGAATCGGCAAAAAAAGGGGCGGAAACGAAACCTGCAGATCCCCTTCCGGAGATGAAGGGGGGGGCTACAGCGCAGGCCGGAGTCCAGTCGCAGAACCAGAGCGCTCCTCAACACACGACTCCTGTCAAGGCCGCGGAGACCGGATACGGAGAGCCATCGGCCGCAGCTCTCAAACAGCCGGCTGCAACCACTCCTTCCGCTGCCTCATCCCCCATTGATATCTCCGCCGCTTCCGCCGGTCAGCAAAATCACGTTCAGAAAAATGCCTCCTCACCAGCTGACCCCGCTTTGAGGGAGAAGCCGCAGCAGGTTCCGAAACCGGCGCAGAAAGAGAAAGAGCCTGCCCCGGAAAAGAGCGATTCAAGGATTTCGCACGAGCCGTACAGCTACATTGTCCAGGGGAAAATCACGAAACTTGTGGCGGTCGCCATAAGCAGGAGTGAAGTGTCAAAAATGGAGTGCCTCTTCCGCACTAATGAAAAAGGGGATTACGCCACGGTTGAGATGAAGCTTCTTCCCGGCAGCAGATTTACATACCAGGCCGCGATACCCCCTGTCGCGGCGGGAGAACCGGCTCTCTACTACAGATTCATGCTTACGGACAGAAACGGGAACAGAACGTGGAGCGTTGAGCGGAAAATCCCGGTGGAAGAGGCGACTGTCATGCCTGGATGGCAGGAGGAGCCAGGTGGGGGCGAGATAAAAGCCTCCCCTGCGGAAGCCGGCGCCGGAAAGAGATGAAGCCGGTTATCGCTCGAAGAACTTTCCTGCTGCCGCCAGTTGTTCCGGCGTCCCTAACAGAAGCACAAGGTCGTCAGGGCGCAGTTCCCAGACAGGGTCCGGATTCGGCGTCACTTCATCCCCCCGCTTTATGGCAAGCACCGAAGCTCCCGAATTTGCCCTTATAGTTCCGTCTCTGAGCGATTTGCCTTCCAGCTCCGATCCTTTCTGGACACGAAAAGTTGCAATCTCCGCGCCGGAAAGGTATCCGCTTATGCCTACGGCATGGCTGTGCCGCCTGCTCATGGACCTGAGCATGTCGTAACCGTCTTTCCTCACCTCAGCGATGCATCTCTCGATATCGGAATGCGGGACCATATAGTTTCTGAGAACCCTGGAGAGTATCTCGATGGATGTCTCGAACTCTTCCGGCACAACCTCGTTCACCCCGAGCTTGTAAAGCGGCTCAACCTCCAGGATGTAGCGGGTTCTCACGATTATATGGAGAGACTGGTTCATCAGCCTGGCGAGAGAGGCGACGCTTCTGCTTGCCGAAGCATCTGAAATTGCGATCACCATTCCGCGGGCATCCTTTATCCTCGCATGCTTAAGCACCTCCGGCTTTGATGCGTCGCCGAATATTATCGGATGCCCTTTTTTCTTTTCGCTCTTGACTGTAAACGGGTTCGTCTCGATCACGACATACGGTATCTCAAGGTTTTTCAACGTTTTTGCCAGGTTTTTCCCGTTCACCCCGAACCCTGTGATAATTACGTGATCTTTAAGGGTTATCTTCTTTTCACCCCTCCCGAGCGCCCCCCTGCCGCGGGTCAGAGAGTGCGGCAAAATTTTTGTAAGAGAATCTGCGACATTCCCGGCGTACTTCATGCAGAAAGGGGTCAGCCCCATTGTGGCGATGGATGAGGCCAGGAATATCTGATAAATCTCCTGGGTAAGGAGTCCGGCATTCAGCCCGGTCTGGGAGAGGACAAAAGAAAATTCCCCCACCTGTGCGATCGAGAGCCCGGATATCAGAGCAATACGCATCGGAACTCCGAGAGCCATTGCCGCTCCGGTTGTCACAAGGCTTTTTATGAAAACAATGGAGAAAACGATTGAGGCGATCAGAAACGGATATTTCGCAAGAATTCCGGGGTCGAGGAGCATCCCCACCGAGATGAAAAAAAGGCTCATGAACGCTTCGCGGAACGGGATTATATCGCTCAACGCCTGATGGCTGTACTCGGATTCGGATATCGCAAGCCCTGCTATGAACGCCCCGAGAGCCAGGGAGAGGCCGGCTATCGCCGTAAGCCATGCGGTTCCAAGGCCTATGAAGATTATCGTAAGTATGAAAAGCTCCCGGCTTCTTGTCCTGACAACCTGTCCGAACACCCAGGGGACAAAAAAGCGGGCTCCGTAATGCGCCAGAAGGACTACCGCACCGGCCTTTGCCGTTGTGAGCAGAATGCTTGCCATCCCTCCGCCGGCTCCGGCAAGGAGTGGTGTCAGGAGCATGAGCGGGACTATGCAGAGATCCTGGAAGATCAGTATCCCCATCGCCATTTTCCCGTGAGGCGCATCCGCCTCTCCTGAATCCACCAGCAGCTTGACTACTATGGCGGTGCTTGAAAGCGCTATCAGGAAACCGAAGAAAATGGTCTGTCTGACCGGATAGGGTGAAAACGCTCCGAGGAGGGTTATAGCCGCTATGGTGACGACTATCTGCAGACCTCCTCCCCAGAAGACCAGATGCCTGATCCGCATAAGCTCCTTCAGAGAGAGCTCGATACCAATGGTGAACAGGAGCAGCACGACCCCTATCTCGGCCATCTGTTCAACCTGGTGTGGGTCTCTTATGAAGGCCAGGGCATGCGGTCCAGCGAGTATTCCGGTCGCCAGAAAGCCTATTATGGAGGGGAACATCAGACGGCGGAATACCAGCACCGTCACCAGCGCCAGGCCGAACAGCACCTCCACATCTTTCAACGACTCATACGGCATAATGTTCCCTCTGCTTCGGGATCAAAACGACACCTCCTCATAAAAGCGGAGCAAGCTCTTCCGCTGTCCTCGCTGCCGCCGCCACGCAATCGTTCAGCCCTATCCCCCGGTAGGAATTTCCGGTAAGGAAGAGCCCCTCATGCTTCGCAATCTCCCTGGAGAGCGTCGCCAGCCGCTCTCCGTGGCCGACTGTATACTGCGGTATGGCGAACCGGTGCCGGTAAATTCCCGAAAAATCGGGCTCAGCGTCAATCCCCATCGTCTTTTTGATATCCAGCATGACTCTCCGCTTCACCTCATCGTCATCAAGATCGATATGGCCAGGAAAACATGCGCCCCCCATCATGCTTCTCAGGAGGATGCATCTTTCAGGCGCACGATTTTCAAACATGCTTGAATCCCATAACGTGCCGAGAATGCTCAGCCCTTCGCGTTTTACGGCCAGGTAGCCGAAACCGTCAAGGGGATGGTTCACCCTCCTCCTTTCGTAGCCGAAAGATACGACCGTCATGGATGCATACGGTATTTTGTCCAGTATCGAGGAGATTGCAGGATCAAGCGTCGTGAGGATGGCGGAAGCCGCATAAGCCGGTGCGGCAATGACAACTATATCAGCTTCGCTCACGTTTCCGTCCTCGCACCGTATCATGTACGGAGCCAGGCTCCCTGGCGTTATCGAGGAGACGGCGCTCCCTGTCCGTATTCCATCGCCTGCTGAAATGGCCAGAGTGTCGGTCAGATACTGAATCCCTTCGCGGAAGGATGTCAATACCCCGCCAGGTCCCGCCGCAGAAGAGACCACCTTCCCCTCTGCGATCTCCCTTCTCTTTTTGCGGGCGAGCTTCATCATCGCTCTGACAAGCCCGCCATATTCCCGCTCAAGTTCGGCTATTCTGGGAAAAGATGAGATGAGCGACATATTTTCCGGGTTCCCCGCAAAAATCCCGGAAACCATAGGCGCTATAAGCTTTTCTAGCGCTTCGCTCCCAAGTCTTCTCCTTGCGAAATCGGCCAGGGTCTCGTCCACACCTTCCGGAGATTTTTCTATGAACGGTGTCGGCTCGAGAGCCATCCTGATCTTCCCCGGAAGCGAGACAAGCGGGCTTTTCAGGAAGGAGAGGGGGCTTTCCGGAAGCCGGTTAAGCCTGCCGTCTGAAAAAATATAACGCTTGCGGGCGTTGTCGCTGCTTCTGAGAAGTCTTCCGCTTATCCCGAGAGCCCTGCAGAGCTCAAGCGTCTGCGGCTTGCTGTCAAGAAAGCCGTTCGGCCCCCATTCGCAGAGATAACCATCTTCCCTGATGCTGCGGATTTTCCCGCCGGTGAACTTCTCTTTCTCAAGAAGGGTAAGCTCGATCCGCGCCCCCTTTTCCTCGCACTTCCGCTTCAGGAACCAGGCTGTGGCGAGCCCGGATATCCCTCCACCTATTACAGTGACTCTCTTCATCTTCGCCTCTCGTAATTCTCGTTTCCGGATGGAAACCGCTTCGGATCTGTCTGGTGACAGGATAGTACGTGCCACCACGGGTCGTGTCAAGCCGCAGGGGCAAATTACCGCTCTCAAGGTTTCCTTGACCACTGAAAGCCTAGTTGGTATACTCCCGGCGCTTTTAGATGCCGTTTTGATAGATTCCTCCCGGTCGCATGCCGACTTTCCTGATGCGGCGCAAAATTCTGAAAGGAAGGTGCCATCTTGCCGCATAAACCGGCCACAATCAGCACAAATGATTCCGGAATCGCAACCCTTCTGATCCAGGGGGGGGAATCTGTTGCATGTCGCCATTTTCTGGAGTCGGTGCAGAGGAAGATACGCCTTCTTGCGGATGCCAAAGAGACAAAAGGGGTGCTTCTCGCCTTCCGCGACACTTTTCTGCGGGAGGCAATCCCAGAAGCTATGCCCTCTTCCGATCTCCTTACTCTCTCAACTCTCGGTCAGCAGGTCGCCTCAGACATCGAAAGCCTGGGCAAGCCGGTAATTGCGGCGATAACCGGAGATTGTCTCGGAGTTCCGCTTGAACTCGCGCTGGCGGCGGACTTCATTCTCGCCTCGGTGAATGCAAAGCTGGGCTTTCCCGGCATCAAAGAGAATATGATCCCGTTCTGCGGAGGGAGTCAGAGGCTGGCGCGTCTAGTCGGCAAATCTGTCGCAAAGGAGATGATATTCACCGGAAATACTCTGGATGCGGCGGAGGCGTACAGGATCGGCCTTGTGAACAGGCTTTACGGAGATGAATCACTGCTGCCGGAGGGGGAGGCTCTTCTCCGGAAGATATCAGGCAACAGCGCTTTCGCAATCAGGGTCGGTGGAGAAATCATAAACGCCGGATACGATATTGACCTGAAAACGGCCTGCATACTCGAACGGGACGCATTCGCCCTCATCTTTTCCACTCCGGACAAAAGAGAGGGGATGTCCGCATTTCTGGAAAAACGCGAGCCGCTCTTTGGCTCCTGAAACTAAAATGCTTCAGGAACCTGCTGAAAGAAGGGGGAAAACCATGCTGGAACGCGGATACATTCAGGTATACACCGGTAACGGCAAGGGGAAGAGTACAGCCGCGCTCGGCCTTGCCATGCGGGCGGTCGGGCGGGGGCTCAGGGTCTGCTTTTTCCAGTTCATAAAGGGGGGCGGGCCTTACGGTGAACATCTGAGCGCAGAGAAACTCTCCCCGCTTCTGACCATGGTCATGACCGGACTTCCTGGGTGGGTGAACACGAAGGATATAACCGATGACAGGCAGGCCGCTCAGGAGGCGCTCATCCGTGCAGAAGCGATGCTTCTCTCCGGAGAGTACGATCTTCTTGTGCTGGATGAGATAATCGGCGCGGTTTCTTTCGGTCTTGTCGACGAAGAGCAGGTGCTGGAGCTGATTGCCGCCAGGCCGGAAGGAGTGGAGCTTGTCCTCACCGGGCGGAACGCTACCGAAAAGATTATCGAAGCGGCCGACCTTGTGACCGAAATGCGCGAGGTGAAGCATTACTACAGATCCGGTGCGCCTGCAAGGGCCGGAATAGAGATGTAGCGGCGGAATAAATCATGATACCTGAGGGGGATGCTTTGATGACTGACAGAAGATTGCGGATTCTGGTTGGAAAACCTGGTCTCGACGGCCATGACAGGGGGGCCAAGATAATAGCCCGCGCTTTCAGGGATGCCGGATTCGAGGTTGTCTACACCGGCCTTCACCAGACCCCGGAGCAGATCGTTTCAGCGGCGATTCAGGAAGATGTCGACTGCATCGGGCTTTCGATCCTTTCTGGCGCCCACAATACCCTTCTCCCCCGCGTCTGCGAACTTCTGAAGGAAAAGGGAGCCGGGGATATAAAGGTGTTCGGCGGAGGGGTCATTCCGGAAGACGACATACCGGCTCTCAAAGCCGCCGGAATACGCGAGATATTCACCCCTGGCGCATCCACGGACGAAATAGTCGGATGGATAAGGGAAAACATAAAGTCAAGGGATTAGATGCCGTTCAGGAAGCTTAGCATTGAAAAGAAAAATCGTGTCGGCTACCTCCTGCTGAACGACGGGGCCAGGTTCAACAAGCTCTCCGTAACCGCCATACGAGAGATGAAGCATGCGCTGGAGAAGCTTGAAGAGGACGCTGATCTCTCCGTGATCGTGATATCCGGACACCCCGGGGACTCTTTCGCCGTTGGCGCGGACATAAGCCAGATGCAGAATTTCACCCAGAAGGAGGCCTTCGAATTCTCAAGGCTCGGGCAATCGCTCTTTGAACTGGTCGAAAGCTCTTCCAAACCTGTGATTGCAGCGATAAACGGTGTTGCGATGGGTGGCGGGTGCGATCTGGCGCTTGCCTGCGACATCCGCCTTGCTTCTCGAAAAGCGGTGATCGCCCATCCGGGGGCGAAACTCGGAATAATTACTGGCTTCTGCGGAACACAGAAACTTCCGCGCCTTGTCGGGAAAAACATCGCCCGTGAAATGTTCATGACATGCAGCGCCATTGATGCTGCGGAAGCGTTTCGCACAGGGATGGTGAACAGGGTGTATGAGGTTTCTGAGTTCTGGCCGGAGGTTGAAGCGTTCGCCGAAAAGATCGCTAAGCATGATTGCAACGCCCTTGCCGCGGCAAAAACGGCGCTAAATATCGCGGAAGAGACCGACCTCAAAACAGGGTGCATCATGGAAACAGCCTCAGCAGTGAGGCTCCGCTAGAAGAGAGCGGCATCGCACATCCTCTCCCTGGCTGCAATCAGGCTGCTATCACAATTATCTGCCGCACGGAAATTTTTAATGTCAAAAACCTTTCTGCCATTCATCACTATCCTTTTTATCCTTATTCCCCATCTTTCACCCACGGAGGCTTCAGCCGGGGATGTAACGCTCTCGGTCACAACTGTCGCGAAATTCGTGAAGAGCGCGGAAAACCGCGTATCGGCGGACATAGTCGCTACACTGGCGAACAGCGGCAACGAGGCTGCAACCGACGTTTCTCTCCGTGTGACTATTGCCGGAGAGAAAACCGAGACCCCCTTCGCCGCGCGGATAGAGCCGGGAGATAGCGTAGAGAAGCGCCTGAATATCCCGCTCTCCGGAAGCTTCAACGGATCATACCCGCTCTTTGTCGACATCATTTACAGGCACCCGAACGGAGATTCCGTCTCTACCTCAACCGTCGCGCTCATAAGAACCGACCCGGCCGACCACGATCCGGCGATAAAACTGGATATCGTGCAGAAGCCGGTTCCTGGCGGTAAAAAGATAAAGGTAAGAATATCGTCAGACCCCTTGATACGGGAGATCAATCTCTCCTGCCGCACCTCGGACGACCTGATTGTGTCGAATGAACGGCGGAGCATCATCATGACAGGGGGGAAGGGTGAGGCGCGCTTCATGGTGATTCCCAGGGAGAGGAGCGGGCGATATGCGATAAATCTTGTCGCGGAAGGAGAGACCGACGGGAGGCATCTGGTCTCGGTCTCTTCGCTAGTTCTCCCTTTTTCACCGCAGAAATATGCCGTTTCGCTCCCCGGCAAAAGGTTCTGGCAATGGACGGCGTTCGCAGCCTCCGTCATCACGCTTCTTTTGACATTTTTTTCAGGCATCTTCCGGAAGCGCTATCAGCCGGTTGCCGGGACCCCCTCTTCAGGGGAGAGAGTGGAGAAGGCGCTGGACATAACCATCCTTGCCATCTGCACCATTTTTATCCTGGCCAACCTTGCTCCTCAATATCTGCTGACGCCGACAATTACTACAGGAGGGGACACCGCCTCCCACTACTACACTGCCGATTATCTCCGCCACACCCTCCTCCCGCAAGGGAGGATCACAGGGTGGACAATGGGGAATTATGCCGGTTTCCCGATACTTCAGTTCTATTTTCCTCTCCCTTTCCTCCTCACTTCTCTTCTTGGCCTTCTAATCCCGCTGCAGGCGGCATTCAAAATAGTAACCCTTCTCGGTTCACTCCTTATGCCGACCGCGGTTTATCTGCTTCTCCGCGCATTGCGCCGCCCGTTTCCAGCGCCGGCGCTTGGCGCCATATTCACGATACCGTTTCTCTTTCACTCCGGAAACTCGATGTGGGGGGGGAATATACTGAGCACCCTTGCGGGAGAATTTTCGTACAGCCTCAGCTTCTCGCTCTCCCTTCTCCTTACCGGTACGCTCTATTACGGGGCAAGAAGGGAGAGATGGGTGATAAGAAACGCCATTCTCGTCTTTCTTGTCGGATTCAGCCACGGCTACACTCTCCTCTTCGTGGAGGCTCTCTCGCTTTTCTTCCTCGTCACCACGGACGGGTTTCTGCGACGCCTCTTCTATCTGATGAAGGTCTATTCTCTCGGCTTCCTCCTTCTCGCCTTCTGGCTGGTGCCGCTTCTTCTCTTCACCCGTTTCACGACATCCTACCATCTCACATGGATCATCAATTCATGGAGGGAGGTTCTCCCCAACCAGCTCCTCTTCTTCGCAGTTATCGGGGGGGGAGGGGCGCTGGCGATCCTCTTCCGGTCGCTATTCATGAGGCCGGACAGGGAAACTCTCGTCTCGCTCGGCTATCTCATGACCGCCATTCCGGTTTCAATCCTCTTCTTCATCGCTGCGCCTGAAATCGGTGTCGTGGATATCCGTTACATCCCATACGCCCAGATAACGGCCTGCGTGATGGCCGCATTTTTCCTGGGATGGCTTGCGTGCTTTCTCCCGGGGAGAGCCCTGGCGAGGGGTGGCGCGGTTTTATGCATGATCGGAGTGCTCTTCTGGGTCGGGAACCATCCAGGGCCTGCGCCGGAGTGGGCCAGGTGGAACTACGAGGGGTTCGAGCCCAAGCCTGCATGGCCTCTTTTCAGGGATATAAACGAATCCTTGAAAGGGGGATTCAACGACCCGAGGGTGATGTACGAGCATTCGGAAGATCACAATATCTTCGGCAGCAGCAGGGCGTTTGAATCGCTGCCGCTCTTCGCCGGGCGCGCAACCCTGGAAGGGCTCTACATGCAGGCTTCCATCAGCGCCCCTTTCATCTTCTACCTTCAGTCAGAGGTCTCTTCCGCTAAATCAGCCCCTTTTCCGCAGTACACATACAGCAGCATAGACTTCAAGCGCGCCCTCCCTCATCTTCTCCTCTTCAACACCGGCGATCTCATAATAAGAAGCGACGGAGCGAAGAGGGCGATCCGTGCCGCGGATGGATACAGGCTGGAGAAAACTTTCGAAAATTACGAATTGTGGAAGGTTACGAAGAACAGCGGGAGGTATGTGGAGCCGCTTCAGTTCGAGCCGGTGCTTTTCAGGACTGACAACTGGAAGAGGGAGAGCTTCAGGTGGTTCATGAACTACAGAGGCGAAGCTCCTCTTCTTGTCTTCAGCGACCGGAAAGAGGGTGAAGCGAAGAGCAACCGTTTCAAGGCCGAATCTGACAATCTTGCCTCCATCCCGGCTGTACCGATCGATACGAAGAGCTGCATCGTACGGGAGGCGGTCGGAAATGACCGTATACGGATAGAGACAAACTGGATCGGAAAGCCGCTTCTGGTGAAGGTCTCCTATCACCCGAACTGGAAGGTTGAAGGGGCAGAGAGGATTTACCTCGTCTCCCCTTCGTTCATGCTCATCTATCCGACATCGAATGAAGTTCTGCTTTACTACGGTCGCGGCTTCGGAGATTACGCCGGCATTGCTCTATCGGCCGCCGGGTTGGCCATTCTGCTTCTCAACATCCCGATCCCGTTCAGCAGGAAAGGCTCTCTCTGGAGAATCATCGCGAAAAAAGAGGGAATTCCAGTACCGCTGATACCGGCGATCCGCTTCCACATACCGGTCAGGAAGAGGAGAGCGCTACTTGCAGCGACGCTCCTGATCGTCTCTCTGTCGGCCGCTTTCCTGGGATACAGGAGTTATGTAGACGACATAAACCGTGTTTTCAACAGGGGGATAAAGCTCAAGGACGCGAAGAGGTTCGACGAGGCGAGGGAGAGCTTCGGAAAGGTCATAGCTAAAGAGCCGTTCTCCAATCTGGCCCAGGATTCGCTCTACTACATCTCCATCTGTCATTATCTGGAAAAGAGGGATGCCGAGGCGATCGCCTCGTTCAGAAGGCTCATAACCGACTACCCGGCGAGTCTCTGGATTCCGGAATCACTCTATCATATAGGGCTGTGTCAGGAGAGGCTCGGCCTTGGAAATGAATCTCTCGAGACAATGAGGAGGGTGGTGCGCGACTACCCGGGAACGCCCTGGGCTCTTTATGCCGGGAACCATCAGGTTCAGGCCAAAGAGACGATTTCTTCGAAAGGGAGAGAAGCCGGGGAAAAGGGTAGAGAGCTTTTCTCACAAGGGATAGAGCTCTTCAACGGTAACAGGGATAAAGAGGCGAAGGCTGTTTTTGAAAAGTTTCTGTCAGTTGCCGGAAAAAGCCCGGACTCGCCGCAGGCTCTCGCCTGCCTTGCGCTGATAGCCTACAGGGGGCATGACTACGGAGAGACCATCCGGAGGTATCGTGAAATGATAGATCGCTATCCGGGAAACCGCCTGGTTTCCGAGGGGCACTATCATATCGGGCTCTCTTACGAGGCGCTCGGCATGAGGAGAGAGGCGAAGGGGGCGTTCCAGGCGGCGGCCAGGGACAGCGGTTCCGTATACGGTCGCCAGGCGGCAGAAAAACTGAAAGGACGGTGAGCCTGCCATGAAAGAAAAACGAGAACCACTCGGTTCCGGCGCGACTCCAGAGCTTTCTCTGGTCATCCCGGCATTCAACGAGCAGGGGAACCTGATCCCTCTTTACAGAGCGCTTCTTTCCGTCCTTTCTGAACTCAGGATGGAATGGGAGATAATATTTTCCGACGACGGGAGCAGCGACGGGACATGGGGGGAAATCGCGGAGTTGAACAGCCTGGATGGCAGAGTGAGGGGGGTGCGTCTCTCCCGCAACTTCGGACACCAGTACGCGCTCATGGCCGGCCTTTCCGCTTCGCGTGGGGATGCTGCGATATCTATGGACGCGGATATGCAGCACCCTCCGGAACTGATACCGGAACTTGTAGAACTCTGGCGGAAGGGGAACCTCGTAGTTCACACCCGCAGGCTCGATCCGGTTTCAACAGGCCCTTTCAAGCGTTGGAGTTCAAGGCTCTACTACAAGGTTTTCTCTTTTCTGAGCGGAGTTCCGATGCGGAGCGGAATGGCCGATTTCAGGCTTCTTGACCGCCAGACGCTTGACGAGATACTGAAATTCCCGGAAGAAGGACTCTTTCTCCGGGGGATCGTGCAGTGGATAGGTTACAAAAGCGCCACGGTAGAGTACCTGGGCAGGGAGCGGTTCAGCGGTGCAAGCAAATATACCATGCGAAAGATGGTGAAGTTCGCATGGACGGGGATAACCTCATTTTCCCTCATACCGCTCAGGCTTGGGATATACATCGGGATAATTACAAGCCTGCTCGCATTTGCGGAGATGGTCTACGCCGTATACATGCGTCTTTTCACCGACTCGGTGGTGCCGGGGTGGGCTTCAGGGGTCGCCTTGATCTCCTTTCTCTTCGGAATCCTCTTCATACTCCTTGGCCTCATAGGGGAGTATATCGGGAGGATACTGATCGAAGTGAGGCGTAGGCCGCGCTTCCTGGTGAGCCAGACGATCGGGATCGGATCTTGAAGCGCTTTGCGAAATTCTGCATGGTGGGGTTTTTGAACTTCGCCGTAAGCTACTCCGTTTTTCTCCTTTTATGCAGATATCTCCCCTTTTCCTCGATCATAAGGCTTCTCCCTGAAACCGCGGAGGTTCTGGTCAGCGGATCGATGAAAACTTTCGGAGTTCTCTCGGTTGACGCCTCTTTCGCGAACGCGGCGGGTTATCTGGCCGGGATGCTGAACAGCTTCATCCTCAACAGGGGGTGGACATTCGGGTCAAGAGGGGGAAAAGGGGGAGAAGCTGCAAAATTTGTCGTCACGAATTTTCTCATGCTTGCGGCGAGCAGCGGGATTATCTATTTTTTAGCCGATCTCAGAGGGTGGCCGTACCAGCCGGTCTGGTTCGCTACCATGGCCGTTGTCACCCTCCTTAACTATCTTCTCTGCAGGCACTGGGTTTTCGGCAGGGGTTGAATAGCCGCCCCACTGGGAATGACAGACTTTTTTACTTCGAAAACGAGAAACTTTTTTTGCAATGACCTCATCTTTATGAACTATTGCAGAAAAACAGCTCATCCTTGCAGGAAAAGAAACTTATCCCAAAAAACGCAGTCGGCCACGAATTAACACTAATTTTCACAAATAAAACAAACTGAGGTTCTTGCAAAAGTCATA
>DFZL01000054.1 GCA_002382705.1 Geobacter sp. UBA4057
CTCTCGCCTCGTTTTGACTTCTCTTCTGACTGATGTTCAAATCGTTATTGACAAAACCTCTCCAATCTGTTTTATTGCCGCCGCTTCTGATTCATAACTATTTAAAATAACTGTCTTAATTTTAGTTTTGCTAAATTTTACCCCATTTTTGTCACGGTTATTTTAATACAGACTAAAACATTCAAATGCGGAGGTTTTGATGCAGAAACGTGCTTTTCGAAAAGTGATGGCGGCCAACCGCGGAGAGATCGCAATAAGGATATTCAGGGCATGCACCGAGCTCGGCATCGGCACTGTCGCCATTTATTCTGAAGAGGACAAGCTCTCCCTCCACAGATACAAGGCGGACGAAGCGTATCTGGTCGGGAAGGGAAAAACCCCGATTGACGCCTACCTGGGAATCGACGAGATTATTTCTCTTGCGATAAAAGCCGATGTCGACGCAATTCATCCAGGATACGGATTTCTTGCCGAAAACGCCGATTTTGCGGAGGAATGCCGGATAAACGGCATAACCTTCATAGGACCCACAGCAGAAATGATGCGTGCCCTTGGCGACAAAGTCGCAGGTCGGAAGGCTGCAATAGCGGCAGATGTCAATGTTGTCCCAGGCACCGAAAATCCGATCGAGAAAGAAGAGGACGCCCTGATATTTGCCAAGGAACATGGCTATCCGATCATCATAAAAGCTTCCGCGGGAGGTGGCGGACGCGGCATGAGAGTTGCTAACAACAGGAAAGAGCTGTTGGAGGGGCTTGTCGCAGCGTCCAGCGAGGCTAAGGCATCTTTCGGCAACGCTGACATCTTTCTCGAGCGCTACCTTGCAAATCCAAAACATATTGAAGTTCAGGTTCTTGGCGACAATTACGGGAACCTGGTGCACTTCTTCGAACGGGACTGCTCTGTGCAACGACGCCACCAGAAAGTCGTAGAATTCGCCCCCTCGCTCTCCCTTGACCAGGAGCAGAGAGATGATATCTGCCACGCGGCGCTGAAAATCTCCGGATCGGTGAAATACCGCAATGCAGGCACCGTAGAGTTTCTAGTTGACCAGGAGGGGAAACATTACTTCATCGAGATGAACCCCAGAATACAGGTCGAACATACCGTAACCGAAATGATTACCGGACGTAATCTGGTACAGAACCAGATACTTGTGGCAAGCGGCCACAAGCTTTCCGATCCGGAGATCAATATCCCGGACCAGAGCGTGATCGACATGCGGGGCTACGCCATACAGTGCCGGATCACAACTGAAGACCCCGGAAACAATTTTGCTCCGGACTTCGGCACGCTTACCACATATCGCTCGGCAGCAGGGTGCGGCATAAGGCTGGATGCCGGCAACGCATTCACCGGCGCCAGAATAACCCCGCATTACGACTCACTGCTGGTGAAGGTCAGTTCATGGGGACTCACCTTCCACGAAGCCTCTCACATCATGCACAGAGCGCTCCAGGAGTTCCGGGTGAGAGGGGTCAAGACCAACATAGGATTTCTGGAAAATGTAGTGACGCATCAGGTATTTCTCAGAGGCGAATGCAACACGTCATTTATCGAGAAACATCCTGAGCTCCTGATGGTGAGTGAGAAAAAAGACAGGGCAAGCAAAGTTCTCAAGTTTATCGGTGAAATCATAGTGAACGGTTCTCCTGGAGTCGCAAAGCCTCTTAAGTCGTCAGAGCTGATGGAGGCCAAAGTCCCTGAAATCGACTCTTCGCGCCCTCGTCCAGCCGGATCACGCGATCTTTTCATGGCAATGGGGGCGGAAGGTCTGGCCAAATGGATTCTGGAGCAGAAAAAGCTCCTGATCACCGATACGACCATGAGGGACGCCCATCAGTCCAACCTCGCGACCAGAGTCAGAACATACGATCTGCTGAAGATTGCCGAGCCGACATCATACCTCGGTTCAGAGCTTTTCTCACTTGAATGCTGGGGAGGCGCCACTTTCGACATCTCCATGAGATTCCTCAGGGAAGATCCGTGGCAGCGGCTTCACAAGCTCTCCGAAGCGATCCCTAACGTCCTCTTCCAGATGCTTCTTCGCGGCTCCAACGCCGTGGGATATACGAACTATCCTGACAACGTAGTCGAATTCTTTGTTGAAGAAGCGGCCAATTCAGGGATAGACATATTCCGGGTTTTCGATTCGCTGAACTGGACAACCGGCATGAAAATAGCGATGGAGGCGGTGAGGAAATCAGGGAAGATATGCGAGGCAGCAATATGCTACACAGGCGACATAAACGATCCTAAACGCGATAAATACCCGCTTGAGTATTATGTCAGCATGGCGAAAGAACTGGAGAAGATGGGGGCGCATATTCTGGCGATAAAGGATATGGCCGGGCTTCTGAAACCGCTCGCCGCATACAGGCTTGTCAAGGCGTTGAAGGAAAATATCGGGATTCCGCTACACCTGCACACGCATGATACCTCAAGCAATGGAAGCGCCATACTTCTGAAGGCTGCGGAAGCCGGGGTAGACATTGTAGACGCTGCCCTCTCCTCTCTGTCAGGGCTTACGGCGCAACCCAACCTTAACGCTCTTGTCGCCTCTCTGGAAGGCAGCGAGCGCGACCCGATGGTGAATGCCGAAGGGTTGCAGAAACTCGCAAACTACTGGGAGACTGTCCGGGAATACTACGCCCCCTTCGAGTCCGGCCTTAAAAGCGGCACTGCCGAAGTCTACCATCACGAGATACCTGGCGGGCAGTACTCAAATTTCAAACCCCAGGTAGCGGGGCTGGGGCTGCTGGAGAGATGGGACGAATGCAAGGAGATGTATCACAAGGTGAATATGCTTTTCGGCGACATCGTGAAAGTGACCCCCTCCTCGAAAGTAGTAGGTGACATGGCGATGTTCCTTCTGAAAAACAACATGGAGCCTGAGGATATTTTCACATCAAAAGAGGAGCTTGCTTTTCCGGAATCTGTCGTAGGTATGTTCAAGGGGATGCTTGGCCAGCCGTATCAGGGATGGCCTGAAGAATTGCAGAAGATAATACTCAAGGGGGCGCAGCCGATAACCTGCCGCCCGGGTGAGCTGCTCGAACCGGTGGATTTCGAGGAAGAACAGATGCTCCTGGAAGAGAGACTGGGACACAAGGTAGACAGCAAGGCACTTATATCCAATATTCTTTACCCGCATGTCTTCCCCGAATTTGACAGCCATCGCCAGGAATTTTCCGATACATCAGTAATTCCTACTCCGATATTTTTCTACGGTCTCGAGCCCGGGCAGGAGACATCGATTGATATAGAGCAGGGAAAAACCCTGATAGTCAAGCATAACGCCATAGGCAAAGTGCATGAGGACGGCACGCGCACGGTTTATTTCGAGCTGAACGGAAACAACCGTTCTGTCGTAATCCGTGACCGGTCGGCAGCGACAGATGTGAAAACTCACGAAAAGGCGGACAGAGGGAATCCCAGCCACATAGGGGCGCCGATGCCGGGGAAGATTCTTAAGGTAAATGTCAAACCGGGCGATCATTTCAAGGCCGGCGATGTCCTGATAGTCACAGAAGCGATGAAGATGGAGACGAACATAAAGGCTAAGTGCGACGGCACTGTAGCGGAGATGAAATTCAGTACAGGAGATAAGGTAGAGAAGGATGACCTGGTTATCGTGACCGGCTCTCTCTAGTCTGTTTCACGACAGAAAGAGTTCTTTTCAGCGCTTTTTCCGGAAAGGCCAAGCTGTTTCAGCCGGTACTGCAATGTCCTGAGAGATATCCCGAGAGCTTCCGCCGTCATACGCCGGTTCCCGCTGAACCGGCGCAGAGTCCTGCAGATGGCCTCGTTTTCCTGACTCTTGAGGAGTTCACCGCCACCTCCACCCCCTTGTGCCGTTTTTTTCTGCAGCTGCTCCGGAAGCTCGGCAGGAGTTATCTCGTCACGGGCGAGAATAATCCCCCTTTCTATAACATTCTGAAGCTCTCTCACATTACCTGGCCAGGAGTACTGCTCAAGTAGCGACATTGCCTCCCCACTGACGGCAATCTGCTTTCTAAGACCGCTTCTGGCCGAGAAAAAGACCGAAAAATAGCCGACCATCGAAGCGATCGCATCGACCCGTTCATTCAGCGCCGGCAAGGTTATCGGAAAGACGTTCAGCCGATAGTACAAATCCTCCCTGAAACGTTTCTCCTTGACCTCCTGTTCGAGATTCCTGTTTGTTGCAGCGATTACACGGATATCAGCCTTTATCTGAAGCGTCCCGCCGACCCGCTCGAAAAGACGCTCCTGCAGAACGCGGAGCAGCTTGGCCTGAAGCGCCAGCGGCATATCTCCCATCTCGTCAAGAAATATCGTCCCCCCCTGCGCCAGCTCGAACTTCCCCCTCCTGGAACTGAACGCACCTGTAAAAGCGCCCCGCTCATGCCCGAACAACTCGCTTTCAAGCAGATTTTCAGGAATAGCGGCACAGTTTACCGGGACAAACGGTGCGTTTTTTCTGGGGCTTAAAAGGTGTATCATCCTCGCCACAAGCTCTTTCCCTGTCCCGCTTTCTCCGCAAACTAGAACATTAGCCATCGCCGGGGCAACATCAAAGACAAGTTTTCTTACCTTCTCCATCGCCTTCCCTGCAAAAACCAGCTCTTCAGGGGGGATGCCGGCCTGCTCGGATTCTTTGAGCGAGACAGCGAGCCGTCGAATCTCCACCTGCTGCAACCCCTTTTTTATGATTGCAAGGAGAGTTTCAGGATCTTTAAGCGGCTTGGTCAGGAAATCTACAGCCCCTTCCCTGATCGCCTCAACCGCCTCTTCCACGCGGCCAAAAGCTGTAATGAAGATAAAAAGCGGAGGATGCGGCTCTGCATTGATGCTCCTGAAAAGTTCCAGTCCGGTCATGAAAGGCATCTTCAGGTCGCAGAGCGCAAGATCGAAATGCTCCTTCTGAAGCCTTCTGAACCCTTCCCTCCCATCGGCGGCCAGAGCGACGGAGTACCCGGCGCTATCCAGGATGCGGCGCAGAAAATCCCTGAACACGGCATCATCTTCAACAATCAGGATTGTAGCGGACATGGGGGTTCCCTCCGGGAAAAATCATAGAAGCGGCAGTTCAAAAGTAGCGACACTCCCCGCGCCAGAAGAGCTTGAAAGCCTCAGACGGCCACCATGCTCCTCAGCAATCCTCTGGCAGAGCGAAAGACCAAGCCCTGTCCCCTCCGCCTTGCTTGTCCAGAACGGTTCGAATATATGCGGGATATCCTCTTCCGAAATCCCCACTCCATTGTCAACAATTCTCAAAACCGCCATTTTGCCAATCTTTTCCAGTTCCACAATGATCTCTCCACCTTCAGGCATGGCCTGAATGCTGTTTTTAAGAAGATTAAGAATAAGCTGGATCAGATGCTCAGGGACCGCACGGCAGAAAACATTCGGGATCAGACTTTTTCGAACGGAAATTCCAAGAGAATCGGCCTCATTCCGAACAAGGGCAACGCAATCTTCAGCAAGCCCCGCAATATCTGTCTGACCCATTTCCCTGCGGTCATTGCGGGCAAATGCCAGCAGATCGTTTACAAGAGACTCCATTCTTATCGACTGCGAGACTATTATCCCGGCATACTCCCTTGACTGTTCTATATTTTCCGACACCTGTGCCAGCTGTGCGAATCCTTTGATTCCGGCGACAGGATTTCTTATCTCGTGAGCCATGACCGCGCTCAACTCGCCGAGACGAGCAAGCTCCTCGCGTCTCAGCATCTCTTTTTCCCGTGCTTCTTCTCTCTTCTGCATAAAAAACAGCATGATCGTCATTCCCCACAGGGCAAGCGTCAGCGCTATAACGATCCCGATCGCCCTGTCAACCTGACGGATCAGATTGTCCGCACGGTAAGTATGCAGCGCTAGAACCAGCATATACTGCTCTTCAGACAGATTTATCATGCTTTTCAGCAGATACACCTCTTCACCTGTTCCAAGAACCTCACGCTGTTCCTCAATACGGTTTTCAGCCTGAAACGAAACGTAATCACTCTGTTTCCGGCCTGCAAGCGCAGGATTGGTATGAAATACAATCGTGCCGTTTTTGTCAACAAGGGAGAAATAGGCTATATCAGGGGTTGAATAGCCGGCAAGCCGGTCGAATGCAGGATCAGAGGATGCAAGTTGCTGAATTGCGGAAGATATGGAAAGAGCCCCACCGCGAAGGTTGTCGGCAGCCATCTGCGGGGCAATACGGAAAGCTGTCCATGCGAACCATAAAACAAGCATGGTGAAGGAGAGCGGGACAACAATGAGAAAACGTACCGTTCTGGACATATCTCGCCAGGAGCTCATCTCTGCTGCGGCATCCCGCCAGAATTGGGAGGAAAGCGGAATCCCCCCTCTCTCCCCATCGCCCGGCGCGACCAGAGCGGCATGCCGGATTCAAGACGAAGCGTGACCGACTCTTTCGAGCTTTTGTTTTCAATTCGTTGAACAAAGATATAATAGGCGCCGTTTTTACCCTGCGCCATGGAACCGGTTATCGAAAGTTCCTGATTCATTGATATTCCGATGCCATGCTTCTCCCAGTACCACCAGGGGCCTAGCATGGCGTTGACAGTTCCTCTCGTGGTTTCAACGGTCAATTCAGTATGCTGTCCGTAGCCTCTTCTTTCAGGGGGGGCAGCAACCTTTCCGGTTAAAGTTGTTATTGTGTTGACATCAAATCCCGAGGCGACATTCAACCCGTTTTCACCGTTACCCTGGCCGAAAACCGGAAAAGCAGAAACAGTGGCCGGATCAAAACTGAAAAACGCCATAAGAAGAATCATTGAAAAACCGATGCGCCTCATCATACCCCCCTTGTTCAAATCCTATTACCGGCGGCTCTGCTCCCGGTTCCAGGCAGAGCCGTCATCCGGCAACAGACTGCTACCTTGCTTCCATCCTGAAACTTCGGATGAGAAACAGTTTGTTTCCGATTCGGAAAGAGGGGATTTTTTCTTCTGGCAAGAAAATCCAGGGATTGCGAGGAGGCGTACGGAGGTACGCCGCACAAGCAAGCGTGAAGATTGACGCCGCCAATGGGAAAAAGCACCCTTTCCGGACGGAAACTACCTTCTCCATCCGGCCCAGAAAGGGAAACCTCTCTCGTCACGGAGTTTCAGAAGAGCCTCTCCTTTTTTAACCTCAGCAGCAATAAGAGCGGGGTTGCCGTTAAAATTAACCATAGAACCTTTCACTTCGACAATGTCCCCCTTCGCAAATTTGGTATCCTGGCGTTCGATATACCAGACCGGACCCAAATGAACCGGAAGAGTCCCCTTCTCAGTTTTAACGGTCAGGTGTATGCCGTAATTCATCCCTCTCATGGGGGTTATCTTGTCCACACTCTCTACGGTGCCTTTAAGGGTTTCAACCGTAGCAGGGTTGTAAAGCCTCTGATACGCGCCATTGCCCCCCCATCCGCCGCTACCCTGCCATCTTCCCCAAGGAGCGGCAAAAACCGTCGCCGCTGCAAGGGTGGCAAGAAACGCCATAAAAACTCCTTTAAGCAGATTCCCTCTCATGACTTCCTCCTTTGACAATTTATATTGAACCGGGAGCACATCGTTAAAAACGATGCCATGCCAAAGATTATTCATCAAGCGTGCCAGTTTTGAAAGCTTCGAATTTGTCGGAATTTTTTGAGGCTCTTGCAAAAAGGGTGTCATCCCCGAATGATTCTATCAGGCATCCAGAATACTGTCATTCTGCGCGGAGCGAAGCGTAGTCGCAGAATCCATCTGAAGAGCTCGATGATGTTTCCTGTAGACCCTGCGACTTCGCGCAGGGTGACGACTCTTTTTCCCGATCGCTTATCTCGTTTCCATCCGGAAACTCCGGATGGAAACTACCTCGGGAATGGCAGCTTTTATGACTTTTGCAAGAACCTCTTTTGAAAACAGATTTAAAACAGGGGATGATTATAATGCAATTTTTGCACATAAGGCAAAACGTTATTGCATCGTTTGCATTTGGGCATCTCCGTTGTGGTTGAGAACGAACCGTTTTCTAATCACCTCTTTTTCCCCCACAGTTCTAGCATTGCGGGGAGAAAGAAGAGAAACGCTGCCACGCTGGCGATCATCCCTAACGACATCACTGCCCCTATGCTGAATACCCCGCGATGATGGGCTACCATGAGAGCGCCGAAACTGAAGAGGATTGTGATCGCATTGAGGAAAACTCCGGTCCCTGCGCTGCTCAACACCACTTCGCCAGGCGTTTCACCCCCCTGTCGGTAGCGGTTTATGATATATATCGCAGAATCTATCCCTACCCCCAGAATGAGCGGCAGAACGATTATGTTCGCGGAGTTGAAGCTTATCCCTGCAAGCCACATCCCCCCTGTCATGACAAGGAGACCGGACAGAAGCGGCAAAACTCCAAGCAGGGTAAAACGGACGCTCCGGAAAGTTGCGAGGAGTATGAAAATGATGCCGACGAATGCGTAGCAGAATGCCTTGAAATAAGAATCCCGGAGAATTGTGAGCGATTCATGGACCATGACCGGCTCACCCGTCGCATTCGGAGCAACGCTTTTCACCTGGCTTACGAACTCTTTCAAAGGCTCGTGCTCGAAAATCTCTCTCTTCGGCGCTATCTGCACGAGAAATTTCCCGCTTTTCCCGGTAAAACGTCTCCTCAGCGCTTGAGGTATATCCTCTTCCGCTACCCGTGACGCCTCGAGGCTCTGCTTCAGCATGGCAAGTTTTTCAGGAAGCCCGGAAAACATCTCCCCCTGGAACTCCCGAAGCATCCCCAGCGCATTGTTGTCCTTCTCTTTTTCAAGGGTTTTGAAAAACTTCTCCAGAGTCTGAAGGAAAGCGGAAATTTTAGTCGCTTCGGGAAGTTTTTCACTCTCCGTCCTGTTCTTCAGCCTCTCCACACTGTCGCGGAATTTCTCAAAAACAGCCGGCAACTCCATTGGATTGAGGTTCTCCGAGTACGCGACAGGCTTTATGTCGGCCATTATCCGTTTCAGCACTGCAAGCTCAGAAAGTTTCAACTCCTGCCGGTCGGGGATGAGTGTCGGAATAGCGACGACATGGTCTACGACCGGAAGTTTCTCAAACTTTCCGATCAATTCCCGCGCCTGATCCAGGTCGTCCGTCATAACCACGGCGAAATAGCCGGAATTCTCCCTGCTTTTCATTAGCTTTTGCGCGTATTTAACGGACTCGAGACCTCTGGCCTGCAGATTCATCAGGTTGTAATCGAATCCGGTGTTGATGAGTGGATAGATGCAGGCGACAGAGACGAGAAGCGCGATCGTCAGAGTAATGCGAGGATAAGAGAAAAGAGGGAGTAACGCCGGTTTTTTGAGGCCGTTTGGATCAGCGGTGGTCGCTGGCAATTTTTCCCCACGGAAGCGGCGCAGTTCGACAAGCATCGCGGGAAGCACCGTAAAAGTTGTGAGAACGCAGATTAAAACTCCTCCGGCGGCGATTATTCCGAGCTCCGCTATCCCTCTGAAATCGGTCAGAACAAAAGTGATAAAGGCCATAGCCACGGTTGAAGCGGCAAAGATGATCGTCCGGAAATTGACGGATATTGAAGTTTCCAGCGCTTCATCTTCCGATGCCCCCCCCCCTAGCTCCTCCTGATAGCGGAGCACCAGCTGTATTCCGTACTCTATCCCTAGCCCGATCAGCATTATGGCGAATACCATGGAGAGTATGTTCAGGTGGCCTACCGCAACTGTGGCAAAACCGAAAGAGATGCTGATTCCGGAGAGAAGCGATACCATTGCGGCAACGGAGTTCATGACCCCCCTGAAAGCAAAAAGGAGCAGAATCACGGTCAAGGCAAGCGATATCCCCGCAGCCAGCCTGATATCATCCCGGCTTGTCGCCATCTCCTCATATTCGAGAACAGGCACGCCTGTCAGGCCACCTGAAACCCCTTTGAATTCAGGCTTCCCGAGGATGTCCTTCAATACGGCTCTTGCAGCTTTTATCCCTCTTTCGGCAGGAACGAACGTGGCCTCGTCCTTTACTGGAAGAATCGTTATCACTTGCTGTTTTCCAGCGTCTAGAAGAAGCGAAGGAGATGCGGCGTCCCCCCCCTTGAGGAATGAATCGATAGAGATGCCACCCCCTTTGCCGTCAAACGATCTGAATCCGTCATCCATCGTTCCCAGCATGAATGCGAGGCTTTGGAGAGCGGTCGGATCAGGCTTTGCCAGATAATCGTCAATCTGTCTCGTAAGCGATGCGAACAGGGTCTTAACCGAAGGGTCTGCCGCCAGATCTTTCAGCACTGGAGCAGAGATGGCCAATCTCTCTCGCAGCCCCCTTATCTCTTCGAGCGGCATGAAAAGAAGTCCGTTCTTCCGGAAGTACGGGAGCCCGCCAGGATAGAAAACCTCCCTGAAAACCCCTTTCTCCCGCATTAGACCGGTGTAGAGAGCATCGGCACAGCGGCTTGTCTTTCCGGCATCGTCCGATTCAAGCAGAACGACAATCTCCTCCTGATCCCCGAATTCGGCGAGATATCTCTGGTAATCGACCTGAAAACCGGCATTTGCCGGCATGAGATCGTTGCGACCGGTAAGGAACTTCATGTTTTTTGAAGTATAAAAGATGGAAAAGAGTGAGAAAATTAGAGCGGTAATCAGGATCATGCGGCTGTGCGAAGATACGAATGCAAAAATTGCTGACTTTTTCTTGTCTGACACCAGGTCTGCTCCTTATGCGCGGTTATTGCGGCTTTAAGCCGGATTTCACAAAATTTTGATACTACACGCCTGAAGAGTTAAAATCAAATCCGACGGGAAAACTGGATACAGCATTGATATTGACGCGGATGGAAAATATTTGTAACCTGAGTTTTACACAAGAAAAGCAGCAATCCTACTTCAAAGGAATTATCCCAGCCATGCCGCATATTGTCATCGAAGAGTCACGCTGCAAGGGGTGCGGCCTCTGCACCACAGCCTGCCCAAGAAATCTTGTTTCATTGAATGACAAGCCTAACAGCATGGGATACAGAATCGCCGTTTTTTCCGATGCCGGAAAATGCACCGGATGCACGCTATGCGCCGAAATCTGCCCGGATGTGGCCATAACGGTATTCAGATAGTTTCCATCCGGAAAGGGTGCTTTTCCCCCCTGTAGGCGTCACATCCGCTGTTTAAGGCAGAAAACCAATGGAGGTCCCATTGCAAGAAAAAATATTCGCCAAAGGAAACGAAGCCGTGGCAATGGCGGCCATTGAAGCTGGGTGCCGCTGTTATTTCGGCTATCCCATAACCCCGCAGAGCGACATACCTGAATATCTCGCCCGCGAGCTTCCGAAGAGCGGCGGCGTATTCATGCAGGTCGAAAGCGAAATAGCCGCCATAAACATGGTGCTTGGCGCGTCGGCGGCAGGCGTTCGGGCAATGACATCATCATCCGGCCCCGGGATATCGCTGAAACAGGAGGGGATATCCTACATGGCAGGCTCTGAACTCCCTGGCGTCATAGTGGATATCATGAGACAGGGGCCCGGGCTCGGCGGGATCGACGCATCCCAGGCCGATTACTGGCAGGCGACGCGAGGAGGGGGGCACGGAGGATACCGGATCATTGTTCTTGCCCCGAACTCTGTGCAGGAGATGTACGACCTCACAATGCTTGCATTCGATCTTTCGGATATTTACAGAATGCCGGCCATGGTGCTTGCCGATTCCGTCACAGGCCAGATGAAGGAGTCATTTGTCACGAAGAGATATACTGCGGCAGAACTCCCAGAAAAGAGCTGGGCTGTGAGGGGGAGGAGTGAAGGAACCGGACAGAATGTAGTAAAATCGCTGAAACTTGGCGATGGCGAAATGGAAGCCTTCCACTGGAATATGATAAAGAGATGCCAGGAGCTCTCCGAAAAGGAGAGCAGATGGGAAGAGTTCATGGCAGACGACGCCGAACTGATGGTGACAGCGTTCGGTTCAACATCCCGTATTGCGAAAACCGCTGTCGCGGCGGCGCGCGAAGAGGGGATCAAGGCCGGGTTGATACGCCCGATAACCCTTTTCCCCTTTCCCCGGAAAGCATATGAGAATCTGTCGCGAAAATGCGGCGAATTCCTTGTCATTGAACTTTCAACCGGCCAGATGGTAGATGATGTGAAACTGGCCGTAGAGAGAAATGCGGCTGTCTCGTTTTATGGAAGGCCCCCTGGAGCCGGCTCGCTTCCGACCCCTGAAGAGCTGCTCGAACAGATCAGGAAACATTGCGGGGGTGTGAGATGAAACAGGTATTCAGCAGACCGGAAAGTTTGAGAGATGTGCAGACCCATTTCTGCCCCGGATGCCATCATGGCGGAATTCACCGGCTTGTGGCGAACTCCCTTGACGAATTCGGGATCCGCGACCGTACGATAGGTTGCGCTTCGGTAGGATGCTCGGTGTTTCTCTACGCTTATCTCGATATTGATGTAGTCGAATCCCCCCACGGCCGCGCCCCTGCGGTAGCCACCGGCGTGAAACGGTCAAGGCCGGACAGGATCGTGTTTACCTATCAAGGGGACGGAGACCTTGCGGCTATCGGAACGTCAGAGATAATCCATGCGGCGAACCGCGGGGAAGGGATGACTGTAATCTTCGTAAACAACACGACTTACGGCATGACCGGGGGGCAGATGGCGCCAACCACGATGCCGGGACAGAAAACCACAACCTCCCCTTACGGCAGGGATACGACGAAAGACGGCTCCCCTTTCAGAATGGCCGAGCTGCTTTCAAATCTGGATGGGGTGGCTTTTTCAGCCAGAGTATCGCTCGACACGCCGAAAAACGTTTTGCAGGCCAAAAAGATCATTAACATGGCTTTCAGATACCAGATCGAGGAGAGAGGATTTTCTTTTGTCGAAGCTCTCTCCGCATGCCCGACAAACTGGGGGATGCCTCCGCTCGCAGCCAACAGGAGAATCGGGGAAGAGATGATCCCTTACTTCCCCTTGGGGATATTCAAAAACCGGGACAATATCTGAACCGGTACGGAAACAGCCTGCTTCCGATCCTGTTCACAGGATATAAAAAGAACATTCAGGAGACAAGATGCGTTATGACCTGTTCATAGCCGGTTACGGAGGCCAGGGGGTTCTGCTGGCAGGGAACCTCCTCTCGTACGCTGCTATACATGAAGGGAAAAACGTCTCGTTTTTTCCAGCATACGGTGTCGAAAAGAGGGGGGGAGCCGCAATGTGCACCGTAGTTTTCGCCGACGGCGACACCGGATCGCCTGTAGTCGGCCGTCCATCCGTTTCGCTGCTGCTCAACCAGCTCTCTTTCGACAAGTTCGCATCAAAAGTGAAGCAAGGGGGAATATGCATCATAAACAGC
Source organism: Geobacter sp. UBA4057 (assembly GCA_002382705.1). Taxonomy (GTDB): domain Bacteria; phylum Desulfobacterota; class Desulfuromonadia; order Geobacterales; family Pseudopelobacteraceae; genus UBA4057. Next base: position 13,310 of record DFZL01000054.1, read on the forward strand.
ACTCTTGTAAAAACCGGGGGGGAATCGCTTGAGGGGATAAAACTTATACAACTGCCTATGGGGGATATGGCGGTTGAGCTTGGCGACCCCAGGATGGTCAACATGGTGGCCTGCGGAGCTTATGCCGCAAAAACGTCAGCCATTGCGATCTCTTCACTAGAAAAAGCCCTGACTAAAGCGCTTTCGGAAAGGAATCACTCTCTGATACCCGCCAACGTAAAAGCGATTGAAGCCGGCGCAGCTGCGGTAAATGGACAAAAAATGATTGACTGAAAACATCGTTTTTTGTTAAAAGAAATATTCTCATGCTGGGGTATCGCCAAATGGTAAGGCAACGGACTCTGACTCCGTCACTCTTGGTTCGAATCCAGGTACCCCAGCCAAAACTAAAACCAGTTGAAATAGTTAGTTTCCGTCCGGAAAGGGCGCTTTTTCCCCCTGGCGGCGTCAATCTNNTCCGCGCAAATCCTCGATTTCCTTGGCAGAAGAAAAAATCCCCGCTTTCCGGACAGGAAACCGACTGTTTCTCATCCGGAGTTTCCGGATGGAAACTAGTTGGATTTTTATGAGGCCTCTTAGCACTGGGTATACAATCAGGTATACAGGAGCTAAGGGGTCTTGTCATATCCAGCACAACTCATAAAGGTCAATAACAGGTTCTATTACAAAATAAAAGTGCCTGTTGATCTACAGCATTACTTTCCTCACCGCTTGATTGAGCCGTTAGGGTAAAGGAGTTGGCGTATGTGTCTTTAGCCAGTCACGAAGAGCGTTGTTCATACGAGTTTGCCATCCTTTGCCGGTAGCCTTGAATGCGGCCAGAATTTCAGCGTCAAAACGGATATTTTGGGCAACCTTATTGCCGCTGCCGAGTGGGCGCCCTGGTTTTGGGGTAAGCATTTCCTTGGCAACTTCTTTATTGAATAATTGCGGGAGCACTTCGCTGGCAGACCTGAAATGCTTGAAGTCTTCAGTAGTAAGCTCGCGGACTTCTCCGTTTCTGTTAGTCAATGGTAAGCGGTTTGCCATATTTTTCTGCCTCCCTTCTGTTGGCTTTTCTGAAGCTTATTACTCTGATTGCGTCATTCGCAGGGGTGAAGCAAAGTACATGTAAACGACTGCAGAGATACCCGACGGCAATATAGCGTGCTTCTGAATAGTCGTTGCGAAGATCGGAAGCGATTACTGCTGAACTCCAGTCAAAATCGCTTGCACGCTCAAAGGATAATTGGCATTTGCACAGGCTTTTGTCTGATTTAGCTTGATCGAATTCGATCTTCATATATATTTGTGGCAACAAAATAAACCTATCACGTTCACGAGGTAACCGGCTGACGTAGGCGAAGCCCGGAATCACGGCAAATGCGATATGGACATTGTGTCACTGGTAATGCGATAATTTTTCAGACACATCACCTTTCCTGTGAGGTTAAATTATGATTACAGCATTCACATCAGATGAGGAATTCGATTATCAAGGGCTTTACAGGGATTTTATAGAGAGAGAGACAGACGCAACCGGCACCGTGGTTCTGCACCACGGGATGGTAAAGCGTCCTGGAAAACAGATACCCGATTTTTCAAACGTGTCCCTCCGGGCGCTGGCAGATGATCCGGATGCGAAACTCATTGAGCTGGCAGAAACCAGCAGGAATAAATTCAACCTGAACCAGGTGCTGATCGTGCACCGGCTGGGGAATGTCAACGCAGGGGATTCCGTGCTTCTTGCAATAGTCTCGTCTGACACACGGGATCGCTCCTTTGCCGCATGTTCATGGATCGTAGATGAAATCAAGTGGGAAGAATTCATAGAGCTCAAGGAAAACCGGTGACCGGATTATTGATGCAAAAGAGGCTCCACGACAGGCGTTCGTTCTGTTGTCCACGATCGCGTTGATGAGGAGCCTCTGTTATTTTGGGAAGCTATCCGGCTGCTCTTCAGACTTCTTCCGCAAATCTGTTTTCAAGGCGTATCATGAAGTTTTGCTGTTCTTCCTGAATTATCCGGAACTTTGTGACAATTTTCTTCCCTGCTGGGGTCAGGTTTGTCCCACCTCCCCCTTTTCCACCTACAAGCCTGTTTACAAGCGGCTGCTCAGCCATGTTGTTTATCAGCTTTACGGTTGTCCAGGCGGTGGTGTACCTTAGCCCCACCGCTTTTGCCGCCTTGTTGATCGAACCGAGCTCTTCAATTTTTTCGAGAAGGTGAATTCTGCTCCCTCGGAACAGTTTTTGTTCAGAAGGGTTGAAAAACAGTTCGCCGGTAATTCCTATGTTGATTCTGGATGCTTCCATTTGTTTACCCTCCGGTATGATTTGTCATTTTGTTTCAAATCCGTATTTTTTCAATACGTTTTGAGCCTTCTCAGACTTGAGAAAATCATAGAATCCGACTACGTCGGACTTCTCCCCTCCAGATGCTGTAATGGCCATCAGATAGGTAACCCTCGGATAAAGTTCCTGAGGCACACTGAAGAGAATCTTTACTCTTTTCGCCATCATGACATCTGTCTTGTACACGAAAGCTCCGTCAGCCTCTCCCCGCTCGGCGTACATCAGGCAGTCACGGACATCACGGGACATTATCAACTTTTTTCAAGTTCTTTCTCTATTCCCGATTTTCTTATCGCATGCAATGCATAAGCTCCAGCCGGAACTGGTTTTGGAGAGCCTATTGCAATCTTCTGCAGTTTCAGAAGATCATTAATTGAATGAACATTGACGGCTTCGGGTAGCCCGGCAAAAACCAGCGTGTTGAAGGCAAAAGAGTCTGCTGTAGCTGGGTCTACCAGCATCATTTCTTTCATGTAATCCATCCATTCAACATTCGCCACAAAAACTATATACAGCGGCAATCCGCTCTCCATCTGCTTTGCCAGCACTCCAGATGCAGCGAAGTTTTTTGTAAACTTCACCCCGTGCGTGTTTACTGAAAAAACGGATGAAAGCTCGTTGAGAACATTCTTCAATCCGGCGCCCGCCCCAAGCGCAATTTCTGCCGCATCAAGAGCCAGCGGGGGGAAAAAGAAAAAGAGCAACCAGGAATATTTTTACTGTTTTCATGGTATTCTCGCGTTGTTAAAGTTGTTTTATCCAAAAATCGAGTTGAAGACTCCGTCCATAAACTGTTTTCTTGAATCACAGATCAGAAGAGAAGCTGTACCTGCACTCGCGCCTGATTATCATCCGTTGCCTTGCTTCCGGCAGTAGATGCAATTGCCGACTGCTTATGGATATTTGTGTAGTCAGCCTGCAGTTTCAGATTATGCTGATAGATATACCAGCTGACACCGACGGTATTTTCTATCCAGTGATCATTTTTCACGTCCCTATTGGGATCCAGATAACTGTAACGATAAGCGAGTTCAACAGATTTCGGGATTATGAAGTAACCTGCCTGGGTGTAGAATCCGTGAGCCCGCAAAGTATATTTCGAGGTATCTCCGTCAGCCTGTCCGGCGAGGTATTCGCCTGTCACAAACAGACCGCGCCATTTGAAAGCAGCGTCAAAGCCATACATGTTGAAGTCAATATCCTCGCTTGTCGCAAATTTTTGCATACCGCTGTTGATTCCGAACCATCCTGTGTTTTTCTTTGCAAAACCGAGGCTGTTGTTTTCATAAGTGGCAGCGGCCGATTTGTTTATCGTTGTATGATAGAAACCGGAGCCGATTGATAGGAGCGGTTTTGTGCTGTATTCAACATCTGACTGGGAGTTTTTCATTTCTCCGAAAGGGTTTACCGTGATCCTTGCTGAAAATGCGTTGTTTGATGTCGCCCTGAAAGTGTTCTGCCCGACGCCGCCGGTGCCAGCGATGCTGTAAGTCAGGATGCCATCCGCCACTTTTCCAAGGAGCCTTACACCGGTGTCATAAGTCGGGGTAAAAGCTGAAGTGACATGAGACTGATCAACAAACTCCAGAGCACTGGCAGGAGCCAACCATTCCCTGCCGAACTCCACCTTGTCCTGACCTGCTCGCACCAGTAGTTCGTTAAACAGCCTGTAATTCACATAAGCATTTTCCAGGATTCCGCCATTGGTGGTGCTTCCGCCTGTTATATTGGAAAAATTGAGCGTAACGTTGTAGGTCAGGTTCTTTGTGAACGCATTCCCGCCGACTATCAATTTTACTCGCTTGAATTCCATTTTGCTGGAATCGTTTTTCTGCCCGTTTGACCTGTTGTTTACATCGTCAATGCCCATGAATGTGTACCTGAGCTGCATCATTCCGCCAATGGTAGTTCTGAATTTGCCATCCTGCGTACTGAGACTGATCCCCTCTCCAGGCTTGTAGGTAACCGGCAGACTATTCTGCACTTCCTTGTAGTCAGCCTCGGTTATCACTCCTTTCTCTTTGAGGATATCCTCAAGGCTTTTTGCACAAACCACGTTGCTCTGCGCCATCAAAATGGCCAGACCTAATAAAATCCCGATTTTTCTCATAAAACCTCCTCTGTTGATTTGAGCCGATCCGGCTCCATGAAAAACGTTATAAACAGTTTAATATACCGGCGCATGTAGAAAGGCCGACGGAAGAACGGTGCCGTCGGCCTTTGGCCAGCAAGTTCGCTCCTTTCCAAGATAAAAGGGAGGCGGCGCTGTTTCCGGCGCTACCCGCGCCCGCACACCATAGCCTGCATGGCCTTAGGTTGTGAGAGTCGGAGTGAATATATTTTATGTATGGAGTCGTTCGTTATATAATTATGTTAATAACGATTTGTCAAGAAAAAACAGTCATGAGAAAATATTAGCGCCTCGCTTCATGACAAAAAAGGTAAAAGTGTGGTTAGATTCCGAAAAGTTTCCAGTTGAAATCAATGATAATAAATGACGGCATCTCAAAAATCAGCGAACCTCGCATATTTCTATCAGTCGGAGATAACGCATGCGACGCGGCCCCGGACGAATATCATTTGCGGAGACAAAAGCGAACTCCCCCTCGTCTTCTCCAAGCAGCTTTCCATCACGCTCAAAAATGACGATTGCCTTCTCTCTCTAAGGCGATACCGATCCTGATCGGAANNTGGCGGTAGTTTAACATCAAATGTCCGGAAGTCAAGCCTGACCCCATAGGTGTTCCCTGACCCCATAGGTGTTCCCGGGACGCAGGGCCGACAGTACCCTTTTCCGTACCGCTGCCGCAGACAATGACGAGAGAATTGATTTCAACCGGATTCATCTTCATGAGATCACAAACCTTGAGAGAGAGCGGAGTATCAACCAGCCCGCTCACCTCTAGCCGATGAGACATAAATACCGCGCCATATTTATGCTTTCCGTGCGCTTTTGTTTCAAGTCTGCTCTTTCCGTCGCGATTCATCATCCACCACTCTCGTTTTATTAAACAACTGGAAAAGCTTAGAATATCTCATGCCTGAACAATAAAAGCGACAGAAGCGCATACCCTCCGGCAGCAGCAGATATGGAGGCTGTCAGGCTGATCCAGAACCCGGCTCCGTGCTTTTGAAGCAGCGACAAGATGACAAAAGAGACACAAAAACTCCGTGTTATGTATTTGCGTACTTATAACGGCTATCAATGTCAAGCTTTAAAGAGGATTCAAAAAGTGATAGATTGTGAAAATGAAAATTAGGATTCATATGGTGCTGCTGGCGACAGCCATTATTTTCTCGGCTGGCGAAGGAGTGTCTCAAAGCGCTGACAAGGGGAAATTCACTCTAGGTTACAGCACGATGGGACCTCCTGTCCCTGATCCGAAAACTCCCGCGCCGACTGCTCTCACAGCAATTTACGGATTTAGCGTTGGGCAGGATTTTATCCCGTATTTAGGAAGCGGAGTGGCTTACAAACTGGCGCCGGAGAGGAGCGCAGGAGATGCTCAGAGGCTAAAGGCCGGGCTGGCAGGGCAAGCCGGTTTCAGGTTCAAGCTTGATGAAAATTCCTCCCTGAACCTGGATTACAAGTATCTTCAGCTCGATACGACTGCACCGCACGGAGAGAACGGCAAAACCACTCCTCAATCAATCGGGGTAGGGATCGAGATCAGGTTTTAGCAGCTCCGAGCACCTGAAAACAATCAAAACATTCACCCATCAGACTCATGTTCCAGACATACCACAACCAAAACAAAAAAAGGTGAAGACTCACAGAAGAGGAATCTTCTGCAGGACTATACCGTACAGAACCGATCCCCTCCAATTAATGAGCGCCTTCACCTTTAATGCCGGATGCAGACAAGCGGAATCTATCGCTTATGCAGCGGCAAGAAGCGGAAGCAACGCAACCTTCACCTTTTTTAACGCCCCCTCTTCGATCTGTCTAACCCGCTCGCGCGAGATTGAAAAATGATCAGCAATCTCCTGCAGAGTCAGAGGATCATCGGCAGTTATACGTTTTTCAACGATATACTTCTCTTTTTCATTCAACCTGGAAACCGCGCTGGCAACATTTTTTTTAAGTTTTTCGCTTACCTGGAACTGAGCTAGCTGCTCTTCCTGATTCATCCTTTCATCGACCAGGCAGTCAAGAGCTGTCAGACCGTCCGTGCCTGTCATCTCGGCATCGAGAGACGATTCACCCTGAAGGCGCTGCTCCATTTCAGAAACTTCACGGTCAGAGACATCAAGAGCAAGCGCGGTCATGTGAAGATCATCCCCTTCATCGCCGCCAAGGCGACGAATGGCATTCTTAGCCTCGCGCAGCTTGAAGAAAAGCTTTCTCTGCGCCTGGGTGGTCCCGATCTTCAGAAGACTCCATGCTGAAATTATATGATTCTGGATGTATGCCCTGATCCACCAGACTGCATATGAAATAAGCCGGATACCCTTATAGGGGTTGAATTTTTTCACCGCCAGCATCAGGCCGATATTCCCCTCTTGGATCAGGTCAAGCATCTTGAGCCCATAATGCCGGTATTCATAGGCAATCTTCACCACAAATCTGAGGTTGGAAGTAATAAGCGCATGCGCCGATTCAACATTCTTTTTCTCGTAAAAATTTACGGCGTGACGATGCTCCTCTTCTTCGGTGAGGATCGCGAACTTTCTTATTTCTGCCAGATAGAGCGACAGACTGTCAGCAACAACAGGTTGATATGAAAGCATGGCTCTCTCCTCCTATTTTCTTGTTTTTTTGTTAATTTTAAATTTAGACAGCGTCTGAAATTAGCACTCTCACTGTGTGAGTGCTAATAATTTAGCATATCACTCGAAAAAATCAACCCATTGTTTTTTTTGAAAAGTTCTTCCGCGGAATTTGTGGTCAACAGAGCGGAAAGGGGGGTATGACCAGCCAACTGGTTGATAAAACCGGCACATCCAGCCTGCAAATCCGCGATTGCATGTTTCGATAAGATGTTTCGATAAAAAAACATGACAGAGGAGAAAACCGAGTCGCCCACGCTTACCCGGAGGGCAGAGGAAAGAAACCCGTCAAGTATGAGGGGATGCCGCCGTTCATGTCGAGCCCGCGGATAACGATGAACTCCCGTAACCTTGTTTTGGCGGCGGCAATCACGCCTGTTTTGATAGCGGGGCGGCGGCGCTTGGCGCCCTCTGTGTCATCGTCAGACAGTTCAGGCATTCCCGCAGGCTGCAGACGCCGCAGGAGTGGTGCATGAATACCGGTATGTTATTCAGCTTGGCGGTATTCATCGCTTCTTTCCTTGCCCGATGCGACACCTTGTTGGTGAAGATCACCACGGCGTCAGCCTTTTTCAGCTTTGCCCCCATGTTGACCTCCGACCTGGAAAAGACCTGCAGCTTTAACCCGGCCATTTCGGCCTCTTCACGATAATGCCGTTCCAACCGGTCCATACCGCCTATAACTGCGATGCACATGAAAAATCTCCCGTATCATATCTGTTTTTTGCTGCTGCAACCGCCGCAGCCGGTATCGCCGCAGCACCCTTTCTTTTTCCAGAGGGTGCGATAAAGTATCAGGAATGCCCCGCCTACGATCATGATCATCAGAAAAATATCAAGAAATGTCATGTCAACCTCCTAACCCCAGCAGCATCCCCCCCTGGTAGACAAGGAATGCCACGACCCAGGCAAGCAGAGTGGAGTAAAGCGCGGCCATGCCTGCCCATCTCCATGTGCCGAACTCCTGACGCATGGCCGCCACTACCACCATGCAGGGCATGTAGAGCAGGACAAAGGCCATGAAGGCGAAGGCAGATAGCGGGGTAAAATGTCCTTTTACAGCTTCGTTGAGAGCAGTGGTATCCTCTTCCTTTTCTGCTTCAATCGGCAGATAGAACAGGCTCGACACCGCTTTTATGCCCGCACCGGAAAACGACACCATGATCTCCTTCACATCTTCGCCCAGGGTAGGCTGCTCTTTTTCCCCTTCATCGTCTTTTTTGGGAGCATAGATTTCCCCCATTGTGCCGACTACAATCTCCTTGGCAATGACACCGGTGATAAGTGAGGAAGCGGCCTCCCAGGTACCGAATCCGAGCGGTTTGAATACCGGCGCAATGACGCTGCCTGCTCTGCCCAGGTAGGATTCATGCTTGTTTTCGACCCCCCAGGGGAGGTTGAGCAGGAACCAGACCAGCACCGACACGGCGAAGATATAGGTGCCGGCCTTTATCAGGAAGTGCTTTCCCTTTTCCCAGGTATGCAGGCAGAGGCTGACAAAGGAAGGCATGCGGTACGGGGGAAGCTCCATGATGAACATTGGCACCTCGCCACGGAACAGAGTCTTTTTAAAGAGAAAACCCATTAAAACCGCCAGCGCCATCCCCAGAATATAGAGCACCCAGATCACCGTGCCTGAATTATCAGGGAAGAAGATGCCGACAAAGAGCACGTATACCGGCAGACGGGCGCCGCAGGACATCAGCGGGATCAAAAGAGCGGTCAGCACTTTGTCCTTAGGGTTCTCCAGGGTTCGGGTGGCGTAGATGCCCGCCACATTGCAGCCGAAGCCGAGCAGCATCGGGATGAACGATTTGCCGTGCAGGCCGATTGCATGCATGGCCCTGTCCATGACAAAGGCTGCTCTGGCCATGTAACCGCTCCCCTCAAGAAAGGTTATGAAAAACATCATGGCAAAGATGACCGGAACAAAAACCAGCACCGAACCTACCCCGGCAATGACCCCGTCGTTCACCAGCGAGACTGTCCAGTCCGGGGCACCGATTGTCCCCATGACAACTTCGGTCCACCGTTTGAACGGCCCGCCGGTCATATCCTTGATCCACTCGCCAAAGGGAGCTGAAAGGTCAAAGGTCAACTTGAACAGAAGCCACATGGCCGCCATGAAGATCGGTATACCGAGAAAGCGATTCAACACTATCCGGTCTATACGTTCCGTCAGTTCGGGATTGCGCTTCTCCGGCCTGCTCAGTACCTCGCGGCAGAGCCCGGCCACCATGGCATAGCGGGCGTCAGCCATCAAGCCTTCGATATCGTCACCGTGGGCTCGGCGCAGGTGATCGAATGGCTGTTGAGGGAGGGAGCCGGAGGTGATGTTGGCGGCCTTGAGCACCGACGCGTCCTCTTCCAGGATTTTCAAAAGCAGCCAGCGAACCGGATAGCGATCCAGCAACGACGCATGGCTGTGCAGAATATGATCCAGTATCCCCTCCAGGGCGTTTTCCACATCCTCACCGTAGTTAAGGCGTTTGGGACGATGCGCCTCCGGAGAATCGGCCACCTGGACTACTGTCCGCAGCAGGTCGTCCAGACCGCTCTTTTTAACAGCGGAAGTTGGGATCACCGCTATGCCGAGGGTCTCAGCCATTTGGGAGGCATTTATCCGTAATCCCTTGGACTCGGCCTCGTCGTAAATATTGAGTGCCATGACCAGCGGAATACCCAGTTCCATGAGCTGGACGGTCAGGTAGAGATTGCGTTCCAGGTTGGTGGCATCCACCACGTTGACAATCAGGTCAGGCGGTTCCTGCACCAGGTAATCGCGGGTGATGATCTCCTCCTGAGTATAGGGAGAGAGAGAATAGCAGCCGGGGAGATCCACCAGCCGGATATAATGCCCTTCGAACTCGAATCCGGCTTCCTTTTTTTCAACGGTCACGCCCGGCCAGTTCCCCACATGGAGACGGCTGCCGGCAATTGCATTGATCAGGGTCGACTTGCCGGCATTGGGGTTGCCGGCCACGGCGACTACGATCTGTTTCCGGTTGTTCATGGCTGCACCTCGATCTCTACACCACGGGCTTCTCCCTTGCGCAGCGAGAGGCTGTACCCCTTGAGCGTAACTTCGATAGGATCCCCCATTGGGGCGACTTTCTCAACTTTGATGATTTCTCCCGGCACTACCCCCATATCCATGAGGCGCCGTCGTATCGGGCCGATGGTGCTCTCCAGCTTCAGGATGCGCCCTTTTTGTCCCGGTTTTAGTTCGCTCAAATTCATGCTGTTACTCCTTTCACCATAATGCTCCTGGCTATTTTACGGTCAATGGCGATTCTGGCCTCGTCAACCAGGAGCAGCAGCAGATTCCCGTCGTTCTTCAGGACTTCGACCCGTTTGCCAACCCTCAGGCCTATCTCTTCGGCGTGGGTGATTGTCGACTTATGTTTATGCTTATTCTTTTGCTCATGACGGTCATCATGTTTATGACATCCGCCACAATGCCTGATCTCTGTGATTTCTCCCCGTTCGCCGGGGATGAGTAGTTCAAGGGACATCATTTTTTCTCCTCTATCCCTGAATAGGTTAGAATTTCAGCACCAGGCCGTACAGCACCGTGATATCATCCTCAGGCTTGGTCAGGCCGAATTTGATGCCGGCGTCGATGTCCAGGTAGTCGCTGATTTCGTATCTGGCGCCGGTCAGGGCATATACCGGCAGATTGCGCGATGCTTTGTCGGGATTGGTGGCAAGCCTGAAATCGAGTACGCCTGCAAGGCCATTCATCAATTTGGCTTCACCCGCAATCGAACCGGACCAGATATTTTCCCGGTACAGTGACGGATCGACGCGATATCCGTGATGTTCATAACCTGCGTTGGCATGGAGGAGATAGTTTCCCTCTTTAAACTCCTTGGTGGCGATCAGGGTGACGCCCGGTTGCCAGCGCCCCTCTGACAGCCCGGAGCAGTACTTGCCGGTCGGCAGGATCAGAGTCGGCTTGACGGCAAACTGAATGCCTGCCCATTCACCAAACCCGTATTTCAGCTCCAGCACCATGTCTCCGGCGCCGTTGATCGTATCGTCAACACCATCCACATCTTCCCGGCTTTCGAAGGTATAAGGGATGGCCAGTGACACCCCAAGGTTCTTGTAGATGCCAGTTGTAATCTTAATTTCGGCGTCTGTGGTGGTTGTCTTGGTGATGCTGCCATCAGCGGTTTCCCGGTCATGGGTATAGGATCCGTTCAACTCGACCTCCACCTTGCCGACATCAACGGTGCCGGCGTCGTCGGTGGTAAGGGGCGGCCCGGCCTGGGCAGCTGTGGCAGTGATCAGGGCTAGGGTAAAGATGATGATACTGGTGCGCAGTGCAGTCATGGAAAAATCTCCTTATCATGGGATGGTCTCTGGCTGGCTGCGTGGTACGGCGGCCTGGCTGGAGTGATTATTATTGGGTGCTATTTTGTCAGAATCAGTTTGTTGTTGGCGGTAATACGCAGACGGTACAGTTCTCCGGCATGATGTATTATGATTTCACGGAACTCACCGAACAGTTCTGCACTGATGATGTTCTTAGCGGACATGGCGGGCGTCCCTCTCCTTTCCGGAGCAGTACCCCATAGTCCCATCAGGCAGGGTCTGCCTCATGGCTTGCCATAGTGTTGGATATCGATTTTCATTTTCATAATTAATAGAAAAAAGCCGGGCTTTCAGAGCGCTCCAGACATTCAATCGGGGAAGCGCAGAGGGCAAGGCGCTGCCCCATGGTGGCACGGAAGTGGCGAAATACATCCGCCAGGCAGAGGCTGCGCTGCGGATCACCGTATCTTCCACGGCCCCTTGCAAGCAAATGGAAGCTTGACCATACCCATGAAGGCCGCCACGTCATTTGCCGGATAGCCTATGAACAGACCCCCCCCGATCTCGTGTGGAAATGCGCCGTGCTCGCCGATACGAACGGCCAGTTCATCCAGCAGTTCCTTACTTTCCTCGGCGGGATCGTACCCTGCCCTGGCCAAAAGTGCCCTGATGCCGGGATGGGAGAGGTGGTGCCACAGATGCTCCGGGTCATAGCAGAACAACAAAAACAGCTCGGTCCCTGGTCTGCATGACCCGGAAACGGAGCCAGCCTGGCCTTTCCGTGGCCGCTTCGCCATGTGCATGCCAGAGCTCGTACATATTGCGACCGCACGCACGCTGCCGGTTTACCAGGGATATAAGGTTGGCCGGCTTTACCCCCCTGCCAGCACCTCGGAGCATTCCAGAATTAGATGAGCGCTGAGGCAATCCAGAGGATCGGGGAAACGTGCTGTTATCCGGGAAGTGCTAACTGCATGCCATATGGTATTGCTGCAAAGAGACGAACAGGACGCCACAACCACTCCTCGATTTTGATTTTTAATATCAATATCATTCCGATTATGACCTGTCAAGGGGAAAGTAACAGGAAGAAGTAACCAGAAATGTGTGAGGCTGAACAGGAAGAAAGAATTGTCTGCCAATTATAATAGGATTCACTCGGTAGCTGGCATGTACAGCTGCAAATTGCGGCCTGTGGATGGCCTGAGTAAAATCGTAAAAACTGGGGGTGTCATGAGGTGTTCAGTTATTTCAGCGTTTCCCTCTTCTGCCATGAACATCCCGTTTTGCCTTCATTTTGCCCGATGTTGCCGCTCCGCTCTTTTTCTCCGGCATCCGGCCATGCAACGCTTCTGACAGCTTTTTGCCTTTGAGCGGGATTCGAAAATATCCTTCCTGGGAAGTGGAATGAAGAGACGAAACTTTTCCGGCCGCATCACCAGATTGGCAGGCCAAACCAAACTCTATCCTTCTGCTTGAGGGGTATGCCGCCAGAACTTTGACCCTCGCCCTGTCTCCAAGCCTGAATACCCTTCGGCTGCTCATCCCGACAAGAGAGTTCATTTTTTCAACGTAAGAGTAATAATCATCCTCAAGCGTCGAGAGATGCACAATCCCCTCCACGAAAAACTCGTCCAGCTCTACAAAAAACCCGAAGGAAGCAACGCCGCATATATACCCGTCAAACTCCTCACCCAGATGCTGCTGCATGAATTGCACCTTCCTGAGTTCCACTATGTCCCGTTCGGCATCGACTGCGACCCGTTCGCGCCGGCTAGTATGCTCTGCGATCTGAGAGAGATTTTCAGCCGGTTTGTCAGGCCGGCCGGTTCCCTTCTCTGAGAAAGCTGTCTTGAAGATACGATGCACCACAAGGTCCGGGTAGCGTCTTATCGGAGATGTAAAATGGCAGTAGCATGAGGAAGCCAGGCCGAAATGCCCCATGTTTACGGCTGAATATCTGGCCTGCTTCATGCACCGGAGAAGCGAATAGTTGATCATCCGCTCCTCAGGTTTGCCAGCCGCCTCTGAAAGAATTCTCTGAAGCTCGTGCGGCTCCACCCTATCGTCATGAATCTGGAGTTCATATCCAAATCCTTGTGCCAGCTCCTGGAAATTGCGGAGCTTTGCAATATCCGGATTCTCATGTATCCGGTAGAGAAACGGCAGACCCTTTGCCGTAACGAACCTTGCTACCGATTCGTTGGCTATCAGCATGAACTCTTCTATCAGCTGATGAGCGAGATTGCGCTCAGAGCGGATGATCCCTTCTGTCCGGCCAGTAAGCCCGATCACAATTTCCGGTTCCGGAAGATCGAAATCTATGCTTCCCCTCTTTTTCCGCATCTCCTGAAGAATGAAGGTCAGTTCCTTCATCTCCAGCAGCATCGGAGCTAGCTCGCTGTAATCGGCCTCCAATATCGGATCGCGCTTTTCGATGATGCCACTCACGACAGTGTATGTAAGCCTTGCCGAGCTTTTTATGACGCTTGGATAGAAATGCGATTCAATTACATCGCCATCCGGGTCTATCAGCATTTCAGCGGTCAGAGTCAACCGATCCACCCCAGGGTTCAGCGAGCATATGCCGTTTGAAAGACGCTCCGGGAGCATCGGGATGCAACGGTCGGGAAAATATACTGACGTGCCGCGCAAGAAAGCATCACTGTCAAGCCCGCTCCCTGATTTAACGTAATGGGAAACATCCGCAATCGAGACACGGAGCCTGAAGTTTGCTCCATCCCGCTCCATCGAGACAGCGTCGTCAAAATCGCGGGCGGTCTCTCCGTCAATAGTGACGGCAAGAAGCCCCCTGAGATCTATCCTCCCCTTCAAATCTCCCGAAGAGACGGTATCTGAAATCGATTTCGCCTCTTCAAGCGCACTGCTGCTGAAAACTGTCGGAAGATCAAATCTGCGGATCACCGACAAAACTTCTACCTCCGGGTCATCCGGCCACCCGAGGAGTTCCGATATCCTCCCCTCAGCCAGACGCTCCGCTCCTGGATACGAGATTATTTCAGCCACCACCTGCTGCCCGTGTTCAGCGCCTCCATTCTTTCCGGGAGAAATCAAAAGCGAGATTTTCAAGCGCTCATCGTCAGGAATTACATACGCCTTATTCCCCTTCTCTTCATACCGACCGACAAGGCGCCTTGTTCCCCGTTCAACTATCGACAGAATTTTTCCTTCCCGGTTTCTCTCACCAAATCGCCCCCGGCCGGTTCCAACCTGAACAGTATCGCCGCTCATGGCACTTCCGATATTCCGCTTGGGTATGAAAATATCGTCACCACCGTTTTCAGGGGTCACAAAACCGTAGCCGTTGCGATGAACAGAGATTCTCCCCCTGATCCCTGTTGATGCTGCAACTGCCGAGGCATAGGCGCCTCCATCCAGAGAAAGTATCTCTCCCCTGTCTGCCATCTCTGCCAGAAGGTTTCCGAGCTCTTTCCTTGCACTTTTCCCCCCGAACTCTTCAAGCAGTGAGGAGAAATCGGCAGGGGAGCCATTTTTCTTGAGAAACGAGATAATTTTTTTTCTTGTAATTTTCATGTATCAGAGTCCGGCGCCGTTGAGTGCTTTGCACACGACTGAGAGGGGGGGTGGATCACCCTTTCAGCCTTTTTGCAATCCGCGCGACATGAGCCCCCTGAAAGCGGGCAATGGCCAGTTCATTTTCGGAAGGGAGGCGCGAGCCGTCCCCTCCGGCGAGCGTAGTCGCGCCGTAGGGCGTTCCTCCTGTTATCTCGTCCATGTTAAGTAGACGCTGTTCGCTGTATGGCACTCCTGCGATCAGCATGCCATGATGCAGAAGAGTCGTATGGAAGCTCGTTATTGTCGTCTCCTGCCCCCCATGCTGGGTGGCCGTGCTGGCGAAAACGCTCCCAACCTTCCCGGCGAGAGCGCCTCGCGCCCACAATCCGCCGCTCTGATCAAGAAAATTCCGCATCTGAGCAGCCATATTCCCGAATCTTGTCGGAGTACCGAAAATTATCGCATCGGCCTCAACCATCTTCCCAACCTCCGCAGTAGGGACGTGCGAGAACAATTTCCTCGCCTCCATTGCTCCTGACTGCTCAAGTGCAGCATCAGGGACAAGCTCTGGAACCTGGAGGAGTTCCGCCTCGCACCCCTCAACAGAGCGCACCCCGTCCGCGACCGCCTCCGCCATAGCATATACATGCCCGTACATGCTGTAAAAAATTATCTGGACGTAAGTTTTAATCATGGCAATCCCTCTTTTCTCGCAAAATGGAATCAGATTTTGAACCTGTGCAGCGTCTGGTTGAGCTCCTCGGATTTTCTGGACAGACCGATTGAAACCTCGTCAACTTTTGCAGCAACGGTACGATTCTGGTCAGAGAGTGCGACAAGTTCGTTCATCGCATTTATAAGCTCCTTTGTCCTCGTAGCTATATATGTGCTTTTCTTGACCAGCTCAGAAGATATCCCTACCGCTACGCTGAGCTTCTCCCCTGTCGCGCCGGCGTTGTCCATGAGACGCTTGGTACGATTGGAGATATCGACCATCTGATCCGAAGTTTTGGCCGTATCGACGAAAATTGCGTCAATCCCGCTGACAACCGCGCCAACATTCCTGCTTATGTCGCTCAGTGAATTCTGGGTTTTTGAGGCAAGATTCCTTACTTCATCGGCGACAACCGCAAACCCTCTGCCGTATTCACCCGCCCTGGCAGCTTCGATCGAGGCGTTAAGCGCGAGAAGATTCGTCTGATCAGCAATGTCCGCTATGATTTCAAGCACGCTGTTTATACCACTCGCCTGCTCCGTAAGGGATTTCATGCCGGCCGCGCGCTCTGACTGCTTTTCGCCTTCGGCTATGATCGTGGTACCGACCATATTCAAAGTCGCGACAAAATCCAGGAGAACCTTCTGCGTCCCTTCCAGTGTCTCTGTTGTCGTCACCGCCATCTCTTCGGTCACGTCAAGATTGTTGGCAACATCCCCCATCAACTGGCAGCTGCTTTCAACAAGAGCGAACTGAGATTTCACATTGCCTGCGAGGTCACTCGATATCCCGGAGAGAGCGCTGCTTGAAAGCTCGGTTTCATCTGCAGTGCGGACAGATTGCGACACAGTCTGCTGCACCATTGCTATAAACCTGTCGATATAGCCTGCCATCTCCGTTATTTCGTCTTTCCCTGTGATCGCTATCCTCCGCGTCAGGTCGCCGTTCCCGTCGGCTATGTCGTGCACCCTTTCAGTAATCTGTTTAAGCGAGCGGTTGATGCTATGTGCAATAACAAGACCTGTCCCTGTCCCGCAGAGGATAAATATAGTCATGATCCCGGGAAGGAGGACAAATGCCTGGTTGTAAATCTCGTCGTCAATTTTTCTGTTTTCCCTGGTGGCGGCAGCGCCACCTTGGCTGTTACCGGAAATGTTGACTTCTGTAGCTGCGTGCAGTGCATAAAGATAATAGAGGGCAGTTCCTCCAAGCATTGCAAGGGCAAAACTCGACCCGATTATGATTATCAGCAGCTTGCTTCTGATCTTCAGATTGGAAAGAAAATCCATTTCCCCCTCCTGGAATGGTTTGATAGTAGCAGATTCAACTCCGCCTGGATACATTCATAAGTTTCACCAGTTGCAACTCATCCAGCAGTTCGTACAAACGGCTGTCTTCGACAACTATTGATACCTGCACTTTGTCCTGATGCACCAGCTTCATCAGAAATCCGATAACAGTTGATGTCATTGAAAAAGAGTCCCTGATATGGAGTTTCAATCTGCTGCCATCGGCTTTCAGCGCCCGGCCGATCTCTTCCTTGATTCTGATACTGTCCTGAATCGATTTAATATTGCCTGTGATTGTCAGCTCGTTCGGGCTTGTCTGTTCCACATTCATTACTGTTCTCCCTTCCCGCGGTTTTAAAAATCAGCAGTCGTCCCCCTTCGCCGGGAGCACCGACATAAATGGCATCGCATAAACGTTCGACCATCCTGAGCCCTCTTCCGCAGAGATTGGTCGGAGAAGTAGCCTCATGGATCAAGCATGGAGAAAAACCTGCTCCGCTGTCATGGACTTCGAGAGAGAAGAGAATGTCACCACTAGTTCGAATGAACGAAACGACAATAACTATCCTGCAATCATCAGGAGGCGTACGACAGAGCAGTTCGTTTTCATAATCACCGCCCCGTATCAGGGTGGATTTTTCTTCCCTCCCTATTCCGAGACAGCCATGTTCTAAAGCATTAGTCACTCCTTCCGTCAGTATGACCTCAATCTCGTCAAAAAAAGCGGAGTGCTGCAATCCGGTCTCATTTTTCAATGATTCCATAGCATCAGAAACAGCCGTCTCGAGGGAATCAATCGAAGGAAGCACCTCCCTGCTCCAACTCCAGTCTGAAGCCGTATCAAGTCGTCTTAAATGAATAAAGGTCATATCATCCGGCTCGGTTTCTGCGACTCTTTTCCGAAACCGGCGCTGCAATGACGCAAGTGTCGGAGACCCGGCAAAATCAGATTCAATGAACTCCCTGTAAACCCTTCCGTCCGGAAGCTCCGCATCAGCCACGCCATCGGTTATAATCATTATATCTGAAATCTGGGCAAGATTAGCGGTGAATATTGCAATATCGGATGTATCAACTGAGAAGGGAGGATTTCCGCTTCTTATCCTCATGACCGAGCCATCAAGGTTCCTGACAAGCAGAGGCGGAAGCGCAAAAAGCGCCATATCGGTTTTCATCGTCGTCAGATCGACAAGTAAAAAGCCGCATGATACGGCCTCTTCAGGCATAAGCATACCGGAGAGGTAAAGTTTGAACAGGGAAATAAAATAGCTGAAATCAAATCCGCAATGGCATGCAGTCAGAAGATGTTCCGTCAAAAAATTGCAGAACGATGTAGCAAGCAGAGAGTTTATCGATGCAGATAGGCCTGCCCCCATTGCATCGACAACGAATATGAGAATGCGGTTTTCCGGAATCCGTCTCACCGTGTAACCGTCTCCACTCATTATATCACGCGGGGAATAGGCAACCTCGACCCCCCAGCGGATGCACCCGGCACCGGTCAGATACTGGTTTTTAAGGTCATGTCTTGCGACATGGCGCTCCTTCCGTTGCGCCGCCTCCTGCTGGATCGAATTGTACGAGTCGCGGTATCTGAGAAGTTCGACCTCCTGTTTACGATGCAGTTCAATAAATCTCTCCGAAATTATCTGCCCTGAAATATCCCTGATCGCGTCAAGCACCACCCTCTTGTCCAACGGTTTGGGCATGAACCTGTTTACTCCAAGATTTATCGCGTCAATCAATATTTGGTTGTCCATGGAGCTTGTCATCAGAACGATCGGGGTTTTTCTGTCGCTCTCCCTTATCGCCCTGATCATCTCCAAGCCTGAAAGCTCAGGCATAATCTGGTCGGTGATAATCAGGTCAGGCTTTGTTTCATGGTACTTTTCGAGTCCTTGAGCTCCGTCAACCGCTTCATGCACCTTGTTGAAATATTTTCCAAACCAGAGCATCCCGATACTTCGGCTTATCTGGTCATCTTCAACAAAGAGCAGAACGAGCTCTTCAGTTTTGATTGGAAGCGATTCTATCGGGATATCCTCCAAAACTTTCAAGCGGCTGAAGTCACAATTTATTGAAGCGAACAGACGTTAATGGTACGGTGAAAGAAAAAGCTGCACCAGACAGACATCTGTAGAATATAGAAATGATGAGATTGCACAGGGTAAAATCATCGGAAATTAGCAGAAGACACCCGATAGCATTCTCCCGGAACAGCAAGCATTCAGAAAGAACCTCTATTAAATTTTTTTATGAACAGTATATCCTCAGATATCCCATGTCAAGAGTTTGAAATATCAATATTGAAATGCTAAATGCAGGTGACAAACACGTATCGTCTCCTTCGATTTGTCGTAATATAATTCCTTGAAAGAAAAAGACCTTTGAGTAAAACGCCATTTTGACTTTTAGAGGGACTTCAGGAGAGACAGGTTCAATGAGAACAGCGCTTTGGAACGAAATAACCCGTTTTGTGAAAGAAAGTGCGGAAAACCGTTTTCCTGAGAGTGGCAAACGATATTTCAAAGAGCCGCTCATTGGCTTTGCATCCGCAGATGACCCGATATTCAGGGAGTACAAAAGAATAATAGGTGATTTCCATCTCCTTCCCAAAGAATTTTTCGACAACGCTTCTACAGTCGTATCATGGGCGCTTCCGGTGACAGCTGAAACCATAACGAGCAACAGAAAGGAAAAACGGTGGCCATCAAGCGAATGGTCGTTTACCAGAAGCTTCGGTGAAAACTTCAATTCCATGCTGCGAAAGCATGTAGTTGAATGGCTGGAGACGCTGGGGCATAAAGCGGTAGCGCCACAGCTGACAGAGGAGTGGCGGCAGTTTGACGACCTTCATGCCGGGATAACTTCGACATGGTCGGAACGTCATGCCGCATATGCCGCAGGCCTTGGAACATTCAGCCTGAATGACGCCCTGATAACGCAGGCCGGCATAGCTCACCGGCTCGGGAGCGTTATCACCGACCTCTGTCTTGAGGCAACTGAACGAAACTACAGTGATTACAGGGAGAATTGCCTCTGGTATAGCAAGAACAGCTGCGGCGCCTGCATAAGCCGTTGTCCGGCTGGAGCTATATCACCGGCAGGGCATGACAAGGCGAAGTGCAGGGATTATGTTTACGGGATCGTTCCGGAAGCTGTCGGAAAACTGTACGGGGTACCGCAGACCGGTTGCGGTCTCTGCCAGACCGGTGTGCCATGCGAGGCCGGAATACCTGCCGGAAGAAAGGCGGAATCAACACTTTCTCTTTAGTGACAACTCGTCAGCAGCAAAAAAAATTACAGAGCAGTTCCGATTCACCCTCCTTAATATCTGCCGAAATTCCTTTGCGTTTCGTGCGCCACACAAAGAACTGGCTCTACCAGGTCTGCATTAGCCGGTTGGGCAGCCTAGATCATATTCCTTTACTGTGTTCTGTAACCCGCGCATTAGGACGGTAAAGGAGCAACCCCATTGCCGCGAAAGCCGCGAACGATGCTCCTGCAATAAATGTCGCCGAGGCGCCGAACATGTTCCACAATGACCCTGCAATGACACTTGCCAGCAATAACGCCCCTCCACTAACCAGATTAAAAATCCCGAAGGCCGTACCGCGCAGATCAGCAGGCGAAGTATCGGCAACAAGTTTCAAGAGCAACCCTTGGGTCAGCGCCATGTGCAGGCCCCAGAAAGCCGAGCCAAGCAATGCGATCCCAGGCGACGCAGCTATTGCCAACACGATATCAGCAACGACGAGTATCCCAAGTCCCATCAATAGAAGCGTTCGCGCGGAAATTCGATCAGCCGCCGTGCCTGCTGGATACGCAAATATGGAATAGACAACATTCATTACAATCATGATTACGGGCACATAGCCGATAGCCAGCCCGACGTCCTGGGCACGCAGAATCAGAAACGCCTCACTAAAACGAGCGAGAGTAAATACTGCTCCGAGCGCAACTACAAGCCAATACCGCAGCCTCAAGCGTTTGGCATTATTCAAGTGCAAGAGATTTCTATGAGCGGCGGCATGGACTAACGATTCGGGTTCGCGTACTCCAACGATCAGCAGGAGTACCGCAATAAACGCCGGTAGGGCAGCTACCCACAACACGGCTTTGATGTCGTTTGCGAACCAAATCATGAATGCGACCGCGAGCAGCGGACCGACAAAGGCTCCTGCGGAATCGAGCGCCTGGCGCAAACCGTAGGCCGCACGTAACCGTCAACCGAGCACCATC
>DFZL01000003.1 GCA_002382705.1 Geobacter sp. UBA4057
GGTTTATCCTTAAACTCCTGGTTGATACATGCCTATCAGTGGAATCCAGAAAAGGTGTGGCCTGGCTTTGTCATACTCCAGGTGGTTGATGATCTTCTGAATGTCTTCAGTTGAGTAAGCTTCCCTTTCCTGTTCTGCTCTTCTTGCTTTTGGTAAGGTCAGGCCATCAGCTACGTTAGTTGGAATATATCCATGCTTAACTGCCCACTTGAAAAGTGTACTGACGCGGATAAGATATTTATTGAGTGTGGTACGGCTCATGGCAGGGACGTTATTCATTGCAAGAATCTGTTCAATGCTCTTACCCTTGTACAAAGGTTTCTTGTCTCGGTTGGCTGGTAGCCTAGAAAGTTTGTCTCTGAACTGCATCATCGTTTGATGGGTTAAACTTTTAATGTCAATATCACCAAGAACATCAGTAATGACCTTGTAGATACCCTCATTTTCCGCTTTGGTCTTTTCCGTCCAGTTACCACCTAAGTCTGCTTCCTTGACGTTCTCCTGTATAATCTGAGACAGAGTGACAACAGGGGAGGGTGGGGCAGCAATACTAATAGCTGGTTGCTAGGCTAGTGGCTGTGCTGGCGGAGTGATGGTATTATCAAGAAACCTGTCATAGCGGTTATCATAGTTCCCGACGACGCGCTCCTTCTCTATCTTCAGACTCTCGATCTCGGCCTTCAGAATCTCCCGGCACAGTTTTGTGTGCTCTACAGACCCCTTATCAACCGAAAGCCCCTTCTCCTTGATAAACCAATCAAGCCTGACACTTATACCACTGAAGTCATTCATCATCAGTTTGCGTTTACTGGTTTCTATTAACTCATCAGCAGCAATAACACTTTTCTCGATTATTGTTTGAGCATCTGCATCAGCCGCCACTGATTCTTGACTATCGGTTTCATACGTGACCATACCTAGATTTCGTATGCTCTCGCACCTGTTCAGAACATCATGCAGATAATCATTTACCAGTTGTCTTATCTGAGTATCAGTATACATGCCACTCCTTACATGCAGAAAAAGCCGCTCTGTATGATAGAGCAGCTTCGATGCTATTACTTTAGCGTTCTTATGATTGACAGTTTTAAGAGACTTCCATATCTCTCGCCGGTTAATATATGGAACAATATCTTGTGGTATCTTCATACGGAAATAATAGATGCTGTTCCGCTTCAGCAGATTAATATCGCTCATGTATAGCTCCCTCTGGTGTAGCAATTGAGGTAGCAATACCAGTAAAGAACTAAAACATGAGTAATATTAGGTAGTTGGTGGAGGTGGCGGGAATCGAACCCGCGTCCGAAGAAACTACGATACGAATTACTACACCGTTAGTCATTTGCTCGATTTAGCCGGGCTTCTGCGCAAATGACAAGGCGGCAGCCAGGCGATCCCGTTAATTTTCAGGTTGCGCTACGGGCGTTGCGCATCCCAATCCGATAGTTAATGACGTCCCCTTTGTACCACCGGCATCTTCATCGGGGACGCCTGTCAAGCAGCTAGTGCTACAGGAGTGTTATAATTGTCGGCAATTAAGCCGTTGCAGGTTTATTAAGGTCGGCCACCTGCCCCGACCCGGTGCAATCCGTATATTCACTTCCCCGTCGAAACCTTTACACCCCCAAAATCTGTTTTCACTCTTATTCCCTGTTCCTGTTTTTCAGCGCCAGAGCGATTTCTCTTTTTGTATCCTTTTTCTTGATATCTTCACGCTTGTCGTAGTTCTTCTTCCCTTTTCCAAACCCGATCTCGACTTTTACAAATCCGTTTCTGAAATAGAGCCGAAGCGGAATAGCCGTGAATCCCTGTTCCCTTATCCGGCCGTAGAATCTGTCTATCTCCCTGCGATGCAGAAGGAGTTTCCTGTTCCGGTCAGGCTGATGATTCTGCCTATTGCCGAACTCATAATGCGATATTGTCAGATTGTGGAGATAAGCCTCGCCATCTCTTACAAGCATGAAGGATTCGTTAAGGCTGGCTTTTCCCGATCTAAGCGATTTAACCTCGGTTCCCTGAAGTACTATCCCAGCCTCTATTTTTTCTTCGATGAAGTAGTCATGGAAAGCTCTTTTGTTGTTGCAGATCAATTTCTCACTCATGATAAAAATAATAGCAGATTGAGCTGCTAAAGGGAAAGTATCTTTTGCGAATAGAAAATCGTGAAGTGCCGAAATATTTTAACCTTTCTGTAAATTGACAAAAACAGTTCATGATGTCATATAGAGCAGAAATTTTTCAACAGTCTCGCCATCCGTTTTCCTGACCGTCAAATGCCGGTCGATATAATCTTTGTGTCAAGTTTTCAAAGCAAGCTGTGGCTCTTGCAAAAGGGCTGTCATCCCCGCATGATTCTATCGGTAATCCAGTTTTTTCGGATAGTTGAAAAGTGGATTCCAGATTACGCAAAGTGCAATGACATCTTTTATTACTTTTGCAAGAATTGCATCTGTCAGATCAAAACTTTTGCCTGTGACACCCTTTTAAATCCCGGCCAATTTTATTCCGGAGCATTCTTTATGAGCATGGAGTACAGCGAAATTTATTTAAGCAGTGTTATCGGGCGTCATGTAATTAACAACAGGGGGGAAACCCTCGGGCTGCTTCATGATCTGGTGATGGTGCCTGGCGATGTCTTTCCGGAAGTCTCGCATATTGTTATCAGGCATCGCAACAGAAAGTACGTTTTTTTGTGGAGCGAGGTGACACTTTTTACTCATATCGTGGTTTCAGTCGGAAGCATGAGAACCGACGCCGGAAAACCTTATCAGCATAATGAGGGAGAAATACTCGTAAGACGGGACATCCTTGACAAGCAGATTGTTGATGTAAATGGCGCAAAAGTTGTAAGGGTGAACGATATAAAGCTCGGCAATCTTGACCAGAAACTCTGTATATTCTCCGTGGATATCAGTTTTCGCGGCCTGCTGCGCCGGCTCGGCTATGAGCGCTTCGGGGACTGGGTCGCGAGCCTCATGAAAAAAGAGATACCTCAAAACGAGATAAGCTGGGAGTACGTGCAGCCTCTTGAAGCACACTCTTCAAAACTCGCGCTCAATATCGCCCGCAATCAGATGAACGAGATACATCCAGCTGACCTGGCAGATATCATTGAAAACATCCCGATACAGAATATACGCACTCTTCTTGACACCATTGATCCAGAAACAACAGGCGAAACGATTTACGAGCTTGAGTCGGACATGAGAAATCTTGTCATAAACCAGCTGGACAGCAAGCAGATGAGCGATATCCTCGAAGAGATGGAACTTGACGAAGCGGCCGACATACTCTCCGACCTCCCTGAAGAGAAGGCTCAGGAACTTCTCGAGATGATGGATGAGGAAGATGCAGAAGAGATACAGGAGCTTCTGGAGCATGAAGAGGATTCGGCTGGCGGCCTGATGACGCTGGACTTTTTCCGTCTGAGCTCCAACCTTACAGTAGGGGATGCTCTGGCCAGGCTCAAGGAGTGCGGAGATGAAATCGAAACGGTCTATTATGGTTTTGTCGTTGACCAGGATGACAGGCTTGAAGGGATAGTCTCGCTTAAAGAGTTGCTGATGAATCCGGTGGATACCTATATCTCGGAAATAATGAAAGAAAACATCAAGAGCGTAAAGATTGACTCAGAATCTGAAGATATTCTGGAAACCCTGTCAAAATACGATCTCGTTTCCGTGCCGGTCATTGACGAGAATGGCCGAATGGCCGGGATCGTCACTGTAGACGATGTCCTGGCGCATTACCTGCCACAGATTTTGAAAATCAAACGCCGCTGATTTTTTAAAAAGGAAAGTCTATGTTCAACAGTTTTTCTCATTTCAGGTTCCTTAAGCCGCTCAGGAGCTTCAGCCCCCGTAATCTGCTGATTTTTCTTGCCCTGTTGGGTCCTGGGATCATAACCGCCAATGTTGACAACGATGCCGGCGGAATCGCTACTTATTCACTGGCCGGGGCGCATTACGGGATGGCGCTCCTCTGGACTATGATACCTACTGCAGTAGCGCTCATAGTAGTTCAGGAGATGTGCGCGCGGATGGGCGCAGTAACAGGAAAAGGGCTTTCCGATCTTATACGGGAGTCGTTCGGGGTCAGGGTCACTTTCTATGTGATGGCAGCGCTTCTTTTGACAAATATGGGGAATTCCGTGTCGGAATTCGCAGGTATCGCCGCGAGCCTCGAAATTTTCGGCATCAGCAAGTACATATCCGTGCCGCTCTGCGCGGTGCTAGTATGGCTGTTGATTGTCAAGGGATCATACAAGCTTATTGAGAAGGTTTTTCTTGTCGCCTGCCTTGTCTATCTTGCATATCCGGTTGCGGCTTTCATGGCGGGGCCAAAATGGGATGTAGTGATCAAAGCGACAGTGACCCCCTCTTTCAGCACTGACAGCGCATATCTTATGACTATGATCGGTTTGGTCGGAACGACTATCGCTCCCTGGATGCAGTTTTACCAGCAGTCTGCGGTTGTGGAGAAGGGGATTACGGCAGAGCAGTACAATTTTACAAGGCTTGACGTCATAATCGGTTGCGTGATGGCTATTGCAGTCGCCTTTTTCATAGTCGTCGCCTGTGCCGTCACCATTCATCCTCAGGGGTTGAAGGTCGAAACAGCGGCAGACGCCGCGATTGCGCTGAAACCGCTTGTGGGTGAACATGCTTCGGCTCTTTTCGCCTTCGGGCTGTTCAATGCATCCCTGTTTGCAGCCTGTATCCTGCCGCTCTCCACGGCATTCTGCATCTGCGAAGGGTTGGGGTGGGAGTCAGGCGTGGACAAGGATTTTGAGCAGGCGCCCCAGTTTTTCTGGCTCTTTACGGCCATCATAGCTGTGAGCGCCCTGCTTATACTGATTCCTGACGTGCCGCTTCTGGAGATAATGTTCGTTTCTCAGGTAGTAAACGGCACGGTGCTCCCATTTATTCTTATTTTCATGCTCAAATTGATAAACAACAAAAAACTGATGGGAGATCACATCAACAGCAGAGGATTCAATCTGGTGGCATGGTCTACAGTTTACGTCATGATAATCCTTACGGCCATCATGACGGTTGACATGATCTTCCCGGGGATTGTCGGGCGCCTGGCGCTCTAGCCTGGAGGCCAGCTGAACCCTCTTCCGGCAAGCAGGTGAATGTGCATGTGAAACACAGACTGACCCGCCCCTTCCCCGTTATTTTGTACAAGACGGAAACCCGATTTGTCAATCCCCCTCGCCGCTGCTATTTCTCCAGCTTTTCTGAATATATATCCTATCGTGGCGTCATTTCCCTCCGCCATATCGAGGCAGCTTTCAAAATGATCCCTCGGGATGAAGAGCAGATGTGTCGGCGCCTGTGGGGAAACATCCTCTATGACCAGAATCCTTTCGTCCTCGAACACCTTTTTCGAGGGGATTTCTCCCCTGATTATCCTGCAGAATATGCAATCCGGCATGCCGGCTCCTCCCCCTTTAGACTGAAACCAGAGAAGCTGATGTCCGGACATCTTTTCAGCGCCCGGACAGCGGTTTCAAGCTATCTCGCAGCTCTTTTTATGCTGCAGAAAACTTCATGTCCCCTGAAAAGAGATGAGCAGTCAAGCTCGTCCTCTATGCGGAGCAGCTGGTTGTATTTAGCAACACGGTCTGTGCGACAGAGAGAGCCGGTCTTTATCTGCCCCGAATTCACTGCAACAGCCAGGTCTGCCAGTGTTGTGTCCTCGGTTTCACCGGAGCGATGGGAGATAACTGTTGTGTATCCTGCTTTTTTCGCTATTTCTATCGCTTCCAGGGTTTCGGTCAGGGTGCCGATCTGATTGAGCTTTATCAGGATGGAGTTCGCTATCCCTTTCTGGATTCCCTCTTTCAGAATCTTCGGGTTGGTTACAAAGAGATCGTCTCCCACAAGCTGGATCCTGCTTCCAAGGCGCTCGGTCAAGAGTTTCCACCCTTCCCAGTCGTTTTCAGCCATGCCGTCTTCTATCGATATCACAGGATATTTGTTGACAAGGTTTTCATAGAAATCGACCATTTCCGCCGGAGTCTTGATTTTTACAGCTTCATTTTCAAGTCTGTAGGCTCCGTCGCTGAAGAGTTCGGAAGAGGCGACGTCAAGCGCAAGGAGGATGTCTTCTCCCGGTTTGTAGCCCGCCCTGACTATCGCTTCCATGATCACTTCAAGCGCCTCTTCGTTAGATTTGAGATCAGGAGCGAAACCACCTTCATCGCCTACAGCAGTATTGTAACCTTTTGATTTCAAGACAGATTTGAGAGAATGAAATGTTTCCGCCCCCATTCTTAAAGCCTGGGCGAAGTTTTTTGCGCCGGCCGGCATTATCATGAATTCCTGTATGTCTACATTGTTGTCCGCATGAGCGCCACCATTGATTATGTTCATCATCGGAAGCGGAAGCTCTCTTGCGCCGGCCCCTCCGATGTATTTGTAGAGAGGCTGCCCGGCTTCCTCGGCGGCGCTTTTGGCAACGGCCAGTGATACGCCCAGTATGGCGTTGGCGCCAAGATTGCTCTTGTATTCGGTACCGTCGATCTCGATCATTTTCATGTCTATTCCTGCCTGATCATCGGCGTCCATTCCTATTATTTCGTCAGCTATCCTGTTGTTGACATTAGCGATCGCGTTGAGAACTCCCTTCCCCATATAGCGGGATTCGTCTCCGTCGCGCATTTCAAGAGCCTCGCGCTCCCCCGTGGATGCTCCGGAGGGGACTGCCGCCCGCCCGAATGCTCCCGATTCCAGAAAAACCTCTACCTCAAGCGTCGGATTCCCTCTTGAATCAAGTATCTCTCTTGCATAGACATCGACGATTTCACTCATGGCAAATTCCTTTCTATGGCTGTTTTGTGAGACTCTTAAAAAATTTTCTTCCGGCTGTGATCCCGCCTGGAATCCGGATTTTTCAGACTGCTGAGGTTCTTGCAGAAGTAATAAAAGATGTCATTCCAGAGATAGTAATCGGGAATCCACTTTTTCAACTATCTGAAAAAACTGGATCACCGTTATAATTATTCGGGGATGACACCCTTTTGGAAGAACCTCAGCTGAAAACCTGATTACTGCCGATATCCACTCAATTCATTTTTTGAGTTATCCAGAAGGATTATCGGTGAAGCTGTCACGGTTCCATGATTTTCCCGGCGATATCCGCCTGGATTTTTTTTATGAAGCGATAATTTTCTTCAAGAAGTATCGATTCGGGATTGGCATGGTCGACAGGGAATATGGAAATCCAGGAATTTTCACGGATTTTCCCCTCGTATCCTGAGAGCGCTTCGTTCAGAAAGATAAACAGGCGGTCGTGCAATCCATCCATCTTCCCTTCATCAAAACCTGACATGGTTACACTTTTCCGTGTAACAAGCTCGCCTTCGAGATTGAACTGTCTGAAGTCCAGAATGCTTTCACCTCCGGAAAATTTAGGAAGCAGAAGCGTGATGGATTTTGCGGCCTTTTCCAGTATGACTGAACGTGCGGCGCCAAGCGCCTGGGAATCGTTGTAGAGCCCGTAGAGGGTTCCGCAGAGCATGTCGGACAGACAGCCGGTGTGCAGAAAACCGCGCACAGCCCTGTCTGAAGTTTCGTAATAGAATCCGCGCTCTCCGCCTCTTCTCGTTTCAATGGAAGAATCGCCGCATATGAGACAGGTCGGGGAGATCCCCTCAAGCCTGGCAAGATACGTTGTCCTCTTCCGGCTCTCCTTCTCCCTCAGCCATTCGCCATAAAGAAACGAACGAGGCTCTGGCGTCGCATCAAACGACTTAAGAACATCGTAGGTTATCTCGGTAAACTGGGAGTGTACTTCTGTCCCGCGGGCATGCGTCAGGATCGGAAAAATCTTCCCTTCAGGGTTCGTGTTCAGACTCTCCACTTTAGGGCTTTTAGAGATATAGGCGTTCATGCACCTGTATCCACGATTGGCTGCAAAGGCGCGGAGCAGGGTTTTCTGATCCTTGAATATTCCGTCGAACTTTATCCGTTCATCCACAAGGCATGGGAGGAGCGCAAGAGATTTTTTGTCAATCCCCCGCTGTTCGAATAGTGCGAATATGTTTCGGCAGTTTTCAAGGCTTGGCATATCTTTGACAGGTATGAGCACTCTGTCGGCCGCGTAGAGCGCATTCTGCGTGAGGATGTTCAGGTCAGGTCTCGTGTCTATTATCACCACTCCTGAAAGTTTCGATTCAGCTATGATTTTTGCAAGCGTCATGGGTCCCCTGAATGACTCTCGCAGATCCTCAAGCTCTTTTGACGAGGGGATATAGCCGACTCCATACTGGCCAGGGATGACCAGATTAGAAATTGCTTCCCCCATAAGCATCTCGCGGACAGTCCCGTTATGCGGCTCTTCTTTCAGCCTGAACATCCGGTCAACGGTGAAGTGATTGTCGAAAGAAAAGATTGTGACTGCGAGCTCCTCTCGTATCCCTTTAAGGTAAATTGCGAGGTTGGTCGCAAGCGTAGTCTTGCCGACTCCACCTTTTTCTGAAGATACTGTTATTATGAATGGAAAATCGCTCATACCCTGCTCTTGCCGACATTTAGATTACGTAAACCGATCCGGAAATGGAGGATTCATCCGCTATTCCGGATTGATATTCCAGCATGCTGAAAAGAGATAGTAGTCAATTTAGTATATCCGGTCAACCGCTTTAAATTTTGTTTAAACTTGACTTGATTAATCCGTTAAGCTAAAGAAATTTATAAATTTGTTTCAACTCGTCCTTCAACCTTTGTGAGGAAAGGGAATTTTATGAGGCAAACAGACATTCTGCTGGAAAGCGACACCAATGAGCTGGAGATCGTAGAGTTCCGGATCGATGAAACAGACTGGAGCGGCAATGTAATACCCTGCTATTACGGTGTAAACGTGGCCAAAGTAAGAGAGATAATCCGCTTGCCTCAGATGTCGAGAGTGGTCAACGCGCTTCCTGGCGTGGAAGGGATGATAAAGCTTCGCGACAAGGTTATTTCAGTTATTAATCTTGCGAAGGTTCTTGGGAAGGAGACCGGCGATCTTGTTGCGGACAGGGTCGTGGTGCTCGAATTCAATAACCTGATGGTTGGGGTGCTGGTGCACTCGGTATCGCGAATATACAGGATTTCGTGGCAGAATGTTGAACCACCCTCCCGCTCTGTGCATAGCGACCAGGTTACCGGCCTTGTCAAGATGGATGACAGGATAATTCTGGTTCTCGATTTCGAGAAGATCGTAGGAGAGCTCTGCACTGAGAGCGCACTTAGACCGCTTGATGAGGTGGAACTTCTTGAGAGGGCTGGTGATGCGAACCGATCCCAGAAAACGGTGCTTGTCGCCGATGATTCAAACTTCATAAGGCACACGCTCTGCTCAACCCTCCGCTCAGCAGGTTACGTAGTTGAAGAGGCCGAAAACGGAGCAGTGGCATGGGATATGATACAGCGCAAGGTAGAGAGAAGTATTCAGGACGGAGTTGATGTAAGAAGCATTCTCAGTCTTTTGATCACTGATATCGAAATGCCACAGATGGATGGGCTGCATCTCACATCGCAGGTAAGGAAACACGAGGTGCTGAAGAATCTTCCGATTGTCATATTTTCATCGCTTGCCTCTGAAGACAACAAGCGAAAATGGATAACCCTGGGAGCCAATCATATTCTGACAAAGCCTGACCTGCCTAACCTTGTCAAGGTGGCGGA
This sequence comes from Geobacter sp. UBA4057, assembly GCA_002382705.1. Classification (GTDB taxonomy): domain Bacteria; phylum Desulfobacterota; class Desulfuromonadia; order Geobacterales; family Pseudopelobacteraceae; genus UBA4057. Next base: position 9,678 of record DFZL01000003.1, read on the forward strand.
CGACCTTTCTCTTGTCTGAGTAACTTTCAGCTTGACTTTTTTGCAGGCATTATGATTATCTGACCGTCATGAAAACCATGCGCTACTTTACAGACTATGCTTTTTACTTTTGGTACGGCTTTTATTTTCAGTCGTCTGCCCCAGGAGAGGTGTAGTCAGTAAAAGCAGCAAATACCAATCACGAAGCCGGGGCAGACGGAAGTCTACCCGGCTTTTTTTTCGCAGCCGTTCAAAGAGCGGCGAAGAGGCCGGGGGGAAATTCCCGGCCTCTTCTTTGTGGAAAAGGGGGATGATATGATTGTCGTAATGAAAGCGAAGTCGACGAAACAGGAGAAGGATGAGGTATTGAAGCGGATACGCGAATTAGGCTACAAGCCGCATGTTATCCATGGAGAAACCCGTGATGTAATAGGCGCGATAGGTGACGAGAGGGGTAAAATGGTTCTCCAGTCACTTGAGTCCATGCACGGAGTGGAGAATGTTGTGCCGATTCTTCAACCTTACAAGCTGGCGTCGAGAGAGTTGAGGAAAGAAACAAGCGTCGTCAGGATAACCGATGAGGTGTCAATCGGAGGCAAAAATATCACGATAATGGCCGGCCCATGCTCTGTTGAAAGCGAGAGACAGATAATTGAATCCGCAGTCGCTGTGAAAGAGGGGGGGGCGCATATTCTGAGGGGGGGAGCATTCAAACCCCGCACATCTCCCTACTCGTTCCAGGGATTGGAAGAGGATGGCCTTAAACTGCTGGCGAAGGCGCGTGAACTGACAGGGCTTCCAGTTGTAACTGAAGTCATAAATCCTGAAACAGCTGATCTTGTTGCAGAATATGCGGACATACTTCAGATAGGGGCGCGTAATTCACAGAATTTCGCTCTTCTCAAGAAAGTCGGGCAGCTACGGAAACCGGTTCTGCTCAAGCGAGGGATGTCGATGACTATCCAGGAGTTTCTGATGAGTGCGGAATATGTAATGAGCGAAGGGAATGATGCCGTTATTCTCTGCGAGCGAGGGATAAGAACTTTTGAAACCGCCACCAGAAACACCCTAGACCTTTCCGCCATTCCTGTACTTCAGGTGAAAACCCATCTTCCGGTTATTGTGGATCCATCACACGGTACCGGCAATCACCATTATGTCGCACCGATGTCTTTTGCGGCAGTTGCGGCAGGTGCTGACGGGCTCATAGTCGAGGTGCATCCGGACCCGGAAAATGCCTCCAGCGATGGCCCGCAATCGTTGAAGCCGGCGAAATTCAAAGAAATGATGGAAAAATTGAAATTATTCGCCGAAGCTGCAGGTAGGGAAACTGAATAAAATCTGTTCATGAAGAGTCTGTCTTGATTTGAGAAAGCCAATCGGGTATACCTTTTCAAAATCCAGTTCAGTCAGAGAGTGTCCATCCTGTGCATCCCGGCTGGACACTACAACATAACAGGCCATGTTTGCAGGCTTTCTCAATACTCTGAAATTAAGGTGGAAACTTCTGTTCCTGGTGCTTCCTCTCGTGATCGCACCTATTGTCATTGTTGCCGGAATAGTCGGATACATCTCAAACAGACAGGCTTATCTCGGGATCAGCCAGACAAGCAGGGATGATCTCCAGCATATGGCCTCCTTTACGACTGATCTTCTGAATTCCCACTACCAGCAGTTCCAGGTATATCGACAGGACAGAATCAGGATTCTTAACGCCGATCTCGCTTCTCTTGTCGATCTCTCATACAATCTCGTCCAGGCTGAATACAAACTTGCAGAGTTTGGCACCATCGACCCTGCGTTGGCAATGAATGAAGTGGGGAACCTGCTTCGAAAAATCAACGCAGGCGGTTCAGGATATATCTATGTCATGACAAGCAGGGGAGAGCTGCGGGTGCATGTGGCTCGAGAAGGCGATAACGTGATAAACGAGCATGACGGAACCGGACGTTATTTCATTCGGGAAATGAGGGATTCGGCGCTCAGGGAGAAACCTGGAGCACTCCTCTATACGACTTATCCCTGGAGGAACGAGGTGCTTGGCGATATCTATCCCAGGGAAAAAACGGTTGCGTACAGATATTTCAAGAAATGGGACTGGATTATAGCTGCCGGAGGGTATCTTGAAGAGAATTCAGACGCCGTAAATTTCGAAAGAAGATCATTTGCCGAACTCAAGGAGAGGATAAAGAGCAAGAGAGTCGGCGCGACAGGATATATCTTCTGCATGGACAGAAAAGGAAATTTTACCATCCATCCTGAATCTGAAGGGAAGAATTTTTATGACTCCCGTGATTCAAATGGTAATGCGTTCATTCGTGAGATGTGCGAGAAGAAGAGCGGTTGGATAAGATACCCATGGAAAAATCCGGGTGATTCGACGCCACGGATGAAAATAGTCCGTTATGAGTATTTCGAGCCGTGGGACTGGATAGTTGCCGCTGGTTCTTACGAAGATGAATTTTATCGTGAAGCGAACAGCATAAAGGAATCGATACTATTCAGCACCGCTCTTCTCATACTGCTGGCAGGCGCGTTTTCTGTATCCATGGTTTATCGGGCATCAGACATAATAACAGAGCCGGTGACCCACATGATTGAGGTGATTAGAAAGATCAGGAAGGGGAACCTGGATGTAAGGGTCGATGTTTCAGGGCAGGACGAAATCGCCGAAATGGGCACCGCATTCAACAGAATGGCGGATATAATACAGCGAAACAGAGAGATGGAAGCGACACTCGCCCAACAGGGGAAGATGGCTTCTCTCGGGGTTCTCTCTTCCGGAGTGGCGCATGAGATAAATAATCCTCTCGGCGTGATTCTCGGTTATGCGGCTTACCTTGAAGCCAAATTAGCCGAAGATGACCAGAATTACAGATATGTTCATGAAATAAAACGTGAAAGCAAGCGTTGCAAAAAAATCGTGCAGGACCTTTTGAGCTATGCGCGCACACCCAGACCCTTGCCAGAGTTGGTGAACATCAACGAACTTCTCTCGCAGATCGTCGATTTTTCTGCTAATCATACCGACATGCGAAATGTAAAAATCATGACCGATTTTTCTCCCGATGTCGGAATAGCTTATCTTGATGGCGACCAGATGCGCCAGGTGGCTATAAACATCATTCTGAACTCCGGAGGAGCAATGCCGGATGGGGGAGAGCTCCGGGTGGAAACCGGAATGCCTGATGAAAGGCATGTAAGGATCGTATTCAGCGATACCGGGTGCGGTATACCTGATGAAAGCATCGAGAGGATATTCGAGCCTTTTTATACTACAAAATCGCGTGGCACCGGCCTGGGACTTGCCATTACAAGGCAGATAGTAGAGCAGCACCATGGTGAAATCAGGGTTGAGAGCAAGCCGGGGAGAGGCACGATGGTCACATTGATACTGCCTGTAGAACCGGAAGAGTTTTTTCAAATCTGAAAATTTAGGTTCATGCGGGAAAACGGGGTGGCGGGATGTCAGGGGAAAAAAGAATTCTTCTTATAGACAATGAAGAGGGGCTTTGCAGGTTGATGGAACAGATACTCCTTGACAACGGCTATATTGCCCGTGCTTATACTTCTCCTCAAAAGGCGCTTTATGATTTTTCGCCTGATGCCTGGGATGCTGTTATCACCGACATCAAAATGCCGGAGATGAGCGGCCTTGAGCTGCTTAAGAAAGTGCGCGGGATATCCCGGGATATTCCGGTTATCATGATCACAGCGTATGCAACCGTGGAGATGTCGATTCAGGCTCTTCGAATGGGGGCTTACGACATGCTGACAAAGCCGTTTGAACCTGAAGAGCTTGTATATCGTGTGAAAAATGCGCTGAATCAGTCCAGGCTCATTGAGGAAAATCGTGAATTGAGGCATGAACTTGAGAGCAAGTTTAGATTTGAAAACATAATAGGGGCTTCGCCAGGACTTGAAAAGGTACTTGAAAAAGTCGAGAAGGTTGCGGTAAGGGATACTTCCGTGCTTGTGACAGGAGAGTCCGGCACCGGAAAGGAGCTGGTGGCTCAGGCGATTCATTACAATTCGCCTCGTCGTGGCGGGAAATTTGTTGCCATAAATTGCGGTGCACTCACTGAAACACTACTGGAGAGCGAGCTTTTCGGACACAGGAAAGGGGCTTTCACCGGCGCTGCGGCCAACAGACTGGGACTTCTGGAAGCGGCAGACGGGGGGACGCTGTTTCTCGACGAAGTCGGCAATCTTCCGATGAGCGTACAGAAGACGCTTCTTCGTTTCATCCAGGAGAAGGAGTTCATCAGGGTAGGAGAAACCGCTCCTACACGCGTTGATGTCAGAATCATCTCTGCTACTAACGCTGATTTGAAAGAAAGAGTCAGGCAGGGAACATTCAGGGATGATCTCTACTACCGGCTCGATGTTGTAAATATTCATCTTCTCCCGCTCCGCGAAAGAAGGAGTGATATTCCCCAGTTGACGGCGCATTTTATCAATCAGCAGAACAAAAGATTCGGCACCCGCATCAGGGGCTTTTCCAAGGATGCAATTCCTCTGCTTAACAACTTTGGCTGGCCGGGGAACGTCAGGCAACTTAAAAATGTCATTGAAGCGTGCATGACAATGGAGAGTGAAGAGTATATTTCGACCGGGACGCTTCGTCAGTTCATTGAGCCTGAAGGGCTTACGGTTCAAGAAAAGAGCACTGGAAAAGCCGTGTCAGACAATTTTTCTTTCGATCTGGAACTTGAAATTTTCGAGAGGGGGCTTTTAAAAAAGGTCCTCAAGAAAAATTACGGAAACATCGATGCAGCTGCAAAAGAGGCGGAGATGAATATAGCCACAATGTACCGCAAGATCAAGAAATACGGGCTTTTGAAAAACGAATACAGATAAACGGAGGATAATGAATATGAGGAAGCTTGCAATTCTGACAAGCGGCGGAGATTGCTCCGGAATGAACGCAGCCATACGATCGGCAGCCAGAACCGCTGTAGCAAATGGTGTCGAGATGATAGGATATTGCAAGGGATATGCCGGCCTTTTGAAAAATGACCATATCCTTCTCGACACGAAAGCTGTATCCGGAATACTCCAGAGAGGGGGGACTTTTCTTCAGTCGGCCCGTTCCAAGGAGTTCCGTACGGAAGAAGGGCAGAAGAGAGCGCTCGACAATCTGTTGAAAGAAAATGTCGAGGGGCTGATAGTCATAGGAGGGGACGGCTCCCTCAACGGGGCCCTGGCTCTGGACAGGTTGGACTTTCCGGTGGTCGGGATACCTGCCAGTATTGACAACGACATACCCTGCACTGACATGTCGCTTGGCGTAGACACGGCGCTGAACAATATAACTTATGCTGTTGACTGCATAAAGGACACTGCCAGTTCACACGATCGCGCCTTCATAGTGGAGGTCATGGGGAGGAATTCCGGCTATCTGGCGTCAACAGCCGCCATTGCTACCGGCGCGGAGTTCGCAATCCTCCCCGAAGAGGAGCTTGACCTTACGGATATGTGTCATCAGCTTCGACAAAGGTACGAGGAGGGACGGACGAACGCTCTTATAATAATGGCTGAAGGCGCCGGTCATGCCGAGGCAATTGCAGACAGCATAAAAAACGCGATAGGCTTTGAAACCAGGGTTACAGTCCTTGGCCACTACCAGCGCGGTGGGGCTCCTTCCGTTTTCGACAGGCTGCTTGGGAGCCGCTTCGGCAAAAAGAGTGTCGAGCTTCTACTGGACAATGTAAAAGGGGTCATGGTCGGGCTTTCAGCGGCATCGATAACTTTTACAACTCTGGAAACTGTCGCAAGCGGAGGCCAGAAAAAACTGGATCATGAACTGATCAGGCTTGGCGAGATACTCGGGATATAAGGGGAGAAAAATTCTGATGACTGTGCTTTTGCTCCGCTTTACCCTGAACTGTTTCGCCCTCTTTGTGGTCATGAAGCTTGTTCCTGGGATACAGATAGAGCGGTTTCAGGATCTCCTTATGGCTACACTGGCGATAGCACTCCTGAACCTTCTTGTCAGACCGGCTATAATTTTTCTTACAATACCGGTCACTATCCTGACTTTCGGCCTTTTTGCACTCGTGATAAACGGTTTCATATTTTACATGGCTGCGCACCTGGTTGAGGGATTCAGGGTGGCAGGGTTCGGCTCCGCGTTCCTGGCCGCGCTTCTTTTCAGCATATTCAGCTCTGTGCTGAACGCAATTTTCACCGTTTCAGGCAGATAATGCGAGGAGCTGCGGATTTGAAACTCTCCTCGAAAGTAGCGGCTAATGCCTTGAAGCGGTCGCTCTTTTCCCCTGGCGATACTGTTGTGATTGCACATTCCGGAGGGGCTGACTCAACGGCTCTCCTTCATATTCTTGCCAGGCTGCAAGTTTTCGCTCTCAAGCTGATAGTCGCGCACCTGAACCATTCAATCCGGGGGAACGAATCCGACGCAGACGAAGAGTTCTCACGCAAACTAGCGGAGAGTTATAGGCTCCCGTTCGAGTCAAGGCGCGTTGATATCCTGAAAATTGCCAGAGATGAATCCTGTAACCTCGAAGAAGCGGCGCGCGACGCCCGGATTGCGTTTTTTGACGAAATGAGGCGCCGGTGGAACGCCTCGGCGATAGCTCTGGCTCACAATGCAGATGATCAGGCTGAAACTCTTCTCATACGGCTGCTTCGAGGCTCCGGCTCTACCGGCCTGTCAGGCATGAGATTCCGTAACGACAGAGGATATGTGCGCCCATTGCTGGACTCTTCAAGGCGCGAGATTGAGGAGTACCTTCTGGGGCAAGGCCTGGAGTGGCGTGAAGACAGTTCAAACCGAAATACAGACTATATAAGGAACAGGATTCGTCATCATCTTCTCCCGGATATGAAAAGCTATAACCCTGCTTTTGTCTCAAGCCTGGGCGCTACTGCGGAGCTTCTTGCGGATGAGGATGATTTTCTTGAAGAAACAGCATTGGAAGCAGCGGAGAGGGTTTGCATATTCAACGATCAAAGCACTATCTGTTCGATAGAAGGGCTGCTCTCGATACCACTTGCAATAAGGCGCCGTATTTACAGGCTTATGTTCAGACGTGCGTCTGGAACCATGCGCCGGTTCTCGCATATCCACACGGAAGCGATAGAAAATATGATAAAAGGGGAGAAACCGAACGTCTCTATCGACCTCCCTCAAGATATCATCCTGACAAGAAGATATGGCCGGATTGAAATCGCGAAAAAAAGTGATAATCCCCTCCCGCGGTTGGAGACTCTCATGATTCCGGGTGAAGGGGTCTACAGACTGGGCAATGGGGCAACTCTTCTTGTCGGAAGTCACGCCGGAGAGAATGCCGAGGAATCCGGAGATGGCGGACTGGTCAGACTTGATCCGGCAAAAGCTCCTTTTCCCTGGACACTCCGTGCATTTATCCCCGGAGACAGAATAAGGCCGTCAGGGATGCAGGGGAGCAAAAAAGTTAAGGATATATTAATCGAGCGGAAAATCCCTTTGCATTTGAGAAAGCTTGTTCCGGTAGTTTTCAGTGGCGACAGGGCGCTCTGGATATGCGGTATCCGCGCTTCTGCGGAAGCCGTTGCTGATCTGCCTGCTGGAGAATATTTAACCGCAAGGTATTTGCATGATAAAAGCCATTAGCACAAAATCTCTCGAGAAGCGCTACGGAAACTCATTCACGGCGCTTTCAGACTTTAACCTCGAAGTCGAGAAAGGCTCTATTTTCGCTCTTCTGGGACCAAATGGAGCTGGAAAAACTACACTTATCCGCATATTGACCACTCTTATGAGGCAGAGCAGCGGAGAAGCTCTTGTTGAGGGATTTGACACGCGCTTTCACGGCAGGGAGATAAGAAGCCTCACAGGCGTTGTCCCGCAGGAAAACAGTCTTGACCGGTATCTGACAGCCCGTGAGAACCTTGAGCTGCATGGGCGGCTGCATGGCATGCCTGCCCCGGTTCTGCGTGCAAAAATTGACGAACTGCTTGAACTGATGGGTTTGGCAGGCAGGCGTAACGATTTTCCTGACACCTTCTCCGGAGGAATGCAGAGGCGTCTTGTCATAGCAAGAGCACTGCTCCATGAGCCCAAACTGCTTTTTCTGGACGAGCCTACCACCGGTCTTGACCCACAGTCACGGCGGGCAGTTTGGGAATATATCCGTTCAATAGCCGGGAGCATGACAATTTTCCTGACTACGCACTATCTTGAAGAGGCCGAGCATCTCTGTGACAGGATAGCCATTATGGATCACGGCAGAATGATCGCTCAGGGGACAACCCACGAGCTTAAAAAACCTCTTACAGGAGGGACGACTTACGAGGTTGAGTTTGAATCGGATGCTTCAGCCTTTTTTGATCTGGTCAAAAAGATGAACTGTGTAAAAGGCTTCTCGTTTGAAGGGAATACTGCGCTTTTCAGACTTGAAAGCTGGGAATGCCTCTCCGAGCTCGCATCAGGGCTGAGCGGAGCTCCTGTCCGGCGAATTTCCCTCAGGGAGCGGACGCTTGAAGATGTGTTCATTGCTTTTACAGGAAGCGGGGTGCGAGAATGAATCTTGGAGGGATGCTGGCAATATGGCGGCGTGACATGCTTGTAATGCGCCGTTCCATAATCTCCGAGCTTGTCGCCGTCATAGCATATCCGCTTACTTTATATCTTGCGTTCGGAATCGGCATGCAGGGGTATATCGGGCTGGTTGAAGGAGTCCCTTACGCTATCTTCATAGCTCCAGGACTTATAACCATGACTGCGGTTAACGCTGCATACAACGAAAGCGTATGGAGCCTCTGGTTTCACCGGAGGGTGCAGTTCACCATTGAATCTTACCGGGTCACCCCGATTTCGGTCTCCGACATCGTCGTCGCAAAGATACTCTCCGGATTCACTCATGGATTGATAAAGGGACTTGCAGTATCCATCGTGATTTTCATGATAACCTCTTTCAGATTCCCGCTGATCCACCTTTTTCAATACCTTCTTTTTATCATACCAGGCTCTGCTTTTTTTTCATGTGCAGGGGTGATATGCGGAACCGTCATGGACAAGCCTGAAACCATCGGAAAAGTTGAGGCGGTGATTGTGATGCCTCTGATTTTCATGTCAGGGCTTTTTTCCCCTCTCTCCTCGTATCCTGAGAGAGTCCTGCCGCTTGTCCGGCTCCTGCCGACAACGCCGCTTTTTGAAGGGGCCAGGGTGGCTCTGGTCAAAGGTGAATTTTTAATGCCCGGCATGATACAGATATCAATTTATGCCGTTCTGCTATTCATCACAGCAGTGTTTGTTTTCAAAAAGAGGATGTCGGAATGAATATGACATAAGGTTCTTTTTTTCTTGACAGAAACCACCGGATTAAACTATAAAAAACATTCTTTTTCGCCCAGGTAGCTCAGTCGGTAGAGCAGAGGACTGAAAATCCTCGTGTCGGCGGTTCGATTCCGTCCCTGGGCACCATTTGATAATCCAGCCAAATCCGGCTTGGCACGAAAAGCCCCTAGAAATAGGGGCTTTTTCTTTTAGGATTGTCCAATGCAATCCGCTTTGGTATACTGAAATCCGAGGTTTTTGGGGGCGTATGGGGAGCGATAAAGCCCCCATGAAAAATCGCAGGCCCCCAAACGGAGGATAAGGCCATGCCAAAGAGGATCATTCCTTTATCCGCCATAAAAATCGACAAGGCAAAACCCCAGGAAAAAGAGGTCAAACTGTATGACGGTGGGGGCCTTTTTTTGCTGATTACCCCCTCCGGCGGAAAGCTCTGGAACCTCAAATACAGGTATGGCGGCAAAGAAAAAAAGTTGGCTCTGGGCGCCTATCCGGTAGTCTCCCTCGAAGCCGCCAGGCTGCGCCGGGAAGACGCCAAGAGGCTGCTGGCAAACGGCGTGGACCCTGGAGCGATGAAAAAGCTCCTGAAGTCCGCCGCCAAAGACAAGGCCTCGAATACGTTTGAAACAGTTGCCAGAGAATGGCATCATAAATTTTCCTCCGCTGGCAAATGGTCGCCGACACATGGCGCCGATATCCTCCACCGTCTTGAAAAAGACATCTTCCCTCCCTTGGGCTCCCGCCCCATCTCCGAGATCAAGCCGCTGGAACTCCTCAAGGTCCTGGAACGCATAGCCGGTCGCGGAGCACTCGACACGGCTCACCGCCTGCGACACCATTGCGGGATGATTTTTCGTTACGCCGTGGTGACGGAGCGGTCCGATCGCGATATCGCCGCTGACCTGAGGGGGGCATTGCCCCCGGTCAAGAATGGGCACCATGCCGTCCCAACAACTCCGGAAAAACTCGTGCAACTCCTCAGGGCAATAGATGCCTATGAGGGTAGCTATGTCGTCAAGTGCTCCCTCCAACTCCTTCCCTTGTTTTTCTGCAGGCCGGGGGAGCTGAGGGCCGCCGAATGGACCGAGCTCGAGCTCGACAAAGCCATCTGGGAGATCCCCGCAACCCGGATGAAGATGAAACAGCCCCATATTGTCCCCCTGTCCAAGCAGGCAATTGCCGTTCTGGAATCCCTGCGATCTCTCACCGGGTCCGGCAAGTACCTCTTTCCCTGCCAGCGTTCCGCACATAGATGCATGAGCGACAACGCCTATAACGCGGCCTTGCGCCGCATGGGATTTTCCAAGGATGAGGCGACCGCCCACGGATTCAGGGCATCGGCACGAACCATACTTGATGAAGTGCTGCACGTACCGGTTGTTCTCATCGAGCATCAACTCAGTCACTCCGTTCGCGACCCGCTTGGAAGGGCCTACAACCGAACCTCCCACCTCGATGAACGCAAGAAGATGATGCAGCAGTGGGCGGACTACCTGGACTGTCTCAAGAGCGGGGCCAAATAAACGACTTCGCCAGACTGGTGCCATGTTTCACGATGTCTCCGCTCGTCTCTATGCGTAAAACATTGAAATTAAACGACTTTTCTTTCAAATAATCCTTGACGTTTCCATCCGGGATAGTATTATACGGTCTCACATAGATTGGTTTTCCCCTTTGACGGGGACGCGGGTCACGGCATGGGACTTGGCAACTTTTTGTACTCGGTTGCCGTTCTGAGAGAATCAGAAGTCTTCTTGGAAGTTCAAGAATGCAAAGGCCATTACCTTTATTGCAAGGGTGATGGCCTTTTTTGTTAATCCAACAAAGAATCCATGGAGGCGGTTCAAATGGAAATCCTCGAATTCAAACCCACCTTACCGGAAACGGGCTTTGTCCGGCTGCCCCACATTATTGGCAATCCCAAGGCCAATCCCCCGATTCCCCCAATTATTCCGGTCTCCAAGAGTACCTGGTGGGCCGGGGTCAAGTCCGGTCGCTATCCGCAACCGGTAAAGCTCGGCCCGAAGATAACAGCCTGGAAAATTTCAGATATCCGGGCGCTTATCGAAGGGCAGCCCACATAGGGGACGGCCTGTGAGTAAAGAGAATTTTCTCGACGCAATCCGGGAAGCAACGGGCGGCGCTCCTCGTCATTCCGACATCGTGCCGGGCAAAATGGTCAGGTTTGCCACCAGTGACCGGAAGAGCGACACGGCCGGCTGGTGCAAACTCTTCGATGACGGCACAGGCGGCGTGTTCGGCTGCTGGCGCTCCGGCATCTCGGAAACCTGGCAGGCCGCCACCGGCAGGAATCCGGAAGAGCAGGCCGCATTCCTGGTCCGGGTGAAACAGGCGAAGGAAGAGGCCGCCAAGCTGGAGCGGGAGATTCGGAAGCGATGCCAGGAGAAATCGGCGTATCTCTGGAAGAAAGGCCGGGACGCTGATGCAAAACATCTCTACCTTGTTGCAAAGGCGATCAAGTCCTATGGCATCCGGCAATTGCGGGAAGCGCTTCTGGTCCCCATCCGGGACACCGCCGGGATCCTGCACGGCCTGCAATTCATCCTGCCGGATGGGAGCAAGAGGTTCAAGGCGGGCACAGCCATAACCGGCTGTTACCACGCCATCGGCCAAGCAAAAGACAGGATCCTGATAGCAGAAGGCTACGCGACCGGCGCCACGCTCCATGAGCTTACCGGCCATGCCGCGGCCTGCTCCTTCACGGCTGGCAACCTGAAACCGGTAGCAGAGGCGCTGCGGCAAAAGTATCCCGACATGCTTTTGATCGTCTGCGCAGATGACGATCACGCCACAGAGGGAATCCCCGGCCTGACGAAAGCCACCGAAGCGGCGCTGGCCGTGTCCGGCCTGCTTGCCGTTCCCTGCTTTCCCGCGACCAGGACAGAGAAGGATACCGACTTCAACGACCTGGCCCGGCTGGCAGGACCGGAGGAGGTCATAAGCTGTATTGAGGATGCGACCGCTCCCGCACCTCCCACACCCGCCGGAAACGCATTCCCCGATTACCCCTTGGAAGCCGTTATCGAGAAACTGTCAAAACTCTCCCCCCTGCACTACGACCAGGTGCGCAGGCAAGAGGCAAGGGCGCTCGGCGTCCGGCCCGCGACCCTGGATGCCGCCGTCAGGGATGCCCGCAAGGGTCCCGTTGCCGCTGACCTTCCCTTTGCCGAGGTGGAGCCTTGGCCGGATCAGGTAGACCCGGCGCAACTGTTGGCCGACATCGCCGCCACGGTCCGGCGGTTCATCGTCTGCGAACGGGAGACCGCCCATACGGTCGCCCTGTGGGCCGCCATGACCTGGGTTATCGACGTGGTGCAGGTTGCGCCGCTGGCGATCATTACCGCACCGGAGAAGCGGTGCGGCAAGTCGCAACTCCTGTTTCTCCTGGGGCGGTTGTCTGCCCGGGCCATCACCACCAGCAGCATTTCCCCGGCGGCTTTGTACCGCACCATCGACGCCTGGTGTCCCACCCTGCTGATCGACGAGGCCGACGCCTTCATGAAGGACAACGAGGAGCTGCGCGGCATTCTGAACAGCGGCCATACCCGGGAGAGCGCCTATGTCATCCGCACCGTAGGTGACAGTTTCACCCCGACCAGGTTTAACACCTGGGGGGCCAAGGCCCTTGCCGGAATCGGCCGTGTCGCCGACACCCTGATGGACAGGGCAATCATCCTGGAATTGCGGCGCAAGTTGCCCCACGAAGAGGTTGACCGCATCCGCCATGCCGAACCGGGGCTGTTCGATGCCCTGCGGTCAAAGCTCGCGCGTTTTGCCGAGGATTACCGGGACCAGGTGAGGCAGGCCCGGCCGCCGCTCCCCCAAAGCCTGAACGACCGGGCGCAGGACAACTGGGAACCGCTCCTTGCCATTGCCATGACGGCCGGCAACGACTGGCTGCTGCTCGGCACTACGGCGGCACTGAAACTGTCCGGCAACGAGAGTGCTGCGCAGACGGTCGGCACGGAACTCCTTGCCGACATCCGGGAGATCTTCGGCGATGACCGGGACCGAATAACCACGGCCGAGCTGATTCGACTCCTGTGCGCCGATGAGGAAAAGCCTTGGGCCACCTTCAACCGGGGGAATGCGATAACTCCCCGGCAGGTGGCAAAGCGTCTCCGGGAATACGGCATCCTTTCCCATACCATCCGCATCGGAATAGAGACCGCCAAAGGGTACACCCTCGATCAATTCCGGGAAGCCTTTTCACGATATCTGACCTACCCCCCTGAATTATCCGTAACAACGTCACAAACCAATAACCATGCGGATTCAACCGTGACGGATCATCCGACACACTATCCGACACATTATCCGTCACGTTTCGCTTCGGACATGCAAAACGTAACAGGCAAATCGGCAACCGGTGCGGCTTGTGACGGTGTTACGGATAAAATCCCCGAAGAGAACGTAATATTTTTGACCGAGGATGGCCTGGAGATGCCGCCATGAAGGCGGGATACTATTGGCCACATCCGGGAATTGTAAGGGGAGCGCGACGCCATCATGACACATGATGACGGTTTGTCCCGGCGTAATGCGGAACACCAGGCGGCGGAACGTCTGCACTTGCCGGCGTTCCTGGTTACCCGCGCTGATGCGCGGAGCGGAAACTGAGGGGGCTACAGTAATTACCGTCGGCAGCATATGCAACTGCTCGGCATGTGCAAATTCTGCCGGTGCTTATACCACCCCCTCAGTCCCCGCGCTGTGTCAGCATGCGCGGACACAGCGCGGGGACAACAGCGGCGCGGGTTTGCGGGGATCGATGCGACACAATGGGGAGGACAGCAGCATGAGCAAGGGGAACGAGACATTTGACGCACTGGCGGAGGTGGAGCGCATCCGCGCCCGCCGCGCCGAGGCAAGGCGCAAGCTCTACCGCAGGAGTCGCCTCGACAGGTACCGTGCCGAGCTGGTCGCAATGAAACGGGCAGGCGCCTCGTGCGCCGACCTGGCCGAGTGGCTGCGGGTGCAGCACCGCTGCAAGGTCAACCGCAGCACCATTGACCGGTATCTCAAAAAGCTGCCGGAACTGCATGATACCCAAACGGTCACGTCAGAACCGCCAGAGCCTTTGTCCGGAGACGAACGGTAACGGGGAAATACATGCCGAGCTTCCGAGCACCAAAATCCCAATCCGAACATGCCATATCCCAGAAGGTCGCCCTGGGTAAAGGACGCCACGATCATCGGGACGACGGCAGGATTCACAGCGTCGGCACGGCACGGAATTACGAGCAGGCCCTCAAGGGGGTTGCCGAATACCAGCAGGAGCACAGGCTGGGCGATCTCCGCAGCCTGAACGTCGAGATTGCCCAACAGTACCTTGCCGACCGGGCAGCAACGGTCTCCCAGAAGACCCTCGACCTCGACCGCCAGGCAATGCAGATGCACTTGGGGGTACGTATCGACGTGGTGAAGAGCGAACGGGAGACCCACCTGTCCACCAGGAGCTATACCGCCGCCCAGGTGGAACGGATCGCGTCCGCTCAGTCGGAACGAAACAGCTTGGCTACCCGCATTGCCCATTGTGCCGGTCTCCGTGCCCATGAACTCCTGACCATCAGGCCTGCGGAGGAAAGACAATCCTCCGGCCACCGGGAGTGGAGCGCGGAGCGCTTCGCGGGCCGGGAGGGTGAGCGGTACACGGTGGAGGGAAAAGGGGGCCTGGTGCGGGAGGTCATGCTGTCGAGGGAGCTGGCGCAGCAGCTGGAGGCGACCCGGCTGGATGAGCCGCGAGAGGTAACCGACAGGGAGGTGCATTACACCCAGCATTATGACCTGGCCGGCGGCCAGGCCTGGAGCCAGAGCTTCACCGCGGCGAGCCAGCGGGAGCTTTCCTTTTCCAACGGGGCGCACGGTCTCCGGCACAGCTATGCCCAGGAACGGATGGAGGAGCTGCAGCTGCGGGGGATCAATTACGATGAGGCAAAAGGGATCGTTGCCCAGGAAGTGGGCCACTTCGACAAGGACACGACGGAGGCATATCTTCGATGAATAAAGCAAGGATTGCTATGGTCATTCTCGTTCTGATCCTGTTCGCCCGACTCAACTGGTGGGTGCTACCCGACCTGGCAATCGTCCATTTCGCCAAAGAGAATGCGCCCCTCCAGGAGAGCGGTTATCTTCTCGCCCATCATGAACATTTTAAGCTTAAGGGGATCACGGTAATCGATTTCCTTGAGCGGGGATGGTCCGGAGTATTTGCGGCGTGGCCTTACGTAATGATAGGTATCCTGCTCGGTTGTGTGTCGGGTTTCTTCGCTGGGGACCAGGCCCGGCGGATACTGGCTATTGCTGTGGCATCAAAGAAGGCTCTGAAGGATGCGGCAAAATTAGCTACAGAAGCGGAGCGGCGGGATGACCAGGCACAGCGCAAACTGGCTGAAGCCGCCAAGATGAGACAAGATTCCATATCCCGCATGGAATATCTGGAGAAGATTGCGTATGCGCAGCAAAAGGAACGGAGCGAGCTTGAGAAGATGAAGGCAGGGTTGGAGGAAAAGGCGCGTCGTGCGGAATCGACCGAAACCGAGCTGAAAAAGGCCAGGAACAAGATCCGGAGGCTTGAGGTGAAGATTGGACGGATGGAAAACGACCCGATTGACGATTTCTAATAGTTCTGATACATTTTCTTCATATAAAGCGTACCGTGACGCTTCGTCTCCTTGAGACACACGGACTGGCCCAGCAGAGCCGACCACTATGGTGAATCTGTCCAGGTCCTACCCAGACCGGCACTCATTGCAAAGGGTAGCAGCGGCGAACAGTCCCACGCTGTAAAATCTGGGGGCGAATCGGGAAGGTGACTTCTCGCGGTGGTCCATGACCATCGGCCACGGCAGCAAGAGCTGACCGTAGGCAATCTAAAGCGGCGCGAAGACTGGCAGTCAAGGAAGTACAACCAATTCGACAATCTCTCGGTTATTCATAACACCACCAAAAGCCTCCCCTTAAAGGAGGCTTTTCTTTATTTAGAGCCTTCGCCGGTAATGATATTTGTGCCTCCTGCAATTTACCCAACCAGCAACCTGCTAACAGCAACTTTATTTTTATTCGCCGATTTCATGTTCACTTAATTTTTATGTTGATTTTTGTGATTTCACTTTATATAATTGCACCATGCTGTCCTAAGGAGGGTTTCGTCAATGGAAACGATTCAGATCTCGTCACTTAAAGACCTCGCCCCTTACCTCTCACAACATATTCTCCCCCATGTTAAGGATTCAGTTCAGGTATGCCTACTGGCGTACTCAGCTGACGCGTTCAACGATAATTGGACCTTTGGAACGCATCTTTGGCGGAACACCTGGAACAGAATTCGGTCAACCGCGGAAATCGAAGACAACCCTGTAACCCTTCCTGTCAAGGGGAATGAGTACTGCTTCCACATTGGAAACGCAACTATTCATCATCACCGTGTCGGTGGGGCCGGTCTCTTACCAACATCCGGCAAGGCGGTAAAAGGGTTGGTGGACGAAGCACAATTGCCCCTTTTCCCCCAGGCAAGAAAGCTTTCTCTAGACAACATCATCCTTGGAATATCAGCAGACCCGAAAGAAGGGTTGAGTGAAGTTTTTCTGGGCAAGCTTGAAAAAGACTCTTCCTCAGAACAGTACTTTTGGTCCGATAAGGTCTCTCTATACCACGGGTCTAAAGCAGAACCCGAAGATGTCGAGTACATCTTCGTTGACGAAGAGGAAGAAGCGGTACCAGTCCTGGCGTTTAGGCCAAAGACAGAAGAGATAGCTCAACCAGCTACGTAAGAGCAATTGAAAGGACCCCTCAAATGAGCATTCTCATCGATCCTGAAAGGATTACATTCGCGAGGGAGATGAAGGGCCTTTCCAAGAAGGAATTGGCCATGAAGGTTGATAAGACTCCCAGCGCCATTTCTCAGATTGAAAAAGGAGTAATCAGGCCCGACACGGAGACATTAACACGAATCTCCTTTGCACTTTCCGTCCCTCCCAATTTTTTCGCGAAAAGGGAAAGAACTAAGTATATCAATTTTGGTCACTGCCATTTCCGCTTAAAACGGGCTGTGAGCCAGATCAAACGAAAGCAGAGCGTACGCATAGGTGATTTTTTCATCGAATTAATCGATCGCCTGCAATCGAAAGGAGTGGTGTTTCCGGAAGAGAGGATTTCCGGATTCCATTTTCAGCCAAAATCTTTGGACGATATTGAAATAGCAGCGATGGAACTGAGAAAGTTCTGGGGGATGGGTCTAGGGCCGATCCCTAATATTACGAGATTGCTTGAAAGTAAGGGAATTATCGTTACCCCTATTCTAAATAGTTGCGAGGAGGTGGATGCGTTCTCCGTTTGGGATGGGAGCCGCCCATGGATCATGCTCGCTTACGGGGGAACTGCCAGCAGGGCAAGGTTTGATGCTGCGCATGAACTCGGACACTTAATACTGCATGAGGAGCACACGCCTGGAAGCTCAATTACCGAAAATGAAGCAGACCGGTTTGCCGGGGCCTTTCTGGCGCCAAGAGACGGGTTTATTCTGGAATGTCCCAGGAGATGGGATTATGATGCTTTTGCGAAATTAAAGTTCAGGTGGAAGTTGTCAATTCAAGCCCTTGTTTATAGGGCCTACAATTTAGGAGTTTTATCTCAGCACTCAGTGCGAAGAGCTTTTATAGATATAAATCAAAGGGGTCAGAGGAAGAATGAAGGAGAGGAGTGGGCAAAGGAGTTTCCGACATTATTTAGTCAAGCCTTGGAGCTTATTTGTGATAAGACTTCGTTGAATGAATTAGCTTCAGAGCTTTGCATATCCAAGGCAGATTTAATTAGTTACTTGGATGGTACGGTTACAGACGACCTGATTCGAAAACTTGACAAAAAAAATGACGAGTCAAATGGACAATTGGTTTTCTTGCGCGAGTGTTAGCAAATCGACAACCATTGGAGGGACTAAGATGACAAAGCCAAAAGTGACGGGACCAAAAGCGGCAACCAACGCATCTAAAACCATGACAAGCGGCAGTACCGCTCCGAAATCGAAAACGGCGGCAGCAAGTGCTTTATCTCAGACCAAGGCACCAGCAAAGGTCACGTCAACAACTGCTGCAAAGGCTGCTTCGAGTGTGTTGCGTGATGGGCGGACGAGTTCGACGTCAAAGACTGCTGCTGGGAGTGCTTTGTCGCAACGGCAAACGGGTAAAAAAACCAGATAATGATGAGGTAGGCAATGACGCTCCAATTCAAACCACCCATATCAGTCCATTTCATCTGGCAACCATCGGATAACGATCTGGTTAGCCCAATTCTCGAAACCGTATTAAAATATCTAACGAGAGACATCAACAAACCATTTTCCCGCAATCTTAACATCCCTCTTTTCTTTTATAGCTCTGCCAGTCCTTCCATAACCCCGGGTGATATCCCCAAGAGTATGCCGAGCGGAATGTCATATTCGTTTTCACAAGTGTGAATACAAGGGGAAGAACAAACTGGAATGATTATATCGCCTCATTGCCCTGTTCATCAGGCATTCGGATAGTCCCGATAGCGCTATCACGGGATGGATTAGGGCATGGCACAGCAGGCAGCCTTAGGGACTTGAATTTTATTCGTGCGTATGAATGGCCCGCGACAACAATGGTCCAACAAGTCGTTCTTGCCATGGCCCATGAAATCTACCGGCATGGTTTTGTTGAGATTACCCAGGACGCTACCGGCAAGTCGTCGTCCATAAAGATATTCCTGAGCCATGCAAAAAGCGGCAATACCGGTCGTCTTCATGCCGAGGCAATCAAACGGTTCATTGAAAACACCAACATGTCCCATTTCTTTGATGCAATAACAATTTCTCCGGGATTCAAGTTTAACGAGGAGATAATCAAAAATATCAAGGAGTCAACCGTGGTGGCGATTTGTAGCGATGAGTATTCCTCCCGCTACTGGTGCCAACGTGAAATATTATGCGCCAAAGAGCAACGGAGGCCCATAATTGCGGTTAACTGTCTGGAGGAATACGAGGATAGAATCTTTCCGGCCAGTTCCAATGTGCCATGCATACATGTATTACACGACTCCCCGCTCAGTGAATCCGATATCCTAAAAATACTCATAGCTACATTATTGGAAACAATTCGTCATTGCCATGCCTTGGCGTCACTCAATTTTTATAAGAATAGCGGGTGGATTGATCGAGATTGCGAAGTTACTTCACGACCACCCGAAATTCGCCATCTCCTTGCACTAAAGCAAGCTGGTAGAACCAATAAACTTTGCTACCCCGAACCGCCGATATATTCCGAAGAAGCTGAATGGCACCGCCAACTCGACATGCACACGTTTACACCCCTTTGGTGCAGCTCTGAAAGTAGTGTTCTGCATGGGGTACGTGTCGGTATTTGCGCAATCCGTTTTTTCTGGAC
>DFZL01000008.1 GCA_002382705.1 Geobacter sp. UBA4057
GCCCTTGTGGGGAAAAATGGTATACTTAGTTGGGATATTGCTTGAGTTTCCTAAGAAGAGTTTTGTAATCGATTTCTAGAATTGTGGCTGCGCGTGATTTGTTGCCGTTTGTAAACGACATTGCATTTTTTATGGCTGCCTCTTCAAGTTTGTGAAGAGCCATGAGCGGCATCCGGTGGTCATCATTTGCTGTCTGTAACTGTTTCTGTTTGATTAAAGGAGAGTTTTCCTTGCCAAGAATATTGAGGGCATGGTTTGCTGTGATAATGTTGTCCTGTGCAAACAGGGCAAGCCGTTTGACTACATTTCTCAGTTCCCTTACATTGCCTGGCCAGTTGTATGACACCAGAAGCTCCATCGCATCATCATTTATGGATATGGTTTTTCTTGAAAGTTCATCGCAGGTTGCAATCAGAAATTTGTTTACGAAAAAGGGGATATCATCCCGACGTTCACGAAGCGGCGGAATTGAAATGACTACTTCTGTAAGTCTGTAAAAAAGATCTTCCCGGAATGTCCGTTCGGAAACGTTATGTTGAAGATTTGCATTGGAAGCGCTGATTATTCTCACATCGATGTCGACTGGGCGCACTCCTCCCAATGGATAGGCTTTTCGCTCTTCAACAACTTGCAGCAGCTTGGATTGCACAAACGGATTCATGTTCTGCAGTTCATCTATTACGATTGTTCCGCCTGAGGCGCTTTCAAAATAGCCGCTTTTTCTCTTTTGAGCTCCTGTAAACGCCCCCTTTTCATAACCGAAAAGTTCGCTTTCTATAAGAGTTTCAGGGATGGCTCCCATGTCAACGACTACAAAAGAGCCGTTTTTGCGCTGGCTCAGATTATGGATGATCCTGGCCGCATAGGTTTTTCCGGTGCCGGTTTCTCCCTGGAGAAGAATTGAGAAATTGTTGCCTGCCACAAGGAGGATGAGTTCGATGACTTTTTTTATCGGTTCGCTTCTTCCAAGGAGATATTCAAGGGATGATTCCAGTTCACTGTTGACCTTGCGAAGTTCCGATTGTAGACGCTGAGTTTCAAGAGTTTTCGACAGCGTATGGAGGAGCATGTCAAAATCAGGTGGTTTCAGTATGAAGTCTTCAGCGCCGAGATGTATTGCGTTAACTGCTGTTCTTATATCATTTGTAGCTGTAATTATAATCACCGGCAGGTCAGGAGACTTCATTTTAAGTTTTCGCAGTGTCTCCATGCCGTCTATCCCTGGCATGTTCAAATCCAGCAGCACGGCATCAGGCATCCTGTATCCGACTTTGTGCAGCGCTTCATGGCCACCTTCTGCCGTTATGACATTATAACCCTCATCTTCCAGTATGGAGGTAAAGGTCTTTCTTACTCTCAACTCGTCATCTACGACCATTATGGTGGATTCTGCAATCCTGCCTCTGTTCATCAATGCATCTCCGTCAGCTTTTTAATCTTGGCGAGAAAATGACCGGGCGAAACAGGTTTGGAAATGAAATCCAGCCGCTCCCTCTGAAGCCCTTTTTTAGTTATTATTTCGTCACTGTATCCGCTTGTCATGATTATCGGGACATTGCCGTTCAATCTGCGTATTTCATTGTACGCCTTTTTGCCATCCATTCTCGGCATTATCAGATCAAGTATCACAACTGAAACCACTTTCTGATGTTTCATGTAGCTTTCTACTGCATTTATTCCGTCATCAGCCTCAATCACATCATATCCCGCATCTTTCAATATTTCAGCCATAGTCCTGCGAACTGAATCATCATCTTCGGCAAGAAGGATAGTGCCGCAACCGTCTGATAACGGATATTCCTTTACTGATTCGCTCTGCCCGTACTCTTGATCTATCAGGTTGAAGTAAAGCCTGAAAAAAGCGCCTTGCCCTATCGAGCTTTCAACTTTTATATGCCCGTCAAGCTGCTTTACAATTCCGTATACTATGGACAGCCCAAGGCCTGTCCCCTGGCTTACATCCTTTGTTGTGAAGAAGGGGTCGAATATTTGCAGAATATCTTTCTCGGCGATGCCTGAACCGGTGTCGCCGACCGTAAGTCTGGCGTAAACCCCTGGTTTTATAGAACCGAACAGAGTTGTTTCATTTTCGATGATTGTCACCTGATCCGTGCTTATTGACAAAGCGCCTCCATCTGGCATGGCATGGAGAGCATTTGTCGCAAGGTTCATCAGTATCTGTTGCAGTTGCAAATTATCTGCCATGATTGTAAGCGGAATATCGTAAATTTTGATTTCCAAACTGATCTCTTCGCTGATAAGACGCTTGAGAATATCTTCCAGGGAGCTTATGACATTATTCAGATCGACAGGAGAAGGGGCTATGGTCTGTTTGCGGCTGTATGCCAACAGGGCTTTGACCAGGTTCGAGCCTTTGTTGGTCTCTTCCTGTATCTCACCTGCAAGAGAAAACAGTGTGCTTTCAGGCGGCGCTTTTTTTCTTATCAGGTAGCTTGACCCTTTTACAGCCGTAAGAAGGTTATTGAAGTCATGCGCGATGCCTCCTGCAAGGTGTCCCAGAGCCTCCATTTTCTGCGATTGCAACAGTTGGTTTTCCAGTTTTTTTCTTTCGGTTATATCGCGTATGACATAAATTGTCCCGGTGATTACATCATCCGGGGAATCCCCGGTTTTCCCGAATTTAGGGATGGTAGTAATCTCAAGGTGGCGTCTGGAATGCCTGTCAAACTCTTCAATTACAGTCTGTCTGCCGCTGTTTTGTCGGATAATTTTGCAGAAATTGTTAACCGAGGATTGATCCATTTGAGAGTAG
The DNA here is from genome assembly GCA_002382705.1 of Geobacter sp. UBA4057. GTDB lineage: Bacteria > Desulfobacterota > Desulfuromonadia > Geobacterales > Pseudopelobacteraceae > UBA4057. Next base: position 2,774 of record DFZL01000008.1, read on the forward strand.
TCGACCGGAAGAGGGTGTGCGGAGGGGATATTTAGAAATTCTCTTGCGGCTTTGTTTGCACGTATGATGTTGCCATCAGTATCATGAGCAATTATCATGTCTGATATTGTGTTGAAAGTATCCTCCCAATCCTTCTGGGATGATAGGAAGCGGGAATCCTCTATTCTCTTCCTGTCGGAAATGTCATTCAGGATTACTATGATTCCGCTGAATTTCTCACTTACGTCAAGCATCCGCGCAAGTTTTATTTCGAAGTACCTGATCTCTTCTTTGGTGCAAATCGATTTTTCCAGAATCGATTCCTCTTTGCCGCTCTCGATAAAGTTTTTAAGGTCTTCATCTATGCAGTCAAGCTGTTCTGTTATACTATTATTCGAGTTATAAAATCCTGATTCCAGGGCAGACGCAAAAAGAATGTTTGCAGAATGATTCATTTTTTTTACCCTGCGTTCCATGTCCATAAAAATGACCGGCACTGGCAGGCTTTCGAAGAGCGTCAGATAGCAGTTTTTTTCATTTGAAAGCAGACGGTTTGTCTCCTGGAGTTCTGTGAAAAGATTTTTTTCTGAAGATTCAAGCCACTCCAGTTGTACACCAATTTCCATTCTGTCAAAAAAACGGTCAACAAAAAGATGCGATCGTTCCATATTTTTTCTGTCCGGAATCGCTTCTGAAATTATGTCCTGATAACTCTGGCGATAATATTTGAGGAGTCCCAGAAACATCTTCAGGCTCACTCCCCGACGCCTATGTCGTAATGACTGCTCGACGCCGTACGCTATTACAGGGTCGCTTTGAAAATCTAGGTCAGAGGGAATTTCCGGGATATCAGGAGATGATTCAAGAGTCTCATTCATTGCGGTTGTCAGCCCGACGATGGATGCTCTCCACGCTTCATATAGAGTGGATGTATATGTTACATACTTGTGTTTGCAGGCGTAATCCAATACCTTTTCTATAAGCCTTTCTTCACTGTCTGACAGAAGCTCGCACAGTTTCATCTTTATTTATCTCCCTTGATCCTGGAAGATGAGAATGAAGTTTGTTTCATGAAAAGGCGCCTATTTCTCTTAAAAGTATCTCTGTTTCATTCTGCGTTTGCAGGTAAGCAGCGAGCTTACGAATTATTTCCTGCCTGTCAGAAGAAGCTGAGTGTGGCCAGACGCCGAGCAATGGAGCTCCGGATAGCGAACCTATGTTATGCGGTGCTGTAAGTTCCGCATCGTCCGGGTTTTCAGGGTAGTTGTTTATGATTACACCGGCGACGTTTATGTCTAGCTGTTTTGCAGTAAAGCATGTAAGAAGCGTATGGTTCACTGTTCCGAGAGATGCTCTTGCGACAACTATGACAGGCATATCCAGTTCACGCACCAGATCGGCTATCAGCAATCCACCGGCAAGCGGCACCATAAGGCCGCCGGCTCCCTCCACCACTACAAAATCATGAAGGGCGCACAATCTGGCATAAGCCTGTTTGATTTGTGAAAAGTCTATTGTCATCCCAGCGATCTTGGCCGCTTCCGAAGGGGCAAGAGGCTCACGGAAAAGATACGGAGCAACATCACTGCTGTAAGGTATCGATGCAGCGGCAGAGAGAAGCTCGGCATCTTCGGAAACCAGCGCTCCGTTTCTTTCAACGCACCCGCTGGTTACGGGCTTCATTACTCCAACGTTTATTCCGCGTTTTTTCAAGATCATGGAAATTGTGGCCGCCACTATTGTTTTACCGACTCCCGTGTCAGTCCCTGTTATGAATATCCCTTTTGACATTTTTCGCTTGTCCCTTTTTGTAACGGCACGGAATTTTCGCCCGAGTGACTCTATCGGGCATCCGCACCGCCGTCATTCTGCGCGGAGCGGAGCGG
>DFZL01000019.1:0-16681 GCA_002382705.1 Geobacter sp. UBA4057
TGCAGTATCTCCGCCATCTGCTGACCTCCTGAGAGCTTATCTACTTCAAGTCAGCATAGCTGGAAAATCAGTGGGAAGATAGATGCTGCTCGGTTGAAGGTTACATTGAGCGGATGAAACTGAAGAAACGGATCAAGGAAATAAGAAAAGGTTATCTATGATGGGAAAATACAGCTAACAAAGGAACGTATCGTGCCTTCCCCCATCCCCTTCAACATAGTACTGGTGGAACCGGAAATTCCTCCCAACACTGGTAACATCGCCCGCCTGTGTGCCGCCACCGGCAGCGTCCTGCACCTGGTGGGAAGGCTCGGCTTCTCCATGGACGATCGCTACCTGAAACGGGCCGGGCTCGACTACTGGGAGTCCGTCATCCTCCGCCAATGGCCGGACCTGGCAGCGCTACGGGCCGCCGCGCCCGGCGGGCGATTCTTCTATCTCAGCACCAGGGCAGCCAGGAGCTATCTCCAGGCCGGTTTCCGGGCCGGCGACTACCTCGTCTTCGGCAAGGAGACCAAGGGGCTGCCGCAGGAACTCATCGCCGCCCACCCGGACACCGCCATCACCATCCCCATGCCGGCCGATGCGGTGCGCAGCCTCAACCTCTCCACGTCGGTAGGCATCGTGCTGTACGAGGCGCTACGCCAGAACGGGAGGCTGGTATGACGGCGGGGGAGGCCTCCGCGCTCTACGGCTACCTGAGCCAGGCGCCGGCGTCATGAGGCCCCTGTCGCCCACCGACAGCGTCAAGGGCGGTCTAGCCGCCTTCTTTCACTGGAAGGACAGGCAGAGTCTTTAACAGGCGGCACTGGTTGCTGCAGGCCATCCGGTGGAGATGGCCTAGGTGAGGCGCTGGTCAGCAAAGGAAGGTTTTGCTGCTGAGTTCATGCGTTTTCTAAACCAGAATGCAACATTGACCAGTCCGATCATAACGGGTACTTCCACAAGCGGGCCAATGACGGCGGCAAAAGCTGCGCCTGAGTTGAGGCCGAATACCGCAACCGCCACGGCGATGGCAAGTTCGAAATTATTGCTGGCTGCAGTGAAAGCAAGTGTCGTCGTTTTCGAGTAGTCGGCCCTAAGCTTCTTCCCCATCCAGAACGACACCAGGAACATTGTGATGAAATAGATCAGCATCGGGATGGCGATCCGGACTACATCCATCGGCAGCTGGACGATCAGCTGTCCCTTGAGACTGAACATCACCACGATGGTGAACAGCAATGCAATAAGCGTAATCGGCCCGATTTTCGGCACAAACTCCCGATGGTAGCGCTCCTTGCCCATTGCCTTTACGCCGACAAGACGGGTCAGCACCCCGGCTATGCAGGGTATCCCCAGGTAGATGAAAACGCTCTCTGCGATCTGCCCGATGCTCACATCGACGACTACCCCTTTCAACCCGATCATCGGTGGCAGAACGGTGATGAAGAACCAGGCGTAGAGACTGTAGAAAAGCACCTGAAAAATACTGTTGAAGGCCACCAGACCGGCGGCATACTCTGTGTTCCCTTTCGCCAGATCGTTCCAGACGATGACCATGGCGATGCAGCGGGCAAGGCCTATCATGATCAGCCCCACCATGTATTCCGGCTTGTCAGGCAGGAAGAGCACAGCAAGGATAAACATGAGTACCGGCCCGATCAGCCAGTTCTGTATCAGCGACAGGCCGAGCACCTGCTTGTTGTGGAATACCTCCGGCATCTCCTCGTACCTCACCTTGGCGAAGGGGGGGTACATCATCAGAATCAGGCCGACGGCAATGGGAATATTGGTTGTTCCCACCTGGAATCTGTTGACGAAGGACTCCACGCCGGGGATGAAACAGCCCAATCCCACGCCAAGTGCCATTGCGGCAAATATCCAGATAGTCAGCCAGCGGTCGAGAAAGGAGAGTTTGCGGCCTACATGTTCACTCATCTGTCTGCTCCTGTCAGGTAATCGGTAAGTTTACGGCGGATATCATCCCGTACCCTCCGGAATTCGTGAAGCACTTCCTCTGGGGGACCGGAAAGCAGGGAGGGATCGTCAAAGCCGATATGCACACGTTGAACCCCGCCGAAGAAGAGCGGGCACTGCTCGCTAGCCGAACCGCAGAGGGTGATGACATAATCGAACTTCTGGCCGGCAAACTGGTCGAGGGTTTTGGAATGATGACGAGAGATGTCGATTCCGAGTTCTGACATGACCTGGATGGCCAAAGGATTGACACGGGTTGCTTCGGTGCCGGCGGAGAATGCTTCGAACCGATCACCGAGGTAGTGATTGAGCAGGCCTTCGGCCATCTGGGATCGACAGGAGTTGTGGGTGCAGAGAAACAGGGCGCGTTTTTTCATCTTCTTAATATATCTGCTTTAGCGGATAAATCAATAGACAAAATAAATACCCCTTAAAAAACGGAATACTGGCGAGCAATTCAGGGGCAGGAGGCGGATTTGCTCTTGGCAAATTCGGCGAGAGCCTTGCGGTCGGAAAGAGCCTCTGGAAGCGTGCTGACATTCTTCTTGAGGATGTCGAGCAGTTCCCGAGACATCTGGCAGCTTTCACGGCTCAACTGGTAGTACATCCAGACACCTTGACGGCGGGCGTCCACGAAGCAGTTCCGCTTGAGATAGGCCAGGTGGCGCGAAACGGTGGACTGGGGGAGTTTCAGCACCGCCATCAGGTCGCAGACGCACAGTTCGCCTTCAGATTGCAGCAGTAACACAATTCTGAGCCGGATCGGATCGGAGAGAGCTTTGAGTAACTGGGCGTGATGTTTCATATTGTGGTTATATAGCAGGAGATACTGACCGGTCAAGATGACTTCTGCACAACTTCCAGTAAACATTTGACTATGTTCTTCATCTCAGTATCTCTTTCTGATGAACTCCTTTTTTCAGGATGAATCATCCGGCGGCAAGCAGCGGGGTATTGGCAACCTGTCGGATGCATCAAACCCGCCAAAGGACGGGGAATTACATCTTAAGAGATCAAACGGCGCCGCTCGGGCGCCACCTTGAGATCATCTTTGATCTGCAATTGGCATACACCCTTACTGACGGCATCGTCCCGCCTGTGGTGCAGCAGTGCGACCCTAAAACATTGTATTTTGGCATAATGCTCTGTATAGTTTTCCCCCTGACCGGTAATTGGATTCCACCCGGAAACTCCGGATGAGAAACAGTCGGTTTCCTGTCCGGAAGCATAGTTACGGATGGAAACAGAGATGGAGGCGACCCATGAGCATTGGAACAATCCTCAGAACAGCGGCTCTCTTGACCGCTTTAATAACGCTCACAGGCTTCACCTGGAGAGTTGATCCATGCGGAGACGCGATGAAGATTGCGGGCTCCCTTGCTGACCAGAAAGATGAAAAAGAGCTCCGCCAGGATGAAGCGAAGATACTATCGCTCTGCCCGGACGGGGCAGCAGCCCATTTGGTGAACGGGCGGCAACTGGAGAGAATCGGGAACATTGACGGCGCAATTCAGGAGTACAGGCGGGCGCTCCGCAAGGAGAGCGCTTTTCCATCAGCCAGCAGGAATCTCGGGCTGATTTACGCGAAAAAGGGGATGTTTGACGAGGCATCGGTGGAGCTTGCGCGCGCCCTTGCAGCAAAGCCTGACCCTGACTGTCAAAGGGAAATGGGAAAAATACTGGCGCGTTACAAGGTCTATCCTCTCGCTCTCTACTATCTTACGGAGGCTTCCGCTCTCCTGAAAAACGACAGCGAAATCCCGGTTGCCACAGGCGACATATATGCAGCGACAGGCGAACCGGACAAGGCGCTTGAGCAGTACCGCCGGGCTCTCTCAATAAATCAGGGGGACGAGAAGGCGCATATCGGCATTGCAGCCATACTGATCGACCGGAACAACCTGGACGACGCGCTCGCCGAACTGAAAAAGGCCGAAATGATATCGCCGCAGAACCTTCAGACACATCTTATGATGGCCTCTGTTTATGAGAAAAAAGGCGAAGACAAGCTTGCGGAATACGAATACATGATGGGGGGGAAAGCCAGGATGAACAGGCCGGTCTCCCTGACTTCCGGAGAATCCGCTCCTGTTCCTGAAGATTTCGACAGGGCAGTCGCCCAGCTGAGAAGCGAAATCAGGAAGCGCCCGGAAAAAGCGGTTCAAAATTATGAAAGGCTCGGAAATCTCTACAAGACCGCCGGCAAGGATGCCGAAGCTATTGCTGCATACAAGGATGCGATTTACTACAAAAGCACGAACAGCGACACCTATCTCAACCTCGGGATACTTTACGAAAAGCAGGGGGCGCTGGATGAAGCCGTGGTCGCCTACAAGCAGGCCGTTAAAATCAGGCCGGACAATGCCGATGCAAGGCTCAGGCTTGCCGAGATCAGAAATGACCGCGGCTTTCTTCAGGAGGCTGTGGAACAGTACAGCGAATATCTGAAGCTGCGCCCTGAAAGCCCGGAGATACGCCTCAAGCTAGCAAGGATACTTGCAAAGAGCAAAGAGACCACACTGGCCATCAATGCCTACAACAGCGTCCTTAAACAGGCGCCTGACAACATTGAAGCTAACAGGGAGATAGCAAACCTCTACAAGATGAAAGATATGGAAGACAAGGCGACGGAGTATTACAAAAAAGTCCTGTCGCTTGACAAAACGGACATGGAGAGCCGCAATGCGCTCGTCTCCCTCTATGTGAAGAGCAAAAAATACGATGAAGTAGCCTCGCTTCTCAAAGAAGGGGCGGAACTCTCCCCCGATGACCCGAACAGCCACTACAAGCTTGGCTTGATATACGAATTCAGAAAAGAGCTTGAACCGGCCATGGCAAGCTACAAGAAAGCCGCGGAACTGAAGCCCGACCATGCGCGCGCCTTGAACGCGATAGGCCGCCTTTACATGAAAAGCGGCAATTACGACGAGGCGAAAAAAGCGCTGGAAGCTGCGAGAAAAGCGGATCCGAACCTCGAGGAGCCGGCAGTGCTTCTCAATAACATACGTGATGACTTTGACCCCAAACCGCGCAAGATCATCAAAAAGAAGGGCACCTCAAAAGCCTCCTTAAAATCGAAAAAGAGGAAAAGCGTCAAACCCGCCGCCAAGGCAAAGAGCGGCAGGCAGCCGGTTAAAAAACCTGTCAAAAAGAAAATTCAGGGGGCCGGACAGTAAAAATGAGAGAGATGCCAGCCAAAAAAAATATCCCGGCATATTTTGCGGATTCCATCCAGATATCGGCAGAAACGTGGAATATTCTGAAGCTGGATGCTATTTCAGGAACAATTCGCGAACGCAATCTCCCACGGATCATCTTTTATCGTGAACTTGCCCTGGCCATAAACAGCTCATCCCCTCCCGACGCCCCTCCGGTGCATGCAAGCTCGCTCAACATGTATGCGACCCTTCTGGATATATTCCGCTACATATTAAATGTATTCGCAGAGAGTGAAACGCCCGGCTTTCTGCATCTGGCTCTTTCGGATGGGCAGAATTCCCTGGGTATGGGCGACAGGGAGGCCGCTGCCATCTTCGCCGCATTCACCAGATACTTTCCTCCAGCCGATGTGGTCCAAGGGAAAAGCGGAATTTTGAAATGGCTTTCCGATCTTGAACGCTCCCCTTCAAAACAGGCTTCCATATCGACTGAAATGGTGCTGCTCGAGCTTGCGTCCGAAAACAGAGCCATCGACTCTTTCCGTCAGATACTGGACGACACTCCTCTTGCGGAGGTTGAGCCGGCATACGGAAAGCTCGTTTCGGAAACCGTAAAATCTCTCGAAAAACGCCCGGTGTTACAAAAGACAGGAACTTCACTGATGATGACCCTGAGAGCGCCGCTTCTTGCCTCTCCAGGCTCACTATCGGACCAGCTCGATTTCATAAGACGGGAGTGGATCGATATCCTGCCGGAACATCTGAGAGATGAACTGCTCTTCGCCTTCGACATTCTGCATGAAGAAGAGAGAAGCCGCGGATTCGGCGGGGGGCCAGGCCCCATGACCCCTCTTCAGTTCGGCAACAAAGCCGGTATGCGGGATGCGGCAGGGATGACGGGGGACGGGAGCTCCGTCTTCGGCGGTTACGACTATCCCGAGTATGAGAGATTCTCGCCAGACACCGACTGGATGTCAAATGTCGTCCTGATGGCAAAAATGGTCTATGTGTGGCTGTATCAACTTTCTAGGGAGTATGGCCGTACCATTGAGAGACTAGACCAGATTCCGGACGCGGAGCTCGACAGGCTTGAGCAAGCAGGATTCACAGGGCTCTGGCTGATAGGCATCTGGGAGCGCTCCCCGGCATCGGCGCAGATAAAACACCTCTGCGGCAATCCGGACGCGATAGCCTCGGCTTACTCTTTGTACGATTACGAAATCGCGGCTGATCTGGGGGGATGGGATGCCCTTTCAAAGCTTCGCGAGCAGGCGATGAAGAAGGGGATACGGCTTGCCAGCGACATGGTGCCCAACCATACCGGAATATACTCCAGGTGGGTTATCGAACACCCAGACTGGTTCATACAGACCGATCACCCCCCATTCCCCGGCTACTCCTTCACCGGTGAAAACCTCTCGCACTCCGATCAAGCGGTGATACAGATAGAGGACGGCTACTGGACAAAGAGCGACGCCGCTGTCGTTTTCCGCTACATCGAGAGGAAAACCGGAAGAATACGCTACATCTACCACGGAAATGACGGCACATCCATACCCTGGAACGACACCGCTCAACTCAACTACCTGCTGCCGGATCTCCGTGAGGCGGTCATAAAGACGATCATCCATATTGCGCGAAATTTTCCAATAATCCGTTTCGATGCCGCAATGACGCTTGCAAAGAAGCATTACCAGCGCCTCTGGTTTCCGATACGAGGGGTCGGTGGCGGGATACCGTCCCGCTCGGAATGGGGGATGACGAGGAAAGAGTTCGACTCGCTCTTCCCTGTCGAATTCTGGCGCGAAGTTGTTGACAGGGTCGAGGTTGAAGCTCCCGGCACGCTTCTCCTTGCCGAAGCTTTCTGGATGATGGAGGGGTATTTCGTCAGAACACTCGGGATGCACCGGGTATACAACAGCGCTTTCATGAATATGCTCAAAATGGAGGAAAACGCCAAATACCGGAAGACCATCGCCAATGTTCTTGAATTAAACCCCCAGATTCTTAAGCGCTTCGTCAATTTCATGAACAACCCGGACGAGAAGAGCGCCGCGGAACAGTTCGGCTCGCAGGGGAAATATTTCGGCGCCTGCCTCCTCATGGCGACGATGCCGGGTCTCCCCATGTTCGGTCATGGCCAGATTGAAGGGTTTCATGAAAAATACGGGATGGAGTACAAACGCGCCTATTGGGATGAAACTCCGGACAAAGGGCTCATCCTGGGGCATGAGATGTGGATATTCCCCGCTCTCAGGCTCCGCTGGCTCTTTTCCGGTTCCGAAAATTTCGCGCTTTACGACTTCACATCCGGAGATCATACGGACGAAAACGTATTCGCATACAGCAACAGATATGGAGAAGAGCGGGCTCTGGTCATATACAACAACAGGCACGCAACGACATCGGGTTGGATAAATATCTCCGTTCCTTACGCCGTTGGATCCGGAGACGCCGGTGACATGAAGCTGCAACGCACAAAACTCTCCGAGGCGCTCGGCATCCCCTCGGAAGAGAGGTTCTTCTGCTCTTTCAGGGATGCGATATCCAACCTTCAGTTCTTGAGAGATAGTCGTGAGCTGTCGTCAAACGGGCTTTTCGCAGAGCTTGGCGAATATGAGTTTCATCTTTTTCTTGAATTCCGCCTTATAAGAGATGATGACGACCTAAGCTGGGAAAAACTCTGTAGAGCGCTTGAGGGGAGCGGTGTTGAGAACCTGGAGGAGGAGAGGAAACAGTTGCGCTTTTCTTCTCTGAACCTTGCGTTTGAACGCCTCCTGACCTCGCTCTCTTTTGATGCCACCTGCATGCGTGAGGAGTCGGACAAAGAGAAGAAGGAAATCTTCTCTGCGGCAATCGCCGATCTTTCAACTCATCTTGAGTCAGCAGACCCGTCACCTGCGGAGTATTCCCTTCCAACTTCGGAAGCGATTGCCGGCGCGGTGAATTTTCTGGCAGATACCCGTGCCACGAAGAGCGGGAAAAAACCGCATGCAGTGAAGGAGGTTGAAAAACGGCTAACAGGCCCGTTCGGAAGAGAACTGCTCGCAGCCTATCTTATCTTCAGCGGGCATCCGGGGTTCCGGCTCTCAAGATTCGGATTGGACCGGAAAGGAAAAGGGGTTGTGCGCCGCACTGGAGATGAAGATGTCCCCTTCCCTATTGACCTTCTTGATGCCCTTCTTGACCTTTCAGGCGAGCCGTTCGCAAAAGGGGAAGATATAGCTTCGACTCTTGCAAGAGCGTTTTCTTCCGATTCATGCCGAAGATTCATGAATGTTCATACCGCAGACGAAACAGAATGGCTCAACAAGGAGCGCTTCGAAGAACTCGCCTTATGGCTGCTTGTTGCAAGAGTTGCCGAAAATCTCGTCAAAACAGCCGGGATGGAAGCAGAGGGGAAAGAGAGAGTGAAAAAGGCTCGCGGATTGAAGCGACCCGCCATGAAAAAAGCGGACTCCGGGTCGGAAACCTTCCCGGGGGCCAAGAGCGGGGCAATATTCAGGGATATCGGCGAAAAACTCGAAGATATGGCAACTATCACCGCCACATCCGGCTACAGGACGTCTCTGCTTGTTCCTATGCTTGAGAAAAGCGGCAGCGGTTCAGGCAGGTAAGATTCTAAAATCAGTGAAAGAAAAGATTCAGGCTTGGGTCATGCGGGCAGGATGTCATTTCAAACCACTGGATGCCAGATAGAAGCATTCGGGCATGACATATTTTTTTGTTGTCATTCCCGAAGTAAAAAAACCTGTCATTCCCGAAGGTGTAATCGGGAATCCAGCTTTTAAAAACCGCCGGGTGCCCGGCAGGATAACCCTTAACGACAAGCTGTTTGCAGGAGTTTCATCTACTTCCGGCTATTCTGCGTTGGGTACTGCGACACCGCCTCTCTGGCGGTATCCGTCTCCTTTTCACCCCTGGCGGCCTTTTCAAGCGCCTGCCTCGATATAGTCACCGAATCGCTCTTCGCCTTATCCGCTTTCTGCTGAGCGATGGAGCCGGCAGCGGCGGCGGCGGCATTATGATTGACATGGGCAAGAGGGTTCACATTGGCCGGATTCGCCACCACTACAACCGGAGAAAGCTGAGCTAATGTCATATGAATTGCGCCTCCCTGTTCACCAGTTCCACCTAAAAGTGCTCTTTGAGCCGGCTTTTTTCTGATCCTCCACATTCAGGACGCTGAAACCTTATTGGTTATGGAACTGAAATTATCGACCGTAGATTCTGCAAACTGGTATTGGAAAAATCTGCAGAAATAGAGTACTCAATTTATCGGCAGAACCGCGCTGAAACATTAATTTTCAGTCTGGTTTCCGGACGGAAGTCCAGACTACAACCCATGTTTCTTTAGCTCATCCACAACTCTCTTCTGCTCGACGTTGAGAGATTCCGGCACATGCACCGATATCTTGACGAAGAGATCCCCTTTGGCGTTTGACCCCAACGATTTTATACCGTACCCTTTGAGTCTTATTTTTGTGCCGGGCTGGATTCCTGGCGGCACCTTTATCCTCTTCTCCCCCTCGAGCGTCGGTACGTCTATAGTGGTTCCGAGGCAGGCGGCGCTGAACGGTATCGAGCGGTCAACAAGGAGATCGCCTCCATCGCGTGTGAAGATACGGTCAGGGAGAACGCGGATGATAAGAAAGAGATCGCCAGGCTCCCCGCCGTTCTCCCCCTTCCCCCCTTTTCCGGCGATCCTTATCTTGCTCCCGTTGTCTACACCGGCCGGTATCTTTACCTTCAGCTCCTCGCGCACACCGTTTCGTCGGAATGCGACTGCCTTTTCTGCCCCGAGCGCCGCATCGCGGAAGCTTACATCCGTCTCCATCTCAAGATCGCTCCCCCTCTGCGAAGCGGAGTGAAACCCCCCTCTGCTCGCTCCTCGGCTGAAAGCGCTCCCGAAAATGCGGGAAAAGATATCTTCCCCTCCCCCGACACCTACGTCCCTGAAAGCACCGTTGAAGTCAAACCCCCGAAAAATGTCCTCCTGACTGAACTGTTTGTGGAACCCGCTTGAGCCGAAGGTATCATACTGCGCTTTTTTCTGCGGGTCAGAAAGAACCGCGTAAGCCTCGTTAATCTCCTTGAACTTCTCTTCAGCCCCCTTGTCGCCAGGGTTCCTGTCGGGGTGGTATTTTACGGCCTGCTTCCGGAACGCCTTCTTGATCTCGTCGGCTGAAGCCCCTTTCTCCACTCCAAGCAATTTGTAATAATCTGTCTGAGCCATTTTTTCCCCTTGCGGTTGCCGTTTTTAAGAAGAGCTGGATGCCCAATGGAATCATTCGGGGATGACACCTGTTCTGCCATCACCGAATTTGAAAAGCCTGTCATTCCCGAAGTAAAAAGTTTGTCATTCCCGAGGATGTAATCGGGAAATCATGATTTCATCCTGCAATTCAATTTAAGTCCCAATACATTCCCTGTCAACAGCATCAACTAATGAAAGATTGAAAATATGCCATTCAGATGCTACTCTTCCCTCCTTAGGAAACTCTCAAAAAGCTGGGGAAATACGCTTCAGAAACCGGCAGCTATGCCGGAAGAACCGGGGGGACAGAACATGAATATTGCTTCAGGAGTTCGCAAAAGCGCACAGACTCTGCAAAAGACGGCGGAACAGAATTTCCTCTGGCTCAAGAAACATATGAGCCCCTATTTCTTCATGGCGATGGGAGACGAACCTTCCGCCATCCTTCTTCTTGCCCGTGAAATGGGAGAGCTTAAAGAGAATCGGCGCCTGATACTCACCGACCGCGAAAAACTTCTGACAATGGCGTGCGTGAACACCCCCGGCTCGATTTACAACACCCTCCGTCAGATAGGCGAACGTTCCGTGTCTTACGCCATGTTTTCACACTCAAACGCGCCTATGCCGGATATGGAGCATGAGCTTGAAGTCCAGAGATTCGAATTCGACCGTCGTCCCAACAACTCGGTAGACCCGGACGCTCCGCCAGATATGCCGGCGCCTCTCGCCAGACGGATAAAAAGAGAATTCCGTGCAATTTCCCCTGAAGCGGGGATAAAAACCATCGACCGTCTCCTCGGAATACTCTGGCAGAATAACGAAAATTACATCCGGATGTCACCCCCCCAGAGAACAGCCTATATTCTCTGGCTTTTCTGCAAAGCCAACTCTTCAGGCGGAATATTCGTGCATATAGAGGATGTAACGCGCGACGGCAAACCGGAAAGCAGGGTGCTCTTCGCCGTAGGGAACCCGCCGGAGGGGGAATTCCTCTTGCAGATACTTGAGGTTTTCAATCGACTCGACATTGGGATTAGAAGGGCTTACTGCCAGACAATCTCCAATGGCGTGCACCCTTATTTTCTCGGGCTTTTCTACGTGATAAGCCGCAAAGGTGAAAAGCTCTCCCCTGACGGGGATCTAGCTTCGACCCTGAAGCGCGAGCTTTGCACCACACAGATTCTTTCAACATCCTCGCCGATCTACAAGAACTTCGTGGCCCAGGGGAAAATTTCCGGGGAAGACGCCGCACTTGTAAACGCCTTCGTTTCGTTTTCGCACACCACACTCGCTCACAACATGCCTGACCGCTTCACACTTGACGAGATAGAAAAGAGCTTTCACGACCATCCGGAAATGGGGAGGCTTCTTGCCAGGCTTTTCCGGATAAGGTTCGATCCTGACCTTGACGAACGCGAATCAGCGTATCGCTCCGCCCTGAAAGAAGCCAGGGGAGTAGTCGAAGGATACAATACCGGACACAGGTGGCTGGACGAAAACCGGCGTGTCATCTACCGGACTTCCCTTCTCCTTGTCACCCATACCCTTAAAAGCAATTTTTTCGTCCCGGAAAAACAGGCGCTCGCCTTCAGACTCGACCCGTCATACCTGAAAGAGTTGGGAGATGAATTCAGAAGCGACCTGCCGGAGCAGCTGCCGTTCAGGATCACCTTCTTTTTCAGCCGCTTCGGGGCAGGGTATCATATCGGCTTTTCGGATATAGCAAGAGGGGGGTGGCGCACCGTAATAGCAAGGAGCGCGGATGATTTCATAACCCAGGCAACGACCATTTTCCGCGAAGTCTATGTCCTTGCCCATACCCAGCATCTGAAAAACAAGGATATTTACGAAGGAGGCTCCAAGCTGGTGCTGTCGCTTGATGCCTCAGATATCGGAGAGTCCGGGACAGAAGCCGAAAAATGCAGGCTTTACAAGCTTCAATACAGCGTGGCCAACGCCTTTCTTGATATTTTCATAACAAAAGGAGGGAGAGCGTCGGATCAGAGGATCGTGGACTATTACGGAGACGATGAGCCGATCGAGCTAGGCCCAGATGAGAACATGCATGACGCAATGATCGAGGCGATAGCATCGCTCTCAGTGAAACGCGGATATATGCTCGGCTCCGGCATTATTTCAAGCAAGCGGATCGGCATAAACCACAAGGAGTATGGCGTCACTTCGACAGGCGTAGTCAAGTTCGCCGCCATAACCATGGAAAAAATATGTGGAATTAATATCTACAGCGACCCGTTCACCCTGAAGATGACAGGCGGCCCTAACGGCGACGTAGCCGGCAACTCCCTCCGCATCCTGCTGGCAAATGCCACGGCAATGCGGATTCTCCTGATACTTGATGGTACAGCCGCGCTTTGCGACCCATCCGGGATAAGCCGTGAAGAGCTCTCCAGAATCGTACTGGGAGAAGACCTCGACTCCTTCAACCCGGCAAGACTGAACGACGGCGGCTCCATAATCTACCGCAGCGGCCGCCGGATTCAAGGGATGAAGGAGAGCTACAGGAAACTCTCCAAAAAGGGGGATAGCCTCATAGAGCAGTGGCTGGATACGGATGATTTCTATCAGGAGTACGACTCTCTGATATTCGAGGTCAGGACGGATATCTTCATACCGGCAGGGGGGAGACCGGAAACCATTGACGGCTCGAACTGGAGCAGATTCATCGATAAAAACGGCAAACCATCATCTCGCATCATCATAGAAGGAGCAAACTCGTACATAACACCGGAAGCGAGGATTCAGCTCCAGAAGAGCGGAGTTGTCATCATGCGCGACGCCTCCGCCAATAAATGCGGCGTAATTTCATCATCATACGAAATAATCGCGAATCTTCTATTAAGTGATGAAGAGTTTCTGGAACATAAGGGGGAGTATGTCAACGACGTGCTCGAGATACTTGAGAAGAGGGCGGCGGATGAAGCGAGGCTGATACTGGCGAGAGCCTCGGAACCGGGAAACACTCTCCCCTGCACCGAAATATCCGAAGTAATCAGCCGCAACATCAACACTTTTTACGGCAGGCTCTTTGACTTCTTCTCCGGCAGGCCGGAACTCTGCCTGCAGAGGCCATTCATAGGCGCAATCTTGAACCATCTGCCGGCGGTGCTTGTAAATACACCGAAATTCAGGAAAAGGATATCAAAGCTGCCACAAAAGTATCTCTGCGCCATACTTGCCGCAGAGATTGGCTCCTCGCTCGTCTACACACAGAACCGGGACAGCGATTTCGAAGATATGGTCAGACGGCACCTTGCGAGAATCGGAATTCGGTGAACTGTCTCCCGGCTGACTTCCGGAAACCGGCGCATAAGAGCGGGAAAAAATAGCATGGCGACAAAGGCATGAAAAATGAGCTTTTCCCAACCGATTTGGAATTGGAATCGGGCTCTTTTTCTGCTATGGTGCGCCATATCATTGCAAATTCCGGGTTTCAAGTATCAATCAAATGACAAAGGAGCATCCATGTCAAACAGCACAAATAAAGCGGCTATAACTATTCTGGCTCTTGTTTCCGGAGCGGCGCTCGGCGCAGTCGCGGCTCTTCTTCTTGCGCCTAAACCAGGGAGAGACATCAGGGGAAAACTGGCTGATTTCGGCGGAGAAACCGCCGAAAAAATGAAGCGCCTGGCGCGCGAAGCGAAGTTCAAGGCGAGAAAAAGAGAGCAGAACGAAAATTTCGAATACGATGGCGGAGATGCCTGGATTTAGAATTTACTGTCAAAACAAAAAGGTCGGCTGAAAAAAGCCGGCCTTTTTTTATCCCCATGCTGCAGTTGCGACATGCAGTCGTCCGAAAAGCCGCACCCCGAATCTTCCCGCCAAAGGAGCCGTGATGAAAAAACACTCCTTGAGAATTCTTGCCGGCCTGGCAATAACCCTCTTCTTCCTCCTCAACGCAGCCGGAGCCATAAAACCGGATTTCTTGAAGCGCGTCGAATTCTGGGCTTATGATCACCGCCTCAACCTGACCCTCCCAGGCGGGATTGATTCGCGCATAGTAATTGTCGATATCGACGAGAGAAGCCTTGCCGAGGTCGGAAGATGGCCCTGGAGCAGAAACCGCGTAGCCCTTCTGGTCAACAACCTGATAGAGCGCTACCATGCCGCGGTAATCGGGTTTGACGTCGTTTTTGCCGAAAAGGACGAGAGCTCCGGCCTTTCAGCTCTGGAGAGACTGAAAAATGGCGAGCTGCGCGGAGATCCCGACTACCAGGCGGCTTTGGACAAAATAAGGGAAGAGCTTGACTATGACGGCGTATTGGCTCGCACTATGAAAGGAAAACCGGTGATTCTAGGCTATTACTTCACCGGAAAGGGAGAGAGCCGCAAAAGAGAGAGCACCGGGATGCTTCCCGATCCGGTCTTCAAAAAAAGTGACCTGAAAGGGGAGGATATCGATGTAATTTCAATGGGGGGGTACGGCGCAAACATACCTGAATTGCAGAAAAGCGCCGCAGGAGCCGGTCATTTCAATCCCGATCCGGATCTTGACGGCGTAACCCGTCGAGTTCCGATGCTGGTCGAATACCAGGGGGGATATTACGAGCCGCTTTCACTGGCCGTTGTCCGGGTTCTTCTCGGCATGCCGGAGCTTCTGCCCGGATTTCCCGAGAAAAAGGGTCATGGCGGGTACGGGAGGATTGAATGGCTCTCCCTTGCGGACATGAGGATACCTGTAGATTCAAGAGGGGCAGCGGTTATACCCTACAGGGGGAAGCAGGGGAGCTTCCCTTATATTTCGGCTTCGGACATATTGAATGGCCGCGCGAATCCGGAACAGCTCGAAGGAGCGATAGTTCTTGTCGGAACTACCGCGCCAGGCCTTATGGATCTCCGTTCCACCCCTGTTTCATCTGTATACGCCGGCGTCGAGATCCACGCGAACATGATCGCGGGGATACTTGACCAGACGATTAAATATTCGCCAGCCTACGTCATGGGTGCGGAAATCGTCATCCTTCTCGTCACCGGCCTCCTCCTCTCGTTTCTCCTCCCGATTCTGACCCCGGCAAAGTCAAATCTCCTCTCCCTTGCCCTGCTGGTCATCACACTGCTGATAAATTTTGCGGCATGGCACGACAACATGGTGCTGCCTCTCGCATCGACGATAATGATCATACCGCTCATCTACGCATTCAACATGTCCTACGGATTTCTTGTGGAAGCCAGGACAAAAAGGGAGATAACCGGACTTTTCGGGCAGTATGTCCCCCCGGCGCTGGTAGAGGTGATGAGCAGGAACCCGGAAAATTTCAGAATGGAAGCGGACAGCCGGGAAATGACTGTGCTGTTCTCCGATGTCAGAAATTTCACCACGATTTCGGAAGGGCTGGAGCCGAAGCAGCTGTCGCTGCTTATGAACGAATACATGAATATCATGACCGGGATCATCCAGAAATATCAGGGAACAATCGACAAATACATCGGAGACGCGATAATGGCTTTCTGGGGAGCGCCTCTTTACGATCCTGAACATGCAAGAAACGCGCTCCTTACCGCTATCGAGATGCAGAACGCGATGAAGAGAATAAGGGAGGATTTCCCGGCAAGGGGGTGGCCTGCTCTTCATATAGGGATAGGCATCAACAGCGGCGTGATGCGTGTCGGCAACATGGGATCCCGCTTCAGAATGGCTTACACGGTCATGGGAGACGCCGTCAATCTCGGTTCCCGCCTTGAAGGGATCACCAAGCAGTACGGCGTCGGCATACTCGCAGGAGAGAGAACCGCCGCTCTCGTTCCGGATTACGAGATGCTTGAGGTCGACAGGGTGAGGGTGAAGGGGAAAGGGGAGCCTGTTTCGATATTCGAGCCGATAGCCCCCAAAAAAGAGCTTGCCAAAACAGTGTTAGAAGAATTACATTTTTATAAAAAATCAATCGAATTTTATCGCTCGCAGGAGTGGGACAAGGCTGAAGAAATTCTGAAACGCCTGGCTGCGGATGAACCTGGGCGGAAGCTTTACAAGGTATACATTGATAGGATTGAAAGATTCCGCAGGACGCCTCCCCCACCCGACTGGGACGGCGTATTTGAATTCGACACGAAATAGTCAGATTTTTGAAGTTCTTGTTAAAGTCATAAATATTTCCATCCATTGTAGTTGATTCTGTCATGCCCGAATGATTCCATCGGGCCACAATACTGTCATTCTGCGCGGAGCGAAGCGTAGTCGCAGAATCCATCTGAAGAGCTCGATGATGTTTCCTGTAGACCCTGCGACTTCGCGCAGGGTGACGACTCTTTTTCCCGATCGCTTATCTCGTTTCCATCCGGAAACTCCGGA
>DFZL01000019.1:16692-24195 GCA_002382705.1 Geobacter sp. UBA4057
AGCACCCTTTCCGGATGGAAACTATCTCGGGAATGACAATATACTCTTCTGAATCCCGGATTACGGGGAATGTTTTTTGTTTCAAGCAAAAAACCCGTTCTTTTACTTTATAAAACCAAAAACCGACTCTGTGAGATGACAACCATGAAACGGATCAAAAGACTCTGGATCACTGCATCTGCCGTAATTCTCTGGGCGCTTCCCTGTTTTCATGACCTGTCCGCCCTGGCGCTGCCGACGGAAGAGGCTGCTCCACGCTTCCCCATAAACCGCTTCATAATAGAGGGGAACAGCATTCTGCCGGCCGATAAGACCGTTACGCTTCTGGTTGAATTCACAGGGAAGAGCCGCGACTTCGGCGACATCCAGCAGGCTATCGAGAGGCTGGAGAAGGCTTACCGCGATCGCGGCTACACCATGGTTACCGTCATACTCCCGGAACAGGAACTGACCGGTGGGGACGTGCGGCTCAAAATCATAGAGCCGAAAGTAAAGGAGATAAGGATAGAGGGTAACCGGCACTTTGACAGCAATAATATCGAAGCAACCCTCCCGACCCTGAAAAAAGGCGAATCACCTCAGATACCGGCCATTTCCGAAAACCTTCGCGCAGCAAACGAAAACCCCGCAAAAAAAATCACGCTTCAGTTCCGTTCAGATGAAAATCCGGAAGAGCTCCAGGCGCTTCTGCAGGTGAATGACAAAAAACCGTGGAAGATTACCCTCAGCGCCGACAATACCGGAAGCCCGGATACCGGCAGATACCGCACAGGGCTCGGCTTACAGCATTTCAACCTCTTCAACCGCGACCATATCGCAGCGCTCCAGTACATAACCTCACCAGACCATGCGGACTCCGTCAACACATTCAGCGGCTCCTATCGGCTTCCGCTCTACAAACTGGGCGACACCCTCGACCTCTTCGGCGCCTACTCCGACGTCAAAAGCGGCACTACCCAGATTTCCGGCACGAATATTTCCATAAGCGGCAAAGGGGTGATCTCCGGGTTCCGCTATGCCAAAAATCTCCCCAGGCATGGAGATTACGAACAGAAGCTGGTGGCCGGGATGGATTACAGGCTATACGACAACAGCGCGGTAATGTTGAATACCGAGCTGGCCAAAGATGTGGTGGCGCATCCTCTCAGCCTTACATACGGTGGCTCCTGGACGACGGATCCATTATCCATGGACGGCTCGCTCGGCATCCTCTACAACATCCCGTGGGGGGGACAGGGGGGAAAAAGCGATTACAGAGCCGTCAGAAGCGGAGCTGAAGCGGATTATCTGATACTCCGCTACGGCCTGAATCTGCTTCTCCGGCCTGGCGCCGACTGGATGCTCCGCATTGCAGGGGCGGGGCAGTACACCCCTGACCGGCTGATACCGGGAGAGCAGCTCGGGCTTGGCGGCGCGTCTATGATCCGGGGGTATGAAGAGCGCGAGGAATCGTGGGATGGCGGATTCGGCGGAAGCTTCGAGATATACACACCTGATATTGCAGGCTATCTGAAACTTCCGGATACACGTCTGCGGCTTCTTGGATTTTTTGACGGCGGCACCGGATATAACCTGAGGACGCAATCCGGAGAGCTCAGGAAAAATTCACTTAAAAGCGCAGGTGCAGGGCTCCGTATGACTCTGGGAGAGGCAGTCAGCTTCAGCTTTGACTGGGGATACCCTCTTGACGACTCCATCCAGACCAGTAAAGGGGAGAGCGCGGTTCATTTCAGCGCACAGATATCGTATTAGCCTTCAAAACCGTGGCGTTGCAGTCACCCCCTTTGCCGGTTACACTGCGCCACCGAGAGGTATCAGCCATGAAAAGAAAAATTTCTGACAAGCCATTCAGAATTTCCCGCGGCATGAGACGCCTTATGGCCGCCTTCATGCTGGCGAGCTTCTCTCCGGCAGCAGCATTCGCGCTTCCTGTCATGCCTCAGGTGACAAGCGGCGCTGCAAGCATCTCCACAAGCGGCAGCGCTATGACCATAATGAACTCCGCCAATGCCATCATCAACTGGCAGAAGTTTTCGATAGAAAATGGCGAAACGACCCGCTTTATCCAACCTTCCGCCGCAAGCTCGGTGCTCAACCGGATAACCGGCGGCGACCCCTCAAGAATATTCGGAACCCTCCAGTCAAACGGCAAGGTATTCCTGATGAATCCGAACGGGATACTATTCGGCAAAAATGCCAGAGTAGATGTAAACGCCCTTGTCGCCTCAACCCTGAACATCGCGAATGAAGACTTTCTGGCAGGAAAGATGAAATTCAGCGCCGGGGATATCTCCGGCAGGATAGAGAACCGCGGTACGATATCAACCCCTGCCGGAGGGGAAATTTATCTGATCGCTCATGATGTCGAGAACAGCGGGATCATCAGAGCCCCTAACGGAAATGTAACTCTTGCCGCAGGGAAGGAAGCGCTGCTTGTCGACAGGAGCGCCCCGGAGATAGCCTTTGTGGTGAGCGCCCCGGAGAGCCAGGCTCTCAACCTCGGGAGTGTCATCGCCGAAGCCGGACGCGTCGGCATCTATGGCGGCGTCATCGCCCAGAAGGGGGTAATCAGCGCAGACAGTGCCGTGGCGGAAGGGGGGAAGATATTCCTCAGGGCTACCAGGGGGGTCACACTTGACGCCGGAAGCGCGACCAGCGCGAACGGCCTGAAGGGAGGGGAGATTACCGTCCAGTCGGCTGAGGGGAGCACGCTTGTCTCCGGTAATGTCGAAGCCAGAGGCACGATGGAAGGCGGAGGTTCGGCGCGGCTGCTCGGAGAGCGGGTAGGCCTTCTCGACCGGGGGAGCGTGGATGTATCTGGAGCGGCCGGCGGGGGGAGCGCCCTTGTAGGCGGGGACTATCAGGGGAAAAACCCGGAGATACGGAACGCGCAGGCCACCTATGTCGGCAGGGATACGGTCATCAAGGCCGACGCGCGTGACAGCGGCGACGGCGGCAGGGTTATCGTCTGGTCGGACGAGGCGACCCGCGCCTACGGCACGATCAGCGCCAGGGGGGGGGCTAACGGCGGCGACGGCGGGTTTGTGGAGACATCGGGGCATTGGCTGGATGTGAATTCATTGCGCGTTTCGACATCAGCCCCAAAAGGCAGAAACGGACTCTGGCTGCTTGATCCGGTTGAAATCGAACTGACGAATGCAACTGCAAACGCTTCATCAAGCGGGAGCAATCCGATAGCCTGGGCAGCATCAGGCTCTCCTTCTACTATTGATGTAGCTACCATCACCAGCAACCTTGATTCACCTGGAGATAATGTAAGCATACAGACATCATCAGGAGATATCAAAGTTTCATCTGCTCTGACCTGGAATTCGTCAAACAAACTCACTCTCGCCTCCGCCGGTGGAATCTCTATTGAAGCCGCTATTACAGGGACTAATGGTTTGCTTGATCTGATCGCAACCAGCGGCGGGATCAGCCAGACAATAACAGCGGCCGTTACCGCAAGCTCCCTCCATGCCGAGGCCGCCACCGGAATCTGGTTGAGCGGCGGCGCACCCAACTCCGTAGCCTCATTCAGCGGCACAAACAGCACAAGCGGCGACATCCTCCTCTCAAACAGCACCCCCTCCCTCGCCATAAACGGCAATGTTCAGAACAACGCCGCAGTTGGGGAGATCGGAATCGCCAATATTGGGGGTATAAGCACTACTGGCTTTCTGCAGACTGTCGGCGGCAACATATCGCTCACTGCCGACGGCACAGCGACAATCGGAAATTCGATTATAGCCGGAACTAACGGCACGATATCCGTAACGGCAAGCGGCGTAGCAAGCGACATACTGCTTAACAACATAAACGTCTACAGCGGCAGCGACGGAGGCGGAAGCGGA
The DNA here is from genome assembly GCA_002382705.1 of Geobacter sp. UBA4057. Classification (GTDB taxonomy): domain Bacteria; phylum Desulfobacterota; class Desulfuromonadia; order Geobacterales; family Pseudopelobacteraceae; genus UBA4057. The sequence continues at coordinate 20,547 of DFZL01000019.1, forward strand.
AACATTGAACTTCACGCAGAACGCAACATCGCTCTGAACCCTGCAACAATCAGCACCTCGGGCAACATAACCCTCGATGCCGGGGGCACGATCAATCAGACCGGGGCAGGCATTTTGCACGGTTCTCTCCTGACATCACAGAGCACAGGCGGGACAACGCTTGCAAACGTTAATTTTGTAAGCAGCATAAACGCCACAAACAGCACAAGCGGAGGGATAACCTTCATTAATGCCCCTTCGCTCTCGATCGCCGGGATAACCCAGGGAGGGGAAGGCTCTGTCACCATTAAAACAGCCGATCCGGACAGCGACATTACCGTAAATGGTGCTATTGAGAAAAACGGGGATGGAGATTCATCGCTGAATCTGCTCGCAGTTCGAAGCATCACCGTCAACGCTCCGATCACCTCAACATCAAACAAGCTAGGCGTCACCCTGAATTCGCATTACCTGAACGATTCGGCATCCGGAAATGTCACGGTTGCCAACAATATTACAACTCTTGGCGGGAACCTGATCATAGGGGGGGGGACAGCACCTTCCACAACTTCTGCAAAAGGTGCTGATTCGAGCAACCCTTACGGGGTAAATCTAGATTCCACTTCCGATCCTGCTGTTATTGACACAGGCGGAGGTGATATAACGATAGGTGGCAAAGGCTTTGACAATTCAGCTTCAGACGCTTCCGGAATATATATCGGCAATGCCAGGCTCCATGCTAATGGCGGAAATATAAAATTATACGGGGAGGCAGGAACAAACCCGGGCTCAAGCAGCGCAGGGATTGATATTAGAGACGTTGTAGATACAACAGGAAGTGGCTCAATCGAGATAACAGGCACCGGCGGCGACAACACCCATGCAACCAGGCCAAACAGGGGGGTTTACATAAACACCGCCTCAACGCAGGTACAGACTGAGAACGGGGATATCACGATAACAGGGCAGGGTGGTGCAAATACGACAAACCCCACCAACCCCGACACAACCGGCGTGCATCTTGCGATAGGCTCCATACAGTCGACAAGCGGCGCCATCAGCATTACAGGCACCCCAGGCAGCACCGGAAGCAAGGGGATCGTGACTACCGGTGCATCTTCCATTACAACGCAGAATGCGGTGACGCTCACATCCGACAAGCTCTCGCTATCCCCAACATCCGGTATCATCGGCGATGCTCTTGCAACAGCAAACATATTGCCCAAGAGCAACGGGCGTAACATAACTCTTGGGGCTGACAATTCAGACGCAAACAACGACCTTGAAATCTCCGCAAGCGAACTGGGCAAGATAACCGCCGCTACCCTTAATATCGGCAGCAGCGCAAGCGGAAACATGACCGTAAGCGCCGCTGTCGCCCCTTCTACTGTAACTGTTCTCAATCTCACCTCCGGCGGGAGCATAACCCAGACAGCCGGATCATCCATAACGGTACCCACACTCAAAGCCTCTGCATCAGGCGGCATCGGGCTTGACCAGGCGGAGAACAACGCTGAAATCGTCACCCTGGCCAACAGCGTCGCCGGAGACATCAACTATAAAAACAGCCTGCCGCAAGCGACCGACATTCTGAACATCAAAGCCAACAACACGGCAGACGGCGGCAACATCGCGATTGAGGAAACAGTCGGGAATCTCAACCTCTCCGGCGGCGACTCGACTACAACCTCGGCAGGCGCCGCCTGGCTCTCGCTCACCGCTGCCGGGGATATAACCCAGGAGAGCGACAGCCTGATCGGCAGTCAGAAATTCGTCGCCACGGGAAAATCGGTCACGCTGGATGCAGACAACCCGACCGGCGTGATTGCCGGCGAATCCACAATGGGAGACTTCGTCTACAAAAGCGTCAATGGCATTCAGGTGACCACCGTCAACTCCAAGCAGGGGATTACCGCAACGACCGGCGGCATAACGCTCGATTCCGGCATGGGAATCGGCCAGGACAATTCCGCGCCGCTTGTTTCCGATGCCGATTTGTTGCTCTCGGCGCCAGGGCCGATCAATCTTGATTCGCCAGGCAACAGCGTCCCTCTATTGATTCTCAACAGCGATATTCCAGCCGATTCATTATCATTCCAAAACTCAAGCGATCTGGAATTTTCCGGAGTTTCAACAACCGGAGGCAAATTCGTGGGGCTTTTCGTCCCTGGCAATACGCTGACGGTTTCAGGTGAAATAAACGCCGGAACCACGCCTGGGAGCGATGTCCTGTTAAGCGCGGATGCCGGGATCATGGTCAATGACAATGTAACCGGAAATGAAGTAATGTTATGGACGGAGGGGGAGGCCAACATAGGTGGAGGCGCAACGGTTGAAGGGGACAGCAACCTTAGACTCTCGGCAAATTCGCTTGTTCTCGATGGATTGCTGAAAAGCGCTTCAGGCAATATCAACATATACCCGACAACACAGGAACGTGGGATATTTATCGGTGGCGCCCCCCCGAACGGGCACGCTTGCGATTCAGGAGCCTGCCTGAATATTGTGAATATTGATACATCGAAAATTGATACGCAAAATCTCTTTATCGGCAGGGATAGCGCTGGGCCTGATCCCATGAAACCATACCCGATATCGGGAAATATCTACATTGACGGAACCGTTGACAGCACTGCATCGGGCTCGCTCGCGCTTCTGACCGGTGGCGGCGTCTACCAGCAGTCGTCGGATGCCCCGATCACGGCGCAGAACCTAGGCGTCCGCGCAACAGGCGGCCCGATTGAATTGAACGGTTCCGCAAATAATGTAACAAACATCGCAGCAACGACCACCGGCAATTTCAGCTTCAAAAACAGCGATAGCCTGACTATCGCATCCCTGACAGCCGGCGACCCACCTGAAACTGTCACCGGGATCCACGCGGCCAACGCCTCGCTTGAATCCACCTACGGCGGGATATACGACGCGGTCCCCTCCATACCTGCCATTGTCGCATCATCTCTCACTCTTGCTGCAAACACCGGCATCGGCAGCGGCTTCGGCAACGATGGAATACCGCTCAAGACTCAGGTCGGCACTCTGTCGGCAAGCAACAATGGTGACACAGGCGACATCAACATCCTCAACACCGGGCCGCTCACCACTTCGGGATGGATCAGTAACGGCAATCCACTAAATACCGCCGGCGGCCGGGTCACTATAATAGCGAAAAGCCCGCTTACCATCGGCGGTAGCGGCATCTCTGCGCTGAACGACATCTGGCTGGAAGCCGGGGCCAGCGGCACTGGGGTAACTACCGACAACCTGACCATAAACGGCGACGTTTATTCCGACACATTGAAGATGGTCAAACTGAGAGCGGGTAACAGCATAATAGAAAACGGGACAATACATGGAGACATAGTACGGCAAGCGAATCTGAATCCAGCACCCCCTCCCCCTCCCCCTCCGCCACCACCTCCACCTACCCTTGATCAGTGCGTCCAGAACCCGGCGTTATCCGGCTGTTCCGCAGTGCTGCCTCCGCTCACAACCTGCACTTCAGCACCATCGACTCCGGGATGCTCCGCTGTTCTGCCATCGGTTGACACATGCTCTGCAAATCCGGCAACTCCAGGGTGCTCCGCCGTCCTTCCGCCACTGACCACATGCACATCTGCGCCGACGACTCCGGGATGCTCGGCTGTGCTTCCATCGTTGAATACCTGTA
>DFZL01000002.1 GCA_002382705.1 Geobacter sp. UBA4057
TTTCGCCATGATGACGACCCTCCGTGGATGGTTTGTTTAATATTTTAACCTTTAACTTTTGCAACGATCTCTTCAGCTACTGATTTCGGCACTGGCTCATAATGATCAAAGGTCATGGAGTATGTGGCGCGCCCCTGTGTCGCAGAGCGCATATCGGTGGAATAACCGAACATCGAAGCGAGAGGCACCATTGCGGTCACTACCTGGGCGCCGGCGCGCGAATCCATTCCCATGATCTTTCCTCGCCTTGAGTTAAGATCGCCTATGATATCACCCATGTACTCTTCTGGCACGACAACCTCAACTGACATTATAGGCTCAAGAATTATAGGTGAAGCTTTCTGGCATCCCTCTTTGAAACCCATTGAGCCGGCAATTTTGAATGCCATCTCTGAAGAGTCAACTTCATGGTAGGAGCCATCTATCAGAGTGATTTTAATGTCAACCACAGGGAAACCGGCAAGGACACCATTGTCAGTGGCTTCCTTGATGCCTTTTTCTACAGCAGGTATATATTCGCGCGGGACAACGCCACCCTTGATCGCGTCAACGAACTCAAAACCGCAACCGGGCTCCTGAGGCTCAATTTCAAGCCAGACATGACCATACTGACCACGTCCGCCGGACTGCCTGACGAATTTCCCTTCAGCCTTGACCTTTTTAGTGATTGTTTCGCGATATGCCACCTGGGGTTTGCCTACATTGGCGTCAACCTTGAATTCGCGCTTCAGGCGGTCAACAATGATCTCCAGGTGAAGCTCACCCATCCCCGAAATAATAGTCTGGCCTGTCTCCTCATCGGTTTTTACACGGAACGAGGGGTCTTCGCTGGCAAGCTTTTGCAGTCCAAAACCAAGTTTCTCCTGCTCGGCTTTGGTTTTCGGTTCGATTGCAATAGAGATGACCGGCTCGGGAAACTCTATAGATTCTAGTATAACAGGGCTCTCTTCAACACAGAGGGTGTCACCTGTAGTAGTGTATTTGAGACCGACAGCTGCAGCAATGTCTCCGGCATAAACCTCTTTTATCTCTTCCCGTTTGTTGGCGTGCATCTTGAGAATTCGCCCGAGACGCTCCTTCTTCTCTTTTGTGGAATTGTAAATGTAAGATCCGGCAGTGGCGACTCCTGAATAAACCCTGAAAAAAGTAAGTTGTCCAACAAAGGGGTCTGTCATTATCTTAAAACCAAGGGCAGAAAAAGGTTCGGTATCGGAGGCTTTGCGCTCAATTTCAGAACCGGACCCTACAGCTACGCCCTTTATTGCCGGAATGTCTATAGGAGACGGAAGGAAATCGACGACAGCATCGAGCAGGTTCTGCACACCTTTATTTTTGAAAGATGAACCACAGATAACCGGTATTATTTTTATATTGATAGTACAAACCCTGATCGCGTTCATAATTTCTGATTCAGTCAGCTCTTCGCCACCAAGATACTTCTCCATCAGAAAATCGTCGTGGCTTGCGATCTCTTCTATCATTTTCTCACGATATTCTCTGGCTTCTTCAAGAAGATCAGCTGGAATATCCGAAACAACAAAAGTAGCGCCAAGAGTCTCATCATTCCATGTGACAGCTTTCATCCTGACGAGATCAATCACGCCTTTGAACATATCCTCTTTGCCGATCGGGAGCTGGACAGGAAGCGGGTTCGCCTTGAGCCGCTCCTTTATCATCTGGACCCCACGGAAAAAATCTGCGCCAACACGGTCCATCTTATTGATAAAAGCTATACGAGGCACTCCATATTTGTCAGCCTGACGCCAGACCGTCTCAGACTGTGGCTCTACGCCGCCGACCGAACAGAATACTGCCACAGCTCCATCGAGGACCCTGAGCGATCGCTCAACTTCAATCGTGAAATCCACATGTCCGGGTGTGTCTATGATATTTATATTGAAGTCACGCCAGCTGCAAGTAGTCGCGGCAGATGTGATTGTGATACCGCGCTCCTGCTCCTGCTCCATCCAATCCATGGTGGCAGTGCCTTCATGCACTTCACCTATCTTGTGGGATACACCGGTATAATAAAGGATACGCTCAGTCGTAGTGGTCTTACCTGCGTCAATGTGAGCCATGATCCCGATATTTCTGTATTTTTCCAATGCTACTGTACGGGGCACAAAAACCTCCAGAATCTGAACAGCTTCAGAACTTTACCATCTATAATGAGCGAAGGCGCGGTTGGCTTCGGCCATTTTATGCACATCTTCGCGTTTTTTCACCGCTGCACCTCTGTTGTTGAAAGCATCCATAATTTCACCTGCAAGTTTATCTCTCATCGTTTTTTCGCTGCGAGAGGTTGAATATTTTATAAGCCAGCGCATCGCCAGCGAAACACGACGGTCTGGACGCACCTCGATCGGCACCTGGTAAGTCGAACCGCCAACCCTTCGAGATTTAACCTCAAGAAGCGGCTTGATATTGTCGAGGCTTTTCTTCAGAACCTTGACCGGCTCATCATTGGTCTTCTGCGCCACAAGCTCAAGGGCACCATACAGTATTGACTCGGCTATGCTCTTTTTTCCCGCCAGCATCATGATATTGATCAGCTTTGCAACAGTCTTGTCATGAAACTTTGGGTCAGGCAGAATATTTCTTTTAGGCACTTCTCTTCTTCTTGGCATACTTAATCCCCTAGCATTTCAAAGCAGTTTATTTGGGTCGCTTGGCGCCGTATTTTGACCGACTCTTCATACGTCCCTTCACGCCAACAGAATCAAGGGTGCCCCTGACTATATGATAGCGCACGCCAGGAAGGTCCTTTACCCTCCCTCCCCTTATAAGGACAACCGAATGTTCCTGCAGATTGTGCCCAACGCCCGGAATATAGGATGTTACCTCTATACCGTTGGTAAGGCGCACCCTGGCAACCTTGCGAAGCGCCGAGTTAGGTTTTTTGGGAGTCGTAGTATAAACCCTGGTACAAACACCCCGCTTCTGGGGGCAGCACTTCAGGGCGGGAGCGGTGGACTTGTCTCTTTTGCTCTCTCTTCCCATGCGGATAAGCTGATTGATTGTTGGCATATATCCAGGTCTCCAGACTGATTAAATAATCAAATAAAAGCAGCCGTAATATATAAGTTCGCTGAAACAGCAGTCAGTAAATGAACAGGTCGATTTTCAACATAAATAGTCCTGACGCGAAAAGTAACTCGAGCCGAAAAGGAATCAATGTCTTTTAGTTTGCCTTGAACCGGTTAGATTGAGGCTCAGCGCCTGCCAAACGGGTGGGAATGGAATAGGTGTAGGCCGCAGGTTCTATTTGATCTGACGGCATCTCCATTCAACGATCAAAACTGAAGTCAGTTTTGACTAATCCGGTTCTCAAAGAGTTTTTTTAAATACATTATCCGGATCTGCATGTCAAGCATAAAAATGTTTTTATTTTTTTTGTCCGGAGGATTGTCAGTTCCTACGGGCAAATTTCAGGCGGCATCGGGCAGACTGTCAACACCTGGCTCTTCCTCTGTTTCATTCAGCATCGCATCTGCTGATTCCGTAACCAGTTTTAATCCTCTATATCTTGAAAGGCCGGTGCCTGCCGGTATCAACCGTCCCATTATGACATTTTCCTTGAGTCCACGCAGTAAATCGATCTTTCCTTCTATTGCAGCCTGTGTAAGAACCTTGGTGGTTTCCTGGAAAGAGGCGGCAGAGATGAACGATTCCGTGGAAAGGGATGCCTTGGTGATCCCCAGTAGAAGAGGTTCAGCTATCGCAGGCCTTTTCCCTTCATTCAGGGCTTTTTCGTTTTCTGTTTCAAAAACTGTACGCTCTACCTGGTCATCGACAAGGAGTGATGTATCCCCGACATCCTTGATTCTGACGCGTCTCAGCATCTGCCGTACTATCACCTCTATATGCTTGTCGTTTATCTTTACCCCCTGTAGCCTGTAAACCTCCTGGACTTCATCGACCAGATACTTTGCAAGCTCCTTCACCCCTAGCACCCTGAGAATGTCATGTGGATTCGACGACCCGTCCATAAGCGCTTCACCGGCTCTGACATGATCTCCTTCATGGACGCTGATATGCTTTCCTTTTGGTATAAGATATTCTTTCGGCTCTCCAATTTCCGGAGTTACTATTACCTTGCGCTTCCCCTTCGCATCCTTCCCATATGTGATTCTTCCGTCAATTTCGGAAATAACAGCGAAGTCTTTAGGTTTTCGTGCCTCGAAAAGTTCGGCAACGCGAGGCAGACCACCTGTAATGTCTTTTGTTTTCGTCGTCTCCCTCGGAATTTTTGCGATTATATCGCCAGCGCTCAGAATGGTGTCCTCCATGACAGAAATATTTGCGCCTACCGGCAGGAAATATCTCCCGATCGTTCCCCCCTGGCCTTCTGCTGCGTCACCTGCCAGCGCTTTTATTGCGATTCGCGGTCTCTTGTCGCTCTCCTTGGATTCGATTATGACTTTCCTTGAGAGTCCGGTTACTTCGTCAAGCTGTTCTTCCATGGTGACACCTTCAATTATATCGCCAAATTTGACTCTACCAGGGAATTCGGTAAGGATAGGCATTGTAAACGGATCCCATTCGGCAAGAATTGCCCCCTGTTTAACGTCTCCGCCAGGCGCAATCTTTATTTTGGCGCCATAAACTACCATGTACTTTTCACGCTCACGGCCGGTTTCGTCAGTCACCGCGATTTCGCCATTGCGATTCATTACTATATGGAACCCTTCAGCGTTTACAACCGTATTCAGGTTAATGAACTTGAGGAAGCCGTCTGTTCTTGCTTCAAGTGAAGTCTGTTCGGCACGGCGTGTTGCGGTGCCTCCTATATGGAATGTCCTCATCGTAAGCTGTGTTCCCGGTTCTCCGATTGATTGTGCCGCTATGACCCCGACAGCTTCTCCGAGATTCACGCTGTGTCCTCTTGCGAGATCCCGCCCGTAGCATTTGGAGCAGATTCCTCTTCTGCTCTGGCATGTGAGAACAGAACGTATCTTGACCTTCTCCAGGCCGGATTCTTCGATGCGCTTGACAAGCGATTCATCAATCTCCTGGTTGGCCGGGACAAGAATTTCGCCTGTTATAGGGTCAAGGATGTCATCCAGGGCGACACGGCCGAGAATGCGATCGCCGATATGCTCGATGACTTCGCCCCCCTCGGTCAGCGATGAAACCACAAGACCGTCCAGGGTGCCGCAGTCAGTCTCAGTTATAATTGCATCCTGTGCAACGTCAACCAGCCTTCTTGTGAGATATCCGGAATTTGCCGTCTTAAGCGCAGTGTCGGCCAGACCTTTACGTGCTCCATGCGTAGAGATGAAATACTGAAGAACCGTCAAACCTTCACGGAAATTTGCCGTAATCGGGGTTTCAATGATTTCACCCGAAGGCTTCGCCATAAGACCGCGCATTCCGGCGAGCTGGCGAATCTGCTGCGCTGAGCCCCTTGCGCCGGAATCGGCCATCATATGAATGGCATTGAACGATGATTCCTTGACATTTCCGTAACCCTCAACCAGAAAAGTTTCTTTAGAAAGATTGTCCAGCATCTCTTTCGCAATTTCTTCAGTAGATTTCGCCCAGATGTCTATGACCTTGTTATATCTCTCGCCATCGGTGATAAGACCTTCAGTATACTGGTTCTGTATCTCCTTTACTTCATCTTCGGCCCTGGTTATTATTGCTGTTTTCCCTTCAGGTACCACCATATCGTCCAGGCATATTGATATGCCGGCCAGGTTTGCGTACCTGAAACCGATATCTTTGAGCTTGTCTGCAAGAATAACCGTCTCCTTGTTGTCAGCCATCCGGTAGCAAACATCGACAAGATTGGACAATTCCTTCTTGTTCATAACCTTGTTTACAGCGCTGAAAGGCACAGATTCTGGGAGAATTTCACGCAGCAGTATTCGCCCGGCGGTAGTCTCCACAATCGACGGTTTTTCATCTGCAAGAAGGTTTTTCATCCTCACCTTTATTGCAGCCTGCATATCCACTTCTCCGGCATCAAAGGCAACTCTTACCTCTTCAGGCGAAGAAAATACCTTGCCGGTCCCCTTGACCATCCTGTAAATTTTCAGACCCGTCTTTTTATCTATCTTGTCAACACCAGTAGCTTCATCCGTATCAGGCTCATATCTCCTGTCCCTTGTCATGTAGTAAGCGCCAAGCACCATATCCTGTGATGGCACAATGATCGGCTTCCCGTGGGCGGGCGAGAGAATGTTGTTGGTTGACATCATAAGCACCCTCGCCTCAACCTGACTCTCTATGGAGAGAGGGAGGTGAACTGCCATCTGATCGCCATCAAAATCAGCATTGAAGGCCGTGCAGACCAGAGGGTGAAGCTGTATCGCCTTCCCTTCGATCAATACGGGCTCGAAGGCCTGTATGCCGAGACGATGCAGCGTAGGAGCGCGGTTCAGCATAACAGGATGCTCCTTGATCACTTCTTCAAGAACATCCCAAACTTCCGGCTTCTCCTTCTCAACCATTTTTTTTGCGCTCTTGATTGTAGTTACAAGTCCTCTCTCCTCGAGCTTGTTGTAGATAAACGGCTTGAAAAGCTCAAGCGCCATCTTCTTCGGGAGACCACACTGGTGAAGTTTCAACTCCGGACCAACAACAATGACTGAACGGCCAGAGTAGTCAACACGTTTGCCGAGGAGATTCTGTCTGAAGCGACCAGATTTTCCTTTCAGCATGTCTGAAAGCGATTTCAGGGGTCGCTTGTTCGGCCCGGCGATTGCCCTGCCTCGCCGCCCGTTATCAAAAAGCGCGTCAACCGCTTCCTGGAGCATCCGCTTTTCATTTCGTATGATAACTTCCGGCGCCTGCAGTTCAACAAGGCGTTTCAGCCTATTATTCCGGTTTATTACCCGCCTGTAGAGATCATTCAGATCGGACGTCGCGAACCGTCCTCCGTCAAGTGGCACGAGTGGACGCAGTTCAGGGGGAAGAACCGGAATGCATTCGAGAATCATCCATTCCGGTTTATTACCGGATGCCTTGAAAGCCTCCACGACTTTGAGTCTTTTGGCTGTCTTTTTTCTTTTCGCTTCACTGCTTGATTCAACCATGTCGGTTCTCAGTTGTGCAGAAAGCTCATCCAGATTTATCTTTTTTAGGCAGTGCTGGATAGCCGCAGCCCCCATGCCGCCTTCAAATGCATCGTAACCGTATTCCTGCTGCGCCTTGAGAAATTTTTCTTCCGACATCACCTCGCAGAACTGAAGCGGAGTGTTTTTCGGATCGCTGATAACAAACGCCTCAAAATAAAGAACCTTTTCAAGATCTTTAAGTGTTATGTCAAGCAGGTTGCCTATGCGTGACGGGAGGGATTTCAAAAACCAGATATGCGCGACAGGTGTGGCGAGATCTATATGCCCAAGACGTTCGCGACGCACTTTTGAAGGAATAACTTCAACACCGCATTTCTCGCAAATTATCCCCCTGTGCTTCATGCGCTTGTATTTGCCGCAGTTGCATTCGTAGTCCTTTGTAGGGCCGAATATCTTGGCACAGAAGAGACCATCCCTTTCAGGTTTGAATGTGCGGTAATTTATCGTTTCAGGTTTTTTTACCTCGCCATGTGAACGTTCGCGGATTTTGTCCGGTGATGAAACGGAAATCCGTATTGATGAAAAATGCAGCGGATCTTTAGGTTTATCAAAAAAGCTGAAGTAATCTTCTGCCATGCTTTTCCTCCATTATTTGGTTTCCATCCATGAACCACATGTACATGACTCTTGCCGGATAGGAAACAGACAGTATCAGATCCAGATTTACCGGGCGGACTCCATTCGGGACTGAATCGGAAAAGGTTCAGTCGTCCTGCCCTTCCAGCAACTCTACATCCAGACACAACGACTGCAGTTCCTTTATCAGAACATTAAAAGATTCTGGCAATCCTGGTTCAAGGGTATGCTTCCCTTTTACTATCGCCTCATACATCCTCGTCCTGCCTGAAACATCGTCAGATTTTACGGTAAGGAACTCCTGCAAGGCGTGTGCGGCTCCATAAGCCTCCATTGCCCATACCTCCATCTCTCCGAGTCTCTGGCCTCCGAACTGCGCTTTGCCTCCCAGCGGCTGCTGTGTTACGAGACTGTAAGGTCCAATGGAGCGGGCATGTATCTTGTCGTCTACCAGATGATGCAGTTTAAGCATATACATTATGCCGACCGTCACCTTGTGTTTGAAAGGGTCGCCCGAACGCCCGTCAAAAAGCGTGACCTGGCCGGAAGCATGAAAACCGGCCTTTCCCAGCATTTTCTTGATGTTCTCTTCGGATACACCTTCAAAAACAGGTGAAGCCATCGGCATGCCTCGCTGAAGCCGGCGGCATACCTTCATTAGCTCTTCCCTGTCAAGCCCGTCTATGAAATTTCCTGCCTCATCATTGCCATATACATCCTTGAGGTACTCCCTAAGACTCTCCTCGGAAAACTGCCTTGCGAGCATCTCCTCGATTTTCCAGCCAATCCCTTTTGCCGCCCAACCCAGATGTATCTCGAGAATCTGGCCTACGTTCATACGCGAAGGAACGCCCAGAGGATTCAAAACTATCTCCACCGGACGCCCATCCTCCATGTAGGGCATATCTTCTTCAGGGAGTATTCGGGAAACAACACCTTTGTTTCCATGCCTTCCGGCCATCTTGTCGCCTACCTGAAGCTTCCTCTTGATCGCAATGTAGACCTTGACCATCTTTATAACACCCGGAGGGAGGTCATCACCACGTCTGATCTTCTGTATCTTGTCATCAAACACAGCCTGAATAAGCTCTATCTGGCGATTAAGCGTTTCAAGTATCTGGCTGACTTTTTCGTCGGTCTCGCCATCATCGCTTGTGGATATTGAACCCCAGCGCGCGACAGGAATAGCGTCAAGCACCTCTTCTGTTATCTTTTTCCCTTTCGCAAGGAGAAGTTTCCCGTCAGAAGATTCAAGTTTTATTGCAACAGCTTTCCCTGTGAGAAGGCGCTTCAGCTTGCCTATCGCAGAGCTTCTTATGATCCTGATTTCATCCTGTTCATCCTTCCGGAGCTTTTCCTCTTCCGCCTTTTCAATCAGCTCGGTGCGGGAATCCTTGTCGGAGCCCTTGCGTGAGAATATTTTGGCGCCGATAACGGTGCCCTCCACGCCCGGAGGCACTACCAGGGATGTATCCCTGACGTCTCCGGCCTTTTCTCCAAAAATCGCTCTAAGCAATTTTTCCTCAGGAGATAGCTGTGTTTCCCCCTTCGGGGTGATTTTGCCGACCAGGATGTCTCCTGGCTTAACTTCTGCGCCTATGCGTATGATGCCCGATTCGTCGAGATCCTTTAAAGCCTCTTCACTGAGATTCGGGATATCTGACGTAATCTCTTCCCTGCCAAGTTTTGTGTCACGAGCAACACACTCAAATTCTTCAATGTGTATTGAAGTATATCTGTCGTCCTTTACAAGCTTTTCAGAAACGAGGATCGAGTCCTCAAAGTTGTATCCCCCCCATGGCATGAATGCGACAACAATATTCTGCCCAAGGGCAAGTTCGCCCATTTCGGTTGAAGGACCATCTGCTATTACATCGCCACGCTTGACCGCATCACCTACCTTGACGACAGGTTTGTTGTTTATGCAGGTGTTCTGGTTTGATCTGGCAAATTTGATCAGGTTGTAGATATCAACGCCGGTGCCTGTCTCGTCATGCTCCTGCTCGTCGATTTTCACCACTATACGTGAGCTGTCAACGGACTCAACAACCCCGTCATGCCGGGCTATGATTGAAACTCCCGAATCCATCGCGACAATCCTCTCCATTCCAGTGCCGATAAGCGGAGAATCCGACCTCAGAAGCGGCACTGCCTGGCGCTGCATGTTGGAGCCCATAAGCGCACGGTTCGCGTCGTCGTTTTCAAGAAACGGAATGAGAGCGGCAGCAACAGAGACAAGCTGCTTCGGCGCAACATCCATAAGTTCGATTTCATCGCGATGCACAAGAATGAACTCACCACTTTTTCTGGCAGAAACATAATCGTTCAGGAATCTGCCGTTTTTGTCAATTTCGGCATTGGCCTGAGCTATTGCATGCCCCTCTTCCTCAAGCGCCGAAAAAAAGCGGACTTCATCCGTAATTTTGCCATCCTTTACGATTCGATAAGGAGTCTCTACAAAACCATGCTCGTTAATCCTGGCATAAGTTGAAAGAGAAGCTATAAGACCGATATTGGGTCCTTCTGGAGTCTCAATCGGGCAAACACGCCCGTAATGCGTAGGATGCACGTCTCGGACTTCGAACCCTGCCCGTTCACGTGTAAGGCCACCAGGCCCCAGAGCAGAAAGACGCCTTTTATGGGTGACCTCGGAAAGCGGATTTGTCTGATCCATGAACTGGGAGAGCTGAGACGATCCAAAAAATTCCTTGACCACCGCTGAAACAGGTTTGGAATTTATAAGGTCGTGCGGCATCAGGTTTTCAACTTCCTGAAGGCTCATACGCTCCTTGATGGCTCTCTCCATCCTAACAAGACCAATCCTGTACTGGTTTTCAAGAAGTTCGCCCACGGCCCGTACACGCCGGTTCCCAAGGTGGTCGATATCGTCGATTATCCCCCGCCCGTTTTTCAATTCTATCAGGTATCGAACAATCTCCAGTATGTCGTTCTTGCAGCTTTTCCGGACAGCATGCCCCAGAAGATCTTCAAGCAGCATCCTGTTCCTGCGGAGGGATTCGATAACCCGCCTGTTTTCTTCAAACGTACCCTGATCGATCTGTTCGGAAAGCTTCCTTGTAGCATCACTCAGTTTGAATTCGGAAAAAATCTCACGACGATAAAAATCGGAATCTTTAAGGCAGTTGTTCAATTCTCTCAGCAACTGTTCACGTACTTTTTCAGGAAGAGGCTGCTGAGGATCATGCTTGCGGAGCGCCTTGACCAGGTCTGAAGGGAGCCTTGTCATCAGGTAGTGTGAAAACTTGTTCTCCGGATCGGTCAATGCTCCTAGCAGCCCGTCAAAACTTACATCCTCACTGCTTATCATGCATGGAGCGTTCAGCACCGTGCAATCCGGCCATACTTTCAGGCCGAGTTTGAAATTAAGCTTGAGTCTTCCGACTGCTGAAAGGTCATATCGTTCAGGGTTAAAGAAGAGGTTCTCAAAAAGTATCTGCGAACTTTTAAGCGTAGGGGGGTCGCCTGGGCGGAGCCTGCGATAAATCTCTATCAAAGCGTCATCGCTGCTGCTTATCTTGTCCATCAGCAGGGTATCCCTGAAGGAAGAGGTAACATGCAGATTGTCTATGAAAAGTATCTTGAAGTTTTTTATCCCTCTTGACTTGATTTCGAAAAACTTTTCACTGCTCACCTCTTCATTGCACTCAAGTACGACCTCACCGGTAGTCGGGTCTGTCACATCATGGGCTGCAAACCTCCCGGCTATGCTCTCAAGGTTGACCGGCACGGTCCTTATTCCGAATTCCAGCATTTTTTTGATTGAGGCTTTAGTGAATTTACGGTTCGATCTTACTATCACTTCACCCGTTTTAGGGGCAACAACATCGGCGATAGCTTTTTGCAGGGTCAACAATTCAGGGTCTACGCTTTTGAGTATGCTGTCGCCGTCAATCGTAATCTCTTCGCTTTTGTAGTAGTAGTTAAGCAACTCTTCGGTCGTATATCTGAGAGCTTTCAGAAGAACCGTCGCAGGCATTTTTCTACGTCTGTCTATACGGACATAAAGTATGTCCTTATGATCAAATTCAAAGTCAAGCCATGAACCCCTGTAAGGAATCACTCTGGCAGAATAAAGAACTTTACCGCTCGAGTGGGTTTTCCCCTTGTCATGATCGAAAAAGACACCTGGCGAGCGGTGCAACTGGCTGACTATGACCCGCTCCGTGCCGTTGATAATAAATGTGCCGTTCTCAGTCATAAGAGGTATTTCGCCGAAATATACCTCCTGTTCCTTGATATCCCTGATTGCCCGGACTCCTGTCTCCTTGCCAGTATCCCAGATTACCAGCCTGACCTTCACTTTCATCGGGGCAGCAAAAGTCATACCGCGCTGATGACACTCCTCAACGTCGTATTTCGGTTTGCTGAGCGAGTAGGAAACATATTCAAGCGAGGCGCTTTCACTGAAATCCTTGATCGGAAATACACTTCTGAATACGGCTTCCAGACCTGCGGCAGTTCTCTGTTCGGGGGAGAGCTCCTGCTGAAGGAACCTGCGGTATGAGTTTTTCTGTATGTCAATTAAGTTCGGGATGCTGATTATATTCTGAATTTTGGCAAAGTTTTTACGCAAGAGGTGGTTATTGGCGATCGAATAAGCCATGGCTTCTCCTTTGGCGAGTTTCACTACGACTTCCGGTCGAAACACCTAACCGACTGGAATTGCTGTACTTACAGTTAATATACTGATAGTTCAAACAGGACAAGCCAAGGCCACGCATGGCGACCTTGGCTCTCTGCAGTTTTTTATTAATGCTATTTATTTGACTTCTACTTCGGCGCCAGCCTCAGCAAGCTGTTTTTTTGCATCTTCAGCCTCCTGCTTAGAAATCCCGCTCTTTACAGGGTTTGGAGCGCCGTCAACCAGGTCTTTGGCTTCTTTGAGGCCAAGGCTTGTCAATGCACGAACAACCTTTATCACGTTTATCTTGTTGGCACCTGCGGATTTAAGGATAACATCAAATTCAGTCTGCTCCTCAGCAGGTTCCGCTGCAGCGGCGGGGCCGGCAACTGCGGCAACCGCAACCGGGGCTGCCGCTGAGACACCAAATTTCTCTTCAAGCTCCTTGACGAGTTCTGCAAGGTCAAGAACAGTCATCTTCTCTATAAAAGAAATTACATCCTGTTTTGTGATTTCAGCCATTTTACTATTCCTCCGTATAAAATTGTTTAATAATAATTGAATATGAACTCTTAATTACTGTGTATTTTCTTTCTGAGCGCGTATTGCGTCAAGCACACGCACAAGAGAACCGGGCAGAGCTGCGAGCACGCCTACGAAGTTTGTTGCTGGAGCCTGCATTGAGCCAAGCATCTTTGCAATCAGAACTTCACGGGACGGCAGATCTGCAAGATACTGTATCTGTTTCGCATCAAGCAGTTTGCCTGAAAGCGCTCCGGCCTTCAGCACGAACTTTCCGAGAGGGTCTTTCGCAAACTTACTCAGGACCTTCGCAGTGCCGACCGGATCATCGTAAGTTATGGCAATTGCCGTAGGACCGGAAAGAAACGGAGTGATGCATTCAAAATCTGTCCCTTTGGCTGCGAGGTCAAGCAGGGTATTCTTGAAAACCCTGTATTCAACTGAAATGCCGCGCAGTTCATTTCGCAGGGTTGTCGCCTGTCCAACATTCATTCCACGGAAATCAGCAAGAAAAATTGCCTTTGAACGGGTCAGACAGTCATGCATTTCCGTAACCAGTTGCTGCTTGTTATCCTTGTTCAAGCTACTTCCTCCTTTCTTTTGGTATATGGGGCAATGCCCCGCCAAAGTCGGAAGCGCAAGGATTGAACCTTGCGATACCAAGTCTCGGCAGGCAGGGGTAAAAACCCATTAAGCTGCTAAGGCGCCTGCTGTCAATGACTTTGGACTGAAAATCATATCTGGGCAGTCAGATCGGTTATATCCAGGTTTATGCCTGGGCCCATTGTTGATGAGAGAGAAACTTTTCTTATATAGGTGCCTTTGGCAGCGGCAGGTTTTGCCTTTACAAGAGCCTCTACCAGAGCCAGTATATTGTCCTTCAGCGAGTCAGCAGCAAAAGAAGCTTTCCCGACCGGAGCATGCACAATGCCGGCTTTCTCCACGCGAAACTCAACCTTGCCGGCTTTTGACTCCTTGACAGCTCTGGCAACCTCAAAAGTAACCGTTCCTACCTTGGGGTTAGGCATAAGCCCGCGAGGGCCAAGAAGCTTGCCAATCTTTCCTACTACACCCATCATGTCCGGAGTGGCTATGGCTGTGTCGAATTCAAACCACCCTTCCTGAATTCTGGCCACAAGATCATCGGCACCGACATAATCCGCACCAGCCTCAAGGGCTTCCTTCTCCTTTTCCCCCTTTGCAAAGACAAGGACACGAACATCCTTGCCAAGACCTTTGGGAAGAACCACAGCCCCTCGCACCATCTGGTCAGCATGACGAGGATCCACTCCAAGCCTGACAGCGATATCAACAGTTTCGTCAAACTTTGCGTAAGCCGCCTGTTTCACCACGTCCAGAGCAGCCGTGAGCGGATAAACTTTGGTTCTGTCGATCTTTTCCGATGCAGAAACGTGTTTTTTACCTGTCTTAGACATTATGCAACCTCTCTTTATATCTTTGAATATACTTTTTATACGATATCAACGCCCATTGAGCGAGCGGTTCCCTCGACAGTCCTCATGGCGGCTTCTACAGAAGCGGCGTTAAGATCGGGCATCTTTGCTCTGGCAATCTCCTCGACCTGCGCTTTAGTCAATTTGCCGACCTTGTTCTTGTTAGGGACAGCAGAACCGCTGGCTATCCCAAGCGCTTTCTTGATCAGTACCGGAACGGGAGGAGTTTTGGTGATGAAGGTAAACGAGCGATCCGCATAAACCGTTATTACAACAGGTGTTATCGTCCCATCGTCTCCCTGAGTCTTCGCATTGAACGCCTTGCAGAACTCCATGATGTTGACGCCGTGCTGCCCCAGCGCAGGCCCGATCGGAGGCGATGGATTGGCTTTTCCTGCGGGAATCTGCAATTTGATGTAACCGGTAATTTTTTTCGCCATTATTCTACTCCTTTATAAACCTGTTATCCACATCCGATTAATTTCAGATTCAGGGGATATCAAGCAAAATAGATGATCAATTTTTTTCCACCTGCATGAATTCAAGTTCAACCGGTGTCGCTCTACCAAAAATTGTAACTGTTACGCGCAACTTACCCTTATCCGGCTTCACATCTTCCACGACACCAGAAAAGTTGAGAAACGGGCCGTCAACAACCCTTACTGTTTCTCCGACCTCAAATTGGACTTTGGGCCTCGGCTTCTCAGCCCCCTCCTCGATTCTTCTGGCAATCTTGATCACCTCTTCCTCCGGGATGGGAAACGGAGTGCTCCCTCCGACAAAACCGGTTACTTTGGCAGTCTCCTTGACTATATGCCAGGTTTCATCGGTCAACTCCATTTTTACAAGAATGTAGCCCGGGAAAAATTTTCTGGAAGAAGTTTTCTTCTCGCCTTTCTTGAGTTCTACTACCGTCTCGGATGGTATCAGAATCTCATCGAAAAACTCCTCTACCCCTTCATTCTTTATTTTTTCAAAAAGGTTCTGCTTAACCTTGTTTTCAAAACCGGAATAAGTGTGAACCCCATACCACTTTTTGTTCATTTTTTATTCCCTTTAGCCAAGTATCAGGCGCATCAGTTTGGCAAGCACGAAGTCGCAGGCGCCAAGGTATACAGATATCAGAAAAACTATGAATACCACGACTCCCGCCGTGGCAACCGTCTCTTTTCGAGTCGGCCAGGTTACTTTGGCCAGTTCAAGTTTTACCGATTCCAGGAAGGATTTGATATTTTGCATCCGTTATCCTCGAAGCAAGTCAGGCGGTTAATGGCAATTTCCGCTGAAAAAGATGCCAGGCCGGAAATAGTGGCAGGCCAGGAGGGATTCGAACCCCCAACATCCGGTTTTGGAGACCGGCGCTCTAGCCGTTAGAGCTACTGGCCTGAATGCCTTGAAAATTTGTTATTTGGTTTCCTTGTGAGGAGTATGCTTTCTACAGAACCGGCAGTACTTGCTGAATTCGAGCTTTCCGGGGGTGCTCTTCTTGTTTTTTGTAGTGGTATAGTTTTTCTGTTTGCAGACCGTGCAACCCAAAGTTATGATGTCTCTCATATTACTTGATCCTTTAAGCCAGATAGAGGCCGTTTAAAGTACTGTTTTATAGCTGGTTTTACTCAATAATTGAGCTGACGAC
>DFZL01000051.1 GCA_002382705.1 Geobacter sp. UBA4057
AACCTGACCCCAGAGGTTTTCCCAGAGGTTTTCCCGGCTGTACACCATCCACAAGCAGGGAGCTTTCTTCGTTATTCTTGCCAACAACTTCGACATATCGGCAAAGATGGTTGCGGAGGCTCTCAAGCAAATTCCGGAGCAACCCAAGTATAAGCAGATGAATTTATTCAGTTATTAACCGGACAGTAGTGATGAGACATACATGAAATTCTCTCGAATCACTCATTGAGTCATCTCCCTGCCTGCTGTGACATCCCTGTTTTCATTCCGGTTGCGGCCGCCACTGTCTGGAGATCCTTGTCTCCCCGGCCGGAGAGAGAAACTACGATGCTCTGCCCCTTCGTCATGCGGGGAGCGAGTTTTGCCGCATATGCTATGGCATGGGAGGATTCGAGAGCAGGGAGTATCCCCTCCTCGTGCGCCAGAAGACTGAAAGCTTCCAGAGCTTCGGAATCGGTGACCGCGACGTACTCCCCCCTGCCGCTATCCTTCAGCCACGCATGCTCCGGGCCCACACCCGGATAGTCAAGACCGGCGGAGATCGAGTGCGCATCGGTTATCTGGCCATCCCTGTTCTGCAGGAGATATGTCCTGTTGCCGTGAAGTATCCCTGGAGAGCCGGCTGTCAGAGGGGCTGCGTGCCTTCCGGTTTCGATCCCTTCGCCTGCCGCCTCTACCCCTATAAGCCTTACATCCGGGTATCTGATGAACGGGGCGAAAAGGCCTATCGCGTTGCTCCCGCCGCCGACGCAGGCGACAAGAGCGTCCGGAAGCCTCCCCTCGTGTCTTTTGTGCTGTTTAAGAGCCTCTCTCCCTATCACTGACTGGAAATCACGCACCATCAGAGGATACGGGTGCGGCCCCGCCACTGTCCCGATTACGTAGAATGTATCCCTGATGGTAGAGACCCAGTTTCTAAGCGCTTCGTTCATCGCATCCTTCAGGGTGGCTGTCCCGGCTGAAACAGGTGTGACTTTCGCGCCAAGAAGGCGCATTCTGAAGAGATTCTGGGACTGGCGCCGGGTATCCTCCTCACCCATGAATACCTCGCACTCCATGCCGAAGAGGGCGGCTATGGTTGCTGTGGCAACGCCATGCATGCCGGCGCCGGTTTCCGCGATCACGCGCTTTTTCCCCATGCGCCTGGCCAGAAGCCCTTGGCCTATGGTGTTGTTCACCTTGTGGGCTCCAGTGTGGTTGAGATCCTCGCGCTTCAGGTATATCTTCGCCCCGCCAAGCCTTGCGGTCAGTTTTCCCGCAAAATAGAGGGGGGTGGGGCGCCCCACATACTCTCTCAGGTAATATTCCAGCTCCTGGCGGAACTCCCTGTCGTTGCGATAGAAATCATAGGCTTTTTCAAGTTCGAGGAGCGCCGGCATGAGAGTCTCCGGAACGTATCGCCCCCCGTACTCGCCGAAATGCCCTCTTTTGTCAGGATATCTTTTCAAATTTTCAACTCCTTTGCGCGTTTGACAAACTGAATGACCTTTTCCGGGTCTTTTCTCCCGGGTGACAGTTCAACTCCGCTCGAAACATCCACAGCATACGGTTTCACCATTCTTACAGCCCCGGCGACATTTTCCGGGTCAAGCCCGCCGGCAAGGATCACTCTCCACCTGCGTGACGCCTCCGCCGCGATATCCCAGTTGAAAGTCATCCCTGTTCCGCCATGCATGTCAGGCGACCATGCGTCAAGGAGAAACGCCGAAACTTCATAGCTTCCGATAATATCGAGGCTCCACGCCCCCCTTACCCGTATCGCCTTTATGATGCGGCGCTCTATCTCAGCGCAGTATTCCGGTGGCTCATCTCCGTGCAACTGGACAATATCCAGCCTGCAGGAGTCGGCAGTGCGGTTCACGATATCCGGCTTCTGATCGACAAAAAGTCCTACGCATTGAATGAAGGGGGGAAGGAGCGCTATTATACGGGCTGCGGTTTCCGGAGAGATGTTCCGCGGAGATGCGGGGTGAAATACGAAACCGAGAGCGTCGACCCCGGCATTGATGGCCGTCATGGCATCTTCCAGGCTGGTTATGCCGCAGATTTTGACTTTGACCATGTAAAACCCTGCAACAGCGCGGATTAAGCCGACCTCCCGGCAAAACGGGAAGCGGCGGAAATGAGATGCTACAGTTGAACCTTCGGCAGCCGTTCGAGGGCTTCTCTCACCTTTTCCGACGGATAGTCGTAATCCTCGAGGCCGCCTGAAAGATAGGCATCGTAGGCGGCCATATCGAGCTGCCCATGCCCTGAAAGTCCGAACAGAATCGTTTTTTTCTTCCCCTCCTCCTTTGCCAGGAGCGCTTCGTCTATAGCAGCACGGACAGCGTGAGACGATTCCGGGGCAGGAACTATCCCTTCCGAGCGGGCGAAGAGTAGCGCGGCCTCGAAGCATGAATTCTGCCCGTAAGCCCTGGCCTCTATCACCCCCTGGTTATAGAGCTGAGAGACAAGAGGGGATTCTCCGTGATAGCGGAGTCCGCCGGCATGTATCCCCGGCGGCACGAAGTCATGCCCCAGAGTGTACATCATGGTGATTGGCGCGACCATGGCCGTGTCGCCGTAATCAAATGCGTAAACCCCCTTGGTGAGCGTGGGGCAGGAGGTCGGCTCCACCGCCAGGCAGCGGATGTCCCTTCCGGAGGCTCTGTCTGCGAGAAAGGGGAAAACCAGGCCGGCGAAGTTGGAGCCGCCGCCGCAGCAGGCGATGACAACGTCCGGGTATTCGCCGGCGATCTTCATCTGCTCTCTGGCTTCCAGCCCTATCACGGTCTGGTGCAGGCAGACGTGATTGAGAACGCTCCCCAGCGCATAGTTCGTGTCGGGATGGGAAGCGGCGTCCTCAACCGCTTCTGAAATGGCGATGCCGAGAGAACCTGGAGAGTCAGGATCGTTCGCCAGGATTGAGCGCCCGGAGTTGGTAAGCCCGGAAGGGGACGGGATCACCGTGGCCCCCCAGAGCTGCATCATGCTCCTGCGGTACGGCTTCTGTGCACAGGAAACCTTCACCATGTATATCGTGCATTCGAGACCGAACATCGAACAGGCGAGCGCGAGAGAACTCCCCCACTGGCCCGCGCCGGTTTCGGTGGCAAGCCGCCTTATCCCGGCCTCCCTGTTGTACCACGCCTGCGGTATCGCCGAATTCGGCTTGTGCGAACCCGCAGGGGAGACCCCCTCGTATTTGTAGTAAATCGAAGCGGGGGTGCCGAGCGCCGCTTCGAGGCGGCGGGCGCGGTACATGGGAGAGGGGCGCCACAACCTGTATATATCTCGTACCTCGTCAGGAATATTGATCCATCGTCTGGTGGAGACCTCCTGCTCTATGAGCGCCATCGGGAAGATGCCGAGCATATCCTCCGGGGTGGCCGGCTTCAATGTGCGGGGGTTTATCGCCGGCGCAAGAGGAGCCGGCATGTCCGGTATTATGTTGTACCACTGTCTCGGGATATGCTCTTCGCTTAGAAGTATCTTGGTCATGGTTGAGCCTCGTCACGATTTATCTGAGATTTAAAGCAGAGATTGAAGCGGAGTCAGACACCCTCCCGGAAAAAAGCGAGTCGATTTACTTACTCCAGATTGTCCTCTATCCGTATGAATACGGTCGGCATGCAGATTATGTCGAGCCTGTCGATTTCCGAAAGCGCCGCCTGAACTGCACCTTCAAGAGCTTCATGGGTTTTGATGACGATCGCCACCGGGATGGAGCTGTCGGACTGCTTGGATGTCTGCACCATGGACTCTATGCTGATCTCATGGCGCCCGAGGGAGCCTGATATAGCCGCGAGAACTCCAGGCTTGTCAAGCGCGCTGAAACGGAGCATGTACTTGCTGACTATCTCCGACATCGGTTTCA
This sequence comes from Geobacter sp. UBA4057, assembly GCA_002382705.1. Lineage (GTDB taxonomy): Bacteria > Desulfobacterota > Desulfuromonadia > Geobacterales > Pseudopelobacteraceae > UBA4057. Next base: position 3,860 of record DFZL01000051.1, read on the forward strand.
GAGGAATATCCCTTATCATGCTGTCCAGAAATCCGAGAGGCGCCATTCTCCTCCCGGCCCCCGCCTTCATGCTTCTCGCAAGCCCGATAAGATCGCCCACTATGGCGCTTGCCGTCGGATTCTGCCCGGCTCCGCGGCCATAAAACATGACAGGTCCGGCAAAATCGGCCGTCAGCCTTATGGCGTTGAACACTCCGTTTACCTCCGCGAGCGGATTGTGCAGCGGGATCATGGTCGGATGAACTCTGGCCTCGATCTTGCCGCTTGAAAGCTTACCTATTGCCAGAAGTTTTATGTGATAGCCGAAATCATTGGCAAATTTGACATCATGAGCGGTTATTCCTGATATCCCCTCGGTATGTATGGCGTTGAAATCGATCCTCGTTCCGAAACAGAGCGAGGCAAGAATCGCCAGTTTGTGCGCGGTGTCCACCCCTTCGATGTCGAACGTCGGATCAGGCTCGGCATATCCGAGCTGTTTGGCCGCGGCGAGCATATCGGCAAAGTCCGCCCCTTCCTGCGTCATCCTGGTGAGAATGTAATTGCATGTACCGTTCATTATCCCGAAAACACTTCCAAAGTTGTTCGCGGCAAGGTTCCCCTTTATCGCCGTGAGAACAGGTATTCCCCCTCCTACGGCCGCCTCGAACTGCACTTCGACATTTCTTCTGGCCGCAGCTGCGTATATCTCCTCGCCATGCAGAGCCAGGAGCGCCTTGTTCGCGGTTACGATATGCTTCCCTCTTTCGATGGCCTTTAACACGAAACTTTTCGCCGGTTCATACCCCCCTATCAGCTCTATCACCACGGAGATTTCCGGATCGTCGAAAATTTCGTTCACATCGTCTGTCAGGGTTCCCGGGGGGAGCATGACGCCACGGTCGGTAGTGGTGTCGAGGTCAGCTATTTTCTTGAGCACTATCCCGGTTCCAGCCTTACCCTTTATAAGAGCGGCATTCTCCTGAAGAAGCCTGACAACCCCGGCGCCGATGTTTCCGAACCCTATGAGACCCGCTTTTGTTTCAGTCATTCATTTCCCCGAAAAGTTTATTGGTCAAGCGCTCTCCTCCAGCTTTTTGCAGACCGGAATCTCGTCCAGTATCCCGTTGACAAACGCCGGAGATTCTCTGTCCCCATACCTGCGGGCTATCTCTATCGCCTCGTTTATTGTCACTTTTTTTGGGATATCCTCACAGAACATGAGTTCGAAAGCGGCGATTCTCATGATGTTGAGATCAACTCTGGACATCCTTCCCAGAGCCCAGTTCTTTGAGCAGGTGCGTATCTCGCGATCTATGACTTCACGCTTCTCTATCACCCCCCTGACCAGAATTGAGGCGAATTCGCGCATACGCTGCGGGATTTCCAGCATCTCCTCCTGGAAAAGCGGGAGCATGTCGGAGATATCCAGAGATGGATTTGAATCAAGAGCGTAAATGACCTGCAATGCGCGCTCACGCGCTTCACGGCGCATCCCCATCAGTCAAGCGCCTTTATGAGGTTTATCGCTTCTATGACGGTGACCGCCGCCTCGAAACCCTTGTTCCCCCCCTTGCCCCCCGCCCGTTCGACGGCCTGCTCAATGGTATCGGTTGTGAGGACTCCGAAAACCACCGGAAGTCCGCTTTCGAGAGAGACTGACGCAACCCCCTTTGAGACCTCGGAAGCTACGTAATCAAAGTGAGGGGTCGATCCGCGTATTACCGCACCGAGGCATATCACGCCGTCATATTTTCCGCTTTTAGCCATCTTTCCTGCAATCAGCGGGATTTCGAATGCACCTGGAATCCTCGCGACGGTGACGGAAGAGTCCTCAATCCCGTGTCTCGAAAGCGCGTCAAGCGCCCCGTCTAGCAGGCGATCGGTAATGAAGCTGTTGAAGCGGCTTACTACAATGCCGACCCTCAGACCTGATGCATCAAGTTTTCCCTCAATGTATTGCGGCATGATAAAATCCCCCGGAGTCATATGGTTTCCAGATGAAGGTTTGTGATAATAGCACAGTTTTTCCCCTTTTCTAAGTAAAATTGCGCCATAGCCGGCACCCTCCCCTCCCCTTGGAAAGAGTCGAAATCCCCCTCATCTGACCGTAATGACTTTACAGCAGATTCAAAACTGCTACACTTTTACAACTTGAAACCGGGTTTTCGCGACTCGCTGGAAATTGAGAAAAGAAAAAAGCCTGTCATTCCCGAGGTAGTTATCTGGAATCCAGTCTCTAAAATCTTCTGGATCCCCGATAGAATCATCCGGGCATGACAATTTTTTTTGCAATAGTTCCTGATTCTGACGACTTCTGCAGGAACTTCACCGGAGAGATGATGAGAGACAGATATGTAGCCCTTAAAATAGATGTCGATACCTTTGCAGGCACCCGTGACGGAGTACCGAACATTCTGGAGGATCTTGAGAGTTTCGGAGTGAAGGGTACTTTCTACTTTTCAATGGGGCCTGACAACTCAGGCAAGGCAATAAGGAGAATATTCACCCGCCCCGGCTTTCTGAAAAAGATGCTCCGCACCAACGCCCCTTCCGTGTACGGCATCAGAACCATGCTCTACGGCACCCTGCTCCCCCCTCCCATGATAGCATCCTCTTTTCCGGAGATTTTGAGAGCGACGGAACTCAGAGGGCATGAAGCCGGAGTTCACTGCTGGGATCATGTAGAATGGCACGACCACCTCCAGTCATTTCCGAAACACAGGACAGCGCTCGAGATCGGTCAGGCATGCTCTCTTTTTGAGGATATCATGCGGCACAGGCCTTTCTCTACGGCGGCGCCGGGGTGGACCGTCACGGCGGATTCGCTCGAAATTCAGGATGCTATGGAACTTTCATACTGCAGCGATTCACGCGGAGAGTCCCCTTTTTACCCGGTCGTAGGAGGCCGCCCCTTCAAAACGCTCCAGATTCCGACAACTCTCCCGACTGCGGATGAGATACTGGGTGAGAACGGAATAAATTCATCAAATATTCACGAATTCTACTTAAACTCGCTTAAAGAGGGATTGAATGTGATCACTATCCACGCAGAGCTGGAGGGGAACGCGATCCGCCCCTCTTTCGTCAGGATGTTGAAGCTCTTCAGGAATGCCGGCATCCGCTTCGTCACCCTATCGGAGGCGGCTTCAGAGGCGTCCGGAGCGCTTCCATGCCGTCTCGTGACCGGAACAGTGCCGGGGCGGGCCGGAAATATGGCGATACAGGGGGAAATCGTGGGATGACCGACCTCTTCTTCAGGGTTAGACAGCGGGACATCGCCTATATCAAATTCATACTTGAAGCCTACGAAGGGATGAATGTCATGAGCACCGCCGACAACGGAAAAGGAATCATAAAGGTCTCGGTCATGCCCGGTTTCGAACATGACATGGACGGATTGCTGGAAGATATGGGGAAAGAGATTGTAATGGAGAAAATTCCGGATGCGGAGAGTAATTGAGGAGAAGAACGGTTTACGCGAGGGGCAGTCTGAAGAGCTGCTCAAAGAGCTGCATATCCTGACCAGAGACGGAAAGATGAACCAGGACAGCAGACGGAAGCTGAAGCAGATCTACCATCTTGCGAGGTTTATCGAGCCTCTTCTGGACAAGGTGAGAGAGGAGCATCCCAATGTCACCCTGGTAGACCACGGAGCCGGGAAATCATATCTCGGGTTTATCCTGTACGATCTCCTTCTTAAGCCGGTTGACGACGGATCACGCATCTGCAGCGTGGAGAGACGGGACGAGCTTGTCCGGAAGGGAAAAACGCTTGCGGAAAAGTTCGGTTTTCCAGGCATATCCTTTCTGAAACTTTCAGTATCTGAATCGATCGAATCGGAAGATATTCCGGAGAGGGTGGACGTAGTCACAGCGCTTCACGCCTGCGATACTGCCACTGATGACGCAATCCGCTTCGCCCTCATGAAAAAGAGCCGCTTCATTGCGCTGGTTCCCTGCTGCCAGGCTGAAGTCGCATCAGTTCTGAACAGAAACAAGGGGGTGATGCTGAAATCAACACCCCTTGCGGAAATATGGCGACACCCGATTCATACCCGTGAATTCGGGAGCCATCTGACAAACGTTCTCCGTTCGCTGCAACTCGAGGCGCATGGATATCAGGTGAACGTAACAGAGCTTGTAGGGTGGGAGCATTCGATGAAAAACGAGCTGATAATCGCTGAACGGAAAGATTTTCCGGGTGAAAAAGCCGCCAGGCACCTCGGGGAGATTCTGCGCCAGTTCGGTATTGAAGAGTTGAAGTGGCGTTTTTTCACGCCATGAGGCGAAGGGGGGAGGAGTGACTCTATCCACAATTTTCTGTTTCATCGGTGCATCGGCGGCGCTCACCATAGCTCCGGGGCCGGATAATATCTTTGTTGTCACCCAGGGGATAGCCAGGGGGAGAAAACCGGCGATAATAACCGCGCTAGGGATGTGCAGCGGCATCAGCGTTCATACCGCGGCGGCCGCGCTCGGGATTTCGGCGCTATTCCACTCATCTGCAATGGCGTTCAATATCGTGAAGTTTTCAGGGGCGGCATACCTTGTTTTTCTGGCCATGAGAACCATCCGGGAAAAATCGTCCACAGGATTCTCCATCCCTGATGAAAGCGGGCTTGCAAAACTGTTCAGGCGCGGTTTTCTGATGAATGTCCTTAACCCGAAGGTCGCTCTCTTCTTTCTTGCGTTCCTCCCTCAGTTCGTCACCCCTGCGACAGGTTCAGTCCCGGCACAGATGATGTTTCTGGGGTTTCTCTTCATGATCCAGGCGACCGTCATCTTCTCGCTGATAGGCTATTTTTCCGGGAGCCTCGGAAACTGGATAGTCACGCAGCCAAAAGCTGCAAAGTGCTTCAACTGGATCACCGCCGGAGTACTGTTTTCACTCGGGATAAAAATCGCTCTTTCGGAGAAATAGGAGGATCAAACCGGGAGAGTGACGACTGTTTCTCATCCGGCGTTTCCGAATGAAAACTATCTAACGTCTGACCATGACGCGGCGCTGCATCTTCCCCCCCATGGCCGCCATCTGATGTTTCTGCAAGGCACCGGCACTCTCAAGGTGGAACTGGAACCAGATATCCCCGTACCCGCGCATCTTCATCTTTTTCCCCTGCCTGAGCTGTTCCAGATTTTCCTGAATATGGATATCCCCCGGGAGCTTTTTCGCCCCTTTTTCAAGGATTTCTTTCGCCTTCGTACTCTCTCCGGTCTCATTCAGACAGTAGGCGTACAGATTCCAGAGAAGCGATTCCTTTCCGTTCCACTGAACTGCCTTTTCGAATGTGGCGATCATCTTATCCTTCTTCTGGCGCTTCATGTAGCTTATCGCCAGCATCGCAAGAGCTGCCCAGTTTTTGAAGAAAGCTTTTTCCAGATGTGGAAACGCATTGGAGAAATCACGTTTCGCGTAGTAAATCATCCCTATCTGCGAATGCAGCTGCGCTTCGACATAAATCTGCCACCTGCCATATTTCAGCGCATCCTTCAACTCCCTCACCCCTTTTTCAAAGCGCTGCGCCTGTATGTCCCGCCCCGCCGTCTCCATTGCGGACATGACTTTTTTCATTATGATGCGTGAAAAGAGATAGAAAACAGCCGCGAAGACAAGAAGCGAGATGCTCAATCCACCCCACCACGCCATGCCGAAACTGAATTTCAGGATAAGAAAAACGGCAAGCGCCGAACCAGCTGAAATAAGAAAATTGTACATCCTGCTCCCTTTCTCCCGATGATTGTTTATGAAGTTCTTTCCCGCAGCGGTAATCAGGAATCAAATCATCTGCTTCTGAAAATAGTGTCAATTCGTGGCAGAGTACGTTTTTCAGAATTATCGATTTTTGCGAAAGCCCGGGCAAATCACGATTTGGCAGAAGATCGCTTCCCGCTCTTTCTGTCAGCCTTTGCCACAACTATCCTGCTTCCAGGCTTTAAAAGCATGTTGGTCTTGAGATTGTTCCAGACGGCGAGAAGCTTGACCGGAACGCTGAAACGCCGCGAAATTGCGAAGAGTGTGTCCCCTTTTCGGACAGTGTAGTACCGGTTCGGATTTTTCATGTCGTCGTTTTGCCTGTTTCGCCCCTCTGAGGAGAAATGCACCGTCTGTCTGACCGGTACAACCAGCGTCTTTCCGGTCACCCTGCTTTTGAGCGGGATTCCGTTCAGACTTGCCAGGCTGGATGCCGATATCCCGAAACGCCTGGCTACAGAGGCCAGGGACTCTCTTTTTTTGACCCGGTATCGGGTATAGAGATTCTTCTCGGTATATCGCTTCTCTGTGGGTATCTTCAGGTACTCATCTTCAAACCGCCCCTTCGCCCCTTTCGGGATTTTAAGCTCGTAATCAGGGTAATTCGGGGGTGTGCACCAGTGCCGCAACTCAGGGTTCAGTTCGCGAATGACGTCGTAAGTCGTGTCTGCCAGCTTTGCCGCAAGCTCAAGGTCGGTGCGGGATGTTATCTTTACCGTGTCGAACTCGATCGGAGGGAGATAGGCTATGTCGATAAAACCGTAGCGTTCGGGGTTTTTTGCTATTATGGCGGCGGCCAGAAGCTTTGGAACGTATTCCCTGGTCTCTCTTTTCAGAAACGAGCCCTTTGATATCTCCCAGAAATCGTTTGTATTGTAGATATCAATGGCCTTTAAAATCTTGTTTTCCCCGGCGTTGTAACCTGCCGCAGCGAGGTACCAGTCGCCGTTGAAAATCGAGTAGAGCTCCTTCAGGTAGAGGGCAGCCGCAGTAGTAGCCTTTACCGGGTCCTTACGTTCATCAATCCATTGATCTATCCGGAGTGAATAACGCCGTCCGGTGCCTGAAATGAACTGCCATGGCCCCACAGCATTCGCCCACGACTTGGCGTTCATGTGAAAACCGCTCTCTATCATTGCCAGATAAACCAGATCCTCAGGCATCCCTTCATTCTTCAGGATATTTTTCATCATCGGGATATAGCGGGACGAACGTGACAGCCAGCGGGTGAACGATTGCCGGCCGCGCGTCTGGAAATAGTATATGAAGTATTCAACCTTTTCATTCAGTGCGAGCGGAATGTCGGCCGAAGGGAGATCGACATCGGGAAGCTCAAGCTCTTCAACCGCTGCACGGTTCTCCCTGAGTTCGTTCAGGGTAAAGATGTCCGGCGCTTCTGACGAAGCGTCGTCATTATCAGGAGACGACATATTGGCCAGCTCTCTGATTCTGTCATGACTGCCGGTTTTTTCTCTGGAAGCGACAACTGTTCTGGGCGAGGCGACCAGTTCGGAGAGAAGCGGATACTGCCGCTCCACTGCGAAAGCACTCCTGCCGCATGTAAGAACCAGGAGGAGGGACATTATCCGGATTGTGATTTTTTTGCGGGCTTTCATTTCGCAGATAATAATAGATTATGCATCTGAAAGTCAACGAAGCTTCTGATCTCGCAACCGTTCATTTTCATGAACTTTTTGATGAGTCGGCGCAATTTCCGCGTCTCTCGCCCCATGTTGAAGTTGAAGCCGGAGGGGAACGCTGATCGCGGATTGCACGATGAAGCTGCACGAAGAGTTACGAAGAGGGACGCCGCCAGGGGGGAAAAGCGCCCTTTCCGGACGGAAACTATCACAGCGGCATGAAAAAATAGAGCGAAAGCGACAGAAGAGCCAGCACCCACATACCTGGCCTGACCTCGGACACCCGCCCTGTCAGCAGCTTCAGCAGCACGTAGGCTATCATGCCTGAAGTCATCCCGATACCGATATTATAAGTGAATATCATGAGGACGATTGTCAGGAAAGCGGGGATAAGCTCTGTAAAATCATCGAAATCGAGAAGCGAGACAGGCTTTATCATGAATGAGCCGATTACGACAAGCGCGATGCCGTATGCATGCGGCGGAACTATTGTGAAGAGCGGGGCGAAAAAGAGCGAAAGCGCGAAGAGGAGCGCCACTACAAGCGCCGTGAAGCCGGTTCTACCCCCCTCGCCTATGCCGGCGGCAGATTCGATATACGCCCCTGTTGTGGTCGTGCCGAGGAGAGGGGCAGCCATTGTAGCCAGCGCATCGGCCATCATCGGGCGCTCTATCTCGGGGAGATTCCCCGATTCGTCAAGCAGGTCGCCCCTCATCGAGAGGCCGATGAGAGTGCCTATTGTGTCCAGAAAGGCCATAATGAAAATGACCATGACCACGGGAAAAAATTGCGGCCTGAGAGCACCCGCGATATCCAGCTTGAGCAACAGAGGCGATAGAGAGGGGGGGAGGCTTGCAATCCTCTCAGGAAGAGGGGTGATCCCGGTCAGCATCGAAATCGCCGTAACCGAGACGATCCCGAGCAGAAGGGCACCGCGCACCTTGCGCGCCACAAGTGCGGAAACCAGTATGATGCCTCCCGCCGCCATCAGCACGGATGGGTCGCCGATGTCGCCTAGCCTTACCGGCGCCCCCTTCGTACCGAGGATCACTATCCCTGTCTCGTTAAAACCTATGAATGTGAGAAAAAGCCCGATCCCTGCCGCGAAGCTCGCCTTGAGAGAGATCGGGATCGACTCCGCAAGCCAGCTCCTTACCCTGAAAAAAGTGAGCAGAGTGAAGAGCGCTCCAGCGATGAAAACACCCCCCAGGGCGATTTCCCACGGATACCCCATGGCCTTTACCACCACAAACGCGACAAAAGCGTTTTCGCTCATGTAGGGAGCTATCGCGAAAGGCCTTTTAGCCCAGACAGCCATTATCACGGTTCCTATGACTGCCGCCAGTATGGTCGCGGTCACGGATGCCTCCCTCGGTATCCCCGCGTTTTCGAGTATGGCCGGGTTCACAATGATTATGTAAGCCATTGTCAGAAACGTAGTGAAACCGGCAACGGTTTCCTGGCGATAACAGGTTTTGTAACGTTCGAACTCGAAGAATCGCCGCATCGCCTAAACCCCCTTCAATGCGTATATCCCCGGGGCATTCCGCCAGAATCCCTTGTAGTCGAGGCCATATCCCACTACAAACCTGTCTTCTATTTCAATGCCGACAAAATCGGCCTTAATTCCTGGAAAGGCTTTCCGACCGTGAAGCTTTTCAACAAGAACGGCTGTCAACACCTCTTTCGCCCCGTTTTTGATGCAGTACGCGACGACAGATGAGAGAGTCACCCCCTCGTCAAGGATATCATCGAGAAGAAGTACGGTTTTACCGCGGATATCAATTTTTGGCTTTACAATCCAGTCAAGCTCCTCCCCTCTTGTCCTGTCGCCGTAACGTGTCGCATGCAGATAATCTGTCTCAAGCGGAAAGAAAAGCCTGGTCAGAAGCTGCCCCGCAAAGATGAGCCCGCCGTTCATGACGGTTATGACCAGAGGGGAGCTGTCTGAAAGCCTCCCGGTGATCTCTCCCGCCATTCGTGCTATAGCAGTCTCGACATCATTTCCGCTTGCAAGCAGATCCGCTTCCCGCAATAAACGGTTCAACTGGTCAACTGTCATTGTTCCGCCCTCATATCGTGATCATCCTCTATCAGGAATGCAATTTTTCAAAGCGGAACAAATAACACAATCGCCTGATAAAAGTCATTACAGCTTTTCGGGATAAAAGGATAAACCGGTGAATATTGAAGCGCTTTCTGCTAATATCCTTTCTTGTCCGTGAAGAGAAGCGCGAAGCCGCTACTCTTTGGATATACGCGAAAAACCTTCTTCAAAGAGGATTGAAATGGCAATAAAAGGACGATTTGAACGTGCGGAGATAATGATCGGAGAAGAGGGGATGAATATTCTGCGTAAAAGCAGGGTCACTGTGTGCGGTCTTGGCGGGGTCGGGAGTTTCGCTGCCGAGGCGCTCTGCAGGGGAGGAATCGGAAACATTACCCTGATCGACTTCGACGATATCTGCGCCACAAACATGAACAGGCAGCTTCACGCGCTGGAAACGACGGTCGGCATGCCGAAGGCGACCGTAATGGCGGAGAGGATGCGCCTCATAAATCGGGACGCCGTGATTACCCCGATAAAAGAGTTCATCAGTTCTGAAAATATCGGGCGTCTGCTGACTCCTCCCCCTGATTTTCTCGTTGACGGAATAGACCATTTCACCAGCAAGGCAGCCCTGATCGCATGGTGCCTCGAACATGGGGTGCCTGTAGTATCAAGCATGGGAGCGGCGGCGAGAAGGGACCCTTCGAAAATCAGGGTTGCGGACATATCTGAATCGCACGGATGCAGGATGGCGCGGAGCCTAAGAAAAATTCTGCGTCAACAGGGGATTACGACCGGAGTGGATGTGGTCTACTCGACGGAGGAATTTGACAGGAACTGCGCCAGAGAGCCTTCCGCTGAAGAGACTGAAAACGGCTTTGGAATCAAAAAGCGCGTAACCCTGGGTAGCCTCTCGTTCATACCTCCTATATTCGGGATGATAATGGCCGGAATTGTAATAAACAGGCTTCTCGGGAAAGTGTGAATGCTGCCGCCGGATACGGCTATTAGACGAAAGAGCGGCAGGAGTCTCCCCCTGCCGCTCTTTAGTTTTCCTTAAAAACTTCTTCTACATCATCCTTGCCAGAAGCGGCACGATGAGAAGCGAGACGATGTTTATGATTTTTATCATCGGGTTTATAGCCGGTCCCGCTGTGTCCTTGTAGGGGTCGCCTACAGTGTCGCCTGTCACCGCCGCCTTGTGGGCGTCTCCCCCCTTGCCTCCATAATGGCCGTCTTCGATATATTTCTTTGCGTTATCCCACGCCCCGCCACCGGTAGTCATCGAGATTGCTACGAAGATGCCGGTGACTATGGTGCCGACGATTACTCCGCCGAGAACCTTGGGGCCGTTTGCGCCAAACCCGAAACCGACTATTATCGGGGCGGCGATCGGTATGATCCCTGGTATCACCATCTCCTTGAGGGCGCTTTTGGTTACGATATCGACGCATGAAGCGTAATCCGGTTTGCCGGTTCCATCCATTATCCCCTTGATGCTCCTGAACTGGCGACGAACCTCTTCAACAACCGCTCCCCCCGCCTTGCCGACAGCTTCCATGCACATCGCGGCAAAATAGTACGGGAGCATGCCGCCAATGAACAGTCCTATTATGATATAGGGATCTGCGAGGTTGAACTCAATCATCTTTCCCGCCGCTTTAAGTTCGTCCACGTACGAGGTGAAGAGGATCACGGCGGCAAGACCCGCCGAGCCGATCGCGTACCCTTTGGTGACAGCCTTGGTCGTGTTACCCACTGCATCAAGCGGATCGGTAACGGCGCGTACCGAGTCGTCAAGTTCGGCCATCTCGGCAATGCCTCCCGCGTTGTCGGTGATAGGCCCATATGCATCCATCGCAACGACTATGCCGGTAAGCGAGAGCATGGAGACGGCAGCGATAGCTATTCCGTAAACTCCGGCGCATTTGTAAGCGATTATGATCCCTGCCGAAATAACGATTATCGGAAGCGCGGTTGATTTCATCGACACGCCCAGCCCGGCTATGATGTTAGTTGCATGGCCGGTGGTGGAGGCCTGAGCGATATGCTTGACAGGGGCGTACTCGGTAGCGGTGTAGTATTCGGTAATCCAGAATATGGCGCCGGTCACTATCAGGCCTACAACCGCTGACACGAAAATGCTGGACGACGAAAGCCCGGTCGGGTTCCCTTCGGGGAACATCTGGACTGTTACGAAGTAAAAAGCGACGCAGGCTATTACCGCAGAGGCTATCAAACCTTTGTAGAGCGCCGGCATTATCTTCCGGCTCGGGCCAAGCTTCACGAAGAATGTTCCGATTATAGATGCTATGATCGATATTCCACCAAGTATCAGCGGATAGCTGACCGCACCGGCAAAGTTGTTGAAGGTTATTGCGCCAAGAAGCATCGCCGCGATCAGGGTGACAGCATAGGTTTCGAACAGGTCTGCGGCCATGCCGGCGCAGTCTCCAACGTTGTCGCCAACATTATCGGCAATAACAGCAGGATTTCTCGGGTCATCCTCCGGTATTCCGGCTTCTACCTTCCCTACCAGGTCTGCGCCGACATCCGCCCCCTTGGTGAATATCCCCCCCCCGAGACGGGCGAAGATGGAGATCAGGGAACCGCCGAAACCAAGTCCGACCAGCTGGCTTACAATTTCCTTGACAGAGGCATCCGGCATAAGCTTCTGAAGCACCATGTAGTAGCCGGCAACACCGAGAAGTCCAAGCCCTACGACCAGCATTCCGGTGATGGCGCCACCCTTGAAGGCGACGTTCAGCGCCTTGTCGATTCCGGATTTTGCCGCTTCAGTGGTGCGCACATTGGCGCGGACAGAAACGAACATGCCGATGAATCCGGTAAGCCCCGAGAATATCGCACCGACCGCGAATCCTGTGGCCGTTTTGTAACCGAGAGTGGCAAAAAGAGCTATGAACATGATCACGCCGACTATTGCAATGATAGTGTACTGGCGCTTCATGTAAGCGCCTGCCCCCTCCTGGATAGCTGCCGCGATCTGACGCATTCTTTCGCTCCCCTGCGGCAGGCCGAGGATCCACTGCGCGGAAGCAAGACCGTACGCAACTGCAGCGACAGCACAGACAAGCGCAAAAAGCACCGCGTAATTTTCCATCTTTCTCTCTCCTCCTCTTTTCTTTGTTTTGATAGCCGAACCGGCAGACTACAGGCCGAGTAAAACGAAAAATTGTTAGTGGAAACATCCGGCATTGTCAACTGAATTAATTTTTCTGTGATGCTCCCCCCCAGGAACTCTTGCAAAATATCCCATCGGCCATCCAGAGGTTTCGAAAAAAGTGTCATTCCGTCAGGCTGATTTCCCAAACAGATTGAAACTGGCAACACGCCATGATATAAAATCTCCGCCTCATAATTTCCCCTTTTGAAGTGGCAAGAGGAGAACATCTGAAATGAAAACGTATAAGGAATATTTGCTGCCGGCATGCTTTCTGACCCTCTTCGGCTGCGCGAGCAATGGCGACCTGAACAACGTAAGAAACGATGTCGATCAGGTAAAATCGCGCCTCTTTACAGTAGAAAAAGATCTGGGGGGGATAAGGAGCGAATCGAGGAGCGATCTTGAGTCGATGGGAAAGAGCGTTAGAGCCGATGTCACCGCCATAAGAAAGATCGCCGCGGACATCCAGGCATCCTTCGACTCCGCGAAAGCCGATTCAGCGGTTATCAACGGCAAAATAGACGATATTTTCATCTCCATGAAAAAGACGGAAGACGAGCTTGCCAGATACAGGGTGGATGCCGACCAGAGAATACTCTCTCTCGAGGATAAACTCTTGAAACTCTCCGCAGACCTTGAAGAGATCAAAAAGAAGCTGGCTTCCTCCTCAAAAACCTCTCAGCCTGATGGAACTTCCCAGGAAGATTCTCTCTATCTCAAAGGTCTTGATACCTTCAAAAACGGCGACATGCCGGCCGCAAGGGAAAGCTTCACCTCTTTTCTCGCCCAGAACCCGAAACATGAGCTTGCCGCAAACGCGCAGTACTGGATCGGCGAGACCTACTACAGCGAAAAATCTTATGAGCTTGCCATAATCGCCTTTCAGGAGGTGATCAAGAATTATCCTGGAAAAGAGAAGGTTCCGGCGGCAATGCTCAAGCAGGCGATGTCGTTCAGGGGGATAAAGGATTTGAAAAGCGCCAGGTTCGTGCTGAAAAAACTGATCGAAAGCTACCCTAAGAGCGAAGAGGCCAAAAAGGGGCGAGAGATTCTGAAGGAGCTTAAATGAACGCCTGATCCGGAAGAATGTCAAGCTCTTCCACAAATCCGGGCTTTCGGTGAATTGGTGTCCAAGGAAACTTTCTCTTGACTCAACTAATCAGCTTCTATATTTTATCGAGCCTGTCTGATGTCTGCCGGAAAGTCTGAAAATGGCAGTGTAGCTCAGCTGGTCAGAGCAAGCGACTCATATTCGCTAGGTCCGGGGTTCAAATCCCTGCACTGCCACCACTAAACAGCAAAAGCCCTGCGAGCTTCAACAGCTTCAGGGCTTTTTTTGATCTTCACATATGAAGCCTGTTTCAAAAAATCATCGCCCGGGACAGAAGATGAATACACTTGTAGATCTTTTCGAGACATTTGAAACATATGGTGACAAAACAGCCTTTGTAAACAGGACAGGGACGCGGAGAATCCGCATGACATACAGGGAGCTTGCCCTTTTCTCCCTTAAAATGGCCTCGTATCTGGCCGGCAAAGGGGTTGCCAGGGGGGATCGCGTTCTCCTCTGGGGGCCTAACTCCGAATGGTGGGGGGTCGCATGGTGGGGTTCGATAATAGCAGGCGCAGTGCCGGTGCCGGTCGATTTCATGGCCGGTGCGGAGCGGGCGGCGAAGATAAGGGAGCTTTCCGGCTCCAGAATTTTGATACAGAGCAGATACAAACTCTTACGCCTTGAAGCTTCAGACGGTATTCTGTTCGAGGATATCCCCGCTCTGCTGGGAAACATCCCCCCTCTTGCACTCTGCGAACATCCTCCGCCTGACGCCACAGCGCAGCTCATCTACACTTCAGGGACGACCGGAAACCCTAAAGGGGTGATTCTCACGCATGAGAACCTAGTCGCCAACCTGAAACAGATAAGCCGCCATATCCCGATAATTACTCATGATTTCAACTTCCTATCGCTTCTCCCGCTCTCGCACATGTTCGAACAGATGGGAGGATTTCTTACCCCGCTTAATGCCGGCGCCTCTGTTGTCTATCTCAGGACGCTCAAACCTTCAGCCATCATGGAGGCGCTGAGCGAGGAGGATATATATGCGCTTGTCGCCGTCCCCAGGCTGATGCAGCTTTTGAGGAGATCGATAGAACAGGCGCTTGAGGAGAAACATCTTTCGGGTGTCGCTGCTTTGCTCAGAAAAATAGCGGGGAATCTTCCGAAAGAGCTCCGAAAAATAATCTTTTACCCGGTGACACGGAAATTTGGCAGGCACTTCACCGTTTTCGTATCGGGCGGCGCCCCTCTCTCTCCGGAACTTTTCAGATTCTGGGACGACACTGGCTTCACCCTGCTTGAAGGTTACGGGCTTACGGAGTGCTCCCCGGTTCTCGCCGCAAACACCATGAAAAGGCAGGTTGCTGGCTCGGTGGGACTCCCGCTTCCCGGGGTGGAGTTGAAGCTTCGCTCGGGAGAGATCATTGCAAGGGGAGAAAACATCTTCCCCGGATATCACGAAAACGAAGAGGCGACCCGAAAAGCCTTTACCGATGACGGATGGTTCAGGACAGGAGACATGGGGGAGATTTCCCCTGACGGCTGGCTCACAGTAAAGGGGCGCGAAAAAGAGATGATTGTGACGGCCGCCGGAATCAATGTCTACCCGGACGAAATAGAGGCGGTTCTGAACAGGATCCAAGGGGTGAGGGAGTCGTGCGTGATAGGGATGGAGAGGCAGGGAGGGGAGGAGGTGCACGCCGTTATTCTTCCGGACAGGCCTGGCATAAACCCGGCCGGGATTGTCGCGGAGGCGAACTCGTTTTTGGACTCGCTCCAGCAGATTACCGGTTTCACTGTCTGGCCAGAGGATGAATTTCCAAAGACAACAACGCTCAAGATAAAAAAATTCGAGGTGAGGGAGAGGCTGCTAAGAGCAGAGAGCCCGAAGTCCGGAGAGAAGCCGAAAGACCCCTTGATCCTGCTGATCGCCAGGGTTTCGGGAGCAAGACCGGAGGATATCCGTGAAGAATCTCTCCTGGCGCAGGATATCGGCCTGACATCGATAGCAAGGGTGGAGCTGGTCAACTACCTTGAGCAGGAGTACCGCCTTGACATAGATGAATCGAGAATTGGGGCGGAAACCCGAGTAAGCGATATCCGCGCCATGGTATCGAGACGTGAGAGAGTGAGCGGCAACGGGCATTACAGATTCTGGACGAACTCGAGATATGCCGTCATGGCAAGGAAACTGGCTGACATGCTGATTATCCACCCCTTTATCCGCCGATTCATAAGTCTTGAAACCGAAGGCCTTGAAAATGTGCGGACAACAGAGGGGCCGATCTTATTTGTATCCAACCATTTCAGCTATTTTGACCAGCCATCCATAATGCTGGCCCTCCCCCCTGAGATACGCTGCAGAACTGCAAGCGCAGCATGGGCGGAGTTCTTTTTCGACAGCTCATTCCCTTTTTTCAGGAGATTATGGCGCAGGCTCGCATATGAAGTCGGCTCAATTTTGCTCAATCTCTTCCCTCTTCCACAGAAAAGAGGATTCGGGGGCGCCCTTAAATTCATGGGAAAACTTGCCGACAACGGCATTAGCATACTTATCTTCCCGGAGGGTGAGCACTCGAAAGCAGGAAGGCTCCTCCCGTTTCAGCTCGGGTTGGGGGTCATGGCAAGAGAGCTTGGCATCCCGGTCGTTCCGGTCAGGATAAGCGGAACGGAGAAGGTGCTCCCTCACGGCGCCAGATGGCCGAAACCGGGAAAGGTAACGGTCAGGTTCGGCAAAGCCATACATTTCAGAAACGAGGAGCCGGGAGAAATATCAGCGAAAGCAAGGGACGCTGTTGAATCGTTATGACTCACGCAGGGGAGTCAGAAGTTAATCAGTTTCCATCCGGAAACTCCGGATGAGAAACTGTCGGTTTCCTGTCCGTAAAGCGGGGATTTTTTCTTCTGGCAAGGAAATCGAGGAGTTGTGCGGAGACGTACAGAAGTACGCCGCACAAGAAAATCCGAAGATTGACGCCGCCAGGGGGAAAAAGCACCCTTTCCGGATAGAAACTGATTATCAGGTCAATGCGACACCAGATTCAGTTGGTAATGCCTCTGGATAACCCCAAGCAGAGTTGCCACCCCTTTAAAAGCCATTCTTAGCCGGTCACGCTCCCGCTCGGCAAGGAGAAGCGGATCAATATGATTGCCCGGCTCCAGACCAGCTGAAATCGCGGCAAGCTGCTTTTCCAGCCTCATTTTCATCAGAACTGTGAATGACTCTTTAATCGCTTCGAGATCGTGCGGAGATACCAGGTTAAGTTTTTCCAGACGTTCAATCTTGTCCCACGTACTCCCCCCCGCTATCCCGGCTTCGAGCGCAAGCAGGCCAATACCCCTGGTAAGCGCGAAAAGCCCCCCCTTCTTGATATCAAGCTTGCCGCGCTTCGCCCCTTTTTTTTCAACTATGAAACGACCGAACATACCGACAGGCGGCTTGAATCTGACGATGTTGCGCGCCATATTCGGGAAAAAATGGCTGTTCGTGCGGGCGCATTCGCATATATGCTCGCGAAGTGCCCTTTCAAAGGATTTTTCACCATACAGAACCCGCAAATCCTGAAAAACTCCGAAATATACGGTTTCGTCAGGTCCAGGCATGGCGATCCACCGTTTGACAAGCAGCTTCCAATCAGAGAGCGAGTGGACCCATTCGGGATTGCTCGCCATTATGTCGCCAGGACAGAGCGGCACCCCGATCCTCTCCAGCTCCGCCACCATTCGTGCGCCGAATCTCATCGCTTGAGAAATTTCTTCATCTGAAAAGTCATCCATGTATACAATCGCGTTATCCTGATCCGTACGCAGAGTCTGCTCTTCTCGCCCTTCGCTGCCGAGGGCAAGAAAGGCGGCTCCTTCTGGAAGCCGTATATCGTGTACTCTGTCCAGTATGGATATAATACGGAGCGAAATGGCGTCATTGAAGTGGGCGACAAGCTGCACCAGACTCTGAGGGTCTGCATGAGTGCTTACAGCATGTTTCAGCATCCCGGTCATTTTCCCGGCAATCGCCTGGAGCTGCTCCATCGTTTCCGCCGACTCGATCTCCTGCACCAGGTAAACCGGGCTTTTTGTCTGTATCCTGAGAATATCCGTATCGGTCATTATTCCAAACAGCCTGTCATCTTCGTCAGTCACCACAAGCCGATGAATATTGTGTCTGGCCATCAGGAAAACAGCCTTGAAGAGATAGTCGCTTTTTTTTATTGTTATTATATCTCTTTTCATTAAATCCCTGACAGTCATCCGCTTCAAGTCATCCGCGCCGTCAGCGACGAGATTCCGAAGATCACGCAGGGAGACGATTCCGGCAGGCTTTTCACCGTCAAGAGCAACTATGCCGGAAATATTGTCTCTTTTCATAACCCTTGACATCTCGACCAGGGTTGTTTCAGGCGAGCATGTGATAACCGGCCTGCGGCAGACTGATTCGATCTTCATGAAAAAAAAGCTGTCTTCGCTCACAAGTGGCACGACCACCTCCAGCTCCGCATAAAACCCAAATAATTCCCGAATGTTAATCATGTCCGGCAAATTTACAAGCCAGATTCTTTCTACACGAATCAAGCTTCTTGTTAAATCGTTTTTTTATAAAAACATGAGGTTCTTGCAAAAAAGGGTGTCATCCCCGAATGATTCCATCGGGGAACCACTCTTCCGGCAAGCCGTAACTCCGTTATAATAAATTTTTAAAATCGCAGAATAAAAACGGGTATTTCATCTTGATAAAATGAATTTTACATATCTAAATCAAACATTTATTTATTTGTTATCAGAATTTTTAATAAAATATTTTATAATATCAATATGTTATGTTAATATTTTTTATGAACATGAGATAGTTGAAAAACATATTGACAAAAATATAATGTTGTTGCATAGAAAATAAAAACACTTTTTTATTTTTATAGCATTTCCAGAGTTAACCCTAAATAGTTTCCATCCGGAAACTCCGGATGAGAAACAGCCGGTGATTTGCAGAGGCCACCCAAATGAAAAAAATTCTGGCTAACCTGACAATTTTTCTTCTGCTGATTATAGCGCCGGTTTCATTTTCGACCGAGGATATCCCCTGTTTCGATGTGCCCGCCACCGAGCACAACGGCAATAGCCAGAAACAAAAAACCATCTTGGCTATTCTTGAATCGAAAGAACCCCAGGATCTGCAGAAACCAGAGTACTACGATCCAGCAGAACTGAACCAGCTTTCGCTCCTCACACCTCCAGAGATTTCAACCCCAGGCATCGTCCACGGTAGAGCCCCGCCCATCAACGCCCCTGCATAAGAACTCAAGAGTAAATCAGTTTTAACAATCGAATCTGGATCAGGTATGCAGCATCTCTAAAATGCGGCCGGTTTGTTAACTTCAGCCAATTTTGAAGCTGCGCCGCGCGACTCTTCATAATCAGCCATAGGCTAAACCGGTTGAGATCACTTATCCAACGGAAAGCCTCTGGGATGATGGAGTTGGTTTCCGCCTGAGAAAAAAGGGCAACAAGCAGTTCATCATGCGAAAATTTTCGCTTTGCGCGGCCTCGCGCGGAGCATGAAAAGCCGCCGCCTGAAACCGGAAAAGACCCTTTCCAGCGCAAAATTGTCAGCCAGCGGCAGGATGAACACTTTTTGAAGGAACAAAATTTCAACGGGGTGAAACAATCATGAGAGAGAAAGGTCTTTATTCGGTCCAAGCGGTCGTAAAGGCTATCGATCTGCTTGAGACTCTTGCAATGGAAAACACAAATCTTACTGCCCAGGCCATTGCTAAAAAACTCGAAATAAGCCGCAACAAGGCTTTCAGGCTTCTTGCAACCCTTCAGGAAAAAGGGCTGGTCGAACACAACAGGGAAACAGGGGCGTATTACCTTGGACTACAGGCTTTTGAGATGGCGCAGCATATTCTGAAAAGCGACAACCTGATAAGACTCGCACATCCGATCATGCTTCAGCTTGCACGAAAACTGGATGAAGCGGTCTATATAACCGTAATGAACAACGATGAAGTATTTTTCCTGGATATGGTCGACTCTTTTCAGCAGATAAAAACCGTTGACCTCGTCGGACGACGCTTTCCGGCGTTCACCAATGCAGCCGGCAAGGCTATAAAATCGATCGGATCGATAGAGATATTCGGACGGGGAGCAAGAAGACGTGGGATTACCGACCCTGGCGTTCTCGAAATGGAGTTGACCGAAATACGGAAGAAAGGGGTTGCAGTGGACTTCGGCGGACTTGGCGAAGGGATCTGCACAGTTGCCGTCGCCATCCGTGATTATGCAGGGAAGGTTGTAGGAGCGCTGACTCTGCTTGCCCCTTCTTTCAGGATGCTGCAGGAGCGGCTGGAAAACGAGGTGATCCCTTCGATGCTTGAGGGGGGGGAACAGCTTTCAATGAAATTCGGCTACTCAAGAGCATACGCATGAGAATAACCGGAATTTCGGCATAATGCCGATTAAGCGGAGATATGAAGAAACGCCTGACGTTTATAGCGTATTCTCAGGCAAATCAAAATGAAAGGGGGATAGTCGACAACATCACGACATGAGGCAAGTTCGTCATCTATCAGGCAGTTTCACTATCAAGGAGGGAATCAAGCTATGTCAATTCATGCAACAAAAGAGTTACAGGCCTACTGGAAGGAAAATCTCCTAATAATCGTCATTCACCTTGCAATCTGGTTTTTTGTCTCCTTCTTCTGCGGCATCATGATAGCAGATCAGCTCGACGCTTATATGATAGGGGGGTTCCCGCTCGGTTTCTGGTTCGCAAACCAGGGGTCGATCGTAATTTTCGTCATCCTGATCACATCATATGTAATGTTGATGAACAAACTGGACAAGAAGTATGACGTGCATGAGGGGTAATTTATCAGGATGCGCGTCCTTTACGCCGTTTAACACTAAAAACATTCGAGGTGACAAATCATGAGTATTCTTGCTTGGACCTGGATTCTGACCGGTCTCAGTTTCGCGCTCTACATCTACATCGCTTATGCGACACGAGCCAAATCAACCGGCGACTTCTACGCAGCAGAGCAGGCTGTCCCACCGATACTGAACGGAATGGCGATAGGGGCGGACTGGATGTCCGCGGCATCATTCATATCCATGGCCGGCCTGATATCGTTTCTTGGGCGCGACGGCTCTTTCTATCTGATGGGGTGGACCGGAGGGTATGTTCTTCTGGCCATGCTGTTTGCCCCTTACCTCAGAAAATACGGCAAATTCACGATCCCGCAGTTCATGGCCGACCGCTATTATTCAAATTCGATACGCGTCCTCTCTCTTCTCTGCGCTATTTTCGTATCTTTCACCTACGTCGCCGGGCAGATGCGAGGGGTGGGGGTCGTATTCTCCCGTTTCATGGGGGTAGGGATCAACACCGGAGTCATAATCGGCATGGCGCTTGTCTTTTTTTACGCCACCCTGGGGGGGATGAAGGGGATAACGTACACACAGGTGGCTCAATACGTCGTACTCATCATAGCTTACCTTATACCGGCCATCTTCATCTCAATGCAGTTCACCGGCAACCCGATACCGCAACTGGGGATGGGATCGACCATATCGGCAGAGGGGGCGGCGCGGCTTAACGACGCGACGACACAGGGTAAATACCTCCTTGACGTCCTCAACACCATTCAGAAGGATCTCGGGCTCGCCGCCTACACAAGCGGCCAGCGCCCAAGGATTGACGTCTGGTTCATAACGATGTCGCTCATGATCGGCACGGCCGGTCTGCCGCACATTCTCGTCCGCTTCTTCACCGTGCCGAAGATACGCGACGCCCGCTCCTCGGTCGGCTGGGCGCTTCTCTTCATAGCCCTTCTCTACACAACAGCCCCGGCCATAGCGGTTTTCGCCCGCACAAACTTCGTAAAATCGATACACAACGTAAAGTATGTAGACGCCCCGTCATGGTTCAAAAACTGGGAGAAGACCGGGCTCGTGAAATTTGTGGACAAGAACAACGACGGCGTTATGACGATAGCGAAAGGGGCGTGGGACAAGCCTGACAGCAAGAACGAAGTCAAGATCGATCAGGATATCATGGTTCTCGCCAACCCTGAAATAGCCAAGCTCCCCAACTGGGTGGTCGGTTTGATAGGAGCCGGGGGGCTGGCAGCCGCGCTCTCCACAGCAGCGGGGCTGCTCCTTGTAATATCTGCGGCTATTTCGCACGATCTCATGAAAGGGATCATAACCCCGGACATGTCTGAATCGGCGGAGCTCTGGTGGGCGCGAGCCGCGGCCGGCGTGGCGGTGGTAATCGCAGGGCTCTTCGGCATATACCCCCCAGGATTCGTTGCCCAGGTGGTCGCATTCGCCTTCGGGCTCGCCGCGGCTTCCTTCTTCCCCTGCATACTCATGGGGGTATTCAACAAAAAGGCTAACAAGGAAGGAGCCATGGCAGGCATGTTCGTCGGCATAATCTTTGTCGCCGCCTACATAAGCTACTTCAAATTTGTCAACCCTGCGGCAAACAACAAGGATGGCTGGTGGTTCGGCATCTCTCCGGAAGGGATCGGCACTGTCGGAGCAGTACTCAACTTCATAACCATGTGGATTGTTGGCAAATTCACTCCGGAGCCACCCCAGGAGATACAGGATCTGGTCGGAAGTCTCCGTTATCCGGGCAAGGCTGCTCCTCCGTCATCGGCAGGGCACTGATTCATCGCTTCTCCTCCCCCTTGCGCGCAAGGGGGAGGTTTTCAGGATTTTATCTGTCTGGAAAGGGCTGCTTATGCGTGTTTCCGCCGCTACGATTGAAAACGGAGAGAAAAATGTCATGAAAATCGTTCGAAACTTCAATGCCGGCATACTTAAATTCATCATGGGAATCAGGTTTCGTGCAATGGGGGCTACAATCCTCGGATCTTTCGCCGGCCTGAGCCTTACCTCTAACATAATACCGTCCGCGCTCTCCTGGATGGGTTATCTGGATTCATTCTCGGCCAGATGGGGGCTCGGCGGTTTCGCTGTATATTCCATGATGGCCTGGGGGGTCGGAGGATGGGCGGTGCAGAAAACAGGGGACAAGAAACCGGGCGCCATCGTGCTCGGAGGAGTGGGGCTCTTGTCCGGGGTGATCTTCACCGGAATCGGCCTTAGCACCGAAATACATATCCTTCTTGCGGCAGGAGGAGCAGGATTGCTGTACGGGGCTATAGGGGGGATGATAATAGGAGACGCGTTGAGGAACCCCGCCCCATCTCCGGGAAACAGGGAATACGAACCCGGAACCATAGGAAGCCTCCCGTTGTTCGGCTATCTGAGGAAGGTGGAATAATCAGTTTCCATCCGGAAACTCCGGATGAGAAACAGTCGGTTTCCTGTCCGGAAAGCGGGGATTTTTTCTTCTGGCAANNAGAAAACCCGAAGATTGACGCCGCCGGAGGGAAAAAGCACCCTTTCCGGATGGAAACAAAATAAACTCACGGAGATTCAATAATGCTCACCGCAATAATCCTGGTATTTGTCGCGGCATATGCGGCAATCGCGCTCGAACACCCGCTGAAGGTGAACAAATCCGCTTCCGCGCTGATAGGCGCGGGTCTCCTCTGGACTATCTATGCGACAGGAACCGGGGATCACCATCTCGTAAGCGAGCAGTTGGGGGAATCTCTCATGGGGACGGCGCAGATAGTCTTCTTCCTCATGGGTGCGATGACCATAGTAGAGGTTGTGGACGCCCACAACGGTTTTGCGGTGATAACCCGCCGCATAAAGACGACCAGGCTCTCCTCGCTCCTCTGGCTTGTCGGTTTTGTCACCTTTTTTCTAAGCGCGGTACTTGACAATCTGACAACCACGATAGTCATGATATCACTGACCAGAAAGCTGCTCGGAAAGCATGAAGACAGGCTCTTTTTCGCCGGAATCATAGTAATCGCGGCAAACGCCGGGGGGGCGTGGTCCCCGATCGGGGATGTCACGACCACAATGCTCTGGATCGGCGGGCAGATAACTACCCTCGCCATAATGAAAGGGACTTTCATCGCTTCCATGATCAACATGATTGTGCCGCTTGCAATTACCAGCCTCCTGCTCAGGGGAAGAGAGGTCATCCCGCCGGCCGCTGACGCGAAAGGGAGCACGCACAGATCCGATGCCACCCCGTTCGAGCAGAACTTCATGTTTGCAATGGGGTTGGGGATTCTGATCTGCGTCCCGATATTCAAGACAGTGACGCATTTGCCCCCTTTCATGGGGATACTCTTCGGTCTCGGGCTGCTCTGGCTTGCAGGCGAGCTGATTCACAGCAAAAAGGATGAGGAGGCCAAGGAGCATCTGACTCTCGTCAGGGCGTTGAGACAGATAGACATGAGCTCCATCGTCTTCTTCATCGGAATACTCCTTGCGGTGGCAACGCTCGAGCATACGCACATACTGACAAACCTTGCGGCATGGCTGGATAGAGCTGTAGGGCGCATGGATGTCATAGTCACAATAATAGGAGTTGTCAGCGCCATTGTGGACAACGTCCCGCTGGTTGCTGCATCTATGGGGATGTATCCGCTCGCCCAGTATCCGACCGACAGCTTCATCTGGGAATTCATGGCCTACTGCGCCGGCACCGGGGGCTCGATACTCATAATCGGTTCGGCTGCGGGAGTAGCGGCGATGGGGCTGGAAAAGATACATTTCTTCTGGTATGTAAAGAGAATAAGCGGCCTCGCTCTTGTCGGATATTTCGCCGGAATAGCCGCATACATAATCCAGTACAGGCTTTTACACTGACATGGTTATCGAAAACATACCGCCGATCTCTTTTGCAATCCCCCCATGCGCAAACCTGGGGGGGAGCATTCGCCACCGCTTTTATCCGGCGAAACTTCTGTCGCGCATTCTGGTTCTCATACTTGTAATACTTTCGCCGATCACCTTTTCGAACAACAGCATACCCAACTTTCAGCCTGATTGCGAAACAGCCTGTCATATATCCGTAGGCAGCGTGCGCAAAACCGCCATTTCTGCCCCTGGACGCAGAAAACCTGCCAGGATCAGAACATCCGCTGCAAAAGCGAAACAGCTATCAACTCCGATCCTCCAATCAGCCAATCATAATCCCCCTTCACCTTCAAGAGCCCCTCCATCAGTTGCATCCTGAACAGCCAGATTTCCAGACGGGACAGATGAAAAGCCGATAAGCTTTCAAATGAAGAATTGCGCCCTCAAGAGATAATTTTTAACTCCAGGCTTAGGTTCTTGCAAAAGTCATAAAAGCTGTCATTTCCGGGGAAGTAATCGGGAATCCATTTTTTCAGCTATCTGAAAGAGTTGACCCCCGATAGAATCATCCGGGGATGACCCCCTATTTGAAAGAGCCTCGCTTTATCAGCTTAAAAGCAGACTTTTGTCCGCTTTTTCTCTTTTCATCCAATGTATCCCTGAAGGATTTTTCGGCAGCCCCCCTATTTTCAGAGACTCCACTCAAGAAATGGAGAGATTTTCCTGCAAAGAAATGAGTGGCCTCCATCCATGCCGTCCAATTTGTGGGAGGAGTAAATGAAAGGAATAATTAAGAAATGGCTTAAAATGATTAATAACGAAGCTGGAAACTGCGCCTGTTGCGGCAGGTGCTGTGAGATATATGGCTGGCACCTCCACGCTTACGATGTTGACATAAGAAGGTGGAAGAGCGAGGGAAGAGACGATCTGCTGAAAATGGTGAACAGGCTGGGGTGGATATGGGTTGATCCTGAAACGAAGGAGCCTCTCTCCAGATGCCCGTTCATTGTAAGAAAAAATGATACTGATATTGTAATCTGCGGCATACACGAAACGAAGCCTCAGATATGCAGGGATTATCCCCCCATAGGACACGGGAGGCGATGTATAAGAATCATTCGGGGATGACCCCCTTTTTGAAAGAGCCCCGAGTAAAGAATCCGCACCCACAGGGCGCGGCTTTTAAATTCGCCCTCCATAGGAGGGCTGGCCCTACCCCCAAGGGGGCGGGCTTGGAGTTGTGCCGCTGATTGGTATTTAATCGCCCAGTTGTAACTGTTCCATTTGTTGCTCTTTCTTTTCCTGGAAGCGGACATACTTTCGTATCATGTCCGCATCGAGGCCAACGCTATCAACACAATAGCCTTTTGCCCAGAAAAATGGTTGCCCCAATAGGGCTTCTTCTTCAAATGCCGAAATTGCTGGAAGAGCTTCATTGATGTCTGCCCTTTCAGCCGGCCAAGCAAATCCGATATTGCAAGCTTTGGCGGAATCAGCACCACAAGATGTACATGGTCAGGTTGCACGTTCAGTTCTACAACCTCACAACTTGCATAACCGCAGATTGCTCGTATTCCGCTCTCTGCTGACTCTTTCACCGGTCCATGCAAAATTCGATACCGGTACTTTGGAACCCATACAATGTGATACTGGCAATGCCATATCGTGTGTGATAACTTTCGAAACCTGCTGCTCACTGTGACCTTCTTACGCTCGAAGTTGCGGCAACAACTCGAAACTAAGGATAGCAGTGAGCGGCTTAAACAGCCATACCCATCCGGGACCGGCATAGCCAGTCCACATTACCACACCCATAGGGTGTGGGTTTCTACTTCACACTAAAAGGAAAATAAAAGGAAATGAAAAATGACAAGAACAGTTACGATATTACTGACATTATTGATTACGGTGAAATCACTTCATGCCGCAGAAGGGGCAAGCGGAATCATTGACATGACAGGGAGCATTATGGGGATTGTTGCCCTTGCTCTTTTCATTGCAGCCTATGCCGCCGTAATTTTTGAA
Organism: Geobacter sp. UBA4057; assembly: GCA_002382705.1. GTDB lineage: Bacteria > Desulfobacterota > Desulfuromonadia > Geobacterales > Pseudopelobacteraceae > UBA4057. The sequence continues at coordinate 30,280 of DFZL01000051.1, forward strand.
GAAAAGCTCCATCTCCGGAAAAGTAAACCTGTGATGCTGGCGGCAGGCGTCATATGGGCACTCGTCGCCCTGGCTTATCAGGCTGCTGGTAAGCCTGATCATGCGCATTCCGCCATACTGCACAATCTGACCGAATATGCGGAGCTGTTTCTCTTCCTTCTTGCCGCGATGACTTACATAAATACGCTTGAAGAACGGAACGTCTTCGCCTCCCTCAGAACCTGGCTTGTTAACAGAGGCTTTACCCTGCGCGCGCTCTTCTGGATGACAGGAGTTCTTTCCTTTTTCATATCCCCCATAGCAGACAACCTGACCACAGCGCTTCTTATGGGCGCTGTAGTGATGGCTGTGGGAGGGAAAAACAGAAAATTTGTGGTTATCTCCTGCATAAACGTTGTGGTGGCCGCAAACTCCGGCGGCGCTTTTTCACCATTCGGAGATATAACCACACTAATGGTCTGGCAAAAAGGGAAGGTGGATTTTTTTGAGTTTTTTGCAATATTCATCCCCTCTTTTGTCAGTTGGATAATTCCTGCGGCATGTATGGCTTTTGCGGTAGAGGGAGAAAAACCGGAAGTGAGCGGTGACTCAGCAAGGATGAAAACCGGTGCGCGGAGAATAATGGCGCTGTTCATTCTTACCATAGCGACGGCGGTATCTTTTCACAATTTCCTGCGCCTTCCGCCGGCAGTCGGAATGATGCTTGGCCTTGGTTATCTCTCCTTCTTCGGCTATTACCTTAACATGAAAAACACCCCTGAGATTGATTCAGACTCCCCTCTGCTCGGTATTACAGAAAATAGTCATAGATCTTTCGATCTTTTCCGCAAAGTGGCCAAAGCGGAATGGGACACACTTCTCTTCTTTTACGGCGTGATCCTCTGCGTGGGAGGATTGGGGCAGTTCGGATATCTTGCCGGGATTTCCAGTTTCCTGTATGACGATCTCGGTCATACAGCCGCCAATGTGCTTGTAGGTATTCTCTCCGCCCTCATAGACAACATTCCTGTCATGTTTGCCGTGCTCACCATGGATCCTGTCATGTCACACGGACAATGGCTGCTGGTGACACTGACTGCCGGTATCGGCGGGAGCCTCCTGTCGATAGGCTCTGCGGCAGGAGTCGCACTGATGGGAACAGCACACGGAATTTATTCCTTCGGGGCGCACCTGAAATGGACTTGGGCGATAGCGCTTGGCTATGCAGCCGGCATTGCCGCCCATCTGATTCTGAACAAGAATTATTTTCATTGAAAGTATCATTACGCCGTGCATAATTGGTTTCCATCCGGATGGAAACCAATTTATTTTTCAAGAAACCATGCCTGAGGTATTTCACCATGGATCGCCAGCTTTTCACAACATTGATCGCCTGCACTTTCGCGCTCCTTCTTCTATACCTCCTCTATAGCATCACCGCCCCTTTTCTCGGCATGCTCATATGGGCAGGAGCGATAAGCATTACTACCAGCCATCTGCACGAAAAGCTCCTTGCCCGTTGCGGCGGAAAACAGACCATGACCGCAATGATAATGACCACATCAGTTTTCCTCTCAGTTATCATCCCGATCATTGCCGTTATGCTCGCTCTTTCACAGGAAGCGGCTTATCTCTACAGGCATCTTGAAAATGCCGCATATGTGGACACTACGCTCCCTGCCTTGGATTTACTCAAACAGCCGCTGATACTCGACACCCTGGAAAAAATGGATATGCTTGCCCGCCGCATCGGTCTTGACCTGCATTCAATGATTGTTTCCGCGACGAAAAAGGCGCTGGGCGTAATACTTGATTATTCAACAGACATTCTGAAAAATTTTTTCTCTTTCTTTTTTAAGCTGATGCTGATGGTTGTCACGCTTTTCTTCTTCTATCGGGACGGCAAGAGTTTTGTATCCCGCATCTGGTCGCTCATTCATACCGGCGCGGAGCATAAGAAATCTGTAAATATGGCTATAAAGAGAATATTAAAGGGGGTTCTGTGCGGCATCATCTTAACATCCGTAATACAGGGGATACTCGGCGGTGTCGGCTTCTGGCTCGCCGGGCTCCCCTCACCTCTCCTCTTCGGAGCGATCATGACGGTTTGCGCTGTGATTCCTGTTGTAGGGACTTCTCTTGTCTGGCTCCCCGGAGTGCTTTATCTGCTTCTTCAGGGGCAAATCCTTTACGGAGTTCTCCTCCTAGCCTGGTGCCTCGCCATAGTGAGCTCGGTTGACAACATAATCCGCCCCGTTTTTATAAGCGGCATGGCCAGAATACACATGCTCGCGATGATTTTCGGAGTTCTCGGGGGGTTGCTGGCCTTCGGCTTCACCGGAATAGTCGCGGGGCCGGTCATACTGGCGATGCCGTTTCTGCTATTAGAGGAATTCAGGGGAAACAGCTGTGATACAGAAGCGGGGGAAGGGTCATAAAAAAAGTAGTGTCAGCAGAGAGGCGAAAAAGAGAGGAACCGGCGCCCCCCAAAACAGGAGTTGACCGGAAATGCCAGGCAGAATCATGGCTCTTCCAGGGGGCGCATCAGGCTTACCGGTTGTATCTGCGATGGTTAAGAAGCTGCGCTGCAGAGATTTATCAGCGCTTCCATGAAATTCGTGGTGGTCAGTATTCCTACAAGTTTTCCCTCCCTGTTCACAACGCAGAGACCGTAAAGCTTGTTGTCATGAACAAGTTGCGCTGCCTGACAGAGAGGCGCATCAGGGGTGATTGTCAACGGGTGCGGATTCATCGCATCCCTGACCAGTGCCTTTGAGAGGAAATAGTGGACTTCCCAGGTATCGAGAGGTGTTGATTTGCCCGGGCTGTAATCCTTGATCATCCTGTCGGTTATCAGGCCGCAGAAGTTTCCGTTGCGTGTTACCGGCAGACGGCGTATATTTTTCTCCTTCATCAGGTGAATCGCTTCGATGATCGAGGCGTTCTCCTCGATTGTAACAGGATTTCCGGTCATCCATTGTTCGACTATCTGCATGTCAAAACCTCCGGTTCTATTTGCCAATCAATCTCATGCCGCCCCACCCTACATTCCCAGGAAAGCCTTCCTGACATGCTCATTATTCAGCAATTCTTCTCCGCCGCCGGTAAGAACCACCCGCCCGGTTTCCAGCACATAGGCGCGGGTGGCTATCTTGAGCGACTGGTAGACGTTCTGCTCGACAAGCAGTATCGTCACCCCCTGACGGTTGATCTCCTGTATGATTTCGAAAATGATCTTTACAAACAGAGGAGAAAGTCCGAGCGACGGTTCATCCATCAGAAGAAGCTTCGGATTAGCCATAAGTCCGCGGGCAATTGCCAGCATCTGCTGCTCTCCACCGGACATTGTGCCGCCCAGTTGTTTCTCGCGTTCCTTCAAGCGGGGAAACATGCCGAATACGCGCTCTACGTTTGATTCGCGGTCAGGCCTTGCGCTCTTTATGAAAGAGCCCATACGGAGATTTTCCAGAACTGTCATCTCCGGGAATATCTTGCGCCCCTCAGGCACCTGAACAACCCCGCGTGCAACCACATCATGCGGCTCTACGCCGTTGAGGTCCTCTCCCTGGAAAGTTATGCTCCCTGAATCCGGCCTGACAAGGCGTGATATATTCTTGAGCGTAGTCGACTTTCCGGCCCCGTTCGCCCCTACAACGGTTACTATCTCCCCCTCGTTTACATGCAGGTCAATATCCCAGAGAACCTGCATGTCGCCATAGCTGAAGTTTAGTTTATCGATACTGAGCATTGATCGCCTCTGTCTTGTGTGTTGAACTCTGCCTGGCGCACCGGACAGTGGCGGCAGACGAAGCTCTTGCATCTGAAGATTACTCGGTTCCGAGGTAAGCCGCTACGACTTCCGGATTATTCACGATCTCCTGCGGCTCACCTTCGGCGAGCTTTTCCCCCGAATTGAGCACTACTATCCGGTCGGAGATACGCATGATAGCCTTCATATCGTGCTCTATAACCATCTGCGTGATCTTGCCCTGCGCCTTGATATCGAGGATCAGCTTGATGATATCTTCGCTCTCGGCGGGGTTGAGTCCACCCATGACCTCATCCAGAAGAAGCAGCTTTGGTCTGGTGGCGAGAACACGGGCGACTTCAAGTTTTTTCCGCTCACCTATCGGCAACCCCCCTGCAAGAAAACCGGCCTTATGCTCCAGCCGTACCACCCCTATCTGCTCCATAGCCATCTCGCGCGCTACTTTAAGCGAATTGGTGCGGCAGAGCGCTCCCACCATGACATTGTCGAGAAGAGTCATTTTGGCCAGCGGGCGTACCTTCTGCCATGTGCGGGCCATTCCTAGCTTGCAGACCTTGTCAGGCTGCAAACCGTTCATCCTTTTACCGTCGAAGACGACCTCCCCCTTTGATGGGGGATAATATCCGGTTATGCAGTTGAAAAGCGTCGTCTTTCCGGCTCCGTTAGGCCCGATCAAACCCATGATCATCCCCTCGTTGACTTCGAACGAGACATCCGAATTGGCAGCAAGGCCGCCGAAAAACTTGCTGACATTCCTGATTTCGAGAATAGCCATCAGGCAGCTCCCTTCCGTTTTCTGGCCACTATCGTCCTGAAAAATCCGAGCACCCCTTCAGGCATGAAAAGAATGACTATAACCACCAGTATCCCGTAAATCAGTACATGAGCATGAGCCAGATGTTCCTTGAGAAATATTCCAGTCGCGGACTCTGCCGAAACAAGGCCGGAGTTTATCAACCCCTGGGCTATGATGTTGCTGCGAAGCATTTCCGAGAGAGGCACAAGAACCAGAGCCCCTACAACCGGCCCGAAAATGGTCCCTATACCGCCTATTATGCTTATCAGGACTATCTGCACGGAGAGGTCGAGCGGAAGCACTGTTGTGGGGTCTATGAATTTGACAAAAATGGCGTAAAAGCTCCCGGCCAGCGAAGTGAATACGGCGGATATGACTAAAGCTGCATTCTTCCATATGGTAAGGTTGATTCCAAGCGAATGGGCAGCGTCCTGATCCTCGCGGATTGCCTGGAAATAGTATCCTAACTTCGAATTCTGCACAAGCCAGGTGACCAGGATCATCAGTAGCGCCAGAACAAGAGAGATATAGTAGTAAGGCACTTTGCTGGAAAAATCGGTCAGAATCGTATCACCGATCATGAATGGCGGTATGTCGGTCAACAGAATCCCTTCAGCTCCCTTGGTCAGATCGGTAAGATTCAGCGCAGTAACCCTGATTATCTCCGCCACGGCTATCGAGGCCAGGACAAAGTACGGTCCCCGAAGGCGGAAACATATTGTCCCGATCACAAGCGCCACCACCACGGCTGCCGCAACCCCCGCCCATACCCCGTACCAGGGGGGGATATCCTTGAAAGTAAGGAGTATCATGGTCGTGTAGGCGCCTGTGCCGAAGTATGCCGCATGGCCAACCGAGTATTGTCCCGTATAGCCGCCAATGATGTTCCAGCTCGACCCCATAAGGGTTGACAGGAAAAAGAGTATCATCATATGAAGAGCATATGGACTCTCCACAAATCGGGGAAAAGCAAAAAGGATCGCTGCGACCGCAATAACCCCAACGATCTTGACTGTCCCTGCGCCGCGTATTGACGCCAGACGATTGTTGAATGATTTCATTGGATCGAATTCTCCAGTTACATGTGCGATTTGCCCATCAGACCGGAAGGCTTGATGAGAAGAACGAGCAGGAATATGGTGAAGACAACCACGTCCTTCCAATCGGATGATATAGCCACCGCAGCAACCGATTCCACTACGCCGATTATCACCCCGCCGATGGTTGCTCCGACTATGCTCCCCATCCCGCCGAGAACGGTTATTACAAACGCCTTCAGCGTAAAGGCGCTCCCTACCTGGGGGAATATATAGTATGTGGGCGATATCAGCGCACCGGCGGTGCCGGCCATTGCTGCTCCTATGCCGAAGGAGAGAATCGACATCCACTTCACATTTATCCCCATAAGCTGTGCAGCTTCACGGTCCTGTGCCGTGGCCCTGATAGCCTGTCCGGTGTCGGTCATCATCAGAAACCAGTACAATGCCGCCGTAATGAAGCAGGTTATCAGGAATGAAATAAGAAGTGGCTGCGAGATCGAAATCCCGGCCAGGTTAAAACTGGATGAAGAGTAGGATGTGGTCAGTATCTTGTAGTCTGAGGTAAAGGCGAGCATTGCGCTGTTGCTCATTATCAGGCCAAGCCCTATGGTCAGAAGTATCTGATTCTGCGGAAGAGAGCCTAAAATACGGTTTATGAAGATCTTCTGGAGAATAGCTCCAAACAGAAACATGAGGGGCATTGTTGCGAGTATCGAGACAAACGGGTCTACTCCGGCCAGGGTGAAGAGAAAGTATGTCATATACATGCCGACCATCATGATGTCGCCGTGTCCAAAGTTTATTACCCGCATCACGCCGAAGATGATCGTAAGGCCGATCCCTATAAGAGCGTAAACACCGCCGACAAGAACACCGCTTACCAAAGATTGAAGAAGAACGGAAAAGGTCATGAGTATCTCCGATTAGAGATGAAAGGGGCGCAGCCGTATGCGCCCCAGGAATTCAGCATGTTACTTCCACTTGAATGGATAAACTGGCGGTTTGGTTGCGAATTTTTTTGGGAAAACGGTTTCATATCTGCCGTTCTGAACCTGCTGGACCAGCATCTGGTGCTTGTTCTGATTGGTGAAACCGTCGTAATCCGCAAAACTTACCTCTCCCATTATGCCGTTCCATTTGCCAGCTTTTAGCCCGTTTCTGGTTTTGTCGCGATCACCGGCATTTTTGGAGGCTGTTTCGGCCATTATCATCATCGCCTCATAGGCGCATGCGGCATGATAAGTCGGCTCTTTCTTGAATTTAGCCGTATAGCGCTTTGCGAAATCGGGAGCTCCAGGCCAGTTCACATCGTCTGTCCACTGTGTGCTGGCCATCACCAGATTGGAAATCTCCTTCTGGGCAAGAAACTGGGCTGTCGTGAAGCCTGCTCCTCCACCCAGATACGCCTTGGGCGAAAGCCCGATCTCTTTTGACTGCCGCATGAGCGTTATGGCGTCAACGACATAGGACACCATGAAAACTATGTCCGGATTTTTGGACTTTATCTTTGTAAGAGTCGAGCGGAAATCTGGCGCCCCTTTCTGGTACTTTTCATCAGCCACTTCCTTTATTCCGAGCTTCTTGGCGTACTCCTTGGCGGTCTTTACAGTGGATGAACCGAAATCCGTGCTCTCGTAGATGTAGGCTATCGTTTTCGGCTTGTCGAGTGTAAGAATTGCATCCATCAGCACTGAAGAGTAGACATCAGCCGGAGCATTGAGGCGGAACACATACTTGTACCCCTTGCGGGTGATCTCTTCCTTTGCCGCAGCAGGAACCAGCAGGGGGACCTTGTACTTGTCGGCCTGGCTGGCTACTGCGCTCGAGCATGCTGAGGTGTATGGACCGACCACGCCGGCCACGTTGTCACGGGTTGCAAGTTTTTCAAAAGCCGCGAGGGATTTCTCAGGCTTGCCGGTGTCATCCTCCTTGACCAGATCAACCTCGATCCCTTTTTTCCTGAGGTCTTCAATAGCCATAGTCACGCCATTGGTGAGGTTTTCACCAATGGGGGCTTCTGCACCGGTTATTGTGTTGATAAAACCGATTTTTACCTTGGCGGCGTAAGACGCGCCAGGCAGGGACAGAACGGTGATTGCTGCTGCCAGGACAATTTTACGTAACATTTCAGGCCTCCTTTTGATGGTTTGAATCCAGTTTTTGTGGGGCGGGTTGATGCCAGATTTAGACTTTTTTCCAAACGGCAGAGTTTTTTCCGGCTTGATGGCGGCTTAAAATAAAGCATCATTGCCGGATTTAGCAACAACTTTTTAATCAGCTTGAAACCATCTCGTACAAAACCCGGCAACAATAAGTATGAGATAGTTCCCATCCGGAAACTCCGGATGAGAAANNCGCGGAGGCGTACAGAGGTACGCCGCACAAGACAATCCGAAGATTGACGCCGCCGGAGGGGAAAAGCACCCTTTCCGGATGGAAACGAGATAATGTTTTATTTCCCGGCAACTTCCGGAAATCAAAAAATATCGCCCTTGAAAAACAGCTGAAATACTTTTCTGTAACAACCTGAAAAATCTGAACAACTCACAGGAGCATCGGGCGCGATGGTTTTTGAAAAGTTTAAGGCCTCTTGCAAAAGTGAGTCATCCCCGTATGATTCTATCGGGCATCCATGAGAATTTAAAAGCTGGATTCCCGACGACTCCCTTCGGGAATGACATTTTTTCTTCTTTTGAAAGAACCTCAGCTTTTACAGATAGTTGCAGAAGCAATTCCCGCTTAAGCAGAGGGGAACGTCATCTTTTATGATTTTTGCAAAACCTATGGTTGTTTGGAACGTTACACACTTCCTGATGCGACTCCAAAATTTCAGCCATCGAATTGAGTAATCCAAGCAACTCTGACTGGTTGCTTAAATAATATGCGGCTGCAGTTTCAGTCTCCTCACCGATATGAATGCCTAAAAGATCAATACCATCCAAATGAAAAACTTCCTCATCTGTCACATCGTCACCGAAATAGATGGCGCGCTCTGCTCCCAAACTATTCATAGCCGCTTTTAATGCCAAACCTTTGGTAAGAGCGTCAACAGGAAGCAGATTAACTACATATTTGCCACCAATAATTTTCGGCGCTGGAACAAGTCTGTTAATCTCGTCATTGATCAAATCAATCGCCTGCTTATGATCTTCTGTCTTCCTGTAATGAATCGAGAGCGATTCCCCTTTGTACTCGATTTCTATCCCCTGTGAGCCACAGAGCTTGTCATGGAGTTGCTCTCTCCATTTCAGGCAAAAATTGACTTTCCCATTGCCATGAAAGATTTCAGCATCTGGCCATTCGGCTCCATGGTTGCCAATCAGAAGGTGTGGCTGCAGTTCCAGAATCGCCAGGGCATCCTTACGTGATCTGCCGGTAATCACGGCAACTTTCACCAGATTAAGCAGCCGCTCCAGAACTGTCCTGGTTGGTTTATCAATAACAGCCTCGGAATACTCAGCAACTATTGGCGCCAACGTCCCGTCAAGATCGAAGGCAAACAGGGTGTCAGGTGCCACATGTTTTGCCAGAGCAGCAAGCCCATCCGGGCTTAACAGATTTTGTGCCATCAATGTTCTCTCCCTATCCTTATGGCAAGCCTTTCCCTTTGCCGCACTCTAGCGGCGTCCAGCAGCATCCGGCCAGCCCAGCGATAGACGTTGAAATCACGCACCAACGCACGCATGCTCCGCATTCGCTCCCTCTGTTCATACTCCGGCATGATCACCCCCTGGTACAGTGCTTCGGCCGTCTGCTCCACATGATACGGGTTTACAATCAGAGCTTCGTGAAGTTCGTTGGCAGCCCCGGTAAACTGGCTTAAAATCAGCACTCCCTGTTCATCGTCCCTGGCTGCAACATACTCCTTTGCCACCAGATTCATGCCGTCATGCAGACTGGTGACCATGCAGACATGCGCCGCCCGATAATAACGGTTGACCTCTTCCGGTTCATGATGTTCGGCTTTCAGGATAATTGCCGGACATCCGTTTCTGGTGAATCGGGCGTTTATCCGTTCTGCCATACTGAGGACACGTGTGGCAAACGTTTGGTATTCCTCAAGCGCCGAGCGGCTCGGGGCGGCAATCTGAATAAAGCTGAAGCGCCCGGCCATCTCTGGATGCAATTCAAACATCCGCTCCACTGCGGAAAATCTCTCTGGTATCCCCTTGGTATAATCCATCCGGTCAACGCCGATACCAAGGATATGACCAGAGGGGAGAGCAAGTTCACGCAGGATTTTTTCCCGCATCTGCTCTACAGGCGGCAGCGTTCCCTGCCATGGAGGTGGCCATTGGATCGAGATCGGATAGCTTTCCACCATGGTCAGCTGTCCGCCACGGAAAACAGTTGACGACTCATGCTCGATCCGCGTTTCCAGATACCGGTCAACTGTCTCCAGAAAATTCTTGCAGTGGTAAGGGGTATGAAAACCTAGAATGGTGCTGCCAAGCATTCCGGTCAACAGTTCCTCGCGCCAGGGGCATATCCCGAAGGATTCCGGATTGGGCCAGGGTATATGCCAGAAAGTGATGATGGTTGCCTTGGGGAGCACTCTCCTGATCATCCCCGGAAGCAGAGCAAAATGATAGTCCTGAACCAGCACAACCGGGCCATCGCTGTCCGCCTCTCTGACCACCGCATCGGCAAAGCGCTGGTTGATTCTTACATACTGCTCCCAGTCACTGATTCGGAACACAGGCCGTACATGGGCTATATGACAGAGTGGCCAGAGACCTTCATTTGAAAAGCCGTAATAGTACCCTTTTTCTTCATATTCAGTCAGCCAGATGCGACGCAGGGTATACTCCGGTTTATCGGGGGGGACATGCACCAGGTCGTGGCTGTCCGCGGTCTCCCGGTCAGCCGAGCCGCTGCCGTGTGCGATCCATGTGCCTGAGCATGCCCGCATGACCGGTTCAACAGCAGTAACCATGCCGCTGGCCGGACGGTGAACTTCAATCTGAGAGCCTTTCCGAATATGAAAATATGGCTCCCGGTTGGAGACTACAATAACCCGTTCACCTACCAGCTCCTTGTGCAGCAGGCCCCGCAGGGTATCCGGGCTCCAGGTAATGGTGGCGTCGTCGGCAAAACGCCGCTCGGCATCAAGGCTGCGGAGAAGCGCCCGCAAATCGCCGACAAGGGGTTGCAGTTCAATCTGTGGGGCCTGGCGACCTCCGGAAAAAGGCTTGAGTATCCCTTCGCCTCGCAGCATCGCCCGCATCCCCTCCATCCACCCCCGCCAGCTTAGATGAGCGACAAAAACAGTAATCAGGGAAATTACTATGCCCAATACCAGGAAAAGGATAATGACATACCTGCGGGTGTCCGCGCTGCGACGTTCCATATAGCTCATATCATGAACCAGTACGAGTGAGCCGATCTGTGAAGAACCGATCTGTGAAGAACCGGCCTCTGAAGAACCGATCTGTGAAGAACCGACCTCTGAAGAACCGATCTGTGAAGAACCGACCTCTGAAGAGCCGATCTGTGAAGAACCGGCCTCTGAAGAGCCGATCTGTGAAGAGTCGGCCATTAGTGGGGTGACTGCAACATGCACAGGCCCATGAGGCAACCGTATCAGATGTACCGGGTCATTACCTGTTTTTTCAGGTGTCCTGCAGGAAAGCTCCGCAGGAAAACCTGAAGAACGGTAAAGCAGTTGATCATCGTCGTTGCAGACTCCCAATGCCAGGAGCCGTTCGTCCTTGGTGGCCTTCTGCAGAAGCTTATTGATTCTTGACCTGTCATTTTTTTGCAGCAGTTCAATCAACTGGTCATGGATGGTAGAACTGACAAGGCGCGAACGGATATCCATATCACGTACAGCCCAGCGCAAAGTAAGCCCGTCAATCAGAGGCACAACCCCGTATGCCAGCAGGGCTAGAGCTGTGGCCAGTGGTATGATGAATCGCAGGGAAAGGTGCAATGATCTCAAAGAGATGCCAGATCCGTTCTTATTCATGGGAGCTCCGTGCTGCGCTGGATGCGCAGTTTTATATCTGTTTGAACTGACCTGGCCGATGCTTTAACGACTATGATAGACGCTTCAGGCACATTCAATTCCTGTTTCAGATATCGCACCAGCGAAGATATCTTTACATCATGGCCACGTTTTGGCGCCTCAACTATAAACCTGAAACCGCCATATCCACCGGGAAGCTGTTTGACAAGAGACAGTTTTTTTATGGTTTCGTCTGATAAAGCGCCATCATCGGAAAATTCGACCGCAGGGAACAGCGGAGTCACATTAACAGCCAGAGCCACCGGTAACTCCAGAGAACGCTCAAGTATTCGTGTTAAAAGAAGCTGCTCATCAACACTCAGAGGATAGTCACGGCTGAGAGTAGCTGATATCTGCGCGGCGCCACCACTCGCTTTGAAGGCAATGCGGGTATCAGTCACAGGGAATGGTGCAGAGGCGTCTGCAAGCTCCTTCTCTGCATGCACAGCCAGCCCCACTGCCCTGGTGCTGGTGCCAGCCACAGTTTCAAGCATAGGTGCTGAATTGCCCCGTTGAGAAATCAGGGGAGAAACAGTTGATTCCGGGAGTTTGTCCGAAGCGATCAGTATCTGTTCAAGACGCAGCTCAACCGGAAGTTTCAGGCTGTCGTTCAACTCCGTTTCAATCTGTTGCTGGTTCATTTTTTCAATGAAGCTGACGGTGTTGACCGTTGCCCTGACCGTCAGCCTTCCTTGACGGAAAGCATAGGTGTAGCCTGTCAGATGAGAGATTTCATCTTTATTGAGATTATCTTTCAGAACACGCTCTATCCGCTTTGCCGTGTTGACTTTTTTCAGGTCTACCACCAGGGTATAAACCAAAGGTATCGAGATCAGCAGCAACACCCCGGCAATAACCAGCCAGCGCGTGCGGGCCGAATATTGCACCGCTTCGGCATGACTGGAGCGGAACCCCATGAGGAAGAAGATCAGGTCGGACGTCAATACTATGGCGACAAAATTGGTGAAAAACAGCAGAAAGCCTCCCAGGCCAAGCATGATTTGCCCGGTACCCAGTCCGTAACCGGCAACACTTAACGGAGGAATGACCGCCGTAGCCACAGCAACACCGGTGGCGGTAATCAGATAGTTGCGTTTGGTGCAGAGCGCCACAGCTCCGACAATCCCGGACAATACCGCAACGAACAGGTCGTAGATATTGGGGCGGACCCGCGCCAGGATTTCTGTGGTCGGCTCTTTCAATGGAGACAGAAAGGAAATAAATGCAGTTGCCAGCAAAGTGAAGAGGACACTGACAGCAATGGCCTGAAACGCCCGGCGGGCCAGAAGCAGGTCACCGATGGTGAGAGCCAGTCCTGATGAGATAATCGGGCCCATCAGGGGAGAAATGAGCATGGCGCCGATGACCACGGCAACACTGTTGGTAAGCAACCCCAGCAGGGCTATCAGACCGGCCATCAGCAACATCAGGTAATAAGTCCAGGAGTGGTCCACACCGGCGGTTAGATCCCTGATAACTGCCTGATGATTGACCATCTCCGTTTTGATGGCCAGATACTCTTTGAGTTTTTTTAATATATAGCGAAAGCTGGCGTCATTCACTGATCCTCCCATAAACCGCCGTCAGAACGCCCAATCCCAGCGCTTGCTGAGCCGGATTGCGGCGTTGATCAGGCCGACCATACTGTAGGTCTGGACAAAATTTCCCCACTGTTCTCCATGCTTTATATCAAGATGCTCAGCCATCAGCCCATGGGGGTTATGCCGCGCCAGCAGGTTCTCAAAGAGCTGTCGTGCCTCATCATTGCGCCCAAGGGCAACCAGAGCGTAAATGTACCAGTAGGTACAGACAATAAAGGCGTTTTGCGGCGTTCCAAAATCGTCATCCTCCAGATATCTGAAAATATAATCCCCCCGGCGGAGTTCCCGCTCTATGGCCGCTACCGTGGAAGCAAAACGGGGGTCATCGGCAGACAGAAAGCCAACATCGTGCATCAGCAGGAGACTGGCATCGAGAGAATCACCTTCAAAGGCTGCTGTGAAGGCTTTTTTGCGTTCATTCCATGCCCGATTGCAGATCGTGGCATGTATGGTGGCCGCCTTACTCTCCCAGTAACGGATTCTTTCAGTGAATCCCAAGCGGTTGGCAATTCTAGCCAGCCGGTCGCAGGCAGCCCAGCACATGATGCTGGAAAAGGTGTGAATCCTCTTGCTGCCGCGCAGTTCCCACAGCCCTGAATCCGGTTGATCATGCACCAGAATTGCTGCTTCTCCCAGTGGCTCCAGCCGATGGAAAAGCGCTCTATCACCCCGGTGCGTCAGGCGCTGATCGAAAAAAACGTGTGTGACCGCAAGAATCGCAGAACCATAGACGTCGTGCTGAATCTGTTCAAACGCCTGATTCCCAACCCGTACTGGCCCCATACCGCAGTAACCGGCAAGAGTCTGTACCTCGCGCTCCTCCAGGCATGTTCTGCCATCAATGCCGTAAACCGGCTGCAACTGCCCCCCTTCGGCACTGGCGATGACATTGACAAGATAGCTCAGATACCGCTCAAGGGTATGAGTGGTACCAAGCCGGTTAAGAGCATTGACTACAAAATAGGCGTCACGCAACCAACAGTAGCGATAATCCCAGTTCCTGCCGGAATCTGGGGACTCCGGTATAGATGTGGTCATGGCGGCAACGATTGCTCCGGTATCATCAAATGTGTTCAGTTTCAGGGTAATAGCGGCACGGATAACTTCATTCTGCCATTCAAAAGGTATCCCCAAATCACGAACCCAATTCTGCCAATAGGCAAGAGTCTCATTTCTGAATCTGTGTGCAAGCTCAGGTATCGGCTCCTGAATGGTCTCGTCGGCCCCAAATATCAGTGTCAATTCGTCATCGAGAATAAAATGGAGTTCCTGGAGAATTGCAGTAATGGATGCGTCAGTAGTTAGCCGAACCGTTGCAGCATCTGACACGTAACGAATATGGTGGCTGCCATAGGTATAATCGCAACAATTCCGACCGTAGTCAGAAGCAGGGCGAACCCGGATACAGATTCGCGGGCTGCCATGCAAGCGTCGGATCTGCCTGACCAGCATCATTGGTGTGAACATGCGCCCGTATTGACGAAAGCGGGGCGCAAAATCGGTTATCTCTACATGCGATCCCCTGCTGTCGGTCAGACGTGTCACAAGTACAGCCGAATTCGGTTCATATCTCTGTTCTGACTTGATCTGATCAACAAGTTCAATGGAACAATAACCATGACCAGAACCAGATTGATGCTCCTGCAGCAAAGAACAGAATATCGGATCACCGTCAAAACGTGGAATGCAGTACCAGACAATTTCTGCTGCTGGGTCTATCAGCGCTCCAACCTGGCAGTTACCGACCAATGCGAGATCGAGAGTATTTTTCATGTCAAATCACCTTCTGCAAACAAGGCGGCTGATACGTCAGCCATGTAAAGGTTGCGGTGTCAATTTCTCGGCTCCAAGCATCTGAACAATCAGTTTCATCCCTTCTTCCAGATGCCGGAACTGCTCGTCTGTGATTTCATCAAACCCTTCAAGTAACATGTTCTGTACCACCTCCGGGGACTTTGATGCCAGCTCCAGTCCTGAGTCGGTAAGGCATAATTCAACAGCCCGGCGGTCCTTCCTTGAGTGCGTTCGTGTTACGAGACCTTTGGCTTCAAGCCGATCAATAATTCCGACTACCGTTGGAGCACGAAGATACATCTGCCGGGCAAGGTCGGATACTCGCATTGGCGCACCGCGTGCAAGAAGCTTTACCGCCCAGAGCTGCGGCCCTGTCAAGCCGGATACTTTCTCAGCCAACTTTGAATACTCATGAACTGCCTGGAAGATACGGCGTAAGTCGTCGAGAATATCGGAATTAGCGTCTCTGATAGTTCTCATAATATTTCCCCTTCTGTTATTGCTTGGCAAATTAATTAGTGCCCATCTGAAACCCCGGATGAGAAACAGTCTGTTTCCTGTCCGGAAAGCGGGGATTTTTTCTTCTGGCAAGGAAACCGAGGATTTGCGCGGAGGCGTACAGATGTACGCCGCACAAGAAAATCCGAAGATTGACGCCGCCAGAGGGGAAAAGACCCTTTCCGGATGGAAACTAATTAGCAATGCTAATTAATTAGTATTTCGAACAGTAGTGCTAAGTTGCCACAATGTCAAGATTGCTATACTCATCTCAGCGACAAATAAAAAAGTCCGGTTTTGCAGCAAATGAGATTGACACCGCCAGTACGAAAAAGCCCACTTTCCTGAAAAATCTGAACAACTCACAGGAGCATCGGGCGCAATGGTTTTTTGAAAAGTTTCAGACCTCTTGCAAAAAGGAGTCATACCCGAGTTGTTTCATCGGGCATCCAGAGGTTTTAAGAAAATGTGTCATTCCGGCAGGGTTCAAGCCGGAATACAGAGGTTCAAAGGCTTTTAAAGGCTGGATCCCCGATTACTTTCTTCGGGAATGACATTTTTTATGACTTTTGTAGTAACCTCCTTTTTCCTGTTTGTTTTTGTCACGCTGAAAATTTTCTGGATATGCAGGCGCCGGGCAGCGCGTGAAGATTTTCCGGATTGTCAACAAGGCCAAAAAACATTACAAGGATACATTCTTTCACTTACCATATTCCGGAGAGAAACCTTGAACAAACCTCATTTTTCGAAATCCTACAGCCGATATGCGATGATTTTGCTTATCCTGGTAAATCTTCTCAACTATATTGACAGACAGGTTCTCTTTGCAATGTTTCCGCTGATAAAAGATGACCTTTCGCTTTCCGACACGGCGCTCGGGTTTCTCGGGAGCGCCTTCATGATCTCATACATCTGCACGGCTCCGTTTTTCGGGTGGTTTGGCGACCGCTTCAGCCGTGTGCATCTTGCAGCCGGAGGGGTCGCCGCATGGAGCCTCGCCACTGCCATGGCCGGATTCTCGACTGGCTACAGGACGCTTATTGCAGCCCGCGCAGCGGTCGGGATCGGAGAGGCGAGCTTCGGCACTGTCTCTCCCGGCTTGGTTTCAGACTTCTTTCCGAAAGAGGAGCGTGGCCGCGTACTCTCCAGGTTTTATGTCGCCATACCTGTGGGAAGCGCCATCGGTTATCTTCTGGGCGGTATTCTTGGAAAAATATACGGCTGGCACTCTGCATTTTTCATCGTGGGTTTGCCGGGCATGATTCTGGCGCTAATGCTTTTTTTTCTTAAAGAGCCGCAACGGGGGGGAGAATCCCAGGATACGGATGAAGAGACAGAAACTGTCAGCGTGGACAGAAGCTACCGGAGCCTGGCAAGAAACCACTCGTTTCTTATGAATACCCTTGCGATGACCGCAATGACATTCGCAATGGGGGGGCTTGCTCAATGGTTTCCTTCATTCCTGCATCGCGCGCATTCGCTGGACATTGCAGAAGGCAATATGCTTTTCGGGGGTGTCACCGTTGTGGCCGGCATTGCAGGCACCATGGCAGGAGGGTGGCTGGGTGATTACTGGCAGAAGAGAAAAAAGGGGGGATACCTCGTCGTTTCGGGAGCCGGTTTCTTCATTGGAGCGCCGATAGCCATGTTCGCCATGCTCGCACCCTCCCCGTTCTGGTGCATGACCGCGACTTTTTTTGCCGAATTTTTCCTGTTTCTGAACACCGGACCGCTCAATACGGTTATCATAAATGTCACAAAACCTGAAATCCGCGCAATGGCCTTTGCGGTCAACATATTTTTCATACATGCGCTTGGAGACGCAATCTCCCCGTCGATCATCGGCTGGTTTTCGGATGCCTGGGGGCTGCGCACGGCTCTTCTCCTCACTCCGCTGGCGATGATGGCCGCGGGGGTTTTCTGCATGATCTGCACAAGACATATAGCCGCAGACATGACAGAAGCAGGGCAGTAGGAGTATTCACCCTGACAACTTCCTGTAAATTGTGTAGAAGATTGATGTTCTTGTAAAAAGGTTGTCATCCCCGAACGACTCTATCGGGGATCCAGCTTTTCAGATGGTTGCAAAATTTGATTCCCGATAACAGTCTGCGGGAATGAAATCATTTGTTATTTTTGCAAGAGCCTTGATTTTATTGATAAACGAAAAAGAAGGGCAGCAGAGATATATGACTGAACTACTTTCGATACAAGAGGCAAGCAGATTTGCCAGTGAATATCTGGGAAAAAATGTCACACCCTCGAATATCTCTTACCTGATCCAGTACGGGCGAATAAAAAAAACAGGCGACAATGGCTCCACGATGATCCTCAAGGAGGAGTTGCTCAACTACTACAAGGGGCGCGGCATATCAAAGGAAAAGACGTGGAAGGAACAGATAGGCGACGACCTCAACTGGGCGTTGTCTTTCGAACAGTACAAGGAAGCCGAAACCACGAAGCATGTCCATAGACTCCATCCATACAAGGGTAAATTCATACCGCAGCTCGTTGAATATTTCCTGGATTCACATACGGATAATTTTAAAAGGGAGATCTATTTTAAAAAAGGAGACATCGTTCTCGATCCTTTTTCAGGCAGCGGAACAACTATGGTGCAGGCCTGCGAACTGGGAATACATGCAATCGGGGTTGATATCTCGGCCTTCAACGCCATGATAGGGAATTGCAAGAGCGCAAAATATGACATTCCGGACATATACAGGGAAACTTCTCTGATAACCCGGAAATTGAAATCATACCTGCTTGATTCACACACAGTTGAATTTGAAGAGGAGCTATTGAAAGCGTTGAATCAATTCAACTCAAGGCACTTCCCTGTCCCGGATTACAAATACAATGTGTTGAGGAAGGAAATAGACGAAAAAAAATACGGCAACGAGAGAGAGATGGAATTTCTGCCGATTTATCACAATCTTGTAGAAAGATACGGCATAAGACTGAAACAGGAGGGTGACACATCATTTCTGAACAGATGGTATCTGAATCATGTCAGAGAAGAGATACTTTTCGTATTCGAAGAGATTAAAAAGATAAGCAGCATTGATACAAAAAAAATGGCGAGCATCATTTTAAGCAGGACGATAAGAAGTTGTCGAGCCACAACTCATGCCGATCTGGCAACTTTAGTGGAGCCGGTTGTTTCTACTTATTACTGCAGAAAACATGGAAAAATCTGCAAGCCCTTATTTTCTATACTTAAATGGTGGGAAAGTTATGCAAAAGACACCATAAAAAGGCTGACAGAGTTTGACCGGGTTCGTAAAGAGACATTTCACACCTGTCTGACCGGTGATAGCAGAACGATTGATCTACTGGTGGAACTGAACAAGAAAAATCCGGAACTTGCAAGACTCGTTTCCGATCAGCGGATAAGAGGAATATTTTCATCCCCCCCTTACGTGGGTCTTATCGATTATCATGAGCAACATGCTTATGCTTATGAACTGTTCGGTTTCAAACGTAATGACGATCTTGAAATAGGCCCAATGTTCAAAGGCCAGGGGAAAGAGGCAAAACAGGGCTATATCGAAGGGATAAGCGACGTTCTTAACAATGCGAAGAAATACCTTGCAGATGACTACGATATTTTTCTTGTAGCCAATGATAAACATGACCTGTATCCAACCATCGCATCAAATGCCGGAATGCAGATAGTAAACCGTTACAGAAGGCCGGTTTTAAACCGGACGGAAAAAGACAAGGGAGCATATTCAGAAACCATTTTTCACCTGAAAGAGAGGTAGTTCTGATGGCACTTGCTGAAGAGCAGAAACTTCTGATTGAAAATGTTTTGAAAGAGAGCTTGAGAAACAAGTTCCGGAACTACTGCCCAGAGCCCGCTTCAATGCCTTTCCACACCAGGCTTCTGGGAAAAGACAGATTGGCCTTGTACTCTTTCGTACATTCACTGAATACCAATTTCGGGACAACAATTTTCGAACCGGTTGCACTGGAATTGACAAAAACAGGGTTTGCAAACGCAGAGTCGCAGAGCATATCCGGGAGAGAAATTTCTTCAGAAGCGCATAGAGTGATTCAGAACATTATGGACAACCTCTCAACTGCTCAGCATTTGCCCGACAAAATTTCGGAAATAGAAAAGTTAAGAGGGGTTTGCAGGCAAGGAATCATGCAAAAAGTGAAACTGACGAAAGTAGACCTGAAAATCACTGGTAACGATGGAGAGATTTACCTGTTTGATATAAAGACAGCCAAACCTAATGCCGGCGCATTCAAAGAATTCAAAAGGACACTTCTTGAATGGGTCGCTGCTGCCCTGGCTTCCAACCCTGAAGCCAGGATTCAGACATTCATCGCAATTCCTTATAATCCGTATCACCCTAAACCATACAGTCGCTGGACAATGCGAGGCATGATCGATATCAATCATGAGCTGAAAGTGGCTGAAGAGTTCTGGGATTTTCTGGGTGGAGAGGGTGCATTTGATGAACTGCTTGATATTTTCGAGAAGACAGGGATAGAACTCCGCACTGAAATCGATTCCTATTTTGCAAAATTCAACAAACCGTGAAATTCAGAAAACAGGAAAACTGTTTTCAGCCCGGAAAATTTAAAACGGAGAACAGCCAGCATGACCATGCTTTACGCCCTGGACATCCTGGGGACCGCCGCTTTTGCCGCATCAGGAGCCCTTGCCGGAATCCGCCGGAACATGGACATATTCGGCGTCCTTGTGCTTGGCATAGTCACCGCCACGGGAGGCGGCACTCTCAGGGACATATTGCTTGGAGACACCCCCCCTTTTATCCTCAAGGATGAAACATATCTCTATCTTTCACTGGCGGTTTCCCTTCTTGTTTTCATTTTTCACCGCCGTCTGGATATCCTTGCCCACCCCCTGATATTTTTCGATGCCGTAGGGCTTGGCACATTTGTGGTGATCGGCGTATACAAGGCCATTGAATTCAGGCTCGGTTTTTTCGGCTCTGTCATGATGGGGGTGATGACCGCCACTGCCGGAGGAATGGTGCGCGATCTCCTTTCAGCCAAAGTTCCGATGATCCTCCAGAAAGAGGTCTACGCCTCGGCATGCCTGGCCGGAGGGGCGCTTCTCTACCTGCTTAGGTTGACAGCGATTCCACCGGTGGCGGCATCGCTCTTTTCGGCAGCAACAGTAATTGCCCTGCGGCTGCTGGCTGTCAGGCATAACTGGTCGCTTCCCCGGGCAGCGGAGAGGAGAAGAGCTTGAGATCACTTCCAAAAATGCTCTATGCGGACACCAGGGGGAATATCTTCGACCATCCTCAACTATGTATGGCCGGCCAGAACGGGACAGAATACCTGATACCGGAAGAGATCGAGCTTATCCCGCTCCCCGAAGGGAGCAGGCTTTTCACCATGCCAGGGATGCCGCCGGTAGCGTGGGACATGAAAAAAAGAAAGTTCATTACGGTGCCGGAAGCCGATACCGGAAAACGGAAAGAGAGAATACAGGGTGTGGCAGCATTCATGGCGCCCGGTTATCTACGCACCCTCCTCCCTGCCTGTGATTATTCGGTCAAAAAAACGCATCTGCCATTGTGGTCATACACCGCTGTCGGATGGGATGAAGAGAGAGATTCTTTCGTGGTGGCCGCCACAAAAGTTGATGCAAACAGCAACTGGAACCCTGAGAACTATGACGACCGCATCCTTGACCCGCTGGTGCGACGGATGATGAAGGAGATGCCCGAAAACCGCCTGCTCGAGCAGTTGGCGCGCTGTGCTGTAGATTACCACTGCTTTGCGGCCAAAAATCTCTTTTACCGACGATGGGAAGCTCCCCTGCCGACATCTCCGGTCTGCAACTCCGCCTGCCTCGGATGCATCAGCCTTCAGCCGTCGGAATGCTGTCCAGCCAACCATGAACGTATAGCTTTCGTGCCGACCCCGGAAGAGATATGCCGGATCGCCGTGCCGCACCTTGAGGAGGCAGAACAGCCGATAGTCAGCTACGGACAGGGGTGCGAAGGGGATCCGATACTTCAGGCCGGAACAGTTGCCGCCGCTACCAGAATGATCAGGAATGCTACATCCAGAGGGACTATCAACTTCAACTCCAACGGCTCCATCCCGGGGCGTGTCAGACTTCTCTGCGACTGCGGCATGGACTCCTTCCGCTTTTCCATCAATTCCGCCAGAGAAGAAATCTACAACCGCTACTACCGCCCGAAAGGCTATGAACTTGCCGATGTGAGAAACTCTGCCAGGATTGCGAAGGAGCATGGCTGCTTCACAATGATAAATTACCTGGTTTCTCCCGGAGTTTCCGACAGCCCGGAAGAGATGGACGCGATGCTCAGTTTCATTGCGGATACCGGTGTTGACATGATACAGATGAGAAACCTCTCCATCGACCCGGATTACTACAACAGGGAGATGAATGTAAAAGGGAGAGGGATAGGAATGTACAGAATGCTTGAGCGACTGAAGAGCGAATTCCCAGCGCTTCAGTTCGGATACTACAACAGGACGAAGGAAAATTTTTACCCCACCGGTTATGAAACCGCCTGGCCGATAAAATAAAAACTACGCTCAAGTATGAAAAGGAGCCACGCCTTGACAATGCCGACCGTGAAATCTTTATGTACGCCGCACAAGAAAACCGGCAATATTGACGCCGCCAGAGGGGAAAAGCACCCTTTCCGGATGGAAACCAGCTAATTTCTGCATCAAGCATTGGAGGATGACCAGCAATGAGCGCAGTCGATAGTTGCTTGGCCGTGGATTATGAATTCACTCTTGAAGCAGAAATGGAAAAACCGGCAGCGGCATCGGGTTCGCTATTGTGCGGAGCATCGCCGACCACCTTGGCGGCAGGATGGAATTGAAAAACAGGGCAGAAGCCAGGGGCTTCTGATACAGGCAGGCATGATATTTCCGGATCAGGGTCAAGTTGCATCAAATGGCCTAAATCAATGATAAGTCAAGCAGGTGGCGAGGTTTCACATTTGAAAGGGCGGTCAGCATGCTCTTTCTGATATTCGGGATTTCAGACTCGAGATCATCCAGAAGGCGCTTCATCCGCTTCCGACGCATATCTGAATCTCCCGCGACAGGGCATGAACAGCTGACTACCGGAAGTTGAGCCGCTTCAGAGAATTTTATGATGTCTCTTTCAGGAGTGTAGACAAGTGGCCGGATAACGACGGTTTCACCATTATCAGCAAGCATCCTGGCTGACATCGCCTTGAGCGAGCCGACAAAGAACTGGTTCAGGAGAAGCGTCTCAATGAAATCATCAAGATGATGCCCCAGGGCAAGCTTGTTGCAGCTAAGCCTTGAGGCAACCTCGTAAAGCGATCCCCTCTTGAGTCTCGCGCATATCGAGCAGTAAGATGAACCTGGCCTTTTCTTTTCGTTTATGATCCCGTAATGATTTGTCCTTTCAATGTGAACCGCGATATTTCTGGATTTCACGAACTCCTCTATTATCTCCGGGCAAAAACCGGGATAGCCTGAGTCCACCGTGACTGAAACCATGTCGAACCTTACCGGCGCCCTCCTGCGGAACTCTTCCATGAGCAGCAGCATTGCGAAGGAGTCTTTCCCCCCGGATACCGCCACAGCTATAGAATCCCCTTCCTCGATAAGGTTGACAGGAGTTTAAGGGTAAGCGA
>DFZL01000040.1 GCA_002382705.1 Geobacter sp. UBA4057
CCTGCGCGAAGTCGCAGGGTCTACAGGAAACATCATCGAGCTCTTCAGATGGATTCTGCGACTACGCTTCGCTCCGCGCAGAATGACAGTATTCTGGATGCCTGATAGAATCATTCGGGGATGACACCCTTTTTGCAAGAGCCTCAATATGTTTCAGATAAAGCCGTTTCTGGAGAGCATCTCCAAGGTGAGCCCCCCCTCTTTTTTCCATGGGGTAGAGAGCTTTTCCAGGTATTTTCCAATAATATCGGTTTCAATATTCACTTTGTTGCCGCTTTTCAGATTTTGCATGGTTGTAGTTTTCAGGGTGGTCGGTATTATGTTCACGGAAAACCCCGAGGCAGTCACGTTGTTTACCGTGAGGCTTACACCGTCGACGGCAACCGATCCCTTGTCGATGATGTATCTGGTCTTATCCGGCGGCATCTCGAATTCGAGCGTAAGATTTTCTGAAATCAAAACGGCTTTTTTCACTGTTGCGACGCAATCCACATGCCCGCTTACCAGATGCCCTCCAAGGCGGTCTCCCAGTTTCATGGCGCGTTCAAGGTTTACGGTCTTTCCGCTTTTCAGTTCGCCTGTTGTTGTGCAGGAGAGCGATTCCGGAGAAAGGTCGAAAGAGACGATATTCCCTTTTTTGCCGGTCACTGTAAGACAGACCCCGTTAACTGAAATGGAGTCGCCATTTTTTATCTCATCAGAAGGGAGGAGCGTTGTTACAGAGAGGATGGCCGACCTGCTCCGACGCTCCAGCGACGAGACTTCTCCCATATCCTCGATCAATCCTGTGAACACAGTTTCTCCGGAAAGGCGCGCACCATTATGTCGCAACCAGATTTTGAGATTTGACTTATCCTGAATCTGTACGCTGACGCTATCTCTGAAATCCCGTTTATTGCGAAAGCGGGATAGCCGTCTCCCCCTGCCGCAAGCGGCGCGTAAAAAAAGAGACATTCATCAATGAGCCCCAGTTTCAGAAGCTCTCCAGCGACTTTACCGCCACCTTCAAGCAAAATTGAGTTGATCCCTCGCTCTCCAAGCCTTTCAAGCATATCCACCGGATCAACCCTGCCGTCAAGCTCCGCGCAGTGAAGTATTGAGACCCCCTTGTCCAGATAACGCCGCGTCAATGCCTCATCGGTTGAAATTGTCGCAATTATCGTTCCGGCCTCTCCCAGGCGGGTGCTTTCGATTATCGCGCTATTTTCAGCTGTTCTCAGCCGGCTGTCCAGAATGATCCTGACCGGGTTTCTCCCCTTTACATCTCTTACGGTAAGAAGGGGATCATCTGAAATCACGGTATCAACCCCCACCATTACCGCATCTGAAAGAGCCCTCAGCCTGTGCCCCCTTTTTCTCGATTCGGCTGAGGAAATCCATCTGGAGTCGCCGCTGTATGTAGCAATTCTCCCGTCCAGCGTCATCGCGCATTTGTATGTGATGTACGGCACCCCTTTTGTCATCTGTTTGATGAAACCGCGGTTAATGTTCCGGCATTCCTCCTCCATCATGCCGAGATAGACCATGATTCCTTTGGATTCAAGATATTTGACTCCATTCCCATTGACCATCGGATTAGGGTCGGACATCCCGGCGATAACCCGTTTGACGCCTGCTTCTGCAAGCGCCTTGGAGCATGGGGGGGTTCTGCCGGTGTGACAGCATGGTTCTAGAGTGACATAAGCATCCGCTCCGCGCGCCATCTCTCCGGCCATGACCAGGGCTTCAGCCTCTGCGTGGGGTTCTCCGGCCTTTTTATGCCACCCTTCGCCGACAATAATTCCATCTTTCACAATGACGCATCCGACTGCAGGATTCGGCGCAGTCTTTCCTACCCCTCTCCGCGCGAGAGCGAGGGCGCGTTTCATATATTTTCGGTCAATCACTTCCATTTTCCAGCGTTTTTCCCTGTTTCGAGGCTTCAAAAAAGCATCGCCTATTTTTTCAGAAGCTCCTGCAGCTCCTGCATGAATTCGCCGATATCACGAAAAGAGCGGTAGACTGAGGCGAATCTTACATACGCCACCTGATCCAGGCCGTGCAGCTCCTTCATTATCCACTCGCCGATAGTTGTAGTTGAAACTTCTTTTTCGGATGACTCCTGAAGATTGGTTTCAAGCCGGTCAACCATCCGTTCTATCTCTTCAAGAGCGATCGGGCGTTTTTCGCACGCTTTCCTGATCCCTGAAATAACCTTCATTCTGTCAAACGCTTCCCGTCTTCCGTCTTTTTTGCATATCTGCGGGAGAATCTCCTCGATCCGCTCGTGTGTCGTGAAGCGCCGGCCGCATTTTTCGCACTCCCTCCGCCTCCTGATCGCGGCGCCCCCCTTGTCCGGCCTCGAATCTACAACCTTGCTCTCCGGGGAGGCGCAGAAGGGGCATTTCATGGCTCTTCACCGTTGTAGAGAAGCAGCTCGATGCCTGTTTCCGCGATCATCTCCGCGGCAAGTCTGTCAGCATATCCCTGTTCGTAGATTACCTTCGTTATTCCGGCGTTTATGATCATTTTAGTGCAGATTACGCAAGGCATGGTTGTACAGTAGAGTGTAGAACTTTCGATGTTCACACCGTGGCGGGCAGCCTGAATGATGGCGTTCTGCTCGGCATGCAGACCGCGGCATAGCTCATGACGTTCGCCTGAAGGCACCTTCATCTGCTCCCTCAGGCAGCCGGTTTCACTGCAGTGCGTGATCCCCGACGGGACTCCGTTGTAGCCTGTTGCCAGTATGTTTTTCTGCTTGACCAGTATTGCGCCGACCTGGCGCCTGAGACAGCTGGATCTCGTGGCTACGAGATGAGTTATCTGCATGAAATACTGGTCCCAAGACGGGCGTTCCATGATCTGTCGGTTCCTCATATGATGAAATGGTTCATCAAAGTTACCCCACTAAGGGATTGAGGTCAATATTGAATAGAGCATATTGAATAGAGCCAAGAAAAAGTGGGGCTGGATAAAGTTTGTCATACCCGGAGAGATCAGATCGGGCATCCGCAGATTCTGAAGTCTTGATTCCCGATAATACCCTCTGGAATGATATCTCAAAGTTTCCTGGAATCAAGCGTTTGTAGATGTTGTTAACTTTTGCGTCAGGCCTCTGATGGCTTGATTATTTTATAGACATTTTTTAATCATGACGATATATAAACAGGCAAATTGATCATTGCAGAAGAGTCATGACTACTGAAAAACCTGAATCAAGGAAGTCGCCTGAAGAAACCGAGAGGTGTTGTGATGAAAGCTGTTTTAGTAATTGTTCTGGCTGTCTCTGTTTTTCTACCGGCCGTTTACGCATCTGCCTCCACCCCCCTAAAGCTACCGAAAAATTATCATTCATGGCAGAAAAGCTCCCGCAAGGTTGTTACCGACAAAAATTCCCTCTTTTACGGCGTTCACTACATCTATGCCGACAAGAAGGGGATGCAGGGGTATCGTTCAGGCGGCAGATTTCCTGAAGGGAGCACGATAGTCGTGGATTTTTACAACATCGGCGCAAATCCCTCCGTTGACGGCGCCAGAAACATGATAGCGCTGATGAGGAAGGATAGGCGCGCAAAAGAGACCGGAGGGTGGATTTTCGCCGGCTATGGGCCTGACGGGAAACCGAATGACATCGACCCTGCGACTGTCTGCTTCGGCTGCCACAAGAAAGACGCCTCGGACAGGGGGTATGTCATATCCACCCTTAAGGATTTTCAAAAGTAGCATATTATCCTAAAACCGGCTTTTACCACGAATTTACGCAAATAAACACGAATAAAATCAGAGTCTTTCAAGCAATAGGGGTATATTCTTTCAGATGAACACCAGTTTTGTTGTAACAGTTTGTTTTATTTGTGAAAATTAGTGTTAATTCGTGGCCGACTGCGTTTTTTGGGATTATTCATGGATTCTCTCAATTCCGAAAAAATGATTCCGCATATCCTGATAGTTGACGATGACGAATTGATATCCAGCATGCTTTCCCTCTCGGCAGGGCGGTTTGGGTACAGAGAGGGTGGATACCATCCCGATAAACCTGAAAAAAAAGTACCTTCTGAGAAGCAGGGACAGAAACAGGGGGCTTGTCCGGATAGTCCCCAAACTTAGGTCGATGGTTCAATTCCGAAGAGTGAACTTCATGGAGGATTTCGGAATAGATGAAAAGATGGATGTCATATTCTGCCGCAATGTGATCATCTGTTTCGACAAAGAGACCCAGGAGAGGCTTCTTAACAGATTCTGCAGCCAGCTTCTCCCTGGCGGGCACCTTTTCCTCGGCCATTCTGAAACCTTGAACGGGCTGAATGTCCCTTTGACCCCCGTTGCATCCACCGTATACTGCAAACTGTGAAAAACCTTGTTGACACAAGATGCCGCAATGTTTACCTTCGGCCTGCCGAAATCCATGTTTCAGGCAGGCCTGATTTTGTCTCGACTATTCTTGGCTCATGCGTATCGGTTACACTCTACTCATCTTCTGCGCGGGCTGGCGCGATCTGCCATTCTCTTCTCCCCAGCGGCGTCATTGAGGATGGTTTCTGCTATGTTGACAGTTCCGTAAAATTCATTTTTGAAAAACTTGCCGCTGTTGCCGGAACTTCGGAAGATTTTGAAGCGAAACTTTTCGGCGGCTCGGAAATTATCGGCAACAGGGATTCCGACAATCGCGTTTCGGTCGGGGCGCGGAATGTCGAAGCTGCGATCAACGCCCTGGCTGACCTTGGTGTCCCGATTGTGGCGTCTGACACTGGGGGTAACTCCGGCAGAAAGATTTTTTTTTACACTCAGACTGGTGAAGTCTACATGCGGCGTGTCGCCAGAGCTTTTACGCAAATTGAGGCGTCCCGATGAATTTTAAAATAAAGGTCATGGTGGTGGATGATTCAGCGCTTGTAAGGCAGACCCTTACGGAAATTCTTTCATCCGATCCGCTGATTGAGGTTGTCGCCGCCGCTCCTGACCCTTTTGTCGCAGCGGAAAAGCTTAAGACAGTGATTCCGGATGTCATAACGCTTGATGTGGAAATGCCGCGCATGGACGGGATAACTTTTCTTCAGAAGCTTATGTCGCAGCATCCGATCCCGGTAGTCATGTGCTCGAGCCTCACGGAATCAGGGAGTGAAACTGCGATGAAGGCGTTGGAATACGGTGCAGTGGGGGTCATAGTAAAACCTCGGATGGGGACGAAACAGTTCATAGAAGAGTCCAGAATAGGAATCTGCGACACCGTGAAAGCCGCCGCAATGACCAGAGGGAGATTGAAAGCCATCTCCTCCAGGCCGCATGAGGTGGCTCCGAAATACACCGCGGATGTCATTATGGAGAAACCTCCCGGCAGGGCTATGGCCGAGACTACCGAGAAGGTCGTTGTCGTCGGAGCTTCGACTGGGGGGACAGAAGCTCTCAAGGTTTTTCTAGAAATGCTTCCTGAAGATGCCCCAGGGAATCATCACACGCTGCTAAAAAGAAGCGGCGCTCGCTATTGAAGGCGTGCAGCCGCTGCAGGGAGCTCAAAGACTGAAAACAGACGGAAAGGGATGATATTTTTAAAAAATCATGGAAAATTTTCTATTCAAGATGTCAATAATGCTTGCGCCCGGGCTTCTTGCCATTGTCTGCCATGAAGTTTCGCACGGCGCAGTTGCATGGCGTTATGGCGATCCTACGGCGAAGATGATGGGAAGGCTTACCCTTAATCCTCTGAAGCATATCGATATAATCGGTACGCTGATGATCTTCTTCATAGGGATAGGGTGGGCGAAGCCGGTTCCGGTAGTATATGAAAATCTCCGCAACCCTAAGCGTGACATGATCTGGGTCGCTGCGGCAGGCCCGATAACCAACATAATACTTGCCGCAGTATCCGCTTTTCTGCTCAGAGGTATGATTGCATTTATCGATCCTGTCGCTGCTGCCTCTCCCCAGATTTTAATGATTACGGAGCCGGTGGAGATGATGCTTGCTTTTTCGGTATATATAAATCTCCTTCTTGCGATTTTCAACATGATACCTCTCCCTCCGCTGGACGGGGGGCGGGTCTTGACCGGCCTGCTCCCGTATCGTCAGGCTGTGGCGCTATCAAAGATCGAGCCGTACGGGATGATAATAATTATCGCCCTGGTTTTTTTTACAAACATTTTCTCATATATTGTACTCCCCCTTCTCAAGTTCGGGATTTACCTCCTTGCAGGGGAGCAGAGCGGGGTAGTCCTCGGGGTGACAAGGCTTATGATGCGCTGAGCCGCATCCGGATGGGTCATGTGCCGAGCCAGACGGCAAACCAGCAAAAAAAAACTGTCATGCCCGAATGATTATATCTGGCATCCATTTTCATTTTTTCCACTCTGTAAACTGAGCAACGAGAGGAGCAGACCTTTAATGAAACAGAGAGTTTTAAGCGGCATGAGACCGACCGGAAAGCTTCATATCGGCCATTATCATGGCGTTATTGAAAACTGGATAAAAATGCAGGAACGGTTTGACTGCTATTTTTTCGTGGCTGACTGGCACTCCTTGACGACTGAATACTCTGATACCGCAGGGATAAG
This sequence comes from Geobacter sp. UBA4057, assembly GCA_002382705.1. Taxonomy (GTDB): domain Bacteria; phylum Desulfobacterota; class Desulfuromonadia; order Geobacterales; family Pseudopelobacteraceae; genus UBA4057. The sequence continues at coordinate 6,531 of DFZL01000040.1, forward strand.
GGACAATATAAGGGAGATGACTCTGGACTGGCTCGCCTTCGGGGTTGATCCTGAAAAATGCGTTATCTTCAGGCAGAGCCTTGTTCCCCAGCATGCCGAGCTTAATCTGGTTCTCTCCATGATAACCCCTCTCTCCTGGCTGGAGCGGTGCCCGACATACAAGGAGATGCAGGAGAATCTCGATGCAAGGGATCTTGCTACATTCGGTTTTCTGGGATATCCGGTACTGATGGCCGCCGATATAATTCTCTACAAGGCGGCGCTTGTACCGGTAGGGCATGACCAGTTGCCGCACCTTGAAGTCACGCGGGAGATCGCCAGGAGGTTCAACCATCTATACGGCCAGGTTTTTCCCGAACCAGAGGCATATCTTACCGAGACTCCAAAGCTTCCCGGACTCGACGGGAGGAAGATGAGCAAGTCTTACGGCAATTCGATCTATCTTTCCGATACTGCTGATGAGACGGAGAGGAAAATAAGATCAATGGTGACGGATCCTGCGAGGATCAGGCGCAACGATCCGGGAGACCCGGATGTATGCGTCGCTTTCAACCTTCACAGGATTTATCTGCCTAAGGAGAAACAGGACGAGATTGTGCCTGCATGCAGAAACGCCTCGATAGGGTGCGTAGATTGCAAGAAGCTGCTATCATCTGCAATGATTGAACAGCTTGCCCCGTTTCGGGCGAAAAGAGTTGAGTTGGCCGGGAGGCCGAAACTGGTGGAGGATACCCTGGAAGAGGGGAGCAGGCGCGCTTCATCTGTTTCATGCGCTGTTATGACAGAGGTGCGGGAGGCGCTCAGAATTTGAGAGCCGGCAGAGACGAAAATCCTCCACTTCTTGAAAAATTCAATGAAACATATAAAGTTCATCTGGAAAAATTTGACGGGCCCCTCGACCTCCTGCTCCACCTGATCAGGAAGAACGAGCTTGACATCTTTGACATACCGATAGCTGTGATAACAGGCCAGTACCTCGAGTATGTAAATCTGATGAGGGAACTGAATCTGGAGGTGGCCGGAGATTTCCTCCTTATGGCCACTACCCTTCTCCATATAAAATCGTCAGGTCTCCTCCCCGGAGAGGAGCCGGAATATCCTGATGACGAAGAGGATGACCCGAAGGAGGAGCTTGTGAGACGCCTCCTGGAGTACCAGCGTTACAGGGACGCTGCGCACCTGATCGGATCAAGGGCGCTTATGGGACGCGAGGTTTTTGCCGCCGGATCCGATGAATCCGCTTTGCTTGCGGAAGAGAGAGAGGATGCCCCGATTGAAGTCGGCCTCTTCGAGCTGGTGGAGGCTTTCAGAAACCTCCTTAAAAGAACGCCGCAAGAGAATTTCCATCACGTTGCCCCTCCGGACAGTTTCAGCGTGGTCGAATGCATGAATGAAATTCTGGAGATGCTTCAGAATTCTCAAATTGTCCGCTTTGAGGAGATACTGAAAGATGATGCGACCAGAGAGAAGATAATAGCAACTTTTCTTGCACTGCTGGAACTCGGGAGATTGAAGCTTGTCCGTATTTTTCAGGATTCGCCGGATGCCGTCATAACCCTTTCGCGGGCCCTGCCGTCTGAATTCGTTACTCAGCTTGAGCCAGAATTTCCGACACAGATATGAAAAGGAGACGCCATGCAGAAAGCTGACCTCTGGGACAGGTATAACCGCTATATCTGCCAGTGCCAGAATATTGGCCTGTCGCTTGATATAAGCAGGATGAACTTTGACGATGGCTTTTTCGACAGGATGGAACCGGCCATGCAGAAGGCTTTTGCCGATATGGCGAATCTTGAAGGGGGCGGAATCGCCAACCCTGGCGAAAACAGGATGGTAGGGCATTACTGGCTGAGAAATCCTGACCTCGCTCCATTCGCTGAGATAAGAGACGAAATAGCCGCAGCTGCTGAGAACATTCTGGCGTTTGCCTGTGATATCCATAATGGCGTGATTCTCAACCCTTCCGGCATGAGATTCGAGAATTTTCTCGTAATCGGGATCGGCGGTTCCGCCCTTGGCCCGCAGTTTGTCGCGGATGCCCTCTCTTCATCATCAAACAGGATGAAACCGTATTTCCTGGATAACACGGACCCGGACGGTATGGACCGGTTATTTGAGGAGATCGGGAAAAATCTCGCCACTACCCTTGTCATAGTAATATCAAAAAGCGGCTCCACGAAAGAGACCCGGAACGGGATGCTGGAGACAGTCTCGGCATACCGGCGTCTAGGCCTTGACTTCAGCCGTCATGCCGTCGCGGTGACAGGAGATGGGAGTGAACTTGACAGAACAGCCGGGGATGAAGGGTGGCTGAAACGTTTTCCGATGTGGGACTGGGTCGGAGGGAGAACATCTGTCACCTCTCCGGTCGGCCTTCTTCCGGCGGCTCTTCAGGGGATCAATATAAGATCGCTTCTGGCAGGGGCCATGAACTGCGATGAAATCACCCGCAGCAGGGAAACCGCTTCCAATCCGGCCGCAGTCATGGCTCTCATGTGGCATTATGCGACCAGGGGAAAAGGGGAAAAGGATCTGGTCATTCTTCCCTACAAAGACAGATTGCTCCTCTTCTCGCGCTATCTCCAGCAGCTGATAATGGAATCCCTTGGAAAGGGGACAGATCTCGACGGGAAAAGGGTCAGCCAGGGGCTTACGGTATATGGAAACAAAGGGTCAACCGACCAGCACGCTTATGTGCAGCAGTTGAGGGATGGGGTTAACAACTTTTTCGTCACCTTCATCGAGGTGTTGAGGGATCGCGCATCCGAATCGATGGAGGTAGAGGAGGGGGTCACCAGCGGCGATTTCCTCTCAGGCTTCATGCAGGGGACCCGTGAGGCGCTTCATGACAACGGGCGCGAATCGATGACGATTACGATATACGTCGTGGACGCTTTCACAACAGGTGCGCTTGTTGCACTGTTCGAGCGGGCGGTAGGCTTTTATGCCTATCTTGTTAATGTCAACGCTTACGACCAGCCCGGGGTCGAGGCCGGGAAGAAGGCTGCCGGAACCGTAATAGAGCTTCAGCGAGAGATAGTGGCGCTTCTGTCAAAGCATGGTCTTGCGCTTGGCGCGGAAGAGATAGCAGAGAAGTTGGGAAAGCCGGACAGGAGTGAAACGGTTTTCGCGATTCTTCGGCATCTGGCCGCCAATCCGGACAGGAAGATTACCGCGATTGTCAAGGGGAGTCCTTCGGAGATGCTTTTCAGGGCGGGGTAGCCTCCTCTTCGGCATCCGGATACAGCTTTTCAGCCTGCCTGATTGAATCCAGACAGACCATGAAAACCTCCACAAGCTCTGGATCGAACTGTTTTCCGGACTCCTCGCATATTATCCGCACCACATTCTCCTCGTCCCATGCCTCCTTGTAGCATCGTTTCGAGGAGAGCGCATCATAGACATCCGCCAGAGCGACGATCCTGCCGAAAAGCGGTATCTCCTCTCCCCTTTTCCCGCGTGGAGAGCCATTTTCTGTTTCGAATCCGGGTAGCGGTTCCAGGGTTTTCGGGTCGATATGCCCCGGGTATCCTCCGCCATCCCACCTCTCATGATGATTCAGGGCGACTGCGGCTGAAGATTCGTCAAAATCGGAATGAATATCAGGGAAAAGGTTGGCTCCCAAAACGGTGTGCATCTTCATGATCTGAAACTCTTCAGGGGTAAAGCGCCCCGGTTTTTTCAGTATCGAGTCTGAAATAGCGATTTTACCGACATCGTGCATCATGGCCGCCATTCTTAGAATATCCCTGTGCCTGTCTATATCTCCCCTGGCCAGCCCTTTCTTCTCTCCCCACGCTTCATAGATTATGACGGAGTATGAGGCGACGCGGTTGACATGCGGCCCTGTCTCCTTCGGGTCGCGCATCTCCGCCATCTTGTTCATCCTGAGTATTATCTCGCGGGTCATCTTCGCATGCTCTATCGCATTTGCCGCATTATTGGCGAAATAGAGCATATTGTGCTCTTCCTCAGGATTGAACGGCACCACCATGCCATTTTCATCTGTTGCGTTGATGAGTTGCAGGACACCGATTGTGACACCTCGAAAATTCTTGAGGGGAAGGGTGAGCATGGATGATGTGCGGTAGCCGGTTTTTGCGTCATAGGAAGGGTTGAACGAGAAAGGGTAATCACCGCCAAGGGAGTAGACGTCAGGTATGTTGAGGATGACCCCGTTTGATGCGACATAGCCGGCAATAGAGCGGTTGTCTATCGGAACGGTGAATGTGGAGTAAGGGAGCTTCTGCCCGGGAGGAAGCTTTTTCTGCAGTGTCTCATTCTGCGTGTAACTGAATTTGAGGTTCTCCCCCTCTGTCACATAAATCGAGCCCGCGTCGCAGTTTGTGAATGTTCTGGCCTCGGTCAGAACCTTTTCAAGCAGAAGGTCTATATCCTTTATCTGCGAGATTTCAAAACCAAGATTCAGCAGCATTCGAAGCTTTTCATTATCGGTCGTCATGTTTCACCCCCTGGAAGGCTTTCAGTATCATAGATCATGATCGGTAATTTACAAGTAAAACAATTTTTCAGGGAAGGCAAAAAAGTTGTCATGCCTGAGTGACTCTATCAGGCATCCACGGTTTTTAAAGTCTGGATTCCCGATACCACCTCCGGGAATGACAAATCTTTTCTGGATCCCCTGTTATACACATGGAGATGACATCTTTTATGGCTTTCACGGTGTCTCATCTTAAAAAACGAGATTTTGTTATTGCAGTTAATGGCCGATTATTTTAATTTCACCATGTTCCTTTAGAGCGCTTCTCCCTGGCATCGAGAGCTGAGTTTTCCGTCATTCAATAGTTGTTTCATCAAACATTCCAAGGGTTGTTGAAAACTCTGCTTCCTTTTGCCGCCCAGGGGATGACGATTCTTTTTTACTTTTCCAGGAGTTTCACATTAAAGGGGGGAACCGGCATGCGCCTTCTTTTGATCACTCTTCTCTTCTCTTCTCTTATCCTCCCATATTCCGACAAAAACGCATCCGCTTCCGATCCTGGCGAAGATATACGCATCTCCTTCTCCGAAACTCTCGATCTCTGGCGAAACGGTCGTTTTGAGGCTCTTTACGACCGGCTTGCGCGGCATGGTAAAATGCCCCGGGAGAGGTTCGTCTCCGCGATGAAGGAGACACCGGTCAAGCCTGCCTGCTGCTGGCAGAAACTCGACGGTTTCAGGCTTGTTTTCGAAAAGAGGGGTGAGGTGACTGTCAGGGCGAAAGTAGGCCTGGAATACGAGAACGGGAAGAGCGGTTTCGTCACCCGCGAGTTCAGATTCATTAGCGAAGGGAATGACTGGAAGCTTCAGCTGGGGGATATCGCATATCTGGCCGAGATAAGCGGGAGAAAGAAGAGAAGGTAACTGAGCATTTCCCAAGCCTCTGAAACGGAGTCAGCCATGAAACCAGATCTGAGACGTACGCCGCTATACAGCCGCCATTGCGGAGTTGGCGCCATTCTTTCCGCGTTCGGCGGTTGGGAGATGCCTATACAGTACGAAGGCATTATTGCGGAGCACGCCTGGTGCAGGAAGAGCTCTGCGCTGTTCGATATCTGCCATATGGGGGAGTTCATTTTTGAAGGGGATCCGGAAGATGACGGGATGGAAGGTATCTTCACATTTTCTGTGAAGAGTATTCCGGTCGGAAGAGCGCGCTACGGTTTTCTGCTTAACGATAACGGAGGGGTGATTGACGATCTGATCGTATTCAGGATTGACGTCCGTAAGTTCATGATAGTGGTGAACGCCGCAACTGCAAATAACGATTTCAAGGTCATCTCCTCCCGGCTTAACGGCGGGGTTTTCAATGATATTTCCGGAGAAACGGCCAAGCTCGATCTGCAGGGGCCGCTTTCGCGCGATGTTCTGGCAGATTGTTTCGGTGACCGGATATCCGCCATTCCGTACTTCAGATTTGTGAAGATGAAAATCTGCGGAGTTGATGCGATAGTCAGCAGGACAGGCTATACAGGGGAGCTTGGTTACGAGATTTTTCTCCCCTCTTCAACTGTCGGAACCTTGTGGGAAATGCTGCTTGCCGATGAAAGGGTAAGAGCTGCCGGCCTGGGCGCCAGGGATTTGTTAAGGCTAGAGATGGGGTATCCGCTTTACGGGAGTGATCTTGACGAGGAGACGACCCCTGTCGAGGCAGCGCTTGAAAACTTTGTCGATTACCTCAAGGAATTTCCGGGGAAAAAGGCGCTTCTCGAGCAGAAAAAAAGGGGGATCGCGAAGAAGAGGGTCGCTTTCGTGGTGGACGGCAGGCGCTCCCCACGCCACGATTATCTCATATCGGTTGATGGGGGAGTTGTCGGAAGGGTGACGAGCGGAGGCTTTTCACCCATGCTTGGTGAAGGGGTAGGGATGGGATATGTTACCCCCGGAGTTGATACAGTCGGGGCTAAGATAACGATCAGCCATGAAAATATAAAGATGGAGGCGAAAACATGCGAACTCCCCTTTTACAGGAGTGGATCGCTGAGAACCTGAATTTTGTCCTTGGTTGCCGGATCATGTAAAGTCACGGCTGTAAAAATTACCTAGTTTCCATCCGGAAACTCCGGA
>DFZL01000055.1 GCA_002382705.1 Geobacter sp. UBA4057
TAAAAGCTGCCATTCCCGAGGTAGTTTCCATCCGGAAAGGGTGCTTTTCCCCTCCGGCGGCGTCAATCTTCGGATTGTCTTGTGCGGCGTACTTCTGTACGCCTCCGCGCTAATCCTCGATTTCCTTGCCAGAAGAAAAAATCCCCGCTTTCCGGACAGGAAACCGACTGTTTCTCATCCGGAGTTTCCGGATGGAAACTAGTTGGAAAAGTTTTGGCAATATACTAAAACAGTCCAAACATTGCAATAACACTGTACAACCTGTTGATTGGATCAAGACGAAAATGGAGATGCAAAAGATGAAAAACGGTATTATTCCGAAAATATTGTTCTTTTTATTGCTGCTCGGATGCTGCGTTCCTGGAATAACAGCTCCTGTGGCTTTGACGGCAGGCGTCCTGCTTGGTGTGATTCTGGGCAATCCGATGCCGGGCAAGACATCCGTATGGAGCCGGACACTGCTTCAACTTTCAGTTGTAGGACTCGGTTTCGGCATGGAAATGCCTGAACTGCTCCAAACCGGCAGAGACGCTTTTTTATACACGGCAATCAGCATTATCTGCACGATGGCGGCAGGAGTCATCCTGGGGCGTCTACTCGGCGTTTCAGGACGACTCTCGACTCTCATATCATTCGGCTCTGCAATCTGTGGAGGTAGCGCAATCGCCGCAATGGCGCCTGTAGTAAGAGCTGACCCGGAAGAGACCGGGGTCGCTCTGGCAACTGTTTTTACACTGAACTCCGTAGCGCTTCTTCTTTTTCCTCCCCTCGGACATATCCTGGGGATGGGAGAGAGACAATTCGGCCTCTGGTCGGCGCTGGCCATTCACGACACAAGCAGCGTGGTTGGAGCGGCCGCAGCCTATGGCTCGGTTGCGCTCGCCGTTGGAACCACGGTCAAGCTGACAAGGGCGATATGGATAATGCCCTCTGCGCTGATCGCAGCTTTTTTTACAAAATCGGGTGGGAAGGTGAAATTTCCGCTCTTCATTCTCGGTTTTATAGCAGCTGCGCTGACAAGAACCGCCCTTCCGCAGCTTGACTTGACCTGGCGCATGTTGAACAGCATAGCCAGACAGAGCCTTGTTGTGACTCTTTTCATGATAGGCGCCGGACTTACCAGGGAAGTGCTGGGGAAAACAGGCTTTAAACCGCTTGCCCAAGGGGTGCTGCTATGGATTTTAGTTTCTTTTGCAAGCGCCGGAGCGATATTGGGAGGATGGATAGTATAGATTTCATCCGGAAATGGGGCTTTCAAGGAAACCTGAATCCGTGATGCCTGAATGGCGGAGCGAGCGAAATGCCGGAGCCAATCGCCGCCAGTGAAGCTTCATATAGACACTGCCGGGTGAGCTCCGCCTCACAAGGTATTATGGCCTCAAACGCCGGGACTGAGGTATTCCAGTCGAAAGTAACCATGAAAACGTCACCGCTTCAGAGAAAATGAAACAGCAGGTTTCCGGCGCGGAATTTCAGGAACAAGGAATACCGGCAACAGAGCTCTTCCTGAATACCAGACGGGCTACCGGAGCCTCCAGTTCAGGCTGCTCTTCGAATGAAAGTATCTCGCCTTCAAAATCATTGAAAATCCTTTCAAGCTCCCCTTCTTGCAGGTAGTAATCAGGGTTGCCTCTACTGGCGTCGCTTTTCTGCTCAAGGAGCGTTTCGAAGAGAAGTATCCCTCCTGGCAGCAGTGCGTCGACTTCATCAGGTATGATCCGGCGCATCAGAAAATTAATGTTCAGTATGAGCGCGAATTTCCCTTTGATTCGTTTTCTGTCGAGATCCAGCCGCTCCACTCTAATCTGAAATCCGGATTTCGAGGCTATTGCGCCGGCTTTTTTCAACCCCTCGTCTGATATGTCTATTCCTGTGACTTCAAAACCGTGCTTCGCCAGAAAAATAGCGTTTCTCCCCTCCCCGCAGGCGACATCCAGAGCGTTTCTTCCTGGAGCCAGGAGTTTGGCTCGCTCTATTTCACGCATGAGAAAACCGGATGGCTCTCTTCCAAGATAGTACGGCTCTGAAGCGTATCTGCTGTTCCACCTCTCTCTGTCCGTTTCCATGATTTCCTTTGCCTGTTTTATTATTGCAATCCGGTTTCAGGGCTGTTTTTCGAGAAAAGCGGCGTCATCGAAACATCCATCCCGATTGAGCCCTCTGATCCTGTAATATTTACCGAGCTCCTCCAGAAATTTCCCCTTTTCTAGGGGGGGAATTTCGATGCCGTCGCCGCCTGAGCCTGGCTCATTGAAAAAGCGTTCAGGGAGAATATCATCGGCAAGCTTGAAACCGTTGGCGCAGTTGTAGAAACGCTCGGTCATGAAAATCCTCGAGCCTGTTTCCTGGAGCCGTTTTACGGAGTAGCCAACTCCGGTGACAGCCGAGAGAAGCTCCGAGTACTCTTCAAGCGAAGCGCCGAAAAGAGCGCTGCGGCAGACCGCCATTGAATCGGCGGCGGCTATACTGTCTTCGGAGATCGCGAGAATTCTCCCTTTTCCTGAAAATGAAAAGCGATCCGTCGGAACAGGTTTCCGGAGTATCTCATGAGAGATTGCGAGAGCGCTCTGATGGCACCCCCCTCTGTTGCTTGTGCAGAATGAAAGAGCCGTGCCGTAAGCGCCTCTTGGATCGTATGCCGGCAGTTCAAGTGACTTGACGCTCATTGAAAGCTCTTCTCTTCCCATTTTTTCAGCCATCCTGCGCGATCCGAGAGCCAGAGTTTCTCCGAATCCACATTTACTGGAAATCTCTTCAAGAGTTGACCGTATTTCATCAGCAGCCAGAAAAGAGCCTCTTATCTCCCCCCAAGCGGAGAGAGTGGCCGCCGTAGAAACCGGATCCATCCCTGCGCGGCTGCATATTCGGCAAAATTCGATTATCGAGGAGAGGTCATCGATGTTGTTCAAAGCTCCGAAATGGGAAAGAGCGTCATACTCCGGCATCCGCAGTTCTCCGGATGGCGATGTTGTTATGCACCGCATCGGGAATCCGCAACACCCATTCTGAACTGTTCTGAATCTCCCTTTTATGGCAAAAGCCGAATAGTTCGAGCTCTTCTCAAAAAATGTCCTGCTGAAATTTGCAGTCGGCGTCATCCGTCTTTGAGCAACAAGGTCTACAAGAGCCGACGAACCGAAATCAGATATCCCAAAAGGGCCGGAGACAAAAGGGGATGCGTTTAAAAGCCGGATTACGTCGCGTGAAGCCATGTCGAATTTTTCAGCATCTGCAATTCCGGTTTTCATCTCTCCCTTTACTGCAATCCCCTTGAGCCTTTTAGCCCCCATTATGGCGCCCATTCCGCCACGACCGAATGAACCGCCGTCCGAAATCATGATATTTGCTAAAAGCACACCGTTTTCACCGGCCTGGCCTATGGCGGCGACAGCGCCTAAATTAGAAACCGCCGAAAAAACTGAGTCTGTCCTTTTCCCCCAGAGCGGGGCTGCCGGAATAAATTCAACGCTCTCTCTCCTGATAGACAAAAAAAGCGGTTCGCTCCCCTCACCGGTTATCATCAGTGCATCGAGGCCGGCTCTTTTCATCTGCAAGGCGAACTCTCCAGAGGTGGAAGAGTCGAAAACTGTTTTTGTAAGCGGAGAGACGGAAACCAGCGAAAGAGTCGATGTGGCAGGGGCGTTCGTAGCGCAGAGAGGGGCGGTTGCAAAAATCAATGGCATTGCCGGATCGAACGGGTCAAGCCTGTAATAATCACGCATGAGCCTGACTCCAAGCCCGCGCCCCCCTATATACACTTCCAGGAGATGCTCCGGAATCGTCTCATGTCTGAATTTACGCGTCGTCAAATCTACTATCAGGATTTTACCGTGCCAGCCGTGCTTCATTCAGATGATCTCATAACAAACGCAATATTGGAGAAAATTCTTTCCAGGAACCCATGCGAAAATCAGCTTCCGAAAGCTCCGGTTCGTATCCGTATCCCCATCTGCATCCAAAAGTTGTCACCCCAGCCAGTTTTCCGGCCTGAATATCGTTAATGCTGTCTCCGGCTATCGCTGAAGCGGAAGCTGAAAGTTTGAATTTTTCCAGAACCTTCAATATGGGGAGAGGAGAAGGTTTCATAGCGTCAAAAGTATCTCCACCGCAAACAGTTTCAAAAAAATCAGCGATCTTAAGAGATTCTGTTATAAGCCTGCACAACGCCTCGTTCTTGTTAGAAATCACCGCCATCCTGATCCCGGCGCTTCTCAGTTCCTCAAGCATTTCAATCGTGCCGGGATATATACGGCTCTTGTCTGCGATATGAGCTGTATTATATGAGAGAAAGAGGCGCATCCCCTTTTCGATTGTTTCGGACGATTCACTCCCCAGCGCTCTTCCGACCAGATTTTTTACCCCTTTCCCGATGAGCGCTCGGACATTGTCTGATTCAAGGCGGCTCATTCCAAAAGCTGCCAGCATATAATTGACTGCATCTTTCAAATCTTCAAGCGAATCCACCAGGGTACCGTCGAGATCAAAAAAAACAGCTTCTTTTCTCATTTTTTCCCGGCTGTGACTTTTTTTCATCTGGCAGGCAGAGTTATTACAGGAGTTTCTGCGGGGCGATAGAGGAGGAAAGTTTTTCCAAGAACCTGCGCTATTTCTGCGTTACATTCGGAGGCAAGTTTTCCAGCCGCTTCATGCCTGTCAAGCATGCAGCTTTCATGAAGTTTCACCTTGACAAGCTCATGAGCCGCCAGAGCCGCATCCGTCTCTTTTACAAGCGGCTCCTCGATCTCTCTTTTCCCGATCAGAACAACAGCCTTCAGGTTATGCCCCAATGCCCGCAGATGACGCTTTTCTTTTCCGGTCAACATCTGTTTTATCTCCTGTAGAAATCTCTTTTCAGTAATAATTCTGCCTGATGAAAATATCTGCCCGTGTACGGCGGAAAACCTCCCAAAATCACGGATCAATTTTACGCATGCAGCGCCCGTAGATATATCACGACTGAAATGGTGTGGCAAATCTTTCACTGCGGTATCTTCCTCTCTCTTGCAAAAAAAACGGGCAAAAAAGTGTACTTTTAAAAGTTTACATGGTAGAAAAATAACTTTTAAAAGCTATAATTTTTGAAGTTACATTCTCAAAACTACTGGAGCCAGATGAATGAACCCGTCAAAATACGCCATATCAACATCTTTGACATCATTTAACAGTGACTCTCCCATTCAGGAATCGGAGCAGCAGGAAAAAAGAGCAGCGAAAATTCACCATCTCCCTCCATCCATCTGGAAAAAAATGATTGCTGAATCAAAAAACCCGCTCGACAAGACTATAGAGCGAACGCGTGATTTTTTTTTCAGGGAACAGTTGCCCGATGGTTACTGGTGGGCAGAGCTTGAATCAAATGTGACTATAACTGCCGAATATCTGATGCTGTTTCATTTTCTTGGCATGGTCGACAAGATGCGCGAGCGCAAACTCGCTAATTATATTCTTTCCAAGCAGACAGAGGAAGGTTCCTGGGTGATATGGCACGGGGGCCCTGGCGACCTTTCAACAACGATAGAAGCGTATTTTGCGCTGAAACTTGCCGGCTATCCGGCGGAGCACCCTTCAATGCGCAAGGCCAGAGATTTCATTCTGGCAAATGGCGGCATCATAAAATCAAGAGTTTTCACAAAATACTTTCTGGCTCTGTTCGGTGAATTCGCGTGGTTCGGCGTCCCTTCCATGCCGATAGAACTCATGCTTCTTCCCAACTGGGCGTATTTCAACATATACGAGCTTTCAAGCTGGTCAAGGGCTACGATAATACCGCTCTCGGTCGTCATGGCGGAAAGGCCTGTAAGAAAACTCCCCCCCTGGGCCCGCGTTCAGGAGCTGTATGTAAGGCCGCCAAGACCCACCGATTTTACAATAACCAGACAGGATGGAATTTTTACCTGGAAGAATTTTTTCATAGGTGTAGACCATCTTCTTAAAATTTATGAGTCAAATCCGATCCGCCCCTTCAAGAAAAAAGCGACGGCTGTAGCTGAACGCTGGATTCTGGAGCATCAGGAACCGACCGGCGACTGGGGCGGAATCCAGCCGGCCATGTTCAACTCTGTTCTGGCGCTCCACTGCCTGGGATACGCCAACGATCATCCCGCCATTGTGAAAGGCCTGGAAGCTCTTGCAAATTTCTGCATTGAAGACGACAGCAATATAGTGCTGCAATCCTGCATATCACCAGTCTGGGACACCGCCCTTTCCTTGGTCGCAATGCAGGATGCCGGGGTGCCTTATGACCATCCGGCTCTTGTAAAGGCCGCTCAATGGCTTCTTGATCTTGAAGTCCGGCGCAAGGGGGATTGGCAGATAAAATCTCCTGAACTCGAGCCTGGAGGGTGGGCATTCGAATTCCTCAACGACTGGTACCCGGATGTCGACGATTCCGGCTTCGTGATGCTTGCAATCAGAAATATCGCAGTGCGGGACAGGAAGAAAAAAGAGCAGGCGATAAAGCGCGGAATTGCATGGTGCCTCGGAATGCAGAGCAAAAATGGCGGATGGGGGGCGTTCGACAAGGATAATACCAAGTACATGCTCAACAAGATACCTTTCGCCGACCTTGAAGCGCTTATAGACCCTCCCACTGCGGATCTGACCGGGCGCATGCTCGAGCTTATGGGAAATTTCGGATACAGAATGAGCCATCCGGCGGCTGTTCAAGCGCTGGAATTCATCAGGAAGGAACAGGAACCGGAAGGTTCCTGGTTCGGCAGATGGGGAGTTAACTACATATACGGAACATGGTCTGTCCTCTGCGGCCTTGAGGCTATAGGGGAGGAGATGAACAGACCTTACGTCCGCAAAGCGGTCAACTGGCTGAAATCAAAACAGAATATAGATGGAGGATGGGGCGAGGTCTGCGAATCCTACATCGACAGATCATTGATGGGAAGCGGCCAGAGCACCGCATCGCAGACCGGTTGGGCGCTCCTGGCGCTTTTTGCCGCAGGCGAAGCCAGGTCTGCCGCTGCCGCCAGAGGGATTGAATATCTGATAAGAAGCCAGAAAGAAGATGGCACCTGGGACGAGGATGCTTTCACAGGGACAGGTTTCCCCAAATTCTTTATGATAAAATATCATATATACCGTAACTGTTTCCCTCTTATGGCTCTTGGAAAATACAGGCGACTCATCTCTGAAGACATCGGCGCCGGACACTCCTGAAATTGAAAACATAAAAACAACTTTAATCGAAGCCCCGGCTCTGCTGTTCTCCGGGGCTTGCGGCATTTTACAGGTAGCATATGAAAAGTTTTGTCACAGGCGCCACCGGCTTCATCGGCGCGAGCATAGTTCGTGAGCTGCTTGAAAACAACCACGAAGTCAGAGCTCTTGTCAGGAGAGGCTCCGACACATCAAACCTATCCGGACTTGATGTTGAATTAATTGCAGGAGATATACTCGATCCCCCGACTTTCAACATAGGAATGAAGGGGTGCGACACTCTTTTCCACGCTGCTGCAGACTATCGCCTCTGGACATTGAAACCGGAGGATATGTACAGAATCAATGTAGAGGGGACGGTTTCTGTTCTGCAGGGCGCGGTGAACAATGGAATATCTAAGGTCGTTTACACAAGCAGTGTCGGCACTCTTGGCAATCCTGGCGATGGATCGCCGGGCGACGAAACAACTCCGGTCTCTTTTTCCGACATGGTGGGGCATTACAAGAAGAGCAAATTTCTGGCAGAGCGAGAAGCCGAAAAATTCGCTGCCGCAGGCCTGCCGCTTGTCGTGGTAAACCCTTCCACTCCGGTAGGTCCGATGGATATCAAACCAACCCCCACAGGAAAGATCATTGTCGATTTTCTGAACCGCAAAATGCCCGCATACCTTGACACAGGACTGAATATAATCCCTGTGGAGGATTGCGCCAGGGGGCATCTGCTGGCCGCTGAAAAGGGAAAACCTGGAGAAAAGTACATACTTGGCAACAGCAATGTCACCCTGCATCATATATTTCTCATATTAAGCGAGGTCACCGGCATCCCCGCACCTAAATTCAAACTGCCGTATTTTCCGATCCTTGTCGCCGCCTACCTTAATGAAGGGATAGCAAAAATTACCGAGAAAGAGCCGCTTATTCCTCTGGCCGGCGTGCAGATGGCCGCCAAATACATGTATTTTGACGCATCAAAAGCGATAAAGGCTCTCGGGCTGCCACAGAATTCGATAGAACTGGCTTTAAGACGTGCTGTAGACTGGTTCATCGAAAAAGGATATGTGAAGAGAAACTATAGCAGCAAAAATGCCTGAATATCCTGACGGAGATAAAATGATGACCGAATATCTTGGCAAAATAAATTCACCCTCAGATCTGAAGAAACTGAAAATTGCCGAACTTCCCGCGCTGGCAGCTGAGCTTCGGCTTTTTCTCCTTGAGACTGTTTCTCTTACCGGAGGGCATCTTGGCTCCAACCTGGGCGCCGTGGAACTTGCTATTGCCCTTCATTACTCTTTTGATTCGCCGGCCGACAAGATTGTCTGGGATGTCGGGCATCAGGCTTACACTCACAAGATACTTACGGGACGCCGCGAATCTTTTTCTACACTGAGGCAATACAAAGGGATTTCCGGTTTTCCAAAACGCTCCGAATCGGTACATGACGCATTCGGCGTAGGGCACGCATCCACTTCAATCTCCGCAGCTCTCGGCATGGCTGTAGCGGCGGATATTTCCGGGACAGACAACCGCTCGATCGCCGTCATAGGGGATGGCTCGTTGACCGGCGGAATGGCTTTCGAAGCCCTGAATCAGGCAGGACACCTTAAGAAAAACCTGGTTGTCGTGCTGAATGACAACGAAATGTCCATCTCAAAAAATGTCGGGGCTTTCTCTTCATTCATCTCCAGAAAAATGACAGGACGATACTACAGGGATCTGAAAAAGGAGATACAGGGGCTTTTACGTCATATCCCCGCAATCGGCACCGATATCCTCCATTTTGCGAAGAGAGCGGAAAATTCCCTTAAAAGCTTTCTCACTCCTGGAGCGCTTTTCGAGGCGCTCGGTTTCGACTATCTTGGCCCTATTGACGGACATGACCTCCCGCAGCTTATCGACATCTTCAAAAGTATTAAAAAGCTGGATGGACCCATACTCGTTCATGTAATGACCACCAAAGGGAAGGGGTACAAGCCTGCCGAAGAGACCCCGTCGAGATATCATGGCGTAAGCCCTTTTGATATTGTCACAGGAAAGGCGCCGTCAAAACCTTCAGCAAAATCCTACACCGAAGTTTTCGGCGAAACGATCGTCCAACTGGCTGAAGATGACTCTAAGATCATAGCAATTACCGCGGCAATGCCGGACGGAACAGGGCTCGGCAAATTCGCGGAACGTTTCCCCGAGCGTTTTTTTGATGTAGGAATCGCTGAACAGCACGCCATGACTTTTGCGGCTGGTCTTGCAGCAGAAGGGTTCAGGCCAGTTACGGCTATTTACTCAACATTTGTCCAGAGAGGATATGACCAGGTTTTTCATGACATTTGCCTCCAGAAACTCCCGGTTACAATAGCCATGGACAGAAGCGGAGTTGTGGGGGATGACGGTCCTACGCATCATGGAGTCTTTGACGTGTCATACCTCCGCTGCCTGCCAGGTTTGACGATCATGGCCCCCAAGGATGAAAATGAATTGAGACGGATGCTGAAAACAGCGGTTTATCACGGCGCGCCGATTGCTCTCCGCTATCCGAGGGGAGCGGGATACGGGGTAAACTTTGATGCTGAAATCGAACCGATCGAGATCGGCAGTGGC
The DNA here is from genome assembly GCA_002382705.1 of Geobacter sp. UBA4057. Lineage (GTDB taxonomy): Bacteria > Desulfobacterota > Desulfuromonadia > Geobacterales > Pseudopelobacteraceae > UBA4057. Next base: position 9,766 of record DFZL01000055.1, read on the forward strand.
GAACTTCTCGCTGAAGGGAGCGATCTGGCGCTGATAGCATACGGCTCAACAGTATACCCGGCCATTGAAGCTGCTGATATGCTGATGAAACGGGGAATTTCGGCATCTGTTCTGAACGCCCGCTTTGTAAAACCTCTCGACAAAGAGCTGATACTCTCTGTCGCGGCAAGCACCGGACACATTGTAACAGTAGAGGAGAACGCGCTCCAGGGAGGCTTTGGCAGCGCAATACTGGAATTGCTGCACGATTCCGGTATGAATGGGATAAAAATCAGAAGGCTCGGTATTCCTGACAGATATATAGGCCAGGGGAGCCAGCCGCAGCTTCGCAGGGAAATCGGGATTGATGCGGAAGGGATAACCGTCTCCGCCCTCTCCTTCCTGAAGAAAGAGACCTCGAAAGGATAAGTTGATGCGTTTTCCGATGCGCCTGAATTATGACCTGACGAAATATATTGTCAGAAACAAGATGAACCGGATAGAAAGATACCCCCTGGTACTCATGCTGGAGCCTACCCATCTCTGCAACCTGGCCTGCTCCGGTTGCGGCCGCATACGTGAGTACGCCGACACCATCCAGCAGATGATGACTCTTGAAGAATCTCTGGGGTCGGTGGATGAATGCCCGGCTCCGGTAGTAACCATTACAGGGGGGGAGCCTTTTCTCTATCCTCATATATTTGAGCTGATTCAGGGGGTTCTGGATAGGGGAAAGCATATATATCTATGCACAAACGGTATTCTTCTGGAAAACGCCCTGGACAAAATAAAGCCGCATCAAAACTTTACGCTCAATGTTCACATGGATGGGCTGGAAGAGACTCATGACAGGATACTGGAGCGCAAAGGGGCATTCAGAATCGCAATGGAGGGGATCAAAAAAGCGAAGCGTCTGGGATTCAGGGTCTGCACGAATACGACCATTTTCAAGGAGACAGACCTGGTAGAAATTGAAATGCTTTTTACTCACCTGGAAGAGATTGGTGTTGACGGACTCCTTGTCGCGCCAGGATTCGGATATGAAGCGGTCGGAGAAAAACTTTTTCTTGAGCGACGCGAAATAGAGAAAAAATTTGCAGATGTCTACGAGATGAGCAAAAAACACCGATTTTATTCAACGCCTATGTATCTCAGATTTCTCAAAGGGGAGAAAAAGCTGGAGTGCACCCCCTGGGGAAACCCCACCCGCAACCCGAGAGGATGGAAGGCACCTTGCTATCTCATAACGGATGCACACTATCCGACATTCAGAGAAATGATGGAAAAAACAGAATGGAACAGGTACGGAGTAGGAAAGGATACGCGCTGCGCCCAGTGCATGATGCACTGCGGTTTTGAGCCTACGGTGGTCGAAGAGACAGGCAAAAGCTGGAAAGCTATCTGGGAGATGTTCATCTGGAATCTTACTTAGTTTCCATCCGGAAACTCCTGGATGAGAAACAGTCGGTTTCCTGTCCGGAANNGGATTTGCGCGGAGGCGTACAGAGGTACGCCGCACAAGAAAATCCGAAGATTGACGCCGCCGGAGGGGAAAAGCACCCTTTCCGGATGGAAACTACTTAGAGCATGCCGCATGAAAATAGAGGTCGATAAGGGAGTATACGGAGAGAATCCTACTCCCTTTTTTCGTGCGCCTTTTTCCCGTGCAGACGTTCATATGCCATGCAGAACGGACAGGTTCCGCTCTCAACTTTTTTCACAAAATCATACACAATCCCTTTCTGATGGTAGCGGGCATGCATGCAGACCGGACAGAATTCGCAGACCTTCGACATCACTATATCTGTCAGACTTTTCTCTCCGCCGCTCATTTCATAACCCCCTTACCGACCGAAAAGGCTGATCCCAGGCATCCGGTAACTCCATGATAACCTCTGCCTGAAGTGTCATAAACAAGGGGTTTAATTTTCATTATATCCAGGCGCCCGTCGTCATCAAAAACATCCATATCCCCTTTTACATCCATAATCTCTCCAATGAACTGGGTATGCAGCCCTATTTCAATCTTCTGAAGGAGGCGGCACTCAAGTATAATCGGGAACTCATCGGCATATGGAGCATCCACCAGATCGCTCTTTACCAGAGTCAGCCTGGCAGCAGCGAATTTGTCACAATCCCTGCCTGAAACTATCCCTAAAAAGTCAGCTTCAATCATTCGCGATTCATTTGCGATGCCTACGGTAAACGCCTTGCGTTCGATGATATTCCCATATGAATAGGTGGCTTTTCGCAATGATACAGCGACAGCCGGAGGTTGCGAGCAGCATATCCCACCCCAGGCCGCATTCATTAAATTAGGTTTGCCATCTTTGTCATATGTTCCAACCATAAGAACCGGAGTCGGAAAAAGCAGGGTTTTTGCTCCAGCAGATTTTTTCATATCTCCTCCATTCTGATAGCTTCATCAAGCGTTCCGGAAACTGTCATCGCCATCACCCATCCGAAGCTTTCTGACAGGCATGAAAAATCATTTGAACTTCTTGTGAAAAAAATCCGGATGGAAACCGCTCACGTTTTGGAAGATGATGCCAGTTTGCATCGACTATTCACACAAAAGAAATATTGCCGCAATATTTTTTGATTTATTTCATGGGCAGGGCTCGCTTCTGCATCATGCGGAATTTATACGGCTGGGCGGCTACGGAGATAAAAACGCCCGGTTTTCAAGGGACGCAACAAAAAGGCTGGGGCTTGCAGAAGTAACAAAAGGTGCCATTCCCGAAGTAGTTTCCATCCGGAAACTCCGGATGAGAAACAGTCGGTTTAAGGCCTGCCGGAATGACACCTTTTTTTGTTTGTCATTCAAGACAAGAGCCTCAGAGGGGCAGCATTTTCTGCGAAAAAAAGTGAAAAAAGCCTTGCACCAGAAAAGGCGCAAAAGGATGGTTTAATTTGGTGCCGGAGGCCGGGGTCGAACCGGCATAGGGTTGCCCCTGCTGGATTTTGAGTCCAGTGCGTCTACCAATTTCACCACTCCGGCAGTTGAGGGATTAGTTTTATAGCTTGAAATAAGTTTATCGTCAAGCAGCAACTTGTAGTGACAAACAGTCACAATTATTGATTGACACTGGCTGGATGATCTGGTAAAAGAAATTTTCTTTTGCACGTGGGGGTGTAGCTCAGCTGGGAGAGCGCTTGAATGGCATTCAAGAGGTCGTCAGTTCGATCCTGATCACCTCCACCAAAAAAATCCAGGCTTATGACTAAAATCATAAGCCTTTTTGTTTTTTGAACAGAATACTCTCAACTGCCGCCGCTAAAAAGGAAAGGAGCACCTGATGAGACAGGAAGGAATTATTATTGTAATTTCAGCGCCTTCCGGTGCGGGCAAAACAACACTCTGCAGGGAATTGATTAAAAAATGCCCGGATATAAAAGAGTCTGTCAGCTATACAACACGTTCTCCGAGAGAGGGAGAGATTGATGGCCTTGATTATTTCTTCGTATCTCGTGATGAATTCGGGGCAATGATCGGAAACAATGCTTTTGCCGAATGGGCTGAAGTACACGGAAATTTATACGGGACTGCTCTGGACACCCTTGATGAGGCACGCAGAAAAGGATATGACATTATTCTTGATATTGACTGCCAGGGCGCTATGAAGCTTAAAGAATATTTTGAAGGGGGGATATATATTTTCATCCTCCCACCCAGCATGGATGAACTGCGTCGTCGTCTTGAAAACCGCTCTTCAGATTCCAGGGAGGTAATAGAGCGGAGGATTGAAAGAGCAAAGGATGAGATAAAAGAGGCTAAATGGTATGATTATATAATTATCAACGATAATATAGACGCAGCTTTTGATGAGCTATCGGCAATTATCCTCGCACAGAGGAGAAAAACATCCAGAATGCTTGAAAAAATAGTAAAATTGTTTGAAATTTAGCTGGATATAAGGTACGAATTGAATACAAACATCCAGAAGGAGAGGATCAGATTATGGCCAGAGTAACAGTAGAAGATTGTCTCAAAAGGGTTGAGAACCGTTTTCTCCTTGTCATGCTTGCTTCCAGGCGCGTAAAGCAGCTTTACAAAGGGGCGCCTCCATTGGTGGACCCTAGAAACAATCGCAAGATAGTTACCGCTCTGCGCGAAATTGCAGCAGGAAAATTCGGATACGAGTTCAGTAAGAAACAGCATCGCGCAAACTGACATTAACCGGGTGAAATTGGGCAATTCTTCCCAGTTTCACCCTTTTTTTATCTTTTTCCAGCTCAAGTAATTTTTAATAACAGGATGGCCGACCAAAGATGATCAGGCTTAGTGACATTCTTGATAAGATAGCATCTTACAATCCTGTGGCCGACCTGAATCTTATCCGCAAAGCATATGTATATTGTGCAAAGGTTCATCAGGGACAGACAAGGCTTTCGGGAGAGCCGTACATAATCCACCCGATGGAAGTTGCCGGAGTCCTGGCCGATCTCAGGCTTGATGTCCCGAGCATAATAACCGGTTTTCTGCACGACACAATAGAGGACACACTGGCTACCAGAGAGGAGATCGCGGAAACTTTCGGCGATGAAGTCGCCACTTTAGTGGATGGTGTCACCAAGATAAGTAAAATTCATTTCAAGACAAAGGAGGAGAGCCAGGCTGAAAATTTTCGAAAGATGCTTCTCGCCATGGCTATCGATATTCGCGTCATTCTGGTCAAGCTGGCTGACCGTCTGCATAACATGCAGACTCTTGAATTCCAGTCAGAGTCAAAGCAACGAACGATTGCCCGGGAGACAATGGATATTTATGCTCCGATAGCAAACAGGCTTGGTATTTCATCAATAAAAGTTGAGTTGGAAGACCTTGCGTTCAGGTATCTGAAACCGGAGATTTATTTTGACCTTGCAAGAAAAATCACCCTGAAAAAACAGGAACGGGAATCGTTTATCGAGGATGCCAAATCAATAATAATAGAAAAACTTTCACAGCACGGCATCAACGGAGAGGTGTCCGGAAGAAGCAAACACCTCTTCTCGATATACAGGAAGATGGAAAAGAGGAATGTTGATTTCGAGGAGATATATGACCTTCTGGCCATAAGGATTCTTGTGGACGATGTACGGGAATGTTACGAGGTACTCGGGGTCATACATTCAACATGGAAGCCTATCCCGGGGCGTTTCAAGGATTATATAGCCATGCCGAAGGGGAATATGTATCAGTCCCTTCATACGACCGTGATAGGCCCCCATGGCGACCGGATGGAAGTGCAGATAAGAACCTATGAAATGCACAGGGTGGCTGAAGCCGGTATTGCGGCGCACTGGAAGTACAAGGAAGGTAAAGGGTACGATGAAAAAGAGGTGAAGCGATTCGCCTGGCTGCGACAGCTCCTTGAATGGCAACAGGAATTGCAGGATTCACGCGAATTCATGGATTCGGTAAAAGTCGAGCTTTTCCCTGAAGAGGTGTATGTTTTTACACCCAAAGGGGATGTGAAATCATTTCCAAAAGGCTCTACCCCGATTGATTTCGCCTACGCCGTTCATTCAGATGTAGGGCATCGCTGCGTCGGGGCGAAGGTCAACGGAAAGCTTGTCCCTTTGAAATACGAGTTGAAGAATGGAGACATTGTAGAGGTAATAACATCACCGCATCACACCCCGAGCAAGGATTGGCTCAAGATAGTAAAAAGCTCACGAGCCCGCAACAGGATAAGAGGATGGATCAAGACCGATGAGAGAAAGTACAGCATCGCGCTCGGGCGTGAAATCTGCGAAAAAGAGTTCAGAAAATACTCTGTCAATCTGCATAAAGTACTTAAAAGCGGAGAGTTCAAAAAGGCCGCAGTCGAATTCGGCTTTGGAGGTGACGATGACCTTCTCGCAGCGGTAGGATACGGGAAAATTTCTTCAGGGCAGATTATTGGAAAGTTGCTCCCGGATGTAAAAATGCAGGAGCGGGAAGTTCAAAAAGAGTCAAGGCTTGCTTCTGTTATCAACAGGATCAAGGGTAAATCGTCCAGCGCCGTTGAAATTAATGGGATTGACGATGTGCTTGTCCGTTTCGGCAAATGCTGCACCCCTCTTCCTGGAGATGACATCATAGGCTTCATAACCCGTGGCAAAGGAGTTACCATACATACGGCCGATTGCCGCATAGCTTCGGAAATGGATACTGAGCGGCAGATCAGCGTGGCATGGAACAGGGTTAAAGATGCGGTTCTGCCTGTCAAGATCAGGGTCGTATGTCACGATGTAAAAGGCGTTCTTGCCGGAATCACTACAGCAATTACAAACTGCGAGGCCAATATCGCAAGCGCAAGCATACAAAGCACTATTGACAAACGTGGAGAGAACATTTTTGAAGTCAATGTTATTGACCTTCCTCATCTGAAAAAAGTCGTGAATGCAATAATGCAAGTAAAAGGTGTGATAAAGGTCGAAAGAGTAAAAGGGTAACTGCTGTTACAAACTGAAATTTTGATATTCCTGTATGGGAGGGAAAAATGAAACTGGAAAAAGTTTCCACTGACAGGGCGCCGGCGGCAATCGGCCCCTACTCACAGGCAGTAAAAGCCGGCAATCTGCTGTTCTGCTCAGGCCAGATACCGATTGACCCTGTTACTGGAGAAATTGTATATGGTGATATATTCTCACAGGCAGAGCAGGTAATGAAAAATATCTCCGCCCTGCTTGAAGCGTCTGGAGTCGGATTTGAAAATGTAGTTAAATCAACAGTCTATCTTGCTGATATGGATTATTTTTCATCTATGAACGAGGTTTATGCAAAATATTTCAGAGATCACAAGCCGGCGCGCTCGACTATCGCCGTTAAAACCCTTCCACGTAACGCCATGCTGGAAATTGAGATTATTGCGATTGTATGAAAAAAATCGGATTGATATGCTGTATTGCCAGATGTGAACAGAAGAAAAGCCGCCGGCTTTTTTGCAATGCCAGGCGGCTCGGAAAGATGGGGCTGTTTTAAGACTAAAGGGCTTTGGTTACATGACCGGAACGTATGCAACGTGTACAGACCTTGATTGATCTCACACTACCGTTTCTCAATGCTTTGACCTTCTGAAGATTGGGATACCATACGGTTCGGGTCTTGTTGTTCGCATGGCTGACATTGTTGCCAAAACTAGGCCCCTTGCCGCAAATCTCACACACTCTTGACATATCTTTACTCCTCCATAAATTTCTTAAAGAATTTTTTTACCAAAGTGTTATAAAATTTGCAAGATAAAAATTCCGGAGAGGATATGAATATCATAAAGGGATTTATTACTTTACTTGGCATAGGCTTCTTTTCAATCGCCATACTTTTCATAGACTTTGCATACAAAACTTTTTCTTACCGTCAAAGAGATGTCAAGGCAGATGCCATCATCGTGCTTGCAGGTGGGAAAGGGAGGGTAGATGCTGGAATTAACCTGTACCAGAGCGGGAAAGCGGAATGGCTTTTTTTCATTGGCGCAGGCAGACCTGTCAAAAAATCGGACCTGTACCCATCCAGACCTGGTATGCGTTCCGGGGATGGGGTAATTCTTGACAAAAAATCGCGAAACACTCTTGAAAACGCGATTATAAGCCGTGAGATGATAACTGATAAAAATATCCGCTCAATAATCCTTATAACCTCAAGATACCATATGAAAAGAGCATCGATACTTCTTCGCAACACTCTGCCGAAAGATGTCGCCATTTACCCTTTTCCGGTTGATTCAGACAATCTCAAGGAACTATGGTGGAAAGATGGCGGAAGCTTCAGCATTCTTTTCTCCGAATTTTATAAATATTTTGTATTCAGGGTCTTTTTCCTGTTATCACCGGAAGAGCTTAAAAAAGAGCTGCTGATGGGAACATCCGGCTGGTCCTCATGAATGAAAATATAAGCTGCTCAAAAAAGTTGCCATTGAAAACTGATAACTGATATCTGTTAAGCTCCCGGATCAGCTACAAACTTACGCTCTAAACTTTCTGCCAAAGTAAATTTTATCTGAAAGGACACCAACTTAAATGTATTACCTCAGTAGTCGCGGCGGAATATCGCCGATCAGATTCAAGGATGCTGTCATGATGGGGCTTGCAACGGACGGAGGTTTGCTCCTTCCAGTTTCTTTTCCGGTTGTCACAGACGTCATGCTTGAAAAATGGCGCGACATGCCGTATCAGAAGCTGGCATTCGAAATTATCTCCATGTATCTGGATGACATACCGGCAAATGACCTTGAAAGAATAATAGAGCGTTCCTACTCAACTTTCACTCATCCTGAAGTTACTCCGGTAATTCAAAAGGATGGGATTTACATACTCGAACTTTTTCATGGAGTAACACTTGCCTTCAAGGATGTAGCCCTGCAGTTTCTCGGAAACCTGTTTGAGTACATACTTGCAGAGCGAAACGAGCAGATGAACATAGTCGGAGCAACTTCCGGCGACACCGGAAGCGCGGCCATACACGGAGTTCGCGGCAAGAAAGGGATGTCTGTATTCATTATGCACCCCTATGGAAAGACATCAAGGGTGCAGGCTTTGCAGATGACTGCGGTGACTGATGAAAATGTTCACAACATTGCTGTTCGTGGCACATTTGACGACTGCCAGAGCATAGTAAAAGCTCTTTTCAATGATCTGGAATTCAAGGAAAAATACTCGCTAGGAGCTGTCAATTCAATAAACTGGGCGAGAGTTCTGGCTCAGGTTGTTTATTACTTTTATGCATGGTTGAAAGTGACAACTGCAAGAGAAGAGGTTGCATTCTCTGTTCCGACTGGAAATTTTGGCGATATTTTTGCCGGATATGTGGCAAAAAAAATGGGATTGCCGATAAGACAACTTTTACTGGCAACCAACGAAAACAATATTCTGACCCGCTTTGTAAATAACGGCGATTATTCGCTTTCAGAGGTCATGCCAACAGTTTCCCCATCAATGGATATTCAGCTTGCTTCGAATTTAGAGCGTTATCTCTACTTTCTGTACAAGGAAGAGCCTGAGAGAATCAAGGCAGCCTTCAAAGAGCTGAAAAACATCGGCCGCATAACGTTCAGCGAAGAGGAGATGAAACAGGTACGGACCGATTTCTGTTCGACATCAGTTGACCAGACTGAAACTATTGATATGATTCGTAAATTTTACAATGACACAGGCTATCTTCTTGATCCGCATACAGCAGTAGGTGTAAGAGGCGCACTCGATCTTCTACCGGAAGATATTCCCAGGGTATGTCTGGCAACCGCCCACCCGGCGAAATTCAATGAAACAGTGGAGCAGGCAATAAATCGGCCACATGAGTTGCCTGATACCATAAAAGCTCTGGAAAAACTTCCGACCAGATGTGAAATCATGGAAGCCGACATTGACAAAGTGCGTAACTTCATAAAAACTCATGCAGTCTTGTCTTGAAAGCATCAGCAAGGAGATGGTATTTGAACAAATCATGAGTCTTAAGCCATTTTCTGATTGACAAACAGGCTCTCTATTGGCATTTTTACACTCCGTTTCGCGGGAATAACTCAGTGGTAGAGTGTCAGCTTCCCAAGCTGAAGGTCGCGGGTTCGAATCCCGTTTCCCGCTCCAAAATATCAAGCAGTTACGGCTAAGCCGTAACTGCTTTTTTTATTTGACATACCACTTCACCTACCACTTTTTTATCGACTACCACATCCAATAAGAATATATATCTCACCAGTCGGTTCAGTCGGCTATATATTGATTTTTTAAAGTGACCACTCATTTCTAATTCCAAGTTGCATTCAAGTTATCATTAATTTATACTCTCGGCATGG
>DFZL01000047.1:0-6484 GCA_002382705.1 Geobacter sp. UBA4057
GGTGTTCACGGCGCTCTTGCAGAGGCTGGTTGCCACAGCGCTTTTGCCGGCTATCCTGGCAGCGAGTCTCCGCGCTTCACCCAGAAGAGCCTCCTGAGGGACTACGCGGTTAACAAGGCCTATGCGATACGCTTCAGCGGCGTCGATCATCTCTCCGGTCAGAATCATCTCCAGGGCGCGCCCTTTGCCGATCATTCTGGGCAGTCTCTGTGTCCCGCCGAATCCTGGGAGAATTCCGATATTTATTTCAGGCTGGCCGAAACGTGCGTTATCCGAGGCTATCCGGATGTCACAGGAGAGTGCCAGCTCGCATCCCCCGCCAAGCGCATACCCGTTTACCGCGGCAATGTAGGGTTTGGCTGATCGCTCGATGGCGGAGTAGAGGCGGTGTGCAAAGAGAGCGAGCTCGCGCCCCTGTGACGAGGTCATATCTCTCATGGCGGTGATATCCGCCCCGGCCACGAATGCCCTGTCTCCTGCCCCTGTAATGACAGCCACGCGGGCTTCCTGCGTCCGGTCTACTTTGGCTACGGCGGTGGCCAGCTCTTCCAGAACGCTTCTTGTCATGGCATTCATCGCTTCCGGGCGGTTGAGCGTGATGGTTGCTATCCCTTCTGACAGTTCAAACTGCAAATATTCAGGCTGCATTTATTTTCCCTTTCGAAGGAGTGATCTGGAATTATGTCTAGATATTCTTGCAAAAATCCTGAAAGATTTCATTTCCGAGGCAGTAATCGGAAATCCATTTTTGCAGATGTCTGAAAAAGCCGAAGCACCGATAGCATCATCCGCATATTTCCGCCCCATGAAATATCATGAGATTATAATCAATGCTGGTTTCATGAAATGGTTCCAGCTAAATCATGTCTTTTTTCTGTGCTGCTGTAACGGGACGATTTTACTCGCAATCGTAAATTTTCTGCCGCATAAGGAGATTATTTGGCAAGTTGCTTCAGAATTTTCTCAAGCTTCTGCAATTCGTCACCGTATCCGCTCCAGTTACCCTGGCGTTGCATGTTAACAGCCTTTTCATAAATCGTCATTGCTTCTCTGGCGAGCATAGATGGCGTTGATGCTGTTGCAGAAGCCGAAGATGGCGTTATTGCCGAAGCGACCCTCTTCCCGCCAAAAATGCGTTGTAATGCGAGTTCAAGAGTCTCCTCCATCACAACCTCATCTCCAAAGGCTACAATTACACGCCTTAGCTCCGGCAATCCCGCTTTGTCCGCAGCCAGAAACAATGGCTGCACATAGAGCAGCGATTTTTCAATCGGGATTACCAGCATGCTGCCGCGGATTACCTCCGAGCCTCGCTGACTCCAGAGCGTCAGCTGCTGAGAGATGTATGAGTCCTGATTGATGCGGGCATCGATCTGTTTGGGCCCGTAAATCAGCCGGTCGCGAGGAAAAGTATAGGCCAGAATCTTTCCATAATTTTCGCCGTCGCAGCGGGCAGTCAGCCAGGCAGCCAGATTGTCCCGTTTGGAGGGGGTGAAGGGCAACAGCAGAATATATTCCTCCATCTTTTCTCCCGGGAGCTTCATGATGGTGTAATACGGCTCCATTGGGGTTTCACCGAGAACAGGTATCTCCCAGAGGTTTTCCTTGTTATAGAAAACTTTAGGGTCAGTCATGTGATAGGTGGCAAACATCGCGGCCTGCACCTGCAGAAACTGATGGGGATAGCGGACATGAGCGCGGAGGCTTTCAGGCATTTCGGCCATAGGCTTTAAAAGAGAGGGGAAAATTCCGGCATATACCTTGAGAATCACATCATCCGGGTCGCTTATAAAAAAATCGACAGCACCGTCATAGGCGTCAATTACAGCCTTGACGGAGTTCCGCATATAATTGATCCCTCCTTTAAGCGGCTTTGAATAAGGGAGTCTGTCAGAGTATGTGTATGCGTCAATGATCCATTTCAGTCTTCCGTTGTCCACCACCATGTAAGGATCGGCGTCGAAAAGGAGGAACGGTGCCAGTTCTCTCACACGCTTGCCGATGTTGCGGTTGTAAATGATGCGGCTTTCATCGGAGATGTCTGAGGAAAGGAGGATTTTCTCTGTTTTGAATTGGATGGCAAATACAGCTTTTCTCAATAGGGAATTGACCGGCACCCCACCTTGGCCGGCATATGTTGTGTTGATATTGCCTGTGGCGGTAGGATAGCTGAATTCAGGCACCTTCGTTTTGACAATCACATAGTCGTTTGACATCTCTCCAAAATAGATTTCAGGCCTTGTAACTTTGATATCGGCTGAGGCAACCGCCGGAATGTCCTTTACATAAAATTCTGGCAGCCCCTCTTTGCTGATACGGCTCACCGGCCCCATGGTTATGCCATTTCCATGAGTGAAGATCAGTCTTTCATTGATCCAGTTCTTGCTCGGAAGATCGGCATAGGAAAGTTCCCTGGGAGAGAGCATGACCTGAGTATACTGTCCATTCACAAGATATCGATCGTTGTCGACATCGAAAAACTTGTAGTAGGTGCGGATTTGCTGGAGCTGGCTATAGGTTTTGAGCAGCGGGGCATGATCCCATAGTCTGATGTTCTTTATGGTTGCATCGTTGCTTGCTATATCAGCAGATGAAAGATTGTTGTTGACATCGAAAGGGACTGTTTCAATCCTGCCCAGGTCATATCCGAAACGGGTAAACTCAATATTATTGGAAATATATGGAGTTTCCAGGGCGAGCTCATTTGGGGCCACCTTGAATTTTTGCAGCATTCCCGGATAGAGATGGATCCCCAGGATGTAGACGCCCACCAGAAGAACCGGAGGGAATGTCACCATTCGCCATGCCCCTGTCCAGAGGCCGCGCATGACAATTATGCCTAGCGGAAGAGTTGCATAGGCGAGCAGCGTCAATGTGGCGAGACGAGCATTGACATCCACAAAACCTGCGCCAAAAAACGCCCCCCTGTTGCTGTACAGGAGGTTGAATCTGTCGAGAAAGAAACCAGCGGCAATCAGAGATGAATAAAGTAAAAGCAGTAGAGAAAGATGCCGTCGCACTCGCGGTTCAACCAGTAATCCCCGAAAGGTAAGCGCGATACCGCCGCGAAGATAGTAGGTCAGGAGAGTAATCAGCAGCGTTGCGACTATGGCAAAATTCAAATAGTTTTTGACAACTTCGAGCAGGGGGAGGTTGAAAAGGTAGAAACCCAGATCATTGCCGAGCAGCGGGTCATTCTTGCCAACAGGGACCCTGTTCATGTAAACAAGAACTTTTTCCCACTGCATAGCCCCTGCCCGGCCTGCGAACAGAGAGATGCCGGTTACAAGAAGGACGCCTAGAGGCTTGATCAGCGGCAGCACATACTCGCGACGCAAACGGATATTGCCTGTTTCAATGTATGAACCGGCATTGGAGAATCGGCCTGTATTTGCGTACAAGAGGTTGGCCAGCAGAAATGCAAATAGAAAAACGCCCGAAAACAGACCTGTGACTGTCTGGGCATAGAGTTTTGTGAAAAAGAGCGGTGAAAAACCGGTTTCTTTAAAGAATAGCCATTCAGTGTAATAAGCTGAAAGATAGGTGCATAGTGGCATCAGTATTGTCACAGCCAGGATAAAGAGCAGGAATCTGTTTTTTCGCATTGATTAACCCTCCTTGTCGCCGCCAGACGATATTCAAACCGGTTTTGTCGCTCTTGCTTTCATCGGCGGCCTGTATGCTGAAATCCTAAAATTTCAGTTGTTATAGAGTCTTCTGGACTTTAGATATCCGGAAGATACGGTTTCATAGTGACAATGATTCCATAAGCAACTGAAAGTTGCAATGACGTCCAACACGCAATTTCGGACAAAATTGAAACCCGGTCGGCACTCGCTGCCAGAAGTGCCCGTTGTCGGGGGCTTTTTACCGATCACCGCCAGCTCATCTTCCGCCTGCAGAGGATCGCGTAGGAGGCCTTGCCGTCAGGGTCACGGCGCAGTCTGGGGAGATACTCATTCAGATTATCCACGAGGGAGGCGGACGGCGTGATCGGATAATCTGGTCAAAAACTGCTTCAGGCACTTATTTTATACCAAGTTTTTTTACATAATGCACCCAGCAACGCCTGCTCGCCCTCGTCAAGCGATGCCATTTCTCTCACAATTTCTGCCTCGACATCTGCAAAGACCCTAGCTATCAGCACTGATCCGGTTTCAGTCAGATGGATGGTCAGATACCGCCGGTCTGCGTTGTCACGTTCCCGCCGCACCAGCCCCTGTTTTTCGAGATTGTCGATCACCAAGGTGAGGTTGCCGCTGCTCTTAAGGATTTTGGTGGCGATATCCCAACCGGCTATATGCACCGCACTGAAGCAAACATCGCTTTCTACCCGGAGGTGTTACTGCCACTCATACACATACTCTGCGGTGCAGTTAAGCATGGCAATACCGTTTGTCCGGCCAAGATCAATAGCCAGCGACGTGCTAAGCTCAAACCGCTTGTCCGTATTGGGGGGGATCCTGGGCACCGCCGACTTGATCAACACCCACCGCCAGCCCTTTTGCGGACTGGCAGCATGCGCCGGCTGAGCGGCTAAACTGGCAGTGCTGAACACCCCCAGCACAAGTGCAATCACCAGCATCAACGAGGAAAACAGTGAAAACCCTTTTTTGATGTGCATACGTTGCTCCTGTCTGTTAATGCCGTTGCAAATACAGCATAAAACTTCTTTTAGCATAACGGCAGATACCTGCTTGTCAACGTGCCGTACAACAAATAATAAAGGCCGCAGATTGGCCGCCTTGTAAATTACCTATGCTGTCCTCCGGAACTCCGCTGAAGATCACTGGTTTTCCCTGACACATCGTACTGACAGGCCGTCAGTTTTCAGGTAGCTGGCATATTCCTCAATCCGGTCTGAATCAAACTTGAGGTAGACACCTTTCACCAGCTTGGCTTCGGCACCGTTATAACTCCACCATGAGCCCAAGAAGCCGACATCGCCAAACATACCGTAGGCATTAACGGAGCCTCCGGGCAAGCCGTTAAATCCCAGGCTGTTGGCGCCATTTCCATTTTGTTTCCATCCGGATCGGCTGCGCAACTGTTTGGCTGCGCTATCTTCAGCACCAGCAGAGCGGGCCAACTCAGCCCAGTCTTCAACCGTCGCTACCCGCCACCCTTTTGGAGCCAACCCTCTCGCATCCTGCACTGCATACCAATTGTAGAGCTTGCCGTACTTTTTACCGTTTGCGGCTTTAAACTCGTAGTAGCACCAGGCAGGTATTTTCTGATTGTACGCCTGTACCCAGGCTGCCGATGACCTGACTTCCAGAATTTTGTCGCCATTACGGAACGTGCCGACCTTTAAATTCTCGCTCATCCAGGTCTGGCTGCCGATTGTTACCGATGGAAAGCTCTCCTTGCTGGCGGCTTGAGCGGTGACATGCTGCAACAACGCGAAAACGAAGAGTACAGTCATTAAAAGCTGTTTCATAGGGTTTCTCCTGTACGTTCAAAGATTGCTACCGATACACCTCTTTTCATGGCTGCCGATGTCGAGCAGGATGATCTCTTTTTCCGTCACCATGACGGTGAGGGTGATGCGATAGCTGTGGGTGAGGCTCACCGACTGGCTGCCTTTTAACTTGCCGGTCAGGTGATGATACTTCAGGTGGGGCTGGAACGGATCGGTTTCCAGGTCGCGCAGGGTGGCGGTGAATTTACCCCGCAGTTCAGGATGATGTTTCACGAACTTCTCAGCCGCACGGGTAAAGCAGGCGGTCCAGACCAAGGCATACATACTAACCGTCCAGGCCTAATTCCTTGATAAGATCGGCGGCGCTACCCCGCCGCACTCGCCCGGCCTTCATATCCTCCAGTGACGCCTTCACCCGTGCCACATAGGCCTCTTCGGCCTCGGCCACCAGTTCCTTGTAGCGGTCTACTGTCATAACCACATACTCAGGCCGGTTGTTGCGGATCACATGTACATCGCCTGATGCGATCAGATCGTCAAGCGCGGCAAGGCCGCGGCGTTTTAGCTCTTGCGCAGGAACGGTATTCATATCGGCACCCCTTTACATACTTAATCAAGTATTTAGATTATGCCACAACAAGCACCAACTGACCACTAGAAATGAGGCATGCCATTCCTTACAATTCGGCCGTTGCTGACAACCACTCGCGGATCAGCCGTGCCTCCTTCTCTGAAATGCCCAGCGACAGCAGAAAGACGTGGTGAGCCGCCGGCTCCTGCCGCTCGAACTCCATGTGCAGCTTTTTCATGGCAGCGTCGTCCGTACCGGCAGCGTGCTGCGAGCATAAAAGGCATAAAAGGGTAGAGTAGGGAACAGGTTTCACCCTGCTCCCCCTCATCAAACCGTGCGTGCGGTTTTCCCGCATAGCGCCATTCGGGACGGATTTGTTTTTTCTGATGCACTCCGAACACGGTCATTCTGCGCGGAGTGAAGCGGAGCCGCAGAATCCACGCCCCTTACGGTCATTCTGCGCGGAGAGAAACGGAGTCGCAGAATCCACG
>DFZL01000047.1:6643-63604 GCA_002382705.1 Geobacter sp. UBA4057
GCGCAGGGTGACGGATGGGGGCGCAGGGTGACGGATGGGGGCGCAGGGTGACAGATGGTGACACAGGGTGACGGATGGGGGCGCAGGGTGACGGATGGTGACATTTAATGGACTATTTTAAGTCTATTAGTTATATTAATTGCATCAAGAGACCTAAAAAGGATTTTTATGCAAAGTTCAAAAACGCCGGAAGAGATAGAAATTGAGTTCGGCCAGCAACTGCGCGATCTGCGCCTGCGCCGGAACATCGACCAGCGCCAGCTTGCAGAGCAGTCCGGTGTTGCGCTCAATGCCGTGAAAAATCTTGAAAACGGCAGGGGAGCAACATTGACTTCTCTGGTGAAGGTTCTGCGCTCCCTGGGGCGGGCCGACTGGCTTGAGACCCTGGCGCCGACGGTAGGCATCAGCCCATTGCAGATGCTGAAAGCCAAACAACCGCGACAGCGCGCTTCCAAAAGCAAAGAGACCTCCCATGTATAAACCGGTCCAGGCCATCGAGGTGCGCATCTGGGGCAAAACCGTTGGCGCGGTAGCTCTGGCTCCGAACCTGGGGTACTACGTCTTCGAGTATGACAGCAAATTTGTCAAGTCGGGCATCGAGCTGGCCCCGCTTACCATGCCGCTGGCCGAAGCCCGCGAACCGTTCGTCTTTGTCGATCTTCCCGAGTTGAGTTTCAAACGCTTGCCGGCAATGCTGGCGGACGCTCTGCCGGACGATTTCGGCAATGCCCTGATCGATGCCTGGATGGCGGGAAAAGGTATTGATAAGAAACAGGTGACGCCGCTTGATCGTCTGGCCTATATGGGGAAGCGCGGCATGGGAGCGCTGGAATTCAAGCCGGCCCGGACGCCCGCCATTGCCAGCAGCACGGCCATCAAGCTTTCCCGCCTGGTAAAGAGTGCCCGTCAGGCCGTTCATGGTGAACTGGGTTCGGACCACCTTGCCAAGGCAGCACTTGCGCAGATCATCCAGGTCGGCACCTCGGCGGGCGGTGCACTGGCCAAGGCGGCCATTGCCTGGAATCCGGCCACAGACAAGATTCGACCGGGGCAATTCGATGTTGAGCCCGGCTTTGAACACTGGCTGCTCAAGTTCGACGGCATGGGTGCTGATCTGGAGTTGGGCGGCACACAGGATTATGGCCGCATCGAGTTTGCCTACTACCGTATGGCCTGCGCCGCTGGGATAGCCATGTCACCCTGCCGCCTGCTTGAAGAGAATGGCCGGGCACACTTCATGACGCTGCGCTTTGACCGGCAGGAAAACCGCAAGCATCATCTGCAGTCGCTCTGCGCCATGGCCCACTTGGACTACAAGCAGAAGGCCAGCCATGATTATAGTCAGTTTCTGCAGACCGTTATCCGTCTGGGGCTGGGTTACGCCACTCTTGAGGAGGCGTTTCGGCGCATGGTCTTCAACGTCATGGCGGCTAACTGCGATGATCACACCAAAAACATCTCTTTCATACTGCAAGAGGGTGGGCGCTGGGAGCTGGCACCGGCCTATGATGTGACCTATGCCTATAATACCGCCGGAGAATGGACCTGGCAGCATCTGATGGCTGTGAACGGACAGTTTTCAGGAATTACGCAGGACGATCTGCTGGCGGTTGCAAACCGGTTCGGTATCGGCACAGCCCAGAAGGTCATACGGCACGTTCGGGAGGCGGTTGCCGCCTGGCCTGATTTTGCAGAGCAGGCCCGAGTGAGTCCGGTCGAGACAAAGAGGATTCTTGAACATCACTCCCTGCTGTAGGGTAATTATTAAAGATAATGGCAGGGTGTGATTGACGCCAGACATTTGCACCAAAATTCATGACCGGTGCGAATCAGGTGCATAAAACGGTGCAAAACTCCCGTTTATAAAGACCAAAACAAGTGGCGTTATACATGCAAAACCATGATAGTAAACATAAAAGCTCAGCAATACCTTGATGTCTGAGGCCGCTACTCGTGACTATTTCATCGATCTGTTGCTGAAGGAAGCGGGCTGGCCGCTGGATCAGGAGCGGGATCGGGAGTTTCCGGTGACCGGGATGCCGAACAATCAAGGGACCGGTTTTGTCGATTACGTACTCTGGGGAGATGATGGTAAACCCTGGCTCTGGTGGAGGCCAAGCGTACCCGCCGCGATCCGCGCGTCGGCCAACAGCAGGCGAAATTGTATGCCGATTGCCTCGAAGCACAGTTTGGGCGCCGACCGGTAATCTTCTACTCCAACGGTTACGAAAACTGGCTTTGGGATGATACCGGCTACCCGCCCCGCCAGGTACAGGGCTTCTACAAAAAAGCCGAACTGGAGCTCCTCATCCAGCGCCGCAGCAGCCGAAAACCGCTGGCTCAGGCCGAGATCAACGGTTCGATAGCAGAACGTTTCTATCAGACGAGAGCCATCCGCCGCATTGCCGAGGCCTTCGAACATGACCGGGACACCGTAAGGCACTGGTGATTATGGCTACTGGAGCCGGAAAGACCCGTACGGTGATTGTTCTCTCTGGCACACTGATAACCACGACTTTTTGGTGCGCTTTAAGTGACATGCCCCCGAACCCCAAAAATTGAAGTAGGCGTTGAAATAGAGCCGGAAAACGTGTCAGATGATAGTATGCCTTATATCCTTCCCCTTGACCATGAATATGACCATTTCAGCGATATTTGTCGCATGGTCGGCGATCCGCTCGAGATATTTCGATACGTAGGTCAATTTAAGCGCCCGGGAGATCGTTTTCGGATCTTCCAGCATGTAAGTGAAAAGCTCCCGCTGTATCTGCGAATTGAGATCATCAATGAAATTGTCATCCTCGCAGACCTTTACCGCCAGGCTGTCATCCCCCCGGACAAATGAATCCAGTGCCTCCTTGACCATTCTTTCGGTCGCGTCAGCCATCCGCGGAATATCTATGTAAGGCTTGAGAGGAGCCTCTACGTTCAACTCTATAGCCCTTTTCGCGAGGTTGGCGCACTGGTCTCCTATCCGCTCCATGTCGGTTACGATCTTGAGCGCAAGCGTAATAAAACGGAGATCGCGCGCCGCAGGCTGTCTCCTTGCCAGAAGCTCCAGGCATTTCTCGTCAATCGCGACTTCGCAGGCATTTATCTCGTGATCCATTGCGACAATCCGCTCCGCCAGCTCTGTATCCCTTTCGGTGAGGGCTCTGACCGAACCGGAAATCATCATCTCTATCTTCCCCCCCATCAGGAGGAGGCTGGAACGAAGGTTATTCAGCTCCGCATCGTATGACGCACTTATATGCACTCTTTCCATTAACCGAATCTCCCTGTAATGTAATCCTCCGTCTGTGCCTTCTCCGGATTGGTGAATATTTTCCTGGTCTCCCCGGCTTCTATCAGCTCCCCCATGTAGAAAAATCCGGTGACGTCCGAAACCCTGGCGGCCTGCTGCATGTTGTGAGTCACTATGATTATCGTATATTCGAGCTTCAGCTCCTCAATCAGCTCTTCTATCTTGAAAGTGGATATCGGATCAAGCGCCGAGCAGGGTTCATCCATCAGGATGATTTCAGGGTTGACCGCAATAGCCCTTGCGATGCATATCCGCTGTGCCTGCCCTCCGGAAAGCCCTAGCGCCGATTCATGCAGCCTGTCTTTCACCTCGTCCCAGATGGCCGCGCTTCTTAGACTTCTCTCAACTGTTTCATCAAGGGTTGATTTGTCTTTTACTCCGGCAATCCTGAGACCATAGACTATATTCTCATATATCGATTTAGGAAAGGGATTCGAGTGCTGAAAAACCATCCCGATTCTCCGTCTGAGAGTGATCACGTCTGTTGAAGGGGTATTTATCTCCTCCCCCTCAAAATTGATGCTCCCATCGATCCTGACTGAATCGATCAGATCGTTCATCCGGTTGAAGCAGCGCAGAAGTGTTGATTTCCCGCAGCCGGAAGGGCCTATGAAAGCCGTCACCTGGTTGCGGCGCATTACCAGATTTATATCTTTTAGCGCCTGTTTTTCCGAATAGAAGAGGTTGAGACCGCTTACCGAAAGAATCGGCTTCGGATCGGTTTTGACTGTCTGTGGCATGGTGCTTTTATCCTTTTGATTTCAGAAATGCGAAGTGGTGTATTTTTTACGCATACGATTGCGAAGATAGATCGCCATGCTCCCGGATGCCGCCACGATAGCGAGGAGAAGCAGTGTCGTAATGTAGACCATAGGTTTCGCCGCCTCGACGTTCGGGGACTGGAAACCGACATCGAATATGTGAAAGCCAAGATGCATGAATTTCCTGTCCATATGAAAGAATGGGAAGTTCCCGTCGAACGGAAGGGCGGGTGCAAGCTTCACGACTCCTACTATCATGAGCGGAGCTACTTCTCCCGCTGCCCTGGCCATCGAAAGGATCATGCCGGTCATGATCCCTGGAGTCGCCATCGGAAGGAGAAGCCTGATAAGTGTCTGGAACTTAGTCGCGCCGAGCGCGAGAGAGCCCTCCCGTATGCCGCGCGGTATCGATGCGAGAGACTCCTCCGTCGCCACTATTACGACAGGAACCGTAAGAAGTGCAAGCGTCAGGCTTGACCAGAGAATACCCCCGGTGCCGAAGGTCGGGGTCGGGAGCCGTTCAGGGAAGAAAAGCCGGTCTATGCTCCCCCCTATGCCGTAAACGAAAAAACCGAGCCCGAATATCCCGTAAACTATGGAGGGAACCCCTGCCAGATTGTTAACTGCTATGCCCACCATGCGTGTTACAATACCCTCTTTCGCGTACTCCCTGAGATAGATCGCAGCGATAACCCCGAACGGGAGCGAAAAGCAACTCATCAGAAGCACCATCATTATTGTGCCGAAAATAGCAGGAAAAAGCCCCCCTTCGGTGTTTGATTCTCTCGGATCATCCAGAAGAAGCTCCCGGGTTCTTTCAAAATAAGCGCCGATCTTTTCCGGAGCTGACATGCTGTTAGGCGTCTGAATCCTTATTATATCGGCGAGAGCGATCTCTTTTTCCGTGCCTGAAGCATCGGCAAAGAGGCCGTAAAAACGGCGGGCTTCCCCCTCCATTCTGCCAGATTCCTCATTTATACGGTTGAATTCAGACTCAAGTTTTTCCTTCTCCGCCTCAAGCGCGCTTATCGCGGCGGAGTTTGCGGATATATCCCGGAACTTCAACTTCTGTATTTCACGCCTTCTCTTTTCAATTTTGTAATTGAGAGAGATCATCTTCTTTCTGACCGCCGCAACTTCCTTCATCTTCTCCCGCACAGCTTCCACGGCAAGTGCGAGGTCTTTCACGGCGCTCCCCGTCCTGAGGTACTCAACCCCTTCTCCCTCCACCTTCTTAAGGAAGCCGGCAAAATTGCCATGTTCCATTCGCTCGAGCAGAATGGCTTCCTCAGGCACCGAGCGTGAGGCGACGTCGCTCTCGCTGACCCATTTGAAATCCTGTCCATAAAGGTCACGATTCGAAATCTTGATCTGTATCTGCCCCGCGCCGGTAAGCTGATTCCGCTCTGTCGCCCTGACTTCTCCGAGAAGCCGCGAGCCATCCTTCATTTCGAACTGGACAAGCTGGCGCGGCCAGAAGTAACCGAGCCCGTTTTTCAAAACTACCCCTGCAAGGGTCAGAGTCATAACCAGAATCAGCGCAAGGGCTGTCCCGCAAACAAAAACCTGGGGCTCTCCGGTTTTAATAAAAGAGTTCATTTGATGCCTTTCCTGCTGAATGTACTGCGGAAGCTGGAATAAGTTTCAAAATTCCTGGATGGCCGGTGGAACAATTAGGGAATGAAGGCTGCAACTCAATATCTCCCGTATTTTTTGCGGAATCGCTGCCGCAGTACCTCCGCCGCGGAGTTTATTATGAACGTGAACAGAAAAAGCAGAACCGCCGATAGAAAGAGCACCCTGTAGAGCGAACTGTCGAGTGGCGCCTCCGGTATCTCTACCGCTATGTTTGCGGCCAGCGAGCGGAGTCCGTTGAACGCGCTGAAACTTATTATCGGTGTGTTTCCGGTAGCCATGAGCACGATCATCGTTTCACCTACAGCGCGCCCGAAACCGATCATTATCGCAGAAAAAACACCTGGAAGCGCAGAGGGGAGAACAACTCGCCATGCGGTCTGCCAACGGCTTGCACCAAGCGCAAGCGATGCGGCTGAAAGATTGCGGGGGACGTTTGAGAGCGCATCTTCTGCAATGGTGAAGATTATCGGAATCACAGCGAAACCGAGCGCTATCCCGATTATGAAGGCATTCCTCTGCTCATAGCGGATACTGTGGGCATTGAAGAGCCACTGCTTGAAATCTCCGGCGAATAGTCTCGCCTCGATCATAGTTCCAGCCGAATGGGATATCCATATGCCGGCCAGGATCAGAGGAATTATCAGGAGAAATTCTCTTCCCCGTATCATGCATCCCAGCCGGGACGATGGTTTGACCGCTCTGTAGAAAAATATCGCCACGAAGAGCAGCAAAGGCAGGATGATCAGGCTTAGAAAAAAGGGGAATAACCCCTTTTCAAGAAGAGGCGCCAACCAGAGACCCCCAAGAAAGCCTATGACTACTGACGGTATGGCGGCCATTATTTCTACAGCCGGCTTTATCCTCACCTTGAGTCTGTAGGAGATGAACTGGCTTGTGTACAATGCTCCAAGTAGAGCTAGCGGCACAGCGAAGATCATCGCGAAAAACGTGGCCTTGAGTGTCCCGAAAATGAGTGGCACCAGGCCGAGTTTCGGTTCGTAATCGTCATTTGCGGATGACGACTGCCATACATGTTCGGGCTTGTCATACCCTTCGTACCAGATTTTGCTGAACAGCGTGCCTGAAGTCACCTCTGGATGCCTGAGATTCATTCGCCATATCTTCACATTGCCGGACTCATCAATTGCGCAAAGCATATTCCCGCGTTCGGAGAGCGCAAGCTTGACTTCACTTCCACCGCTTTCAAGTGTGAGAAGTCTCTTTTCAGACGTGAGATGGTCTATATTGATGACGCCCTTTTCATCCGTTGAAACCACTATCCTGTCACGCGGTGATGCGATTATTGAAGTTACTGAGCCATCATGGGGGGGGAGAGGATGGATCAGTTGCAATCTTTTGTATTCCGCCGCCCCAGGCGCAGTGACAGGGAACCATCCGTTGCAGTTCCCCTTTTTGTCGCAGATCACGACAGTAGTGTCGCCAGAAGCCAGATTCAACGCTGTAACGGGGCTTTTGTCGTTGTTTACCCTGACTGTCTCCAGAAGCTTGGGAGCGCCGGGCTCGGAGAGGTCGAAACGTAGCAGTTCCCCCTTGTCATTCCCCAGATAGAGATAATGACCGGCATGGTCAAGAACCGCTGCCGTGACATTTTCCCTGATATCCGCGCCGAGATTCGCGCCTGTTTCCGATCTTTTTTCATTTCCGAGAATATCTTTCTCAACAGTAATCCAGTTCGCCCTGAACTTCCTGAGTGAAAGTCGGTCAACCCTGATTCCGCTCTCCCCGTTCATTCTGGCCATGCTTTCAATCACACCTTCTGTCGCCGGAAATGTTGCCTCTCCCGGCACAAGGTCGTGAATTATCCCGGTTCCACTAACCTGGCCGTCTTGCGCTTTGAAGAGCAGATATGCAGAAGTGATGGTCCCGTCGCTCCAGAGCAGATTGTATCCAGATTTTCCCGATGTCTCCACCGAAACAATCGATTTCCCGCCGCCTGCATCAGGGGAAAGCGTCTTCAGGCTCCCTGCCGGCAAGCCGGTAGCCGTGTTGATGAAGTGGAACTCGCCATCGCGGCCAAGGAGATATATCTCTTTTCCGCTCTCGTCAATGCCGAAAGCGAGCGGGGAGGCGAGCGCCGGCCGGCTCGGAAGTTTGAATGCGGCGGTAAGAGCGGCATCTGATGCGTAAAACAGCGGGATGGCGACCCTGGCTATCATGACGAGTATCCAGACCACCGCTACAATTACTAGTATTCCGCCCGCTTTTATCAGAAATTCAGCTATTCTGTCGTTTCGCCTTGATTTTTTGAAGAGATTGTCGTTCATATGGCTTTCTTGGAGGTCGTCTCCGCAGAGTGGTTCCTCTGCGGAGACGGTGCGGGAGGATTTATTTGAGCAGCTTCAGCTGTTCTTCTGCAACACTGGCGGGAAGCGGATCATAGCCATCCTTGACCACGATCTCCTGCCCCTCTTTGGAGAGGACATATTTGAGAAACTCCTCAGTCATCTTCGGGAGAGGCTGACCCGGTTTCCTGGCGACATATATGTAGAGCGTGCGACTCAGCGGGTATTTGCCGTTCAAAACATTAGCATAATTCGGTTCGGCGACAGGTCCACCCTTTTTGTCGCTGAGAGGCAGAGCCTTGACACCTGAAGTCGCGTACCCTATCCCTGAGTAACCTATGCCATTTATCTCTTTTGCAACCCCTTCGACAACAGAGGCGGAACCTGGCTGTTCCTTCACTGAAGGTTTGTAGTCGCCAGACTTCAGTGTGTGTTCCTTGAAATAGCCATAAGTCCCGGATGCGGAGTTACGCCCGTAAAGGCTTATCGGCATTCCCGCCAGTTTGCCGGCGACCCCGAGCTGACCCCAAGTCGTTATCTCAGAGAGACCCCGTTTCCGTGTTTTGGAGAAAATCGCGTCTACCTCGTCGAGCGAGAGGCTCTTTATCGGGTTATCCTTGTTTACAAAAACTGCCAGCGAGTCGAGCGCCACGCCTATCTTGGTCGGCTTGAAGCCATATTTCTTCTCAAATTTCTCGATCTCTTCCATCTTCATCTGGCGCGACATAGGACCCAGCTGTGAAGTGCCTTCGATGAGAGCGGGTGGAGCGGTACCGGACCCTTTCCCCTCTATCTGGATGTTGACGCCCGGATACTTCTTTTTGAATCCTTCGGCCCAGTAGGTCATGAGATTGTTGAGAGTGTCCGAACCCACGCTGTTCAGGTTCCCCGATACCCCGGCAACTGTTGAATATTTCTTGAGTTTGCGGTCTACGGTAACTTTTCCGGCATGGGCTGTCATTGCGGTGAAGATAACAAGTACGGCTGCCATTGCTGTTTTTCTAAGCATTTTTCCCTCCTGTAATTTTTTTTATCCCAGCGCCATATCTCTGAGTTTTCAGACGGGCAAATAAAACTGGTACGGTAAAATATACATTCTTACCTTTCCAGTTAACCTCCCCTCTGGAGCAACTTTCAATACGGGATTGGTTTTTTTTGCAGTCGGGACGATAGCAGAGGAT
Source organism: Geobacter sp. UBA4057 (assembly GCA_002382705.1). Lineage (GTDB taxonomy): Bacteria > Desulfobacterota > Desulfuromonadia > Geobacterales > Pseudopelobacteraceae > UBA4057. Next base: position 15,831 of record DFZL01000047.1, read on the forward strand.
TGTTACAGAAATGTTACTGAAAAGGGAAATGTTGGTAAAATCAGCTTTTTGGCTTGGATATGAGATTCAGAAACAGGAAAGGAAGGGAAAAGGGGAAAAAACGGTCGGCTCGAGAGTGAACTGACTTGAGCCGACCGGGGGAAAGAGAGTGGCAATGATAGATAAAATATCAGTCCACAGATTTTCTCAGAAAAGTAGGTATGTCGTACTGATCCTCGTTGTCGTCAAGATATGCTGGATTGAATGCCGGCCTGACGCGGGTGACATTCTCTGACTGCTCCTTGTCACGGATGAAGGTAGGTCTTTCAAGGATTTTTCTGGATGGAAAAGGCTTTTCTGAAACCGGGACAAAAACGCGACCACGCTCTGCGCGACTCCGTTCCGTGTCAAACCTGTCGCCGAAGCCTGTTGCGATAACGGTTACCTTCAGGTTATCTCCCATGGAATCGTCCTTGACAACTCCGATCTTGATCACCGCTGTCTCGTGCACACGCTCGGAAACTATCCTGTTGACGGTGTTGTAGTCGTCCATAGTCATGCTGGAGGAGCCGGTGATGTTTACAAGAACCCCTTTCGTGCCTGATATGTCGTTATCCTCGAGCAGCGGGCTTGAAATTGCCATGTTTACGGCAACCGTGGCCTTGTCTTCGCCGCTTCCGACGCCGATTCCCATCATAGCCATACCACGCACGCTCATGACCGTTTTGACATCCGCAAAGTCCAGATTCATGAAGCCGTGCGTGGTTATCAGTTCGGATATCCCCTGGACAGCCTGCCTGAGGACATCATCGGATGGTTTGAAAGCATCGAAGAGCGACAGATTTTTACCAGCCTGGCTGATAAGGCGATCGTTTGGTATTATGATAAGGGAGTCTACATGCTTTTTCAGCTCGTTGATCCCCTTTTCGGCAACATCGGCTTTAGGCTTCCCCTCATAGGTGAAAGGCTTTGTCACGACACCGACCGTAAGAGCCCCGGTTTCCCTGATCACTTCGGCAATCACCGGCGCGGCTCCGGTCCCGGTGCCTCCCCCCATTCCGGCGGCGATAAAGACAAGATCAGCCCCACTTATGGTATCGACAAGTCTCTCCCTGTCCTCCATCGCCGCTTCCCTGCCGACTTCGGGCCTTGTTCCGGCCCCGAGCCCCTTGGTAAGCTGCTTCCCCAGCTGAAGTTTGATGGGGGCCTTTGAAGCCCTCAAAGCCTGAGCGTCGGTATTTGCAACGATAAAGTCAACCTGGCGTATATCATGGTCAATCATCGTATTCACGGCGTTGCCTCCGCCGCCGCCAACACCTATGACCTTTATTACGGCCACCTGCTCTACTGTTTCATCGAACTCAAACATTCAGGCCCCCTTTATGTAAAATATGCATCAATATTGCATTTCATTGTCGGACTTTAACCGGATTCGGGCGAGTAAGCAAAAGAAAAAACATTAAAAATAACGCCTGCGGAAGCTGCTAAAAAACAGATACTTATGCCGTGACGCTAATAATTGCAAAAGCGCACCACATTAACGGGAGATAATCAGAAAAACTCGCTGAACCACGATTTCATCCTGCTGAATACATGGCCGAACATATTGTTTTCAGATTTTGCAGCAGGAAACTCCCGGGACCCGGAGTTGCGGCTCCCGTAAACGACAAGTCCTACCCCTGTCGCGTAGACAGGTGAGTTCACGACATCAACCAATCCCCCTATCCGTTGCGGGAGGCCTCTCCGCACAGGGAGGTTGAATATCTGCTCGGCCAGTTCGGGCATCCCCTCAAGAATGCTCGAGCCGCCAGTAATGACCACACCGGATGCGATGGAGTCCTCCAGTCCTGATTTCACAATCTCCCGGTTCACAAGGGAGAATATCTCCTCGACGCGCGGCCCGAGGATTTCACAGAGAACATTTCGCGAAAGCTCCCTCGGCTTGCGCCCTCCGACGCTCGGGACTTCGATCTTGTCATCCTTCCCTACCAGCGATGCAAGGCAGCAGCCGTACTTCTGCTTGATCTTCTCAGCCTCGGCCATGGGAGTTCTTAGCCCTACCGCAATATCGTTGGTCAGGTGATTCCCCCCCAGAGAGAGAACGGAAGTGTATTTTATGGCGCCTTCCGAAAATATCGCTATGTCCGTGGTTCCGCCTCCTATATCGACAAGGCAGACTCCAAGCTCCTTTTCATCGGCCGAGAGAACGGCTTCGGAAGAGGCGAGCTGCTCAAGGACTATGTCCGCGACATCCAGATCCGCCCTGTTGCACGATTTCACGATATTCTGGGCGCTGGCAACGGCACCGGTAACTATGTGTACCTTCGCCTCCAGCCTGACTCCGCTCATCCCGAGAGGCTCCCTGATCCCGTCCTGCTCGTCTATAATGAACTCCTGCGGAAGAATGTGTATGACCTCCCTGTCCATCGGAATTGCAATCGCCTTTGCAGCGTCGATGACTCTTCTTATGTCGTCCTGGGATACCTCCCTGTTCTTTATCGCTATTACCCCCTGGGAATTTATCCCCTTTATATGCCCCCCGGCGATTCCTGCATAAACCGATTTGATCTCGCAGCCGGCCATGAGCTCCGCCTCGTTTACTGCTTTCCGTATCGCGCTGACAGTGCTCTCTATATTTATGACTACTCCTTTGCGGATGCCGCTGGAAGAGCTGTGTCCGATCCCCACTATGTCAATACCGTCGTCCGTGACATTTCCCACAATGGCACATATCTTGGTGGTGCCGATATCCAGGCCGACGATCAGATTATCCCTTTTTGTTGCTGACATGTATCCCCCTGCCCGCCTCTGAAATGATGTCGCTCTTTTTTTTGATCACTATCTTGTCGTCATAGTCCAGATCTATCGACTTGAGGTTCTTTTTCTGGCTCATTATGTCACTGTATATCCTGGCGAACCGCTCGATTCTGGGTGCGAAATCGTCAGACCCTATCCTTATCTGCAGGGCGCCGGAAGTTGAGAAGATGGTGAAGCCGCTATCCTTCTCGTAATTGATCTCCGAGAGGTCGGCAAGAATCATCGAGCCCTTTTCCCTTAAAGCGCCAAGAAGGGCGCAGGCCTGCAAAAGCGCCTCTCTTGACCCTTCTGGATCAGTTGTAATCCACTCTTCGGTAAAACCGGTAAGCACCGGGTAGTCAAGATTGTCTCCGCTGTCAAGCGACTTGAAGATAATCCCTTTGCTGTCCATGTAATAAACAACGCTCATGTTCACAAGCGCCAGAGGCTTTCGTTCCGTGACTGCAATAGAGAGGCTGTCCGGAAAATAGCGGTTTATTCTCACAGTCTCAACCCATGGGTTCCGGAGAAGCTGTTCCCCTATCTGTCTTATATCCATGCGAAGAAGATCATCACCTGGAGTAATCCCGGTTGCTTCCAGGATTGCCTGACGGCTGACCTTTCCGGTTTCTGAAATTTCAATGTGTTCAAGCCGGAAAAATCTGGCTCTGGTTATTGCGTTGTAACCGACGAAAAGTGCCGTGAAAATCAGTGCTGATCCGGCAATACAAAGAAGCGTCATCGCAAGGGGACGGATGAATTTCCGCAGTTTGACATGGTCAGGCGACACTCTCGACCTGTTTGCCGCCGGCTTTTTCTGCCGGTATGGTGAAGTGAAATCCCTCACGTCCCTTCAAACCCCTTATCTGATGGCAAGAGAAGCGGATTCTATTATATTTTCAACCAGTTCCCCGAATGAAAGGCCTGCCCCTTTTGCAGCTATCTCCGGCAGAAGAGAGAGAGCCGTCATCCCGGGAAGGGTATTCACTTCAAGTACAAAGCACTCTCCGGAGTCAGTTACAAGAAGATCAACCCTGCTGTACCCCCGGCAACCGATGGCGCGATGAGCCTCGATCCCTGTAAGAAGAGATTTCTCGTAAAAATGCGGTTCAAGCCGTGCCGGGAAGAAGTGCTCCGCCATCCCGTCGCTGTATTTGGCCTCGTAGTCGTAAAATTCATTTTTCGGGACTATCTCGATGGCGCCGATCGGTCTGTCTCCCAATATTCCGACCTGAACCTCCATCCCTTTGACATACCGCTCGATCAATATCTCGCCGTCATAGGCAAAGGCGGACTCGACTGCCCGTGGAAGCGCGCTCTCATCCCGCACTATGCTAACTCCCACGGATGACCCTTCCTGGACAGGCTTGACAACCATAGGGAAGGAGAAGGGGATATTGTCAATTTCAATGAGCTCGCCTCGTCTGAAATGGGAAAAGGGCGCGGTCAGGAGTTTTGCAGCTGCAAAAACCTGCTTGCTGTAAAGTTTGTGCATTGCAAGCGCGCTCGCGAGCACTCCGGAACCGGTATACGGAATCTGCATGAGTTCGAGCATCCCCTGCACGCATCCATCTTCACCATACCGCCCGTGAAGAGCTATAAAAGCCGCCTCGATCTTCTCTTCGTGCAGAATATGCGGGAGGTCTGCACCTGCATCAACAGGAACCGCATTGTAACCCCTGGAGACAAGGGCATTATAGACTGCATTGCCGCTTTTAAGCGAAACTTCCCGTTCTGCCGAAAGACCGCCAAGGAGCACGCCGATTTTTTTGTCTTTCATCGTTTTTTGCGGCATAAGATTGGTTCCCTGGCCGAAAAGGTATTTGCAGTGCCCTCGCCTGAGGAGTTGAAAAACCGGAAACCGAATTCCCGCGTGGAAAAGCGCTCTTTCCGGACCGAAACCGAGTATAGTTTCATAAACTGCTTTATGCAAGCGGCTATAACCGCTGGTTTTATTTTTCCGCGACGGGGTTCTGAAGGATTTTGAGCAACTCTTCCCCCTGCTGCCATATATTCCCGGCTCCAAGGGTTATGACTATATCCCCTTTTCTTGCAACCCCGGAAAGATATCCCGGAATTTTCATGCGATCTCCGATATACATGACATTCTTCTGCCCATGCCGGAGCGCCTCGTCCGCAAGCCGACTCGCATCAGCTCCATCTATCGGCTCTTCTCCGGCGGCATATATGCCGGTTATCACGAGAATCCCGGCATCGTAGAACGCCGTGACGAATTCATCGAAAAGTTCACGCGTTCTTGTATAGCGATGTGGCTGGAAAACCGCGATGATCCGCCGCTCCGGCCACCCGCTTCTTGCCGCCGCCAGTGTCGCCCTGATTTCGGCTGGATGATGACCGTAATCATCTACGATCATTATTCCATCCGGCTCCCCCTTTACGGTGAAACGGCGCCCGACTCCTGAAAAGCGGGCGAACGCCTCCTGAATCACAACAAAAGGGATGTCCAGCTCAAGTGAAATTGCGATGCAAGCGAGAGCATTCAGCACATTATGGGCGCCAGGCATCGAAAACTTGACTTCTCCAAGGCGGTACCCCTTGTAATGAGCGATGAAGGAAGTTGAAAATTCGTGATGAGTTACATGCGTCGCCCTGACATCCGCCTGGTTTGAGAGCCCGTACGTCGTATAACGCTTCTTTACCCTTGGGAGGATCTCCCGTATGTTCGGGTCATCGAGGCATAGAACTGCAAGTCCGTAGAAGGGGACCTTGTTGATGAAATCGACAAAGGCTTCCTTTATCTCGGCTATTCCCGAATAGTGGTCAAGATGATCGGCATCTATGTTGGTGACAACAGCTATGGTCGGGGAGAGCAGGAGAAAGGAACCGTCCGATTCATCGGCCTCTGCGAGGAGAAACTCCCCTCTGCCGAGAGACGCATTGGCTCCTGTGGCGTTGAGCTTTCCCCCTATCACGATTGTAGGGTCTATCCCGGCATGTTCGAGAATGGTTGCGGCCATTGACGTAGTGGTGGTCTTGCCGTGCGTTCCCGCTACTGCAATCCCGTACTTCATCCTCATAAGCTCGGCCAGCATTTCGGCGCGCGGGATGACAGGTATGTGGAGCCGTCTCGCCTCGGTTACTTCAGGGTTGTCATCATGAACCGCCGAAGAGATTACAACAACATTGGCGTTACTGATGTTCGAAGCGTCATGCCCGATGGAGATTTCTGCGCCGAAAGACGAAAGCCGCTCCGTTATGTCGGAAGCACGGAGGTCGGAGCCGGAAACCTTGTAGCCAAGATTGAGCAGCACCTCTGCGATCCCGCTCATTCCGATCCCGCCTATGCCGACAAAATGGATTTTTTCGATTTTTTTCCCGTACATCAGAGCGTTATCTCCCTCTGGTAGAGTTCTTCGAGAATCGCTCTCCCCCCATCAGATAGAAGCCGGTCGGCCAGCTCCTCTCCAAGCTTTTCGCAGTCATCAGCCGCACCCTCCACAAATCCCCTGACTGAGCGGCTCCCATCGACCGAAGCGATAAAACCGGCAATGCGGAGCCTGTCGCCAGTGATACTGCCATGCGCCGCAATAGGCACCTGGCACCCCCCCTGACAGCGTTTCAGAAGCGCACGCTCCGCCCGCACAGCGTGGTTTGTCGAAGGATGGTTGAAAAAGTCTATCGCCTCGGCCGTTTGGATGTCGTCAATCCTGCACTCAAGCCCGAGCGCCCCCTGGCCTATCGCGGGGATGGAGAGATCAGTGTCGAGATATTCCGCTATTCTGTCGGAAAAACCGAGTCTTTTCAGCCCGGCAGCCGCCAGAATGACTCCGTCCAGGTTCTCATCGTCGAGCTTCCTCATCCTTGTTTCAACATTCCCGCGAATGACCACCATCCGGAGGTCCGGGCGCGCCTTCAGAAGTTGCGCCTGCCGTCTGAGAGCGCTGGTGCCGATCCTTGCCCCGACCGGAAGCGCGGCAAAGCTGATATTCCGTGAAACAAGCGCGTCGCGCGGATCCTCCCGCTCGGTTATGCATCTAAGAGCAAGCCCTTCAGGGAATTCGGTCGGCACATCCTTCATGCTGTGGACGGCAAGATCAATCTCGCATCTCAGCATTGCCTCCTCTATCTCCTTGACGAAAAGCCCTTTCCCACCTACCTGCGCGAGCGGAACATCGAGTATCCTGTCGCCTGTTGTCTTTATTTTGGCAAGAGTTACCTCCATGCCTGGGTATCTCTTTTCCAGCTCAGACTTGACCCAGTTGGCCTGCCACAAGGCAAGCTGGCTGGCGCGAGTCCCTATACGCAATCGCGATGGCGCCATCTTGTTCTCCATGAATTTTATTTTGTTTCCGTATCAGGCTCTTGCAAAAAATAGAGGAGAACCTGAATCTCCCCCATGCAGATTTAGATTTCAGCGTCGCTCTCTTCGTCAAAATCAGCTTCAACTGACTGAAGCTCAAAAAGACGCATGAGAGCATCCAGGTAGAGATCGGTGCGCCCCCCCTCTTTCCCTTTTTTGAGCGTCTGTATCGGATTGTGCAAAAGCTTGTTCATAATCGCCAGAGTCAGGGATTCAAGGCGCTTTTCCGCATCCGGGGGAGAATCCTTCCATGAAGAGAGGGTTTTTTCTACTTCTGCGCGCCTTATCTCGTCAAACCTGTTCCTCAGAGCGACGATCGTAGGTTTTACTTCGAGCGAGGAGAGCCACTTGAAAAACTGCCCTATCTCCATTTCGACAATCTCTTCGGCCTTCTCTGCCTCAAGATTCCTCTGCTCCATATTCGCCTGGATAACCTGCTGCAGATCATCAACAGTGAAAAGGAAGGCGTTGTCGATATCGTTGACTTTTTGATCGATGTCACGCGGCACGGCGATGTCTATGAAAAAAATCGGCTTGAACCGCCTCCGCCTGAGCGCGTTCTCGACATCTTCGGATTTTATGACGGCAGTCGGAGCGCCGGTGGAAGAGAGAACGATATCAGCAAGATGAAGCGCCCCCTGGAATTCATCGAAAGGGACGGCATCTCCGCCGAATTCATCCGCAAGCTGCTCCGCTTTTTCGAAAGTCCGGTTCGTGACGATTATCCTGCTCGCCCCGCTGTTAATGAAATGTTTGGCGGCAAGCTCGCACATCTCTCCTGCGCCTACCAGCATGACAGTCTTGCCGGATATCTCCCCAAGTATTTTCCTGGCCAGCTCGACTGCCGCAAATGCCACGGAAACAGCGGAAGAGGCTATCCTTGTCTCGGTGCGCACCCGTTTTGCGACAGAAAACGCCTTGTGGAGGAACCTGTTGAGGATAATGCCGGACGTTCTGTACTCAGCGGCGTAGCCGTAGGCGGTCTTTATCTGTCCCAGTATCTGCGGCTCCCCTACGACCATAGAATCAAGGCTGGAAGCGACTCTGAAAAGATGCCGTATCGCGGATTCGGAATGATGGCTGTAGAGATGCTTCTCTATCGCTTCGAGAGGCAACTTGTGGTAATCGGCGAGGAAACGCCTGATTCTCGAAATGCCGCCGGCAATGTCACGTGTGGTGGCGTATATCTCGACACGGTTGCAGGTGGATAAAATCACCCCTTCCTGGATATCCTCCAGTGAAACCAGCTCCCGTAACGGCTCCTTGATACCGTCCGGCGGGAACGCCACCTTTTCCCTTATTTCAACCGGGGCGGTCTTATGTGAGAGACCTACCGCAATAATGTTCATCAGATTCCCGCTCTGTTCTGATCTGCCCGGGGTCATCCGGCGTTGAGCCGCTTACCAGGAAATTCCGTGCTTGACTCCTAAAAAAGTTACAAGTACGGCAATGAAGCCGATTATCGAGAGTATTGCGGCACGCCTGCCGCGCCACCCGGCTGTCAGGCGTCCATGCAATAGCGCCGCATATACAAGCCAGGTAACAAACGACCATGTCTGCTTCGGATCCCATGTCCAGTAGCTCCCGGCAGCCTGTTCCGACCATATGGCTCCGGAAATTATGGCTGCCGTAAGAAGCGGAAAACCTGCGGAAAGCGCCCGGTAGCTTATCTCGTCAAGCGTTTCCAGCGATGGCAATCTCCTGAAAAGAGGGCCCAGGTTCTTTTTCTTTAGAAAATGTCTCTGCAGAAGATAAATGACAGCCACTCCGCATGCGATCGCGAATGCGGCGTAACTCATAAAAGCCAGCATGGTGTGGAACCAGAACCAGTTGCTCTGCAATATTGGCGGAAGCTCGCGCGCCTCCCCGTGGAGCCCGCCTGAAACTATCAGCATTAGCAGCGCCAACGGAGTTATGAAAGAGCCCAGCGTGGCAACACGGTATTTCCGTTCAAAAAAAAGAAAAAAGACTACAAGCAGAAGAGCCAGGAATGAGAGGGATTCCTGCATTTCTGTGAGCGGGAGATGTCTCTTGAGGCTTACGAGATGTATCGTAGAGAGGATATGAGCGAAACATCCGCCGGCCAGAATACGCCTCCCCCAGAGAATAATGGTATCTGATGAGCAAAAAAGGCAGGCCAGGTACGCAGCGGTGGCGGCGGCATACAGTGCGATGGTCAAAACATGAAATATATGCGCCATAAAAATATCCTTAACTTGTCCAGCAAAAAGAGAAAAGACCGGCTCCAGAGGCATTATCCGGGATACTTTTTTATCAACCTGAAAGGGAAAATCGACTGTTCGGCGTTGAAACCGGAAATGGTGCAAAATTTTTTTATTCTATTTACTTCTCTCGCTTGCAGTCAACAGCTTTTCACGCTTTTCTGCCGCCTGCTCGAGAAGAGATGCATATTCCTCACCGATTATCTCCGCTATCCGGTCTCTCACAATTACTGAAAAACCAGGGGCTGTTCCGCCGCTTGAAACCGAGATATCGAGATTCCCTCTGCGAAGCCTGGCAGGGAAGATGCAATCTCCGTATTCATGGTGATCGGCAACAAGGACAATGATATTTTCGCTCCGCGCATCCAGAGCGATGCGATGGTTGGCTTCTTCCGAATCTGTCGCCGCCACGGCAAGGAAAACATCTTTGAGATCGCTCTTTCTGTACTCCCTCAGACAGAGCTCTATTTCTCTTCTCTCATTCATCAGATTTATCTCGTCAGATGCCAAAATCGCGACAACCTTCAATCTGGCGCCCGCGTCCAGAAGGGGGAGGATTTTCCGGAGGGCGACCTTCCCGCCACCTACCACCAGCGCTTTCTTCCCTTTCATATCGATACTCAACGGCATATAGGACATGGCTTTTATGACCTCGAACTGCTGATAGCGCATAACATGAAAAATAGCGGACTCATGAGAGGAAGAATCGATCGAAAGAGGAGTAAGGTTGTTACGCCAGGGTTTAAAGCTCTTGATTTTTTCATTGTCTGGTATATCATCCCATTAATTTTTTTTATCTGTAAAGGAGAATTCAATCATGTCCAGTGAAAAAGTAATAGCTTTTACCGATTCCACCTTCGACAGGGAAGTGCTTCAGTCCGAAATTCCGGTACTGGTAGACTTCTGGGCCAGCTGGTGCGCTCCATGCAAGGCGATCGCGCCGCTGATAGACGCTCTTGCAGAAGAATATTACGGCAAGATAAAGGTCGGCAAGGTCAATGTCGATGAAAATCCGTCAACCCCTTCACTGTACGGCGTCCGTGGCATCCCCACTTTGATAATGTTCAAGGGGGGAGCTGCCGTTGAGCAGCTTGTCGGAGCGGTGCCGAAATCACAGCTGGACGCCCTGATAGCCAAGGCGTTGTAAATCCGCCTTATGCTGGCAAGATATCTCGCCTTGTCTCCCCTCTCTAAACGTTCTCCCCGTAGTAAACCCTGACGAGACAGAGACCTTGGGCCGGAGCTGTTACTCCGGCCTTCTGTCTGTCATGATTCCGCAAGAGCCACCGCACATGCCCCGGTTCGAACCTCCCTCTCCCGATATCCACAAGCGTGCCGGCCATTATTCTGACCATATTCTTGAGAAACCCTTCTCCTGTCACATCTATGAAGATCATCTCCCCATCTACGGTTATCTCAACAGAGTCTATCCGTCTTGACGAAGTTTTAGCCGAGCAGTTAGAAGCCCTGAAAGAGGCGAAATCATGAATGCCGACAAAACTTGCGGCAGCGGCACGCATATCCTCCAGATTCAGCTGTTCACGCACATGCCAGCTTGTATTTCGCCTGAGAGGCGACCTTGCTTCCGAGTTGAAAACGGAATAGCGATAATGTTTGGCTGTCGCGTCGCGAATCGCCCTGAAACTGCCGCTTACTTCGCAGGCGTCCCGTATGGCGATATCGGGGGGGAGGAAATGATTCGAGCCGTCTATAATCGATTTGAGCGGAATTTCCCTGGCAGTTCGAAAGACAGCCGCCATCCCGGCAGCATGAACCCCGGCGTCAGTGCGGCCTGACGACCTTACGGCAACATCCTCGCCCAGCAGTTTTTTAAGGGCATCTTCCAGCACTTCCTGGACAGTCAGGCCGTTCGGCTGTCGCTGCCATCCAGAATAGGCCGTGCCGTCATATTCCACTGTCAGCTTGATTGTTCGCATATCACGAGTATGACATTTTGCCTGAAGCGCCGGATATCTCATCTGATGCAAAGGCATATGTTTTCCTGCAGAATTCGCATTTTACTTCGACCGCGCCATTTTTAAGAAGTATATCCTTCAATTCGTCTTCACCAAGAATATGAAGCGCTTCCCTTGACTTTTCCCTGTTGCATCCGCAGCGGAATAAAATTTCCCTTTTTTCAAGAATATTGAAAGCATGACCGTCAAACAGCCTCTCAACCAGCATCTCAGGGCCCCCTTCACGCAGAAGCTCTACAAGCGGCGGAAGCGACTTCGTGTTCTCCGCGACAGCCTCCATCTCCTGCCCGGAACAACCGGGGAGGCGCTGAACGAGAAAACCACCGCAGCCGGAAATCCGGCCGGAGCTGTCAAGGCGGGCCCCTACCCCTACTGCGGAGGGGGTCTGCTCTGACTCAGCCAGATATCCTGCGAGATCATCCCCTATTTCACTGCTGCACAACTGCACCATTCCACGATAAGGTTCCGCGCCGGTTCCCGGATCGCGTGAAACAGTGAGAAAACCTGCGCGCCCGAGGAGCCCCGGCACATCCCAGCGCCCATCTGCAGGCTCCATTTCGGCTTCCGGATTCCCTGCTGAGGCTCGAACCGCCCCGTCGCCATCAGCCTCGACAATTATCTTGCCGACAGGGCCGTTCCCCTCGAACTTGAGCGCTATCCGCTCTTCCCCCTTCAGGAGCGCTCCCATCAGCGCGCCTGCCGCAACGGCGCGGCCGATGGCTATTCCGACCGTCATGGAGGCGTTCTGAAGAGTGCAAATTTCTCGCGCAGCCACAGCAGCGGTGCAGCCAACAATCCTCACACCGCCGGAACCGCTGAGACAACGGATGAACCTGTCTTCCATGTTTCACCGCTCCTTTGTCAGTCAAGCATCTCGTGTTTCACTTTAAAAAAAAGCCGCACTTTTCAATGCGGCTTTTCGACTCCTGTTGTGAGAAAGAATTACTTCGCTGCAGGAGCTGCTGCAGGAGCTGCTTCTTCTTTCTTCATTTCTTTTTTTGCTGCAGACTTGGCTTTTTTAGCTTTCTTGGCAGGTTTTTTCGCTTCTTTTTTTGCTTCAGCGGCTGGAGCTGCTGCGGGCTCAGCGGCGGCGGCAGGCTTGGCCGGAGCTGCTGCAGGCTTGGCTGCGTCAGCGGCGAAAACAACAGCCGAGAAAGAAACTGCTACGAGTGCTGCCACGATTGTTGAAAGGACCTTTTTCATCTGTACTACCTCCATAAAGGAATTTGTGTTTAGATGCTCTCGATTATTGCAATCAGCGTGCCAGCTTCGAAAGCTACCCGGAAAACACCTGCAAGCTTGCATTTGCAGCAACAATGGGATTTACTTCAATTTCTACTGCACCCTATAAGAACTATCTGTTACCTCAAATGAGGTAATATCCGGATATTCCCCGGAACTTTCCAGCAGGTGGTAATTTTTTCATAACGCGTTTTGCGGAGGCAACTATGGAGATATTCACCCTCTTTTCCGACAGAGGCGCTTTGTGGCTTCTTTTCGGCTTTTTGATCCTCGCGCTTTTTATCGCTGACCTCGGCATCAGCAGGAAAACTCATGACATATCGTTCCGTGAGGCGCTGTTCTGGAGTGTTGCATGGATTTCTCTCGCCCTCCTTTTTAACGCGGGGCTCTTTTTTTCAATGGGCAAGACAGGAGCGCTTGAATTTTTCACAGCCTATATCATCGAAAAATCGCTCTCAGTCGATAATCTCTTTGTCTTCATAATGATTTTTTCATACTTTCAGATACCGGGTCTGTACCAGCCTAAAATCCTTAAATGGGGAATTATCGGAGCAATCCTGATGCGCGCGGTTTTCATCTTCATTGGGATAGGGCTCCTGGAGCGCTTCCACTGGATGATCTATCTATTCGGCGCGGTTCTTATTGTGACAGGAATAAAGATGGCTTTCGGGAAAGATGAAGCGCCTGATCCGGAGAAAAACATAATCCTGCGGCTTGTAAGAAAAATTATGCCGGTTACAAAACGGCGATACAGAGACGCCTTTTTCATAAGGAGAAAAGGAGTAGCCGCTGCAACCCCTCTCTTTCTTGCCCTGGTGATGATTGAAACAAGCGACATCGTATTCGCCATCGATTCGATCCCTGCCGTTCTTGCCGTTTCACGTGACCCTCTGATCGTTTATACATCCAACATATTCGCGATAATGGGACTGAGAGCCCTTTACTTCCTTCTTTCGAGCGTAATGGGGATGTTTACATATCTGAAACAGGGAATATCGGTTGTTCTTGCATTCGTCGGAATAAAAATGCTCCTTTCCGGAACCGGATACGAAATTCCGGTACAATTTTCCCTTGGGGTGATATTCGGACTTCTTGCGCTTTCCATCATTATTTCTGTTACTGTCTCGCGCCACGATGCCGGCAGGAGGGATAAAATCAGTTAGTTTCCATCCGGAAACTCCGGATGAGAAACAGTCGGTTTCCTGTTCGGAAAGCGGGGATTTTATCCAGCTGCCCGCTTCTCTCTTTCGGCGAGTTTCAAATCCTCATCGATCATCATCTCCACAAGCCGGTCAAAATCTGTCCCTGGACTCCATCCAAGATCCTTTTCAGCCTTCGTCGGGTCTCCTAGCAGCAGATCAACCTCCGCCGGGCGGAAATATCTTGGATCAATACGGATCAGCGTCTCGCCTGTCACAGCGTCGATCCCGGTTTCGTCTTCACCCTTTCCATGCCATTCAACAGGCATTCCAAGCCGTTCAAACACTTTTTCGGCAAAAGTCCTAACCATATGCGTCCGTCCGGTGGCGATCACATAATCGCCGCTTTTCTCCTGCTGAAGCATGAGCCACATCGCCTCGACGTAATCCCCCGCAAAACCCCAGTCGCGCCTTGCGTCAATATTCCCCAGATAGAGGCATTTCTGCATGCCGAGCTTTATTCTCGCTGCTGCGCGTGTGATTTTTCTTGTGACGAAAGTCTCCCCGCGGCGTGGGGATTCATGGTTGAAGAGTATGCCGTTCGAGGCGTGCATTCCATAGCTTTCGCGATAATTCACCGTTATGTGGAAAGCGTAGGCCTTGGCGCAGGCATAAGGAGACCTGGGGTAAAAAGGGGTCGTCTCTCTCTGGGGGGTCTCAACAACCTTCCCGTAAAGCTCGGATGAGGATGCCTGATAAAATCTTGTCTCCAGCCCTGTTTCACGTATCCCTTCCAGGATTCTGACTGTTCCGAGCGCATCGATCTCTCCGGTGTACTCCGGGATGTCAAACGAGACGCGAACATGGCTCTGTGCCCCCAGATTGTATATCTCATCCGGGCGGATATTACGGAGAAGGGTGTTGATGGAGCTTGCATCGTTCAGGTCTCCGTAGTGGAGAAAGAGGCGGACGCCGCTCTCATGCGGGTCGCGATAAAGATGGTCTATCCGCCCCGTATTGAAAGATGATGAGCGCCGTATCATGCCATGCACCTCGTAACCCTTGGCAAGAAGAAGCTCCGCCAGATACGAACCGTCCTGCCCCGTGATCCCTGTTATCAGCGCTTTTTTCAATTCTTACCCCCTATCTCTCCCTGTCGGAACCGGTTTTCCCGGTACCAGATGCAGGTTTTTTCGATCCCTTCGCGCAACGCGGTCTGCGAGCGCCACCCCAGAGCGTTCATCCGCGACACGTCCAGGAGCTTTCTCGGCGTGCCGTCAGGCTTCGAAGTGTCGAAGACTATCTTCCCCTTGAAACCTGTGATCTCTCTGACAATTTCAGCGATCTCACTTATTGCCGCATCCTCTCCAGTCCCGAGATTTACAAAACAGGGGGTGGGGTAGCTGAAAAAATGCGGCAAAAGCTCTTCATCACGCAGATTCATAATGAACAGGCAGCCATCCGCCATATCGTCAGAATAGAGCAGTTCGCGCCTGGGAGTGCCGCTACCCCATACTGAAACTTCAGGGAGCCCAAGGGATGCGGCTTCGTAAAAGCGTCTTATAAGGGCGGGGAGTAAATGGCTGTCAAGCGGGTCAAAGTTGTCGAAAGGGCCGTAGAGATTTGTCGGCATAACCGCCATGAAGCGCGTTCCGTACTGTCTGTTGTATGATTCGCACATCTTTACCCCTGCGATTTTTGCTATCGCATAAGGTTCGTTTGTAGACTCAAGCGCCCCGGTAAGGAGCGCCTCCTCTCTTATCGGCTGTGGGGCGAACTTCGGATAGATGCAGGAAGAACCTAGAAACAGGAGCCTTTTGACGCCACTCAGCCATGACTGATGTATAATGTTCTGCTCTATCGCAAGGTTCACCCGGATAAAATCGGCGGGGTAGCTGTTGTTCGCATGAATGCCACCAACCTTCGCAGCAGCGAGAAAAACGTATTCTGGCTTCTGATCCCGGAAAAAATGTTCCGTCTGTTCCTGGGAAGTCAGATCGAGCTCCGAACTATCAGGAAGGAGCAGGTTCCGGTAGCCGTCGCTTTTAAGACGTCTGGTGATGGCGGAGCCGGCAAGCCCACTTGAGCCGGCGACAAAAATTCTGGCGTCTTTTTTCATAAAAATCCGGTCATTAACGGTGATGGTATTTTTCATTATTCAGGATTGTACAAGCCCGGTATATCTGCTCAAGGGCGAAAATCCGCGCCATTTGATGCGTGAATGTCATCTTTGAGAGCGAAACCAGTCTCCCCTTTTTTCTAAAATCATCAGAAAAGCCGTAGGCGCCGCCGATGGCGAAAACAATATCCCTTCGTCCGTTCTCGCGCTCCTTTTCAATGAAACTCGCGAACTCTTCTGATGCGAGATGCTCTCCCTTTTCATCAAACAGGAGTAGCAGAGGCTCTTTCGGCAGCCGATCTTCAATTCTTCTGCACTCGCGTTCTCTGGATATATCGGATAAGGGGTTCTTCTCCTCTCGCACTTCAATAATCTCAAACGGGAAATAGCGTTTTATGCGGGCAGAATAATCATCTGCCGCCACGCGCACCCAGGTTTCAGAACATTTGCCGACCCAGGCAAGCACCAGCTTCAAAAACCGCCTCCGCTGCGGAGAGATGCTATTTCAGAGGAAAGCGGAAGCTCAGGCGCCATTTTCCATAAACCGTCCAGATCGTAATATCCCCTGAGCGGCTCATGAAAAATATGAACCAGAACATCGCCGTAATCCATCACGATCCACTTCCCCTCCCGTTCCCCTTCAATATCATTGACCTTGCCGTATTTTTTCAGGCCTCTCCTAATGCTATCCGCAATCGCCTGGAGATGCCGGTCTGAAGAGCCGGAAATAATAACAAGATAATCGGCTATCGACGATATGGCGGAAATATTCCGTATCTTTATATCATACCCCTTTTTGTCCGCTGCGAGCTCTGCAGCTCTGACCGCCCTCGCCTCCGATGTAAGAGCTGTCCCGGAGGATTCTTCTGTTTTGTTTAACTGCATTGCTTGTATATCCTTTTTTCTTTGATATATTTCTCTGTCCCGGGAGGGACAAGATATTTAATTGACCTTCCAGCTGCTGCAAGCTCCCTTATCCTGCTGGATGAAACATCAAGCAGCGCGCCGGAGACGAAACAGACCTTGTGTCCGCTCTCATGTATCAAAGAGATGCCGCTCTCTAGGCTAAAACGCCCTCTGATTTCATTCGGGACAGCGTCCATAATGTCATTTATCAGTTTGCCGGGACGCTCGACCACTATCATGTCGCACAGGGCGAAGAGCGAAGCGTATGAACGCCACAGACTGATCTCAAGGAAAGAGTCGCTCCCTGTTATGAAAAAAAGCTCGTCATCCGGATAATCAATCGAAAATCTTGAAATGGTGTCAATCGAATAGGATTTACCCGGGCGTTCCCCTTCAGCAGTTGAAATCTGGAAAAAAGGATTCCCCTCTATTGCCGCTCTCACCATCTCGCAACGAAGGGCAAATGAAAGCTCCTCTTTGACAGGTTTGTGGGGGGGGACGGAGGCGGGAACGAATATCACCCTGTCAAGATTGCACGATTCCCGCGCCTCTTCTGCCACCCGGAGATGTGCGATGTGAATCGGATTGAATGTCCCCCCCATGATGCCGGTTTTCATCTCAGACAAATTCCGAAAGTTTTTCCCGCTCGTCCACCAGATAGAACTCAAGTGTCTTGCGAAGCGCGTTATCTATCGTGGTAGAAGGTTCCCACCCTAGACGCTCCCTGGCGCGGCGTATTGAAGGGACGCGGGTGAGCATGTCCTGATACCCGGCGCCGTAGAAACTGTCAGATGTCACCTCCACGATGCGGCATTTCTCAGCTTTCTCCCGATAGAGCGGAAACTCTGCGACCATCTCGCGAAGCTTGAAGGCAAGCTCCCTGACCGAGAGATCATTAGCAGGGTTGCCTATGTTGAATATCCGGCCATCGGCGCACCCTTCCCTGTTCTCGATGATCCGCATAAGACAGTCGATGCCGTCCTCGATATAGGTGAACGAACGGCGCTGGTTCCCGCCATCCACAAGCTGTATCGGTTTTTCCGCCAGGATATCGTAGAGAAACTGGGTCAGAACGCGCGAGCTCCCCTCTTTTGCGGTATGAATGCTGTCCAGCTTGGGGCCTATCCAGTTGAAAGGACGGAAGAGGGTGAATCTGAGCCCTTCATGGGTGCCGTAGGCGTAGATGACGCGATCGAGCATCTGTTTGGCGCAGGAGTATATCCACCGCTCCTTGGCGATCGGCCCGAGCATGAGCGGCGAATTTTCCTCGTCGAACTCCCAGTCCGGGCTCATGCCGTACACCTCGGAGGTGGAGGGGAAGATCACCCGCTTTCTGTACTTGTGGCAGAGCCGGATAATTTTAAGATTCTCCTCGAAATCGAGTTCGAACACCCGCAGCGGATCTCTGACATAGGTGACAGGCGTGGCGATTGCAACAAGCGGCAGAACAACGTCGCACTTCTTTATGTTGTACTCGATCCACTCCTTGTTAATGGTGATATCACCCTCAAGAAAATTGAAGCGTGAATCTCCAAGCGACCGCTCAAGCTTATCGCACGCCATGTCCAGCCCGAATACCTCCCAGTCGGTGTCGGTGAGGATGCGGTGGGTGAGGGCGTTGCCGATAAAACCGTTGACGCCGAGTATTAATATTTTCATTGTAACCCCTTATCAGTTTCCATGCGGGATATTGCGGCCGCAGTCAGAGCTGCAACTGGAGAGCCAGCCATATCGAATGGGTAATAAACCCCGAAAACAGAATATGGTTCATGGATAACTCCCTATTCTTGGCAGCTGTCGAATGACGCCTGTTTCTCGGCATTCCATACGAGCTGGTCAGCAGCAATCTCTTCCTCGCCTTCGATCTGAAGAGATATGACCTCTATGAGACCGCTGCCAGTGCCGACCATCATGGGGCTATACGACAGAATACATCCTGATTTGCCTTGTCCGTCAACTGGCCGGGCTGACCATACTGTGACCTTCTTTCCGTCGAGATGGGTAAAGGCGCCCGGATAAGGGTGGGTTACGCCGCGCACGAGGTTGTATATCTCGACCGCGCTCCTGTTCCAGTCAATCCGCCCATCCTCCGGCTTTCGCCCGCCGAAGTAGCTCCCTTCCGTCAGCTTCATACGGACTCTCCCGGCTTTCCCTTCACGCAAAAGCGGCCATGAACGGGAGACAACAGCCACCGCTGCGGCAGTAACCTTGTGGAATACGTCCAGGGCAGTGTCGGTGAACGCTATCTCCACCTTTTCCTGATCCACGATGTCCCCGGCGTCCGGTTTATCCACCATGTAGTGCAGGGTGGCGCCGGTCTCTGTCTCTCCGTTGATCACCGCCCAATTGACCGGCACCCGCCCCCGGTACTTTGGCAGGTACGAGCCGTGCAGGTTAAGCGCCCCATGCGCTGGAATGCCCAGCACGGCAGGCTTGATCATGTTCCGGTAATAGAAGGAGAAGAGGAACGCCGGGGAGATATCCCTCAACCGTTCCACGTTCTCCGGCGCATTGATGTCGGACTTCAGACAGGGGATGCCGTGCCGCTCAGCAAGGTCAGCCACTGAGTCGAACCATATCTCTTCGGTCGGCGAATCCTCATGGGTAAAGATAAGCGCGATCTCAACCCCCTGGCGCAGCAGCTCCTCGATGCAGCGGCACCCGAGGTTGTGGTAGGCGCAGATTATCAGTTTATTGGCTTTCACTATCTTTTCCCATGGAATGTCGATTTTTAGTCAGGTCAGGGAAGCCAAGCATCCAGCGGAGGCGTAGCGCTGCTACGCCGCACAAGAGGAGGCGCAGGCTGACGTCGAGATGGCGGAAAAACGGCATTCCTACTCTTCAAAACCGTACATCCTCCTGATCACGTATCTCGGCCTTTTCCTGACTTCCTGGTATATACGCCCCACATATTCGCCGACAATGCCGATCCCTAATATGATGATGCCGACGAAGAAGAAGAGGATCGCGAACAGGGTGAAAACCCCTTCCACCTCGGCGCCTACTATGAACCTTCTGACAAACAGAAGCGCGGCGAATGCGAGGGAAAGGAGCGATGTCATAACCCCGAAGAGCGCAAAAAGCTGGAGCGGCAGGACAGAGAAACCTGTCATAAGGTCAAAGTTGAGCCTGATCAGGCGGTAGAGTGAATATTTGCTCTCCCCTGCGGCTCTCTCCTCGTGCCCTACAATTATCTCTGTCGGCCTGGAGGCGAATGTCTGTGCAAGAGCCGGTATGAATGTAGCAGATTCGCCACACCTGTTTATATTATCCACTATGTCGCGATGATAACCTCGAAGCATGCAACCATAGTCGCTCATCTGCATTCCTGTAATCCTGTTGGTGGTCATGTTGACCACTCTGGATGCAATCCTTCTGAAAAGTGTGTCTCGTCTCTTTTGTCTGACTGTGCCGACTACATCGTGCCCTTTCTGCATTTCCGCTATGATTCCCGGTATCTCTTCCGGAGGATTCTGGAGATCTGCGTCAAGAGTGATTACCATCTCTCCGCTGGAGACCTCAAAAGCTGCCAGAATAGCCATATGCTGACCGAAGTTCCCGTTAAATTCGATCGCCTTTACTTGAGGGTATTCTTCTGTCATGCGACGTAAAATGTCCATGGAATTGTCGCTCGAACCGTCATTTACGAAAATAACCTCAAAAATCATCCCCGTGCCGCCAAGCACTGGATAAAGTCTTGAAATCAGCGGTTCCAGGTTTGATTCTTCATTATAGACCGGGATTACTATGGTGATATCCGTCTGTTGCATCTCCCTCTCCGTCTCCAGGCCGTTGAAGCATGTCCGCCAGTTCAGCGCCATACAGATTTTTCTGCCACTCTCGCATTCCGGTTATGTTCGAGAACCCTTCGAGGGATGAAAATTCCTTATCAGCCAGATTCTCAAGAAGCCAGTTGGGGGCGAGCACTCCGGGCTCAAGACAGAGTCTGTTACTCAATCCGCTCCGCCACCCTTTCAACTGCTGGAGAGTTCTCTTTACGCTCTCCGTCGGAATTTTCTTTCTGCGGTTAGGGAAGCTCGGGAGTTGATTCTCAGGGATGTCAAGCGAAGAAGAAACGGTTGATATAATCTTTTCGCCGTATTTACGTATCTGCCCCTGTGTCATCCCATTTATCTGCTGCAGTTCTTGCAGCGTCCGTGCCCGTTTTTCAGCGATTTCAATCAGGGATTCTGACGGCATAACCTTGAATGGAGGCCTGTCCATCCCGCGTGCAAGTTGATCCCGCATATGAAGAAGATTCTCAAGCACGGCCAGGTTTCTCGGTTTGAGTCTCCCCGCCCCTTTGCAGGATAGAAAAAACGGGCCGCTTTTATCTGCGGCTCTTGCTGAACACAAAAGAGCGCACTCCTCATGAAGCCAGTCCAGTCTCTTTTTTCCGACGAGCTCCGCTTTCAAACCGTCATGGAGCGCAAGAAGCGTGGCGGTATCGGCAGCCGCATAAGCGCTCATTTCACGGGTTAATGGCCTCTTGCTCCAGTCAGCCTTCTGGTATTTCTTGTCCAGTTCTATGCCAAACCTGGACTTGAGCAGGGCAGCGAGACCGAATTCCTGAATCCCGAGGAATCTTGAGGCAAGCATCGTGTCGAAAAGAGTGGTTATTTCAATGCCGAAGTCCCGGCGCAAAGAGCGGATGTCATAATCCGCGCCATGCATTACTATTGTAATTTTTCTTTCTCCTAATGGAGCTGCGAGTGGTGAAATATCCTGGAGCGCCAAAGGATCGACAAGCCATGTTTCAGTTCTGGTAGAA
Source organism: Geobacter sp. UBA4057 (assembly GCA_002382705.1). Classification (GTDB taxonomy): domain Bacteria; phylum Desulfobacterota; class Desulfuromonadia; order Geobacterales; family Pseudopelobacteraceae; genus UBA4057. The sequence goes on from DFZL01000047.1 coordinate 37,302, forward strand.
ATCTGCAAAAGACATATTTTCTCCTGGTAGTGATGAAGCGAGTCCATCTCCAAATCAAGAGCGATCTCTTTCTCTCTGCCGATGATATCTGCAATTTCTGCCAGGCGAAAACAGTCAGTCACAATTTCAAATTTATTCTGTATGTATGAATTAAGTGTCAAGCCGGAAACTCCCGGAGGATATTGTACGCTGTGTTTCTCTGAAGTGGTGTGAATCCTGTATTTTTTATTAGTGAGATGATCTCTTCCGGGGTCATCCGGAAGCTGCAGCCGGCAGCAGCGACGACATTCTCCTCAAGCATTGTGCCACCGAGATCGTTAGCGCCGAAAAAAAGCGCGATTTGAGCCATTTTTCCCCCTTGAGTCACCCAGCTCCCCTGGATGTTCGGGATGTTGTCAAGAATGATTCTGGAGATTGCCAGAACCCTCAGATATTCCACCCCGCCTGGAGTCAAACCTCCAAGCCCTGTATTTCCAGGCTGGTATGTCCAAGGAATGAATGCCCTGAATGAACCGCCACTCTCCTGCAATTCACGGATTCGGAAGAGATGCTCGATAATATCTTCAGCGCTCTCTCCCGCTCCGAACATCATGGTCGCAGTCGTAGACATTCCTGCTTCGGCAGCCTTAAACATCACCTGGCTCCAACGCTCCCAGCCTATTTTCAGCGGGGAGATTTTTTTTCTTATGTCATCAACCAGTATCTCCGCCCCGCCGCCAGGGATAGAATCCAGGCCTGATTTTTGTAATCTTTCTATTGTCTCATCGATGGTTAAAGATGAAGCTGAAGCTATGCAGTCTATCTCAGCAGGAGAGAGGGAGTGGATGTCTATCTGCGGAAAGCTTTTCTTGATCTCTCTGAAGAGCTCTTCAAAAAATTCGATCTTGAGATCAGGGTTGAGCCCCCCCTGCATCAACAGCTGTGTACCCCCCAGCGATACAAGTTCTTCTGTTTTATCCAGTATCTCTTTTTTGGTGAGAATATAGGCATCTGCATCCTTTTTCCCCCGGTAAAACGCGCAGAACGAGCATCCTGAAACGCAGATGTTTGTGTAGTTTACGTTTCTGTCAATGACAAAGGTTACTGTCTTCTTCGGATGAAAACTGTTTCTGACAGAGTTGGCAAGCTTGCCGAGTTCAAGCAGGCTGCTTTCATTGAAAAGCTCTATTGCTTCTTTTCGTGTGATTTTTTCTGCTTTGGCGATCATTTTGCAGTTTGCAGAGTGCTTTTCAGGAAGGAGAGAACTTCAGCAGGTATGCGGACAGGTTTTCCTGATAAGTTTATGCAGGCTAACGTAACCAGGGCATCAACGATGATCTTCCGGTCATTTTCTCTGATTATCCGCTGTGCGAGCTGGAATGACGACCCGCCTGTTGTTACCGGATTTGTCTCGATACGGAGAAGATCGTCATGAAAAGCGGGCGCCTTGAAGTCAGCTTCGACCCTTACGACCGGAAAGATAAAACCTTCTGCAGCGAGTTGCGAAACAATCAGCCCATGAGTCCGGAAGAGCTCCGTTCTCCCTCTCTCCATAAAGTTCAGGTAATTCGAGTGATATACAACTCCGGCTGCATCGGTATCTTCATAATAAACCCTTATTTCCATCACTGCACCTTGAGGGTGATTGTCCGGACGTCACCTGAATAGATGAATTTCAGCTGTAGCCGTAATTCTGTCGCGCTTGACGCTTCACCAGGGAAAAAGATGAATCCGTCGGCCATGGATTCTTTTGCGATTGTTTTCCCCTCAATGCCCTTATCGGCAAGGTCATCGGCTATTTCGAACTCTCTCCTCCCTGTATTGCTCCCCTTTTCTACCCCACCTATAACAGCACCTCCAGCACCTCCCAGAACACCCCCTTTCAGTGCGGCTTCCCCGATGTTTTCCCCGGAGACGACTCCTATTGCCAGCCCCAGAAGCGCCCCGATAGACGCTCCTATCCCCGCTCCTTTGCCAGCACCGGATGCTATTTCACCTTTTTTGGTGGCTTCCTCAACCCTCAGCACTGCGTCCCTGTTCGAAAGCAGTTTCCAGTAATTACCCCTACTGTCTACCAGAAAGGTCTGGCCGGCGACAATTTGAGCTGGCTGGTCGCTCTTGTTGTCAAATATGATCTGAATCGGGAGAAGCCCTGCTCCCCTTATGTCGAAACCAAAGAGTTCGGCAGCTTTTTCCCTGTCTGAAAATGCCTCTGCCCCTAGCATCAACCCTGATATGTTCTGTGCGTTCTGATAAGCTTCTGGCGGCTTGAAGGAGATTGCCCTGTTCTGGTATGTCGAACAGGATACTGTCATTAAAAGCGCTATGGGAATGATTATTTTTTTCACGACTCTGCTCCGTTTCTGCAGCTGCCTGCGGGGTTGCATCTTATCTTGTTTCCACCCAAAAAGAGTGCTTATTGGGACGGAAACCGGTTTTTTCTCGTACGGAGTTTCAGGATGGAAACTGCCTGACCTTCCTGTCACAGAATTTGTTTAACTATGGCGCCAACCTCTATGATTGCCCTTTTCGCACTTTAAAGCAGAAAATCTTCTGCTGCAACTTTATATCATTTTAAAAAGGATCATCCCATTATTCTCCGCAAAAACCACTTTTTGTCTCTGGCTGCTGAAAAGGTGCCTTAAAAGAATTTCCCCCGGTTTTCCAGGACACAACCATGACCAATCCTGGAAACGGCCTCAAATCGTCTTATTTTTTCAACCCCCCTGTGAGCCGCTTAGCTGCAATAATTCTTCTTTCCCCATAACCGTATGGAAGGGTGAACAGCCTGTCAGTTTCAATATAGAAACCGGCATCAGAAAGTTTTTTTTCAGAAGAGTCGATTTCTCCTCTTGAACCCGGACCTTTCATGATTATCATCCGTCCGCCATCCTTGATGTACGGACCGGCAAGCCCTGCAAAAGTCTGAATATCGGTTACCGCTCTTGAAATCACTGCATCAAATCGTTTGTGGCTCCCTTCACCCAGGCTTTCAATTCTGGAATGCAGGGAGGTGAAATTCTTCATGTCAAGAGTTCTCGAAATGTATCTCTGAAAATGAATTTTCTTGGAAGTAGCATCTACCGATGTGACTGTTATATCTTTTCTGACGATTGCCAGCGGTATTCCTGGAAGGCCGGCGCCCGAGCCTGCATCCAGCAATCGGCATTCTGAAATCAGAAAAGCGGACGCGTAGAGAGAATCGACAAAATGCTTTACTGCAATTTCTTTTAAATCCGTTATGGTTGTAAGGTTGATTTTACTGTTCCACTTGACAAGTTCAACAGCGTACGAGCCCAGATGTTTTGCAGTTTCAAAAGTTATTTCAATCCCTGCAAACCTGAATGCGTCATTTATAATCTCTTCCATCGACGCCATCATGCTCTTTCCTGCATTTTTAATGCTATTGACAAAACGGATATCGCAGCAGGCGTTATCCCCTGTATTCGCGACGCCTGCCCCAGTGTGTCCGGTTTGAACCGGGTCAGCTTTTCTTTGGCTTCAGCAGTCAGCCCTTTTATTACTGAATAATCCAGGTTCTCAAGTCTTGTATTTTCCTGCCGGCTCGCTCTGCTGATATGCTCAAGTTGTCTCTCGATATATCCACCATATTTTATCTGTATTTCAACCTGTTCCTTTACATCGCTCCTTGTTTCACGTGAAACGGGATCAATTCCAGAGATAATTTCGTAGTTGACTTCAGGCCGCTTTAAGAGCCTTTCAAGGGTTGTCCCCTTTTGAATGTCGTTAACACCATGCCGTGCCAAAAAATCAAGCTCTTCTTCAGAAGAAGCTATCCTGCTGTTTTTCAACCTGCTGATTTCAGCATCAATCAATTCACGTTTTCTTTTAAATTCGGCATACAGTTCATCATCAGCAAGGCCGAGCATGTAGCCTTTTTCTCGCAAGCGGAGATCGGCATTGTCTTCTCTCAGGAGCAATCTGTATTCTGCACGAGAAGTAAACATGCGATAAGGCTCTGTTACCCCGAGAGTTACCAGATCATCAATCATAACTCCAATATAGGCTTCAGATCTGCCAAGAACAAGCGGCTCCTTGCCAGATACCCGTCTTGAGGCATTGATGCCGGCAATCAATCCTTGGGCAGCGGCCTCTTCATATCCTGAAGTCCCGTTGATCTGGCCTGCGTGGTAAAGGTTCGGAATCAATTTTGTTTCGAGTGAAGCATGAAGCTGTACCGGATCAACGTAATCATATTCGATCGCATAAGCAGGGCGCATGATTTCAACATTTTCAAACCCCTCTATCGACCTGTAAAAAGCAAACTGGATGTCAATCGGAAGAGAAGTTGATAAACCGCTGGGATAAACCTCGACAGTTGACAGCCCTTCAGGCTCTATAAAAGTCTGATGCCTCTCTTTTTCAGGAAACTTGACAACTTTATCTTCAATAGAAGGGCAGTATCTAGGGCCCACACCTTCAATTTTCCCGGTATAAAGAGGAGACCTTGAAAGACCTGAACGGATGATCTCATGTGATCTCGGATTGGTGTAAGCAATATGGCATGGCACCTGCGGCATCTTGATCTCTTTAGTAGAAAAAGAAAAAGGTGTGGGGATGTCGTCTCCATATTGCTTCTCAAGACGAGTAAAATCTATTGTCCTTGAATCAAGCCTTGCCGGAGTTCCGGTTTTAAGGCGAGCAACCCGGAAACCTAACTCCATGAGGTTGTCAGAAAGGCCGACAGAGGGGAGATCCCCCCCCCTCCCACCGGGATAATTGCAGAGTCCGATATGTATGAGTCCGCGCATGAATGTCCCGGTAGTAATGATCACGCTCCTTCCGAGGAACCTTATGCCTGACCGGGTGTCAACCCCGCTTAAAAGGCCATTTTTCATATAGAGGGAGATTACTTCCCCCTGTTTTATATGAAGATTTTTCTGGTTTTCAAGTATCTGTTTCATCCTCAGGCGATAGAGCTGTTTGTCGGCCTGTGCTCGTGAAGCCCGCACGGCTGGCCCCTTTTTTGTATTCAGAGTTCGAAACTGGATCCCAGTCGCATCAATATTCTTCGCCATCTCACCACCAAGAGCGTCAATCTCCTTTACAAGCTGCCCCTTGGCCAGGCCTCCAATAGCCGGATTGCATGACATAAGCGCTATTGCATCCAGGTTTATAGTGAGAAGAAGAGTGGCAGAGCCAAGCCGTGCGGCGGCAAGTGCAGCCTCGCAACCGGCATGCCCCGCGCCGATAACGATTACATCATATATATTTTCGTAAACTGTCATCTCTGTTAATTGCCTCGCACAATTAAAAAGCTCATTTGCCAATACAGAAAGATGAAAAAATCAGATCGAGCAGATCATCTGTAGTTGTTTCGCCTGTTATGCAACCAAGGATAAATAATATCTCTCTCAGATCAACTGCCAGCAGTTCAAGCTCTAAAGGCTCCTCTTTAAAAGCGCGTAAACGTCGGATTATCTTCAAGGCGGAATCTATGGCATCTCTGTGGCGCGTTCTGGTGATGGTGATTGTCTCTCTTAAATCTTCTCCAGCCGATTTGAGAAAAGTATCCCTCACCCTTGTGAGAAGCTCGGCAACCCCAATGTCAAAACGAGCGGCAATCCGCAGGAGAGGGATATTATCAAAAGAGTCTGGCAGATCAATCAAAAATGGCAGGTCACATTTGCTGAGAACGTAGATGACCGGGACTTCACTTCCGAGAGCATTGAATATCATATCGTCCTCGGGTGAATACGGACGGGAAGAATCAAGCAGGAAAATTACAATATCGGCAGTAGTTATCCTGGCAAGAGTTCTGCTGATTCCTTCCTGTTCAACGGGGTCATCTGTATGACGAATACCGGCTGTATCAAGAAATTTGACGGCAAGCCCGTTTATGTTTATCGATTCCTCGATTATGTCACGGGTTGTGCCAGGTATATGGGTTACTATCGCCCTTTCGTTTTTTAGAAGGGCGTTCAGCAGGCTTGACTTTCCGGCGTTAGGCTTTCCTGCGATCAAGGCTGATATACCGTCACGGATAAGATGCCCATCTCCATAACTGGAAGACAGCTGTGCCAAAACGGTATCAGCAAATGAAATTGAGGAATTTATAGCCGAAAGATCGGCGCTACCAGGATCATCCTCCGGGAAATCAATGCACGCTTCAACAAGAGCAAGAGAGAGCCTCAGTTTTTCAGCTACCTCGGTTACTTTACGGGAGAAGAACCCTTCTCTCTGTTGTTGCGCGAGTTGCAAAGCTGCTTCAGTTTTTGCCTCAATGATGTCAATTACCGATTCGGCCTGAGCGAGATCAATGCGACCATTCAAAAAAGCCCTTTTGGTAAACTCGCCCGGCTCGGCCAGCCTGGCACCTGATTTTAATATCTCAGACAGCACTTTTTCAGCTACCACAGCCCCGCCATGACAGTGAATCTCAAGAATATTTTCACGCGTGTAAGAGCGGGGAGCGAACATCATGACAACCATTGCCTCATCTATTACGGCGCGCTCTTCACTGTCAACCACTTTGCCGAAATAAAAACGGTGGCTTTCAAAGCCACCGTGATTAGTTGCTGCCGGTTTAAAAACAGAACCTGCGATTTTTTCGGAATTATCGCCTGAAACCCTTATGACCGCTATCCCTCCGGTCCCCGGAGGTGTGCTTATCGCAGCGATTGTGTCACGCTTGTACATTCGAATGCCACTCAGTCATTTACCAGTTTATTTATATACATCTGCTGACAGATGGTTAGGATGTTGTTGACCAGCCAGTAAAGAACAAGGCCGGAAGGAAAGCTCAGAAACATGAAGGTAAATACCACCGGAAGAGCCAGCATGATCTTCTGCTGGACAGGATCCATCTGAGAGGGTGTCATCTTCTGCTGTATGAACATAGTGGCGCCCATAATAAGCGGGGTTACATAATAAGGGTCTTTGTCAGAAAGGTCAGTAATCCACAAAAAGAATGGAGCGTGCCTGAGTTCTATAGAAAACATCAGAGCCTTGTAAAGTGCGAAGAAAACCGGGATCTGGACAATCATGGGCAGGCATCCCCCCATCGGGTTCACCTTGTTTTCCCGGTACAATTCCATTACAGCCTTGTTCATGGCATCGCGGTCATTTTTGAACTTTTCTTTTAAAACAGCCATTTTTGGCTGCAATTTCTGCATATCCTTCATTGATTTATAGCTTTTATGTGTAAGCGGAAAGAAAATAATCTTAAGTATTAAGGTAATTATGATTATGGCAACACCATAATTGCCTACGTAATTATGAAAAAATTTGAGCGCATAAAGCAGGGGTTTTGCCAGAAAAGCAAACCATCCGAGATCGATCGCGTAAACCAGTGAAGAGCCCTGCGCTTTAAGAACGTCAAGATCCTTTGGGCCAATAAAAAGACGATGAGTGAGTTTAACCGAATTGCCTGGATTAACAACTACCTGCGGAGATGAAGCTATTGATTCAAAAAAACCGGCTGAATTTTTTTTAAGCTCTACCGAACTGATACTGGCGCTATCCGAAATCAATGCTGAAAGAAAATACTTGTCGGCAAAACCTGCCCATTGAACAGAGTTGTCATACCGTTTCGATGATGCTGAAACATCATTTATCCTGTCAAAATGAAGAGAATTGTCGCCATAGATATAAGAGCCGGCGATTTCAAACCGACTCTCTTTTTGTGGCACCTGTGAAGGATAGGTCATTATCTGCTGAATTGAAGCCGAAAGCGGAGCCGATGAATTGTTAAAAATTTCTGTTTCAAGCTTTATCGCGTAATCATTGCCAGCAAGTGTGTAGCTCTTCCGGACTGTAAAGCCCTGACCAGAGATGTAATCAAAGACGATTTGGCGCTTGTCAGAACCTTTTAGCGAGATTGAAGACAAGGGAGTGTCATAATTGGCGCTTTCCTGAAGGTTGAATCCGTTCCCTCTTGTTGAGAAACTGTTCAAAAGAGGATCCGCATCGTTCCCAAGAATCACGTTTCTGGCACCATGACTCTTACTTTCCCTGTAATTTTTCAGCTCTATACTCTTGACGGCAGCACCGCGCGAAGTAAATCTGATGGTGAACATGTCAGTATCGACAGTAACTTCCTTTTCCGCTGAGGGTGATTGAATCTGCACATAAGGTGAAGGGTTGTCAGCAGGGTTCTGAGCGGTCTGCTGTGCCGCGATCGGCGATGATGCCGGTTGATTGACAGGGTACGAAAGATCTGCTTCTTTTTTTACCGGAGAAGCAAAAAGTGAAAACAAGTAAAAAACGGCTATTGAAAGTATCACTGCAAGTAAAGCTCTCTTTTCCATAAAAACTCCAGTAAGTTTTCTGCTCAGGGTACGGGATCATTCCCGCCAGGATGAAAAGGATGGCATTTGCATAATCTTAAAAAGCTATAAAACAAGCCTTTAGCAGCCCCGTGGCGAATTATGGCTTCTCGGGAATATGAAGAACACGATGGGTAAAAACGGCAGGCTGCCGGCAGGAAGGGAGAAATCAGTTTCTGATAGAAGGCGATCAGGAAGAGCAGATATTTTTTGAACATTTGGCATCGCCGATATGCGTCAAAGCATCTGTTATCTGATTATTTACTGACTTGTAATCAAAAAATGCGGCATCCCTGCGAGCAATGACATTTATGTCCACTGGAGGTAATTTTCGCCATATGACCCTGTAAACTTCGCGTACAAAGCGCTTGATTCTGTTCCTTACAGAGGCAGTTCCCACTCTTCTGCTTACTGTAATTCCCAATCTGGCGTGATTATGGCCGTTTTCCAGCCAGACAACCAGAAAACCTGGCCTGTTCTGTTTATTTGCAGAACGTGCCAAATGAATAAAATCGGCACGTTTTCTCAAGCGTGCCGATTTTGGAAACGATTTCTTGATGGCCACGCGCTCAGCCGGCGAAATATCTTTCATATCAAATTGGATATTGAGCAATCCGGTAATAGTCAAGCACCGGAACTACTTGGTTGCAATCCGGACTGACAGATTTTTACGACCTTTGGCCCTTCTCCGTTTTATAACCAGACGACCGTTCTTGCTTGCCATTCTCACAAGAAAGCCGTGAGTGCGTTTACGTGAAACATTGCTTGGCTGGAAGGTTCTTTTCATTTTCAGACTCCGATATTTAATTCGTTTCCATCCGGAAACCCCGGGTGGAAACTAATTCATAAGAAGTCTTTTTAACCAGTATAATAATGATTTGTCAAGAAAATTTATAGATTAATCCAGCTGAAATCTGAAGATTTCATTAATACAGAAGGGTGAACTATTACCTTGAAAAAAAAATGCCTCTTTGTTATCTTGCGTAAGCCGCAATCCACTATAATTTTGCCATGATTTTAAATATAACATACTGTTTTAATGGCATTTTTTGGATTATCAACATATGTTTAAAATTTTGTGGATAACTTACTAATAACTACAGTTCTCCGTTCATTGAATCCTGTTCGACTTCAATCTTCTGACTTGAAATACTGTGGATAAATTTTTGAACCTCCTGTCAACAGAAGTGAGCTTTCATGCAAAAAGTCTGGTTACAAGCTTCCAGCAACATAGAAAAGGTCGTTTCTGAGCTGGACTATTCAACCTGGATAAAACCTCTGGAATTCAGCCATCATGATGACACTACGCTATATCTGAATGTTCCAAGCACTTTCTACAAGGAATGGCTCAAAGACCATTACTATCAGATGCTGACAGGCGCTGTAACCGTTTCAGCAGGAAAAAAGCTGGCAGTTGACTTTATAGTAAAAGAAAATATAGCCGAACCGGACCTGCCAATCGAAGAATCGATACTTTCAGGTATGCTGGAAAATCAGGAAAACAGAAGCCTTGACCAGGACGCTGATTTTACACCTCTTAATTCAAAATATACTTTCGATCTTTTTGTAAGCGGCAGCGGAAACCAGTTTGCCCACGGAGCCGCGCTGGCTGTTGCCGGAAGCCCCGCCGACACATACAACCCTCTTTTTATCTATGGCGGTGTCGGGCTCGGAAAAAGTCATCTTCTGAACGCCATAGGTCATTCAATCAGAAAAAATTTCAACGGATTGAAGGTCTGTTACTGCTCTGCTGAAAAATTCATGTATGAAATGGTAAATGCGCTGAGATACAGAAAAATGGAGCAATTCAGACAGAAATTCAGAAACCTGGATGTTCTGCTTATTGACGACATACAATTCATTTCAGGCAAGGTAGGGACACAGGAAGAGTTCTTCTATACATTCAACGCGCTGTACGATTCCCACAAGCAGATAGTGATAACATCGGATAAATTTCCAAGAGAAATATCGGATCTGGAAGAAAGGTTGAGGTCGAGGTTCGAATGGGGTCTGATAGCTGACATCCAGCCGCCTGATCTTGAAACCAAAATTGCGATTATCAAGAAAAAAATTGAGATAACCAACCTCATTGTTCCTGAAGATGTAATATATTTTCTAGCCTCCACTGAAACACGCAACATTCGGGAACTTGAAGGTATGCTAATAAGACTCGGAGCCTACAGCAGCCTGAAAAACATCCCGATTACACTTGCAATGGCAAAAGAAAACCTGAAGGACATTCTTGGAGAAAGAAGAAAAGACATTACTGTCGAGATGATACAGAAGACTGTTTCTGAACATTTTGGAATAAAAGTTTCCGACATGAAATCGGAAAGGAGGTTGAAATTACTCGTTCAAGCTCGTCAGATCGCCATATGGCTCTGCCGTAACATGACAAAAGCCTCATACCCGGACATAGGCTCCAAATTCGGCGGAAAAGACCATTCAACCATAATTTATGCGACTAAAAAGATCGATACTGCTCTAAAGGAAGACTCCAGACTGTTAAAACAGATAAACGAAATTAAAAACCTTCTCCTTAAATGAGCTTTTTTCTTAAAACTTGTCGCATAGAACAAAATTTACCAGAGATGTTTTTGAAAAAAACATGATAGATATCATTTCCAACTCTTTAATCGGTGATCAAATATGATTTGCAAATATCCGTAATCCGACTTGCCGACAAAATTGTCCGGAGATGACACCATTTTCGCAAGAACTTGAAATGATAGAGACAGCAGCCAGATGGTTATCAACTTCAACATATGCAAAAATTGTTTATAACTGTTTAAGAACTTCCAAAAAAATAATAACTGTTGATAAGGAGACTGTTTACCGCAGATTTATCAACAGATTTTTGCACGCGGTTTCTGTAATGATTTCGGCCATATCATGTGACTATGCCTGTTTTAAACAACTCCAGTAACAACAACTAATATTTTTATTTCTTAAAAACAGATATGTAGGAAGGAGCTGAAATGGAATTCAGAATAGACAAGGAAATTTTTCTCAAAGCCTTGCAGAAAGTACAGGGGATTATCGAAAGAAGAAGCTCCATGCCGATTTTGTCCAATGTCCTGATCGAAGCCGGAGAATCGGATGTGACGATTATCGCTACCGATCTGGAAGTCGGAATGAAGAGTGTTTATCCGGCCACTGTTACAACATGCGGGAAGATTACGGTCGGCGCCAAGAAACTTTTCGAGATTGTCAAAGAATTCCCTGATCTTGAAATTACTTTCATATCCAAGGAGAACGACTGGGTTGAGATAAAGTGCGGAAAAGTTCATTTCAATATAGTCGGTCTTTCGTCTGAAGAATTTCCTTATTTTCCAGTGATAAAAGATGAAAATCTGTTCGGGATCGAAGCTTCAGTTCTCAGGGGGATGATAGACAAGACCTGCTTTGCGATCTGCAATGACGACACAAAGTATAACTTGAACGGCCTTTTCACAAAGATTGAGGCGGACGATAACGATGGGCTACATCTTAAAATGGTCGCTACCGACGGGCATAGACTATCGGTAGCGGATGTGCCGTTCACCGGTAAATCCTCGACAGAGCTGGAAAAAGGAGTAATTCTTCCCAGAAAAGGGGTGATGGAGCTCAGAAAAATAACCGACGAAGAGCCAGATGGAATACTCTTTTTCGGTTTAATGGACAACAGCGCCGCAATCAGGCAGGACGGTACATATATGCTGATGAGGCTTATAGATGGAGAGTTTCCGGAGTACAAAAGAGTGATACCTGTGGCAAACGACAGAACAGTTGTTGTGAACAGGGAAAATTTCATGCATTCAACCAGAAGAATGTCAATTATTTCGAGTGACAAGTTTAAAGGGATAATGCTTGAAATATCCGAAAAAGAGATGCGAATTTCATCCAGCAATCCGGAACTTGGCGATGCCACGGAAGAGATAGATGTAAAATATGAGGGAGAGCCGTTCACAGTACGTTTTAACGCCCGTTATATCCTCGATGTCCTGGCTGCGACCGAAACTGAAAACATCCGGATGAAGTTCAGGGATGAGCTTTCTCCTTCAATTATTCTGCCTGAAAATTCAGACAGTTTCATTTCAGTGATAATGCCGATGAGACTCTGATAGTCCGATGCGTGTCAAAAACATTCAGATCATAAACTTCAGAAATCTGAAAAGCACAAAGATAATTCCGGGTGTTAATTTCAATCTTTTTTACGGTCTTAACGGGCATGGTAAAACCAACATACTTGAAGCCATTTTTTTATTGGGAAGCCCAAAGTCATTCAGGAACGCAAAACAGCAAGAACTTGTAATGCACGATGAAAAAAGAGCGGTAGTGAAAGGAGAAATCGAGTCGCAGAGGGTGACCAGTAAAATTACGCTTACCCTTGAACAGGCCGGAAGGCGTGTTGAAATAGACGGTAAAATGGTAGGCAGGGCATCCGAGCTTCATGGAAAATTGAACTCTGTAGTCTTTTCCCCTTATGATACCGGTATGGTCAGAAACAGCCCTGATTCTCGCAGACGCTATCTGGACAGAGCTGTCTACATGGCTGATATCAGGTATCTGAACTGCTGGCACAACTACCACAGGATTCTCAAGCAACGCAATCATCTACTGAAAAAATCTGAGACTTCATCTCTGGACACTTGGACAGACCGGCTTGCGACAGCAGGTGCGGAAGTCATGGAAAGACGCCTGAGCTTTGTTTCAAATCTGGATAAGCGTCTGAAAAATCATTACTCGGTAATTTCAGATGAAGATAAAGCTGCCGAAATAGCGTATCAACCTGAGGGGATAAAAAAAACCATGGGCCATGAAATAAAAGAGGAATTTATCGAGCTTCTCGACAGAAACAGAAAAAATGATGAAAAATTCGGCTCTACCTCAATAGGTCCACATCGTGACGACGTTTTTTTCCTGCTAGACGGGAGACCTCTTAAGACATTCGGCTCACAGGGAGAGCAGAAAAGTTTTGTTCTCGCCCTGAAAATGGCTGAACTGGAATACCTGGAAGATATATTCGGAGAAACGCCGCTTTTCCTGCTTGACGACATGAGCTCAGAACTTGACACAGCCAGGATTTGCAATCTTTTTGCCGCTCTTTCTGCTAAAAATATGCAAGTGTTCATCACTGCGACTGAAAAAAGGGCGGAATTTGCAGATTCCGTACACTTAAACTACTCCGTCTTTCGTATATGTGACGGAAATCCGACGTATGAGGAAAACTGAAAAATGAGTGAATCAAGCGATATGAAAAGGCCGGGAAACATCGAGTACGGCGCAGATAACATAAAGGTACTCGAGGGACTTTCAGCAGTGCGCAAACGCCCTGCCATGTACATCGGCTCCACTTCAAGCCAGGGGTTGCATCACCTGGTCTACGAGATAGTGGACAACTCCATCGATGAGGCTCTGGCCGGTTACTGCGACAGCGTAAACGTGACGATAAACGCGGACGGTTCTGTTACCGTAGTAGATAACGGGCGAGGAATTCCGACAGACATTCATTCGACGGAGGGGCGCTCTGCAGCTGAGGTTGTACTTACAGTGCTGCATGCCGGAGGGAAATTCGACAATGACTCCTACAAGGTTTCCGGAGGTCTGCATGGCGTGGGAGTTTCAGTCGTTAACGCCCTTTCCAGATGGCTCGAGCTCGAAATAAGACGAGACGGCAAGATATGGCGCCAGTCCTACAGGAGAGGCGATGCGCAAGAGCCTCTTGCCGTTACCGGAGAGACAAGGAAGCGGGGAACAAAGATAACCTTCATGCCGGATGAGGAGATTTTTGAAACCGTAGACTTTTCATTCGACATTCTCTCCCAGCGGCTTCGGGAGATGGCCTTCCTTAATGCCGGCGTAAGGATAAAAATCAGTGACGAGAGGGGAGACAGCAAGTCTCACGAATTTTTCTACGAAGGAGGAATAAATTCTTTTGTCGAGTACCTGAACCGGAACAAGACCCCTCTGCATCCAAGACCTATCTACTTCAAGGGAGAGAGAGGAGGGGTTGAGATCGAGGTTTCGATGCAGTACAACGACTCCTATGATGAAAAGATATTTTCATTCGCCAACAATATCAACACGCATGAGGGGGGTACTCATCTTGCAGGTTTCAAGGCAGCGCTGACACGGACGATGAACAGTTATGCCGCCGCGAACAATCTTCTTAAAAACGCCAAGGTGACAATATCGGGAGATGACCTTCGGGAGGGGCTCACCTGCGTAATATCGGTCAAAATACCGCAGCCGCAGTTTGAAGGACAGACCAAGACAAAACTAGGCAATTCCGAGGTTAAAGGTTATGTCGAAACGCTTCTTAACGACAAGCTTGCACAGTTTCTTGAGGAGAATCCTCAGATTGCAAAAAAGATACTGGAAAAGTCGATTGAAGCTGCCAGAGCGCGCGAGGCGGCCAGGAAGGCCAGAGACCTGACGAGACGCAAAGGCGCCCTTGATATGGGTGGCCTTCCGGGAAAACTTGCAGACTGCCAGGAGAAGGATCCTGCGTTATGTGAACTGTATCTGGTCGAGGGAGATTCTGCAGGCGGGTCGGCAAAGCAGGGGCGTGACAGAAAATTCCAGGCGATACTTCCGCTCAAAGGAAAAATACTGAATGTAGAGAAAGCGCGTTTCGACAAGATGATAGCTTCGCAGGAGATAAGGACACTGATAACAGCTCTCGGCACAGGAATAGGAAAGGAAGATTTCGACGTTGCGAAGCTCCGTTATCACCGAATCATAATCATGACCGACGCTGATGTAGACGGTTCCCACATTCTCACTCTTCTCCTTACTTTCTTCTATCGCAACATGCGGGAACTTATCGAAAGGGGGCATCTCTATGTCGCCCAGCCCCCTCTATACAAGGTAAAGCGGGGGAAGAAAGAGATGTACCTCCGGAACGAGCACGCCATGCAGAATTTTCTCCTTGAGGAGGGTGCAGAGGATATTCTCCTTCGTCTTGAGAAAGGGGAGAGGGTATACACAGGCAAACAGATCATACCTGTCATAAAGCAGTTCATTGAAAATCGCGCCATTTTCGACAAGGTCGTCAAGAAAGGGATTGCAGGCGATCTACTCTCGATAATCGTGCGGGCGAATGTCCCGACCGGAATTGAAGAACTTTCAGGAATGTCGGAATACCTGGAGCCTATGAAATCTCTCTCTCCAGGTTCAGAGTACCAGATTGAAGAAGATCGGATATCATTCAGAATAGGAAATATCCGCGCTACAATAGACCAGCAGACCCTTTCTGTCCTGTCCAGCCATGAGTATGAGCTTCTGGTTGAAAATTACAGGCGCGTGGTGGAAACTATGGCTGACGGACGCGCCTTTATTGAGCTGCGAGATGGGGGAAAACCGCTTCTCGAGAGTTCCAATCACGAAGAGATCCTTGCCTTTTTCATGGAACAGTCGAAAAAAGGCTTGACAATACAGCGTTATAAAGGACTTGGGGAGATGAATCCGGAACAGCTGTGGGAAACAACCATGTCTCCGGAAAACCGGCTTCTGTTGCAGGTAAAGATCGAGGATGCAGTAGGATCGGATGAAATTTTCACGATCCTGATGGGGGATCAGGTAGAGCCAAGACGCGACTTTATCGAACAGAACGCGCTCAATGTCGTTAATCTGGATATTTGAGATGACAGGAGGTTCTTGCAGAAGTAATAAAAGCTGTCATTTACGAAACAGTAGTCGGTGATGACAACTTTTTTGCAAGAGCCTCGAAGGCTTGCGCTTTGTGGTGAAATGTTTTTAAGAATGAATATCAGGAGGCTGGGAAAAGATGGAACCCGGCAAAAGCCATGCTTGAAAGAGGAAACTGATGCTCGAACATAATGTGAACAAAACAGCCGTCAATATTGAAGATGAAATGAAACGCTCCTACATGGATTACGCCATGTCGGTAATAATAGGGCGGGCGCTGCCTGATGTGCGCGACGGCCTGAAACCGGTGCATCGCCGCTGCCTTTACGCTATGTATGACATGGGGAACGATTATAACAAGCCGTACAAGAAATCCGCCCGCGTAGTGGGTGATGTCATCGGTAAATACCACCCGCATGGCGATACCGCTGCATATGACACAATAGTCCGGATGGCGCAGGAATTCTCGCTCCGTTACATGCTTGTGGACGGCCAGGGGAACTTCGGCTCTGTTGACGGCGACTCTCCGGCGGCGATGCGTTATACGGAGATCCGACTCAGGCAGTTGACCCATGAACTTCTGAACGACATTGACAAAGAGACCGTCGATATGGCGCCCAACTATAACGACGAGTTCATGGAGCCGACAGTTCTCCCTTCCAGGTTCCCGAACCTGCTAGTCAACGGTTCCAGCGGCATTGCTGTCGGGATGGCCACAAACATTCCGCCGCACAACATGGCGGAGGTGATAGACGGCATAATTGCTGTCATTGGCAACCCGGAGATAACTTTCGAGGAACTTCTTGAGCTTGTTCCCGGGCCGGATTTTCCGACAGGAGCAACGATCTACGGGAGAGGTGGAATCAGGGACGCTTATTCGACAGGCCGAGGCATCATACAGATTCGCGCGAATGCCCATATCGAGTCGGCAAAAAAATCTGAACGGCAAGCCATAGTCGTCACCGAGATACCATACCAGGTCAACAAGGCGCGTTTGATAGAGAAGATTGCCGAGCTTGTCAAAGAGAAAAAAGTCGAGGGGATCACCGAAATCCGCGACGAGTCAGACCGGGAAGGTATGCGGATAGTAATTGAAGTAAAGCGCGACGAAAACGCGGAGGTCATTCTCAACCAGCTCTACAAGCAGAGCCAGCTGCAGGTATCCTTCGGAATCATAATGCTGGCCATTGTTCACAACAGGCCAAAAGTGCTGACACTGCGCGAAATGATTGACTCTTTCGTGGATCACAGGCGCGAGGTGGTGACCAAGCGCACAAATTTTGAGCTCAAGAAAGCGCTTGCCCGCGCCCATATCCTGGAAGGGCTTAAGATCGCTCTTGACTGGCTGGACGCAGTGATAGAGCTTATCCGGGAGTCAAAAACCCCGCCTGAGGCGAAACAGGGGCTTGTGAACGGCCTTTTTGCGGATCCGGTTTACCTTGCCCGTCTGGGGATTGAGCCTCCTTTGGGCTATGAAAGAGAAGTCAGGCTTTCCGAGATTCAGGCGCAGGCGATACTCGAAATGCGTCTCCAGCGTCTGACCGGCCTTGAACGGGATAAAATAATTTCCGAGTTCGAAGAGACACTTAGCCTTATTGCGCGTCTCAGAGACATACTGGCTTCCGACGCCGAGATACTCAAGATAATAGTCGCAGAGCTCACAGATATACGAAGCAGGTTCGGCGACAGGCGCCGTTCCGTAATAGCGGACAAAACCGCAGATATTTCGCTCGAGGATACGATCGAAGATGAAGATATGGTCGTTACCATATCTCATACCGGCTACATAAAGAGGAGCGCGGTTGATCTCTACCGTTCGCAGCGGCGCGGCGGCAAAGGGAAGACAGGGATGAAGACTAAAGAGGAGGATTTCGTCGAACAGCTCTTCATCGCATCGACCAAGGATTATCTCCTCTGCTTCACCGACGCCGGTCGCATGTACTGGGTAAAGGTATACGAGCTACCGGAGGGGAGCCGCACCACGAGGGGGAAGGCTGTCGTCAACCTGGTTAATGTCAGCATGGACGAAAAGATAACTACCATTCTTCCGGTTAAAGAGTTCAGTGAAGATACATTCCTCTTTATGGCGACAAGAAACGGGGTCGTAAAGAAAACCCCCCTTGTTGAATATTCCAACGTAAGGGCGGGCGGGATTATCGCGGTCAAGCTTGACGAAGGGGACAAGCTGATAGGAGTAGCGCTTACTGACGGGAGCAAGGATGTTTTCCTTGCGTCCAGCAATGGCAAGGCTATCCGCTTCAACGAAGAGGATGTAAGGTCGATGGGACGCGTTACGCGTGGCGTGAGAGGGATGAACCTGAACGACGACGACCATGTCATAGGCATGGAGATTGTTGATAATCAGGCTGTTGGGTCCACGATCTTCACTGTCTGCGAAAACGGATACGGAAAACGGACGGATCTCGACGAATACAAGGATCAGTCCCGTGGCGGCAAGGGGATAATAACTATAAAGACGACCGAACGAAACGGCCAGGTTGTGAATGTAATGCAGGTCACTGACGAAAATGATCTTATGGTTATTACGGACAGCGGCAAGATACTGCGGGTTCCGGTATCCGGTTTCTCGGTCATAGGGAGGAACACTCAGGGGGTGCGTCTCATAACCACCGAGGAGAAGGAAAAAGTCGTTGCTGTCGCAAGGCTGGCTGAAAAAGAGGAAGATGATAAATCTGAAACGCCTGAAGAGGATGGAGAGAAGTAGGGATATATGGCTGCTGCCCCGATAAAAATAGACAGAACCTTTAACGAGAGAAAGCGTATCATCAGGCTGCTTGATTTTCTTAAACGGGAAAACCTGACTCATGACCAGATGGAGCGGATAGGGAAAAGGCTCCAGAAATCCGGCAGACGGGCTCTGAACCCTCTCGTGAGGAAACTCTGGAGAGAAAAGAACGGGACGGCGCTGTACCGTTATACATGCATGCTCGATTTTTTTGACGATTCAAAATGGCTTGATGAACTTGTCCGCATTACCCTGCGCCGTAAAGATATAGATGAGGAGGGGAGGCTTGCGCTTCTTGACGCGCTGCAGGATTACGGCGTCGATGTAACTCTTCCCCCGTTTGCCGGAATGACCGGGTATGGGGCGGACACTCTTGACGGTCTGATAGCCGACTGTTTGAAAGATGGCGAACGCGGCTTTGTCAGGTTCATTGACATATTCATCGATTCGGCTGATGAAGTCCGAAGCAGGATGGTAAAAAAACTGGGGGATACCGGAACTCCGGAAGCCCTGCTGTTGCTAGGCCTCCTCCTTGATTTCGAAAGCGGAGTTGTTGTTTCTGAAGCGGCAAAAGCTCTCGGGAGGATTAAAAGCGGCATTGCCCTGACCCTCCTTTCCGAAGCTGTTGACAGAGCGCCTGCTGAAAGCTCAGGGGCGCTGAAACGGAGCATGAGGAGGCTCTCCCTGCTTGGGGTGACCGAAGAGGAGCCGCTCCCCAGCATATTTCCGGTTCCTCTCCCGCTACGCCACGCTTTTGCAGGGCCTGTCGATATCTATGGTTCGCGTTCGATCTGGTTCTCGTGGGAATTACCGGAGGGGGTGTTTGCCTCTCTGCTTCTAATGACTGGCGACAGGGATGGAATGACAAATGCCATAAGCTACAGGGTTAGCAATGAGAAGGAATACGACAGGTTGCTTGACGACATGGTTTCAGTCGAGCTTCTTGCTCCGGTCGAACAGGAGTACGCTCTCTCGCTGCTCAGGGATTCCATCTTTCAGAGCCGGAAAACCGGCTCGCTGCTTCCCCCTGATTTTTATCTGGACAGACGGTTCTTCCCGTTCGAAGCCATACGTCCGGAACCCTACCTCCCCCGTTTCAGGATGGAGTGCCTTGACGGGATAGTTGAAAAGATTCCCGGATTCATAGCTGCTTCCGGAGACCTCCTGGACAATCCTGCGCTTGAAGGATGGCTGTTCTCAGAGCCGGATATTTACGATTTTGCGGAAGAGCTCGAGCGGCTTGAAGCAAAAGGGGAGCCGGCAGGCGAAAGCAGGCTTGAAGCCGGGCTTGAACGTTTTTGCGGAGAGATTATCCTCCCCAGAAGGGGTGACCTTGTAAAACGGCTTCTCTTCGCCGCAGATTACATGCAACAGACCGGCGGAGATGAAAGGGTGGTACAGCAGACAATCGCCACCGCGCTCAGCCTTGTCGGCGGCTTTCTCTCCGAATCGAGGCACCCTTTTGTCAGAAGGCTTCTGCTTGAAAGCATCGAAGCTGCCAGACACGGGTTGGCCGACGGCTATGACCCGCGTCTCGAAGGAGATTTTGATGATGACCGTGAATAACAGGGTTAAAGTGACTGTTATAGGCGCCGGGAGCTGGGGGACGGCTCTGGCCGATCTTCTCGCTTCGAACGGGCATGATGTGACGCTCTGGGCATACGAGCCGGAACTGGCCGAAGAGATCACGCTCAAGAAAACAAATTCCCTCTATCTTCCCGGTTTCGCTCTCCATGCCGGCCTTTCCTGCACCAACGATCTTGAAGATGCGCTTTCGGAAAGCCCGATCATTCTTCTCGTAGCTCCTGTCCAGACGCTCAGGGGTGTTCTGAAACGCGGCGCGCGGTTTATCCGCGATGATGCCCTGATATTGAACGCCTCCAAAGGGATAGAGATTGAAACTCTGGATACTGTCTCAGGAATCTGCTCGGATATTCTGGGGGATTCCGTAATGGATCGCTACACAGCCCTCTCCGGTCCAACTTTCGCAAGGGAGGTGGCCGCGAGGCTCCCATCTCTGATCGTCGCGGCCTCAAGGTGCGAAGAGGCTTCAAAAAGAGTGCAGAAGATTCTCAGCAACTCCTGGTTCAGGGTCTACACCAACAGCGACGTGACAGGTGTCGAACTGGGTGGCGCGGTGAAAAACGTCATAGCTATCGCCGCCGGAATTTCAGACGGGCTCGGATTCGGCTACAACGCCAGAGCTGCCCTCATAACCAGAGGGCTTAATGAAATGAAGCGCCTGGGAGAAGCGATGGGGGCGCGCTCATCAACTTTCTCCGGGCTTGCAGGAATGGGAGATCTGGTGCTCACATGCACCGGCGATCTATCAAGGAACAGGAGTGTCGGGCTAAGGCTCGGCAAGGGAGATAGCATCGACACGATACTCGGCGATATGAAGATGGTCGCGGAAGGGGTCAAATCTGCGGAATCGGTCTACCTCCTCTCAAAAAAAACCGGCGTCGAGATGCCGATAACAGCAAATGTTTACAGGATACTCAAAGAAAACAGGCCGGCGCGTGAAGCGGTCATCGACCTGATGGCCAGAGATCTCAAGGCAGAGGCCTGATGTCCCACGACAGAATAGTAATAAAAGGCGCCTGCGAACATAACCTGAAATGCATAGATGTGGAAATTCCGCGAGACCGTCTTGTTGTTATTACCGGGCTCTCCGGCTCCGGAAAATCCACACTCGCTTTTGACACGATTTACGCCGAAGGTCAGAGACGCTACGTTGAATCACTCTCCGCCTATGCCAGACAATTCCTCGAACAGATGGAAAAGCCGGATGTGGAGTCGATAGAAGGGCTTTCTCCCGCCATTTCCATTGAACAGAAAACCACAGGCAAAAATCCCAGATCAACTGTAGGCACTGTCACCGAAATCTACGATTATCTCCGCCTCCTTTTTGCAAGAATAGGGCATCCGCACTGTATCTCGTGCGGAAAGGAGATAACTTCACAGACGGTTTCACAGATGGTTGACCGGATCATGGCGTTTCCGGCCGGAACCAGGCTTACAATTCTCTCCCCCATGATACGCGGGCGCAAGGGGGAGTACAGGAGAGAGTTGAACCTCCTCAGAAAAGAGGGGTTCACCAGGGTCGTAATAGATGGCAGGATTCTTGAACTTTCGGAGGTTATCGAGCTTGACAAGAAGAAAAAGCACGACATCGACATAGTTGTAGACCGTATAGTAGTCAGGGATGGGGTGCAGCGCCGGCTTGCCGACTCGATCGAAACAGCTCTGAATCATGCCGAAGGGGTGCTGAAAGTCGAGTTTCAAAAGCATTCAGCCGATTCTTCGAATCTCTCCGGGGGGGATGGAAAAGGATCGGTGGAGACTCTCTTTTTCTCTGAAAAGCTCGCATGCATAGAGTGCGGCGTATCGTATCAGGAGATCACTCCGCGCCTCTTTTCATTCAACAATCCTCATGGAGCGTGTCCGGAGTGCACAGGCCTCGGTTATTTGAATTATTTTGACGCCGAACTGGTCATTCCGAACGACAAGCTCTCTCTTCGCGAAGGCGCCATAGCCCCCTGGGAAAAACGGCTCTCCGCCTGGTTTCACATGATCCTGGAAGCTCTCGCCAAAGCTTATGGATTCAACATCAATACCCCTTTCTCAGAACTTCCGGACAGCGTCAAAGATGTGATACTCAATGGCTCCGGGGGTAAAAAGATCGATTTCTGGTGGGATGATGACCGTGGAGAGCGCCACAGTTACAAAAAAGAGTTTGAAGGGGTGCTCAACAACCTGCAGAGAAGATGGCGTGAGACCGAATCCGAATCTTCGCGTGAAGAGCTTGAAAAATACATGAATGTTATGCCCTGCCCTGCCTGCAAGGGAGCGAGGCTCCGTCCCGAGGCGCTGCATGTCCTGGTCGGAGGGGTGACGATTCGCGAAATGACCGCCATGCCGGTGCGCGAATCACTTGCTTTTTTCGAAAAGCTGGACCTCACGGAAAAAGAGCGCGAGATAGCGCGCAGGATACTGAAGGAAATCAGGGAGCGTCTTACTTTTCTGGTAAATGTCGGGCTCGACTACCTTTCGCTTGACCGCTCCTCCGGCACTCTCTCCGGCGGAGAGGGGCAGCGGATACGCCTGGCCACACAGATAGGTTCTTCTCTCGTAGGTGTCCTCTATATTCTGGATGAGCCTTCAATAGGGCTTCATCAGCGTGATAACGCCCGTCTCCTCGCGACGCTCAAACATCTGCGCGACATCGGCAATACCGTTTTGGTTGTTGAGCATGACGAAGAGACTATTCTGGAAGCAGACCACGTCATAGATATGGGGCCTGGCGCGGGGGTGCACGGAGGCGAGATCGTGGCCCAGGGCTCTCCTGCAATGATCATGGAGTGCGACTCTTCGCTTACCGGCCGGTATCTCTCCGGAAAGCTTTCAATACCTCTCCCGCCAGGCAGGCGAAGATCAGACAAGTATTTGAGCCTGACAGGCGCGACCGGCAATAATCTGAAGGATGTGAGCACAAAAATACCGGTTGGCGTGATGACCTGCGTTACCGGTGTTTCAGGTTCTGGCAAATCTACGCTTGTCCTGGACACGCTGCATAAAACCCTCTGCCAGATACTCTACAGGAGCCGTGAAAAATCTGCTCCGCTCAGGGATATCAAGGGGGTCGAGCATATCGACAAGGTGATAAATATCGATCAATCACCTATCGGCCGGACTCCACGCTCGAACCCTGCCACATACACCGGGGTTTTCGGCGATATACGCGATCTATTTGCAAATCTTCCGGAATCAAGGCTTCGTGGCTACAAACCGGGGCGTTACTCGTTCAATGTCAAGGGGGGGCGCTGCGAGGCCTGCTCAGGCGACGGAATCATCAGGATAGAGATGCACTTCCTCCCGGATGTTTTTGTCACCTGCGAGGTCTGCAAGGGGGCAAGATACAACAGGGAAACGCTGGAGGTGCTCTACAAGGGGAAATCTATTGCGGACGTGCTTGAAATGACGGTTTCCCAGGCGCTGGAATTCATGGGCTCCATCCCGCGCATCAAAAACAAGCTTCAGACTCTCAAGGAGGTAGGCCTTGGCTATATTACCCTTGGCCAGTCCGCTACGACGCTTTCCGGCGGGGAGGCGCAACGTGTCAAGCTCTCGAAGGAACTCGCAAGGCGGGCAACAGGGAGGACGATATACATACTCGATGAGCCTACCACCGGGCTCCATTTCGATGACATACGGAAACTTCTCGAGGTAATGGACAGGCTGGTGGATGCCGGAAATACCATCGTCATTATCGAGCATAATCTGGACGTCATAAAGACGGCGGACTGGATTATTGATCTCGGGCCCGAGGGGGGTGACCGCGGAGGGGAGATAATCGCCTGCGGCACTCCGGAGCAGGTCGCCGCTGTAACCGCATCTCACACCGGCAGATATCTGAGAAAGATGCTCTGACTGTTTCCCATCCCGTCTCCTTCCTCTTTTCCTGTCAAACCTGGTGGCTTTGACGCCTCTTGTAAAAGCCAGAAAAGTTGTAGTTGCCAGGGGTTGACAGCCTGTTTTTCAATGGCCTCTTCTTTATCCCCGATAAAAGTTGACATTATATGGCTCTTTATATATAATTAAAACAATATATATGAGGAGAAATATAAATGACAAAGCCAATCTTTTGTATTCCAAAAACGCCTGACAAGCCGCTCTATCGCTGGCTTCTCGGTTTCTTCATGATTGCGATAATAGCGCTGGGCTGGAAATATCCTCTGCTGGGATTCGCCGTGCCGGTCGCTATGATTACCGGAATAACTGGCGGCTTATTCCGCGGCAGGTACGTCTGTGGAAACATATGCCCGCGCGGAAGTTTTTATGACACCTTTTTCAGTTATTTCGGCGGCAGCAGGCCGATCCCCCCGATTTACAAATCCCTCGTTTTCCGCTGGGGCATCATGGTTCTTCTTATGGGGTTCATGACATGGAGAATCGCTGCGAATCCTTCTGACTGGCGCCACTGGGGAATGGTCTTCTGGAGCATTTGCCTAATCACAACGGCAATGGGGGTGACGCTAGGGATGATTTACCGCACAAGAACATGGTGCGCCTTCTGCCCGGTAGGCACGCTCGCAGGTGTCATAGGAGAGAGGAAATACAGACTTCGGATTTCGCAGAAATGCCGACAGTGCGGCATTTGCGAACAGGCGTGCCCTATGGAGCTTTCTATCGCCAGATACAAGAATGAGGGGGAGACGCCTAACCGTGACTGTATAAAATGCTCGTCATGCATGAAAAAATGCCCGACAGGCGCTCTTTCCTGGCCGGGCGGTTAAGAATCTGCCTCTTTTAAAAACAATCTGTCATGCCCGAATTGTTTTTATTTGGCATCCACAGCAGTTGAGAGTGTCATCCCCGAATAACTCTATCGGGGAACCACAGGGCATTTAAAAGCTGGATTCCAGATTACATCCTTCCGTAATAACAGGCTTTTTGCAAAAGTCTCACGTTAGAAAGCTTTACCGTACAAGGCAATCCGAGCCACCAGGAGCAGGTCCTGACTGTCCTCCGGTCCCGGAAGGGGGGGTAGAAGGTGATGAGCCGACAGACGGCGGAGGGTTGAACTGGATGTCAGGTCTGCTCGGAAGTATCACGGGAGGCGATACAGTGCTTTGAACATAGACGAATTGCCCCTGCATGACCGGCAGCGACACCCTGTTACCTTCAAAGTTCGTAACTACGACGGTTCCATTGGTGACAGCGACATAGAGACCCGGCGGTATATTTCCGCATGAACTTCCCTGGCAGAAGTGAGCGTCATAAATCGTGCCCCTGATCCCTATCGTTGCTGTAGGGGTTTTCATCTCATAACTCTCCTTGTTCCCTCTTTTCCCAATCTGGCCGGTGATAGTCCTGAGTCCCCCTTTCACAAGATTGAAAGTTGCCGAGTCCTTCTGGGGATTTTTCTGATCGAAATTGTACTTGTCGATTCTGAACTGACTTCCAGGTTTCAGCGTCACCTCTCCACCATCGTCGAATTTAAGCCTCGCATAAGTCCTCTTCTCCGTGATCACGGTATCTCCTTCGGCCACTTTCGACCCTATCGCAATCGCTCTCGAAACACCGGCGGAGTTGACTGCGGCAAGGGGGCCTGAAACATGCGTCACGATACCCGCTGCGAAAATGTTTGTGGCAACAAGCGTCAGAAGTGACAGGAAGAGGCTAATTGCAGTAATTTTTCTTTGGCTTATCATCTTTTTTATCCTCTTGCGGTGGCTGGCCGTTATTCTGCCCCTCTTTTTCCTTATCTTTATCTTTATTGTCATCCTGGCCGCTGCTGGCGTTGCCGTTTTGCTCCTGTGAGGAGCCTGCCGGGCTCTGGGCCTGTGTCGCAGGCGGCGGCGGCTCTTCACTCCTGAGCGGCAAAGCCTGCAATCCGGCAGGCGCTACAGGGCTTGTGTTAACTGAATTTATATCGTTAACAATCTGTGTCGTCTGCGGAGCAAGTTCAGGGGAGGTAGTTACATTCGGAGGCAGCACAACGCTGCACCCCGGAGTTGTCGGCTCTGTAGTGCATGTGTTCAACGAGGGAAGTACTGCCGAGCACCCCGGAGTTGTCGGCGCAGATGTGCATGTGGCAAGTGGCGGAAGTACCGCCGAGCATCCTGGCGTTGTCGGCGCTGCCGTGCATGTGTTCA
>DFZL01000060.1 GCA_002382705.1 Geobacter sp. UBA4057
ACCTTTCAACAGCATATTGGAAGATCAGGTAAAGGCGATACCGATCCTAATCGGAAAAGAAACTCGGATCACCGGCATTACCGCGAAGGATAACGTGATACATGGCCGAAGGAAAATCTATACGGGGTTTGCGAGCCATGGCGGTAGTTTAACATCAAATGTCCGAAAGTCAAGCCTGACCCCATAGGCATATGACCCCATAGGCATACATAGGCATACGGAAACATCGGCGTTGAATTTTTCATGGGGCATTATGCCATTTTTAACCAATATTTTCAGCTGTTTTACTATGGTAAAATGCCTTAAACTAGCGCCATTCGGGCATGTCACTAAAAGTGTCCCCAAAACCTATGGATGTTAGTATATCAGAGAGGACGTTACCGGACAAACAAAACAAAAAAGCCCTGAAAAATCAGGGCTTTTTTGTATCAAACCGGATCACTCCGGACTATTGTTTGGCGTCCCCTACCGGATTTGAACCGGTGTCGCCGCCGTGAAAGGGCGGTGTCCTGGGCCGGGCTAGACGAAGGGGACGCATTTTGCTCCGGTTGCAGCCGCAAGATCGGCAAAAACAGACCGGATATGAGAATTGGTCTTATACTACAACCCTTAAATTTGTGTCAACCTTTTTTTGGTATTTTTGCCGGATGGCATATTAAAAAAATGCCATACTCTTCCGTTAAGCGCGCTTGACCATCCAGGGCAAAGCTGGTATTTTTGCACTCTTGTTTCAAGCCAGGGTTTTGCAGCTTTTTAAAAGCCGGATTCCCGATGACTACTTTCGGGAATGACAGACTTTTTGTTCTCTTATGTTAACAGCCCGCCCTGCCCGAGCGCCATGTCGGGTATCCCGGGGTTTTGATGTTGTGCCGTTCCGGCAGGGATGACCCTGCAATCCAGCAACCGGAGGTTTTGATGACTTTCCAGGATCTTATACTTTCGCTTCAGGGGTACTGGGCGAAACAGGGGTGCGTTATCCATCAGCCCTATGACACAGAAAAGGGGGCAGGCACCTTCAATCCGGCAACCTTCCTCCGTGTGTTGGGCCCAGAGCCGTGGAATACCGCGTACGTCGAACCTTCGCGGCGTCCGACCGATGGCCGGTACGGCGACAACCCGAACAGGCTCCAGCATTACTACCAGTTCCAGGTGATAATGAAGCCTTCTCCGATGAACATCCTCGACCTCTATCTGGGCTCGCTCCGCCATCTGGGGATCGATCCGCTGAAGCACGACGTAAGATTCGTGGAGGATGACTGGGAATCCCCGACTTTAGGCGCATGGGGGCTCGGCTGGGAGGTTTGGCTCGATGGTATGGAGATAACGCAGTTCACCTATTTCCAGCAGGCCGGCGGGATTGATCTGAAGCCGATCCCGGCGGAGATAACCTATGGCTGCGAGAGGATCGCCATGTATATCCAGGGGGTTAACAACGTCTACGATCTCGAATGGGTGGAGGGGATAAGGTACGGCGACATCCACCACGAGAGCGAAGTGGAGTTTTCGAGGCACAATTTCGAGGAAGCGGACGTAGAGATGCTCTTCAGCCTATTCGGAATGTACGAGAAGGAGTGCATCCGTCTGGCGGAGAAGGATCTGGTGCTCCCCGCCTATGATTATGTGATGAAATGCTCGCACACCTTCAACCTGCTCGACGCCAGGGGGGCAATATCGGTTACGGAGCGCGCCTCGTATATCGGGAAGGTGAGGAATGTCGCAAGGATATGCGCCGAAGGTTATCTCCGGATGCGTGAGAGGCTCGGTTTCCCGCTTCTGAAAGGGGGCGCGGCGTGATGGATACGAAAGAGCTTTTTCTCGAGATAGGGAGTGAAGAGATTCCCGCCGGGTTCATCCCGCGCGCCATGGCCGAGATGGAGAGCATCATGAGGAAGGAGCTCTCCGCGCTCCGTCTCTCGTTCGGCGGGATGAGGACGATGGCGACTCCGCGCAGGCTAATTCTGATTGTCAGGGATATCCCGGTGATGCAGCCTGACGCCGAGATAACCGCCACAGGCCCTTCCACAAAAACAGCGTTCGACGCGGAGGGGAGGCCGACAAAAGCAGCGGAGGGATTTGCCAGGGGGCATGGTGTCGATGTTTCGGAACTGAAGAGCGTCATCACTGAAAAAGGGGAGTATCTCGCCGTCACGAAGCGTGAAAAGGGGAGGCCGGCAGCAGGGCTTCTGCAGGAGCTGCTCCCGCGGCTGATATCGTCGATCCCGTTCAGAAAGTCGATGCGCTGGGGGAAGCTGGATGTCCGCTTCGCGCGGCCTGTCCACTGGATCGTGGCGCTTTTCGGCGGAGATGTTGTCCCTTTCTCCTTCGGCAATGTGGAGAGCGGCTCCTCTTCCCGTGGACACAGGTTCATGGCCGACAGGGAGTTCACTGTCAAAGATTTCTCCGGCTATCTTGAGAAGTGCGTCAGGCATTTCGTTATACCGGATCATGAGGAGAGAAAGAAGATAATCCGCTCAGGGACGGAAGAGCTGGCGGCGAAGGCGGGGGGGGTTCTTATCCCCGACGAGGAGCTTGTCGAGCAAGTGGCGTTTCTGGTCGAATACCCGATCTGTCTCTTCGGCGCTTTTCCGGAAGAGTTCCTGAAAGTGCCGAAAGAGGTGCTGATAACCTCGATGAAGAGCCACCAGCGCTACTTCTCGCTGGCGGATAGAGAGGGGGGCAGACTCCTCCCAGGCTTCATCACCGTCAGCAACACGGCAGCCGAGGATATCTCCGTCGTGGTCAGGGGGAACGAACGGGTACTGAGGGCAAGGCTCTCCGATGCCCGTTTCTTCTTTGACGAAGACCTGAAGACGAGGATGGACGACCGGGTCTTGATGCTGAAGCGGGTCGTCTACCAGCAGAAGCTCGGAACCTCATACGAAAAGATGGAACGTTTCCGCACGCTTGCCGAAGAGCTGGCAGATGCGCTCAATCCGGCGCTGAGAGGGAAAACGTCAAGGGCGGCCTGGCTCTGCAAGGGTGACCTGGTATCCGGTATGGTCGGCGAATTTCCGGAGGTGCAGGGGATAATGGGGCGCGAATACGCCCTTGCCGAAGGGGAAGCTCCTGACGTGGCCGATGCGATAGCGGAGCATTACCTCCCTCTTCAGGCCGGCGGAGAACTTCCGGCGTCAGATATCGGCGCTTTCGTATCGATAGCGGACAAGCTTGACACCCTGGCGGGGTGCTTCGCGGTAGGACTCGTTCCTACCGGCGCGGCCGACCCGTATGCGCTGAGGCGCGCAGCGATCGGAATAATAAGCATAATCCTTGACAAGGGGTACCGTATCTCCCTAAGCCGCTTCATCAGCCGTGCGCTCGACCTTCTGGGAGGTAAGCTGCTGCGCGGCAGGGGGGAGGTTGCATCCGAGCTCATAGAATTTTTCCGCGCAAGGTTTGTCAATCTGGCCGGGGGAGAGTTTCCGGGGGATATCGTAGACGCCGCGGTAGCCGCGGGATTTGATGATCTGGCCGATCTGCGCGACCGTATCGCTGCTCTCGCCTCGTTCAGGGAAGAGCCGGAGTTTGAGCCGCTGACGGTCGCTTTCAAAAGGGTGGGGAACATAATCAAAGGTGGGGTCGATGCGGAGATTGACCCGTCGCTTTTCACCGATCAAGCGGAGACCGAGCTGTACCGCGCCTTTTCGGAGGCGAAAAAGAACTTCGCGGAGATGGCTGAAAAGCGCGACTGGAAGGGGATGCTGGCGGAGATGGCTTCGCTTAGAGCCCCTGTCGACAATTTTTTCGACAAGGTGATGGTCATGGCGGAAAATGAGCGGATCAGAAGGAACAGGCTCGCGCTGCTTACCGGGATAGCCCGGATGTTCGGGATGGTGGCGGATTTTTCAAGGATCGCTTGATTTGCCGGACTTAAAGGCGGTTGTCATGCCCGATTGCTTACATCTGGTACCTTCATCACCGTCATTCTGCGCGGAGTGAAGCGGAGCTGCAGAATCCACAAGATTTATGTGGACCCTGCCACTGAGCGCAGGATAACAGTCAAAGGCAAAGACGGCTTTTTATGAATTCCCGATAACACCTTAGGGAACTGCAGACAGCACTTACTGTTCCACAGCGGCAAAAACCAGGCGGCTCGTCATCTCTGCAATCAGGAAATAAATCATGCAGCAACAGGGGGAGTAAAATGAACTTTACCATGCGTGTCCTGTTGGGAAACATCAGCGTAATAATCGTCACCATTGCGGCTCTCGTAATCCTGAACCCATCAAACAGCCTCATACCTGCCATTGTTATCGGTCTCGCCATCATCATTGCATCGACTCTCACGCAGTGGGTTCTCTGCCGGAAGGCATTCGCCCCTCTTGATGCGGTTGTCCAGGCGCTTGAAAAGGCTGCTGAGGGAGACCTCTCCGTCAAGGTCGTGGTTACCGAGAAAGGGGAGCTTAAAAGACTGGCAGACTCATTTAACAAGATGATGGGGGATATGAACAGGGCGATGAGGCAGTTTTTTTCAGTCGCCGATCTGGTGAGGGATTCGGTCGGCATGGTCGGCGAGACTACCGCTTCCATGGTAACGGTTGCGGAAGATGTGGCGATGCAGGCCGGTACGATAGCCACGGCGAGCGAGGAGATGTCAGCGACATCGGGGGATATCGCCCGGAATTGCCTCTATGCGGCTGAAAATGCCCAGAAAGTTGTGGATGAGACCCACAAAGGGTCGGAGCTTGTAAAAAACAGCTCATATCTGATGGATAACATAGCGCGCCGGGTCAACGCGGCGTCCGGAACGGTGGAGGGGCTGGGGAAACGTTCCGACCAGATAGGGGCGATTGTCAACACGATTCAGGACATAGCTGACCAGACAAATCTTCTTGCCCTCAACGCGGCGATCGAGGCCGCACGCGCCGGAGAGTACGGGCGCGGGTTCGCGGTTGTCGCGGACGAGGTGCGGGCTCTTGCGGAGCGCACCACCAAGGCGACCAAGGAGATAAGCTCGATGATAAACTCCATCCAGGCGGAGACGCAGTCCGCAGTCGCCTCAATGGCGGAGGGGGTCGGAGAGGTGAAGCGCGGCACAGATGAGACAGGCCGCTCGGGAGACGCGCTTGAGAGCATTCTGATCAAAATAAACGACCTGACGATGCAGGTCAGCCAGATAGCAACCGCGGCGGAGGAGCAGACAGCTACGACTCAGGAGATCACGAACAATATCCAGACTATAACGGATGTTGTGAGCAGAAACGTCGAAAATGCGCGCAGCACGACTCGGGCAAGCAACCTTCTCGTGCAGCAGGTTGATGAGCTGCACGCTCTGGTTTCAAACTTCAGGCTTGGAAAGGCTATCGAATGGGATGACAGCTTCTCTACCGGCGTCTCGCTGTTCGATCAGCAGCACCAAAGGCTTTTCGACATGGTGAATGAGCTGCACGATGCCATGCAGCAGAAGAGGAGCAAAGATGCGATCGGCTCGATTCTGAACGGGCTTGCCGAATATACGGTGAATCATTTCGGCGACGAAGAGCGTCTCTTCGCGCAGACCTCCTACCCGGATGAGGCCAGGCATAAGGCTCTGCACAAGAACCTTGTCGATCAGGTTGTAGAGCTGATAGGGAAGTTCAAGAGGGGTGAGGCGCTTATGACGCAGGAGGTCATAATATTTCTGAAGGATTGGCTAGTTAACCATATCAAGGGGGTTGACAGGAATTACGGCCCGCATCTGAACAGGAACGGGATCAGATGATCGCAATAATCGATTACGGGATGGGTAATCTCCGCTCGCTGCAGAAGGGGTTTGAAAAGATAGGCGCGGAAGCGGTTATTACCTCTGAACCTGATACCGTGGCCTCCGCCGGGAAGATCGTCCTCCCCGGGGTTGGAGCTTTCCGCGATTGCATGCGGAATCTTGCGGAGGGGGGATTCGTGAAGCCTCTCCTTGATGCGATTGCAGCAGGGAAGCCGTTTCTCGGGATATGCCTCGGGATGCAGATGCTCTTTACCGACAGCAGCGAATTCGGTCTTCACAGGGGGCTCGGCGTGATACCGGGGCATGTCCGCCGTTTCCCTGAAAATATGATTGAAGATGGGAAGAGGCTGAAGGTGCCGCACATGGGGTGGAACCAGATACGCCTTCTGGGTGACAATCCGCTTTTCCAGGGGATAGATGAAGGGAGCGATCTATACTTCGTTCACTCGTTCTACGTCATTCCGGATGATCCCGGAGTGATCGCCGCGAAGACGGTGTACGGGATAGAGTTCTGCTCCGCTCTTTGCAAGGGGAACATTTTTGCCACGCAGTTCCACCCGGAGAAGTCCCAGGAGACCGGGCTCAGGATGCTGAAGAATTTCGCGGCCATCTGAAATCTCCGGTTCCAGGTTGAAATATTCGGGCATGATGTTTTTTGAAATATGTCATTTCCGAAGGCAGCTATCTTGAATCCATAAAAAACTGTCATTTCCGAGTTGTTTTATCGGGAATCCAGCTTCTCAGAACCAGTCGCGGACATTTCTTCGCTGCACTTTGTAAGCGGAGGAGAGTAATGAAAGGTGAAAAGGCAAAATGCTCGTAATACCGGCTATAGACCTTAAGGAAGGAAACTGCGTCCGCCTGGAGCAGGGTGTTATGGAGAGGGATACCCTCTTCTCCGACAACCCGGCAGAACAGGCTCTCAAGTGGCAGGAGCAGGGGGGGGAGCTGCTTCACATAGTGGACCTGGACGGCGCATTTGCCGGAGAGCCGAAAAACAGGAGCGCTGTCGAGAGCATTCTGGAAGCTATCACCATTCCGGCGCAGCTGGGCGGTGGGATAAGGGATATCGAAACTCTGGAGTCGTACCTCTCTCTCGGCCTTTCTCGGGTGATTATAGGCACCGCGGCTGTCAGGAATCCGGATTTCGTGATTGAGGCGTGCAGGAGATTCCCCGGAAAGATCACGGTCGGAATCGATGCTAAAGATGGGATGGTGGCTGTCCAGGGGTGGGGGGAAGTGACGACTGCAAAAGCTGTAGAACTGGCCGTAAAATTCGCTGATTACGGGGTTTCTGCGATAGTTTACACCGATATCAGTCGCGACGGTATGATGCGGGGGCCGAATCTCCTCGCCACTAAAGAGCTAGCGGAAGCGATTCCGATCCCTGTCATCGCTTCCGGTGGAGTCTCCTCTCTCAAAGATATCGAAAACCTCATGGCGATAGAGGAGTGCGGCATAACCGGGGTGATCACCGGCAAGGCGATATATACCGGCGCCCTGAATCTGGCGGAGGCGGTCGCCCTGACAAAGGCGGGGCAACGGCATGGCCGCTCTTTTTACGCAAAACCTCCATTGAAGGTGTAGAGATGCTGACAAGAAGAATCATACCCTGCCTCGATGTTACCGGCGGGAGAGTTGTGAAAGGGGTGCGCTTTCTCGACCTCCGCGACGCCGGGGACCCTGTGGAGATAGCCGAGCGCTACGACCATGAAGGAGCCGACGAGCTGGCGTTTCTCGACATCACCGCATCGAGCGACGGGCGTGACACAATGACCGAAGTTGTCCGGCGCACCGCGGAGCGCGTTTTCATGCCGCTTACCGTAGGAGGCGGAATACGCGTGATAGATGATATCCGCAGGATGCTGAACGCCGGAGCGGACAAGGTTTCGATAAACACCGCGGCTGTGGAGCGCCCCGATTTCGTCCGCGAGGCAGCGGAGCGGTTCGGCTCGCAATGCACCGTAGTGGCTGTTGACGCCCGCAGGGTGCCTGGTGAGGAGAGATGGGAACTCTTCACCCACGGTGGACGCAGGCCGACCGGCATTGACGCTGTGGAGTGGGGGGTGAAGATGGAGATGGCGGGAGCGGGGGAGATACTCCTGACCAGTATGGACAGGGACGGTACCAGGGACGGTTATGATATCGCGCTCACCCGCGCCATGTCGGACGCACTGTCGATCCCGGTCATAGCCTCCGGAGGGGTCGGAAACCTTGAGCACCTCTACGAAGGCTTCACGGACGGAGGGGCGAGCGCATGCCTTGCGGCATCGATATTCCACTTCAGGGAATCGACGATAAGAGAGGCCAAAGAGTATCTCAAGAAGCGCGGTGTACCGGTCAGGCTCTGAGGCGATCCGAACTCTCATTCCCCACAGGCCCGGATTGCAGAAAAAGAGAGGAATCATGAAAAATAGCGGGACACTTGACGATCTGTACGAAACCATACTGGAGCGGTTTTCCTCTCCTCCGGAGAGCTCATACACCTCATCGCTCGCCCAAAAGGGGATCGACAGAATACTGAAGAAGATAGGCGAAGAGGCTACAGAAGTGGTGATAGCAGGGAAAGGGGGGAGTCGAGAGGAGTTGATAGCCGAAGTTGCGGATCTCTTTTTCCATGTTTTAGTTCTCCTCGGTTTCCGCGAGATAAGGCCTGACGAGGTATACGCCGAACTTGCCCGCAGATCCGGAGTGTCCGGACTGGAAGAGAAAGCTTCGAGAGGTGCGGCCCGGTGACAACGGAGATAAGCTTTTCACACCCGGACAGTGGTATAGATTCTGAAATCCGGAAACTGATCGAGATTTCCGGCGAGATACACCATCCGGAGATAATCCGCGAGATGCTCCTCTCTGTCCTGAAGATAGGGCAGGAGTCAGACTATCTGGCAGATCTCAAGCTCATAAACCGCACCCTTCGGGAGATGCGCTACACTACCAGGGTTTTTGGCCCGTACCGGGGGAGGAAGAAGGTGACCATCTTCGGCTCCGCCAGGACAAGGCCGGAAGAGGAGATATACCGGAAATGCGTCCGCTTCAGCAGGATGCTGGCGGAGAAGGGGTATATGATAATAACCGGCGGAGGCCCAGGGATCATGCAGGCCGGAAACGAAGGGGCCGGAAGCGAGAACTCTTTTGCGGTGAACATACGGCTGCCGTTCGAACAGAAGCCGAACCCGGTCATGTACCGCAATCCACGGCTGATAACCTACAAATACTTCTTCAACCGCAAGGTTGCCTTTGTAAAGGAGGCTGACGCCGTTGTCGTGTTCCCCGGCGGGTTTGGCACTCTGGACGAGGCGATGGAGGTATTCACCCTGGTGCAGACCGGAAAGACATCTCCAAAGCCGCTCATTCTGATTGACGACGGAGACGGCTACTGGGAGCAGTTCTACGGCTTCATAAAGGAGAGCCTCCTGGTGCGCGGCTTCATATCCGGAGAGGATCTGTCGATATTCACCCTCACCTCCGACGAGAACGAAGCGGCCCAGGTGATAGACGACTTCTACAAGATTTATCACTCCGTCCGCTTCATAGACCACCAGCTGGTCATCCGGCTTAACAGGGAGATCACTCAGGAACAGGCAGCCACTCTCGGGGAGGAGTTCCCTGAGCTTCTCCACGAGGGGGATCATATCCGCCAGTGCGGCATGTTCCCGGAAGAGAGCGACGAGCCAGACCTGGCTCTTCTTCCCCGCCTTACGTTCAGGTTCGATCACCATCACTACGGGCTGCTCCTTGCTTTCATCCACAGGATAAACACATTCGGATGATCCTCCCCTCCCCTTTCGAAATGATTCCCATTCGCCGTTTCACACGCTTATTCATAGATTTTGACTTTTCAAAACCCTCCATGATATAGAAGAAAATGCTCGTTTTAAGCTGGATTCCCGATGACGGCCTTCGGGAATGACAATCTTTTTTTATGGATTCACGATTACACTCTTCTGGAATGACAGTTTTTTTAAAGTCAGTAATGACAGCCTTTCTTAACGAGCGAATCGCGATTTTTCTGTTCGGAAATGAAAAAATACATGAGGAGGAATGAATGCATCACTTCCAGTACAGAGGGGACGAGCTTTTCGCAGAGGATGTCCCGGTAAGGGATATCGTCGCGAAATATGGCTCTCCGCTCTACATCTACTCACACGCTACGCTTGAGCGCCACTTCATGGCTTTCGACGACGCGTTCGCTGCTCTCCCGCACACAATATGCTATTCTGTCAAGGCGAACTCCAATCAGTCGGTTCTCAAAACATTCATAAAGCTTGGCGGAGGGGTTGACATAGTTTCCGGCGGAGAGCTTTACAGGGCGCTCATGGCCGGCGCAGATCCCGCAAAGATAGTCTACTCCGGAGTAGGCAAAAGGGATGACGAGATAGAGTACGCCCTTTCGAGCAACATCCTTATGTTCAACGTGGAATCGGAAGAGGAGTTGACGAGAATAAGCGACATCGCTTCGCGTTTTGGCAGAAAGGCCGGCATAGCCATCCGTGTCAACCCGGACGTGGATCCCGGAACGCATCCGTACATAACGACCGGCCTCAAAAGCGCCAAGTTCGGCATCACAATAGACCGTGCTCTAGAGGAGTACAGAAGAGCCGCAACCCTCCCGGGGGTAAACGTGATCGGGATAGACATGCATATAGGGTCGCAGCTGACAAAAGTCGCCCCTTTCACCGATTCGATCGGAAAACTGAAAACGGTGATCGCGAAGGTGCGCGAAATGGGAATAGAGCTTCGCTATTTCGACTGCGGGGGCGGACTCGGCATACAGTACGACAATGAAGAGCCCCCCCTTCCTGCGGATTACGGCAAGGAGATTGTAGCGGCAACTAAGAATCTAGGGGTTCATCTGATCTTCGAGCCGGGGAGAAATATGGTCGGAAACGCAGGGATACTCGCCGCCACATGCCTCTACACAAAATCGCGCGACGAGAAGAACTTCATTATAATCGACGCAGGGATGAACGATCTTGCCCGCCCCGCCCTCTACGGCTCTTTCCACGGCGTGCAGCCGGTGGTGAAGGATCAGGACGGAATGATAACCGCCGACATTGTGGGCCCTATCTGCGAATCGGGTGATTTTCTGGTGAAAGAGCGCGAAGTGCCGATGTTCAGGCGGGGGGATCTTATGGCGTTCATGTCAGCAGGCGCCTACGGCTTCGCGATGAGCAGCAGCTACAACAGCCGCCCGCGGGTGGCCGAGGTCATGGTCAAGGGGGGAGAGGCGGAGCTGATCCGCGAAAGGGAGACTCTTGAAGATCTGGTAAAAGGGGAGAGGATTGCATCTTTCATATAATGCATCGCAAATAGGGGGGAGAAAATGTTCAAGGGGAGCATAGTAGCGATAGTAACTCCGTTCTCCAACGGCCTGGTGGATGAAGAGAACCTGCGCGAGCTTGTGGAGTTCCAGATCGAAAACGGGACAGACGCCATTGTTCCTTGCGGGACTACCGGCGAATCATCGACGCTTGGTTACGAGGAGCATGACCGCGTAATCGAGATAGTTGTGGAGCAGGTGAGAAAAAGGGTTCCGGTTATCGCCGGCACAGGCTCCAACTCGACCCGAGAAGCAATCGAGATGACAGGGAGGGCGAAAGAGATAGGCGCAGACGGCTGTCTTCTCGTGACGCCGTATTACAACAAGCCGACGCAGGAGGGGCTTTTCCTTCACTACAGCGCGGTGGCGGATGCTGTCGATATTCCGCTCATCCTCTACAACGTTCCGGGGCGCACCGGGGTGAACCTTCTCCCCGAAACCGTGGCCAGGCTTGCAGACAAAAAAAACATAGTCGCAATCAAGGAAGCGACCGGCTCACTTCAGCAGGCGTCAGAAATTCTCGCGCTCTGCGGAGAGAAGATCGACCTCCTCTCCGGGGACGACTTCATAACCTTTCCGATGATGGCTTGCGGCGCAAAAGGGGTCATATCGGTGCTGGCGAACATAATGCCAAAGGCTGTGGCAGACCTTACCGACGCCTTTTTCGCGGGCGACATGGAGAAGGCCAGGAGGCTTCATATCGAGACCCTAAGGATAAGCAACGCGATGTTCATCGAGAGCAATCCGATACCGGCGAAGACCGCGCTTGCCATGATGGGGAGATGCTCCGGAGAGCTCCGGCTCCCGCTCTGCCAGATGAGCGATGCGAACAGGGGCAAGCTTGCCGCGATAATGACCGAGTACAACCTTCTGACACCCCCCGGAGAGGGAGAATCGAGATGACGAAAATAGCGGTTTCCGGCGCAGCCGGCAGAATGGGGCAGCGTATCATCGCAGCCATCCTTGAATCGCCGGATGCTCTCTTTTCCGGCGCCCTCGAGCGCACCGGCCATCCGTCTCTGGGGGAGGACGCAGCGCTTATTGCCGGCTGCAGCCGCTCCGATGTTTCGTTATCCGACAACCTGGGCGAGGTTCTAGAGAGCTGCGACGTGCTGGTAGATTTCACAACTCCGAAGGTATCGCTGAAAAATCTTGAAATGTGCGGTTTGAAGGGGAAACCTGCCGTTATAGGCTCCACAGGCTTCACCCCGGAAGAGAGAAGGCTGGCGGCGGAGCTTGCGAAAGGTATCCCTGCCGTGATAGCCCCGAACATGTCGGTTGGGGTGAACCTCTGCTTCAAGGTTCTGGGCGATGTGGCGAGGGCGCTCGGCGACGATTTCGATGTGGAGATTGTCGAGCTGCATCACAACAGGAAAAAGGACGCTCCATCCGGTACGGCTGTCAGGATGGGAGAGGTGGTCGCAGAGGCTCTTGGCCGCGATTTCGGCAAAGTGGCGAACTATCACCGCGAAGGTATATGCGGCGAACGGACGAGGGAAGAGATCGGGATGCAGACGGTGCGCGGCGGCGACATCATAGGCGAGCATACGGTATATTTCATAGGCCAGGGGGAGCGGATAGAGATCACTCACAGGGCTATGACACGCGACATGTTCTCGCGCGGCGCCGTAAGGGCGGCGAAATGGGCGGTTTCTCAGCCGCCTGGCATATACGACATGCAGGATGTTCTGGGGCTTGGATAGTGTAATCAGGAACCGGTTAAAGGCCGCTTTATCTGCAAGACGGGTGAACTCTATGAAACCGCGCTTTTTCTCATCGAGACGGAGTATCGCCTTCAAGCTTACTCTCACGGTCTGTGCGTTTCTGCTTGCATTCCAGACCGTCCTTGCGCTCCTGACATATTTCTACTTCAGAAATGAGATCAGCAGAATCATTTCCGGCCAGCAGCTTGCCATTCTTGAGATGGCTGCACGGCATACCGGCCAGAAACTCGCCTCTTCCCTTGAAGTCATAAAAGAAGTTTCCAAAAGCGTCCCTCCGCCAGCCATGAACGATCCGGAGATGGCGCAGCGCTTTCTTGACGCACGAGCAGGAACCCATGCGCTCTTCGACAACGGTCTCTTTTTCTTCAGCATGGAGGGGAAACTCCTGGCCGAATCCCCCTTTCTTCCGGGGAGGAGGGGACGAAACCTAGCTTTCAGGGAATTTTTCAAAAAAAGCGTTGCGACAGGAAAGCCGCTTATATCTGAGCCATATCGTTCAACCCACACCTCAGGCGCACCGGCAGTAATGTTCACCTCCCCTCTGTTCGACAGAAACGGCAGGATGATCGGGATTCTGGGGGGAAGCATGAATCTGCTGCATGACAATTTTCTGGGCATCCTTTCAAGAACCACTTTCGGAGGGAAGGGTTATCTTTTCATCGTGAACCGCGAGGGGATGATAATTGTCCATCCTGACAGATCGCGCATTCTGGGGTATCTCGATAGCAAAAATCCGATTGCCGGAAAAATCTCGGAAGGGTTCGAGGGGGTGATGGAGTATCAGAACCCCGCCGGTATCCGTTACAT
Organism: Geobacter sp. UBA4057; assembly: GCA_002382705.1. Taxonomy (GTDB): domain Bacteria; phylum Desulfobacterota; class Desulfuromonadia; order Geobacterales; family Pseudopelobacteraceae; genus UBA4057. The sequence continues at coordinate 13,556 of DFZL01000060.1, forward strand.
CACGACATTGAAGGCGATCAGCGGGACAGGCTGGGTCATGGCGGCCAACTACCCTGAAGATGAGGCGTTCGCCCCTCTGAAGAAGATACGTCAGTATTTTCTGGCGATATTCATTGTCGGCGCTCTTCTGACTTTTGCAACTGTTCAACTCACTATGAAGCGCTTCACTGCTGCTCTTGTCCGCTTTTCAGAACATGTAAGAAACCTGGTCGGCAAGAGAGGGGGCGAAAAACTTTTCAACTACGACAAAGAGAACGAAGTGGGGATAATCGCCCGCAGATTCAATGAAATGATCATTGCCGAAGAGAAACAGAAAGAAGAGCTGATACGCGCCAGCACTCATGACTCTCTGACCGGGCTTTACAACCGCGCTTATTTTGACAGCGAGCTGAAACGCCTGGCCAGGGGGAGGCAGGCGCCGATATCGGTGGTGGTGGCAGACATAGACAACCTAAAGATATGCAATGACACGAAAGGGCACGCGGCGGGAGACGCGCTGATAAGAGCCGCCGCACGGATGCTCTCCGACTCCTTCAGGGTTGAGGATATCGTGGCGAGGATAGGCGGAGACGAATTTGCCGTCATCATCCCAGGAATGGGGAGGGATGATGTCGTAAAAATCATCGAGCGGGTAAAAGCGACCATAGCCTTGATGAGGCACGACCCTGGCGAATGTACCCTGTCGATATCTCTGGGCAGCGACAGTTGCGACGATCCGGCGGATATCTACCATGCTTTCAGGAGAGCGGATGAGGAGATGTATCTCAACAAGGCGAAAAATAAGGTAATATGAACTTCCGGGAAGCCTTGAAAATGCCTGTTGTCACTCCCAGCCGTCACTCCTGTGGATTCTGCGACTCCGCCTTGCTCCGCGCAGAATGACAGTATTGTGGATACCCGATAGAGTCACTCGGGCATGACAGACAACAGAAGAGAGTGCAGCAAGCCTGGAGACAGATATCCGTAACAGCAATTTTTTGATGCAACCATAAAAGGAGAAAAAGAGAGAAATGGCAAAAATCAACGACAACTACCTGAAACTGAAGGCGGGCTACCTCTTTCCTGAAATAGGGCGCCGGGTACGCGTCTTTTCCGAGGCTAATCCGAACGCCAGGATAATCCGCCTGGGAATAGGCGATGTGACCCGCCCGCTTGCTCCGACCGTTCTAAAAGCGTTCCATGACGCAGTGGACGACCTCGGGACGACAGACCGCTTTGCCGGCTACGGCCCGGAGCAGGGTTATGACTGGCTGGTGGAGACCATCATTGAAAAATCGTACAGACCCCTGGGCGTCGAGCTCAAGACCTCCGAGATCTTCGTGTCCGACGGCTCCAAATGCGACTGCGCCAATATCCTCGACATTTTCGGCATGGATAACGTCGTGGCCATAGGCGACCCGGTCTATCCGGTATACAACGACACCAACGTCATGATCGGACGCACAGGCGAAGCGGACGAGAAGGGGTATTACAGCAACATCGTCTACATGCCGTGCAACGAGGCCAATAATTTCATCCCGCATCTTCCCGCCCGGAAGGCGGACATAATCTATCTCTGCTTCCCGAACAACCCTACCGGCGCCGTGGCCGGAAAGGAGGATCTGAAAAAATGGGTGGATTATGCCCTTGCAAACGACGCAGTGATTTTTTTCGACGCAGCTTACGAGGCTTTCATAACCGATCCTGACATACCTCACTCGATCTATGAAATCGAAGGTGCCAAGAAATGTGCCATAGAGTTCCGCTCCTTCTCCAAGACCGCCGGCTTCACCGGAGTGCGCTGCGGTCTTGTCGTTGTCCCTGAAGAGCTGTCAGGAACGACTTCCACGGGAGAGCGCTACAGCTTCAACAAACTCTGGCTACGGCGCACCACTACCAAATTCAACGGCGCTTCCTACCCGGTGCAGAGAGCCGCGGCGGCGGTCTACTCGGATCAGGGGTGGAAGGAGACGAAAGAGATCATTGACTACTACATGGAGAACGCGAAAATCATATGCGAAGGGTTGAAGGGGGCGGGGCTTACGGTTTATGGCGGAGCCAACGCGCCATACATCTGGCTGAAAACCCCTGGCAAACTGACATCATGGGAATTTTTCGACAAGCTCCTTGGCGAGGCGCATGTGGTCGGCACCCCGGGGAGCGGCTTCGGGCCCAGCGGCGAAGGATTCTTCAGGCTTTCCGCATTCGGGCATCGTGAAAATGTGCTCGAGGCGGTTGAGAGGATAAGAAAGAACCTGGGTCAGGGGTGACAGTTTTCTTAAAACCCCGGGTGCCCGGCAGATCAACTTGGGCATGATGGTCTCAACTGCAATGGATGCCCGATAAAACAATTCGGGCATGACATCGTTTTGCCTGTCATCCCCGAATTTAAAAGATTGTCATTCCCGAAGTGTGCAATCGGTAATCCAGCTTTTCAGAATCAGTTGCGAATTGACACAAATCCGTACGAACAGGACAAAAGGCAGAAAACAGCCGCTATGCCGATACAGCCCGACATACAGAAACAGCTCTACGAGCTTGTCAACCGCTCATCAACCCTGGCCTTCGTCACATCCGACAGGGAGAGCGGCGGCATAACCGGTCTTGTACCCGGTGACAGGGTCGTAGCCGAGGTCCTTTACACCCTCCCGGATTCGAGGGTGCAGGTTCAACTCGGAAACATGAAGCTTAACCTGAACATACCGATCGAGGTGAGGCCAGGCCAGAATCTCGATATGACTTTTGTATCGGAAGAGCCGCGCCCTGCTTTCGTCATCCCCCGTCAGGATGGAGAGAGTCGGCCTGCCGTCACTTTTTCAGACGCTTCCCGGCTTCTTGCCATCCTCGCGGAAAATGAGAACATCTCCGACCCCTCGATCCGCGCCTCGCTTCAGAGCATAAACGGGATTCTCCGCTCAACCCCCGGCAACAGCAATGCGATTCTTTCCACGCTGATGGATGAAGCCCTGACATACGGGCGAAAGGGAGAAAGCCCGGCTTTGCAACCAGCTCCACGGATTCCGGTTGAGAACGCTGCCCTAACCGCCTCTACTCTCCCTTCTTCCGATGCAAGCCGGCAGATCCCGGAACGGATGAAACTTGACTCGTTTGAAACCGGCGCTGCGCGAATTCTCGGGCGCGTCGCCGACAACGCGAGATTCACCATCGTAGAAGCTGCTAACAATCCTGTCACTCCTCTCCCTCTTGCCCCGGGGGATGAGGTGGACGGAGTCGTTACCGGAGGAATGCCGGACGGCAAGGCTTTCGTCCGTATCGCCGGCAGCCATCTTGAACTTCCGCTTCCGCGAAGCACGCAGACTGGCGACCTCCTACGGCTCACGTTCATAGGGGCATACCCTAAACCTCTATTCGGCATCCCAAATGAACAGAAAACGGTGGAGAGCCCGGGGCTTAGCGATACAGCCAAGTGGATGAGCCAGTTCGGGCAGAGCGGGAGGAGCCTTTCACCTGAACAGCTGGATATGCTGAACCGGCTCGAGAGGATAATCACAGCTCTGCCGAAGAACTCGCCAGCCTTTGCAGCCATACTGGACGATCCGATGACTTATGAGAGCGCTATGCCGGGGAGGGTGGATTCGCCTTCACCAGAGCTCTCCCTCCCGTTTCTCTCCGCGGCGGCCGCCGGGCATACCCGGCTTGCAAACGCTGTGGAGCCGGCGTTCAGCAGTGCTATGCTGAAGCTTCTGGATGCGCTCTTCAGAGGGAACCGACTTGCCCTGCTCGAAGCGCTTGACCAGATTGAGGGGGGCTTCGGCTTCTCGCCAGGCGAGCATATGAGGGGGGAAGTGACCGCGTCTCTCGGCAACGGACGTTTTCTCGTCCAGATGGGGATCGCCGTTTTTGAGTTCATAATGCCTAAAGGTGTCAAAAAGGGGGATAAATTCAACTTCTTCTTCATTTCCGACGACCCTAAGCCGACTTTCCTCATGACCCGCTCAAGCGGTGCCGGCGAAGCCAGAGTAAGCGAAACAGGGAAATGGGCGAGCGCTCTTGCCGAGCTTGTTTCGGAAAAGAGCACGGAAAGCGTGGCTTCCGGGCTGACAGGAAGAGTGCTGGACTCTCCCCCGCGCGACGCTGCCGAGGTGAGCGGCCGCCTGCAGAGGGGGATTTCGGGGAGCGGCATATTCTACGAATCGCACCTTGCCAGATGGTTCGGCGGCGAATACGAGCTTGAAGAGATCATGAAGGAGCCGCAGGCGAAACTACTCGGCCATACATCATCTTCCGGGCGGGAAGATATGGAGACATTGACCGGCGTGCTCCGTTCCCTTGTGCAAGAAGGGACAAGAGAAGCGGCAGAACATGCGGTGAGACTTGCCATTTCGGCGGGAAAAGATGAGAGCCTGCCGGTGAAGCGCGAGGGGGTGCGTCTTGTGCGGGAACAGCTCGAAACGCTCCGCTCCGGGGAGATAATGTATCGTGGAGAGCTCTTTCCGGGGCAGAATATCGAATGGCGGATAGCTGAAAGGGATGCCGGGAAGAGAGAGAAGCGCAAAAGTGACCGGAAGTGGGAGAGCGGCATGGAGCTCGAGCTCCCGCTTCTCGGGAAGATCGGAGTGAAGATTTCGCTCGATCGGAAGAGCCTGACTGTCGCCATCGAGGCGGCAGACCCGTCAACGGCCGAGAGACTGGAGAATGGAAAGGAGAGGCTTGCCGGACAGCTTGAGGCAGCCGGACTCCCGGCATCGGCCATCGGTGTGCGGCATGCGGAAAAGTGGTGACAGGGAGCGGCAGGCTGCTGCACTTTCGTACAAGCAGGGATACTATGCGCCGGTTGTAGTGGCTGCAGGGAGAGGGGTCGTGGCCGAGGCGATTATCGCCTGCGCCCGCGAGGCGGGGGTTTATGTCCATGAATCCCCGGAGCTCGTGACGCTTCTGATGCAGGTGGAAACCGACCGGCATATCCCTCCCGAGCTCTACCGCGCAGTAGCGGAGATACTCGTATGGATATACATGATGGAGCAGGAAAAGAGAGACAGTATATGAAAAGAACGGATAAAGAGATGCGGATAAAGTTCGGAACGGACGGTTGGCGCGGAAGAATAGCCGATGATTTCACTTTCGACAACCTGTCAATCGCGGCGCAGGCGACGATGGATTTCCTGAACCGCGACGGCGCCGGGGAGAAAGGGGTTGTAATCGGTTATGACAGACGCTTCCTTTCACCGGAATTTGCGAAGCGCGTGGCGGAAATAGCGGCAGGGAACGGGATAGAGGCGCTTCTCAGCGACTCTTTCATCCCTACCCCCGCGGTTTCGTGGAATGTCCGCGAAAAGGGGGCGGGGGCTGGCATCATGATAACAGCAAGCCACAACCCGCCGGAGTATAACGGCTTCAAGATCAAGGAATCTTTCGGTGGATCAGCAACCCCTCACACAACAAAGCTTATCGAAGAGATAGCCGCTTACAACATATCTCATGGCAGGAGCGTAATCTCCGTCCCATTCGGGGAATCTCTCTCAAAGGGTAAAATCAGGATGTTCGACGCAAGAACCCCTTACTGCCGGCAGCTCTCCCGCTATGCCGACCTGGAGCTTATAGCAAACTCGGGGATAAGAGTGGCGGTCGACCCGATGTTCGGCTCCGGTTCCGGCTTCATACCGGCTCTTCTCCCTGGATCGCACGAGATTCATAACAGCGCGGATTCCTCTTTCGGCGGGCGCCCTCCCGAACCTGTGGCGGATAGCCTGCCCGAACTGTCGGCGCTTGCAGCCGGCGGAAGATATCGTGTCGGCCTCGCGCTTGACGGGGACGCCGACAGGATCGCTGCCGTTGATGAAAACGGCGATTTTTTTTCTCCCCATGCCATTTTTACACTGATCCTCCGCCATCTGATCGAATACAGGGGGTTGACCGGAGGGGTGGCCAAGACAGTCTCGACAACAAGAATGGTGGATATCCTGGCAGGCAAGCACGGCCTTCCTCTTTTCGAAACCCCGATAGGGTTCAAGCATATCTCCGAGGTCATGCTGAAGGAGGATATCCTGATCGGTGGGGAGGAGTCCGGGGGAATAGGGGTGAAGGGGCATATACCTGAAAGGGACGGGATACTGATGGGGCTGCTGCTGCTCGAGGCTATGGCGCATCACGGGAAAGGGGCTAGGGAGCTTCTGGACGAGACCATGGATGAAATCGGCCGCTTTCATTACAGAAGGATAGACCGCCCGATAGAGCAGTCTGAAAAAGAGAGGGTGATCGCCATCCTCTCCTCAGATCCTCCATCAAGGATAAACGACAGGGATGTAGTCGCCACCAATTTCACCGACGGCTTCAAATTCATCTTCGACAACGGCGACTGGCTTCTTCTCCGCCCATCCGGCACCGAGCCGCTCCTAAGGTTATACTGCGAGGCTTCCACTCCAGAGCAGCTCGATTCACTTTTATGGGCGGGGGGGCATCTTGCCGGAATCGGGTGCGAGGGGGGTGCATTCTCCCGCATTGCGCCTTGAATTCGAAAAAAATGGTCTGTTTTCTTTGCAAAATATAAAAGGAGGAAACTTTAATGCCGGAATGGAGCTCAGGCTATGTCGCCGACGTTGGATATACTTACGGATATTACCAGGAGCTGAACCCGCTCCGCACTGCGCTTCTCTCTCTGCATGCGGGGATTGCCCCCTCTGAAATCACGACAGCCTGCGAACTCGGCTTCGGTCAGGGGTTAAGCTTGAACATTCATGCGGCAGCCAGCGACGTTGACTGGTCGGGAACCGACTTCAACCCTTCCCATGCTGCCTTTGCGAGAAAGCTGGCAGAGCTTTCCGGCTCTGGTGCAAGACTGTTTGACGACGCTTTCGCCGATTTTGCCCGTAGAGATGATATCCCGGATTTCGATTATATCGCGCTGCACGGCATATGGAGCTGGATTTCAGACGAAAACCGCGCCGTTATCGTCGACTTTGTCAAGAGAAAGCTGAAAGTAGGAGGGATACTCTACATAAGCTACAACACCATGCCCGGATGGGGCGCTTTCGCTCCGTTGCGCCATCTGATGACGGAGCACGCCGCGACGATGGGTTCGGCAGGCGGAGGGATAGTGAACCGGATAAACGGCGCGCTCGAGTTCGCCGAGAAGCTTATGGCACTGAATCCGCTATACAGCCGGGCAAACCCTCAGGTGGCAGAGCGGCTCAAGAAGATGAAGGAGCATAACCGGCACTATCTCGCTCATGAGTATTTCAACCGAGACTGGCATCCGATGCACTTCGCTACGATGGCCGGATGGCTGGAAGACGCAAAATTACAGTATCTCTGCTCTGCAAACTATCTTGACCATATCGACGCGCTCAACCTGACCGAGGAGCAACAGAGATTCCTGAGAGAGACCCATGATCCGCTCTTCAGGGAAACGGTGCGCGATTTTATTGTGAACCAGCAGTTCCGGAAGGATTACTGGGTCAAGGGGGGGTGGAAGCCGGATACTTCTGAGCAATCGGCAGCTGTCCGCTCCCTGAGAGTGGTTCTCACAACTCCCCGCGCAGATGTTTCGCTGAAAGTCACCGGCTCCCTGGGGGAAGCGAGCATGAACGAAGCGGTATATGCTCCGATCCTGGATCTGATAGGTGATCAGAGGATCAGAACCCTAGGAGAGATCGAAGAGGGGGTCAGGGAGAGCGGGATAAATTTCTCGCAGGTCATTCAGGCGGCGCTCCTTCTGACAGGCGCCGGGCATCTCGCTGCAGCGCAGGATGATGAGGCGATCGCTAGGGCAAGAAAAAAGAGTGAAAAACTGAACATTTATCTCTGCAAAAAAGCACGCGGCAGCAATGATATAAATTATCTGGCCTCGCCTGTCACCGGAGGGGGGGTTCAGGTCAACCGTTTTCAGCAGCTTTTTCTCCTTGCAATCGCGGAGGGGAGGAAGCAGCCGGACGAGTGGGGAGAATCTGCATGGCAGACGATATCCGCACAGGGGCAGAAACTGCTGAAGGACGGGAAACCGCTTGAGACGGCGGAGGACAACCTGGCGGAACTGAACCGTCAGGCAGGGGAATTCGCCGCAAAGAACCTGCCGATAATGAAGGCGCTTCAGATCGTATGAAAATGCGGTTTCGATGCTGTGATTCCTCTCCGTCACCCTGCGCGAAGTCGCAGGGTCTACATAAAAAAGTCTTGTGGATTCTGCTACTCGCAGAATGACGGTTGTGGTCACTCAACGGAGCTTGTCATTACCGAAGGCAGTTATCGGGAATCCAGGTTTCAAGTTGTTTTTATATTACTTTTCCGTAACAACCCCTTTTTGCATGACTCGAATTAACTGTTTATTTTGCTCTTGCTTGTGATATAGATTCGGATTATTTATTCCCTTCGTCAGCTGTGTAAAGACAACAATCGGCCTCTGCCGGTAAAATTTCAATAAACAAGGAGACAAAAGTAATGGCGAATATCCTGATAGTCGATGACTCCTCCACAATGAGAAAGATAATATCCCGCTCGCTCAGGCAGGCAGGCCTTTCGGTTGATGAAATATTCGAGGCGGGAGACGGTATCGAGGGGCTTTCGCTTCTTGCTTCCGGGAAAAGCGTTGATCTGATCCTTTCCGACATAAACATGCCGAACATGGACGGGCTGGAATTCATCAAAAGCGTTCGCGGAAACGGCAACAAAACCCCGATAGTGATGATCACTACAGAGGGGGGAGAAGAGATCATCAAGGAGGCGCTGGCAAACGGAGCAAGCGATAGCATAAAGAAGCCTTTTACCCCTGACCAGCTCCAGGAGAAGCTCGGGGGGCTGATATGAGCCTTAACCAGGAAATAGCTGCCAGGGCGAACCTTACCGAGGATCAACTCGCAAAGTACATAATAGGCTCCACGCATGAAGTTTTTTCAACCATGGTCATGATGGAGCCTGTAGACGACCTCCCTCTAAAGGAGCCGATCAACCGATTCAAATGCAGCATAACCGGCATGGTCGGCTTCGGGGGGATATATTCCGGCGTTATCTCCATTCACTGCCCCGTCTCGCTTGCGCTGAAGATAACCTCCAGCATGTTAGGCCTTGAGTGCGATGAGGTGAATGACGACCTGAACGACGCAATAGGCGAGATAGCGAACATGCTCGGAGGGAACGTCAAGCAGGTGCTTTCCAAGGGGGGGCTGGATGTGAAGCTCTCCATACCTACCGTCATCTCTGGCGAGGACTACACGGTGAACTCGCTATCTGACATAGATTGCGTCGTAATCCCTTTTACAATCGAATCTGAAAAATTTCTCGTAGGGCTTACACTGAAGAAAGAAGATTGAATCGAAATCCTGAAAGGGTGAGCAACGCCCGGAAGGTGGCTGAAATTGCTTTTATTTCACTGGAAACCTGAACCGGAAGCCTGATGGACAATTATCCAAAATTACAGGAAATGCTTTCTTCCGCCCTCCAGCAGGCCGGAGAAGAGAGCGGGATGCTCCTTGGCCAGGAACTGTCAATCAATCTGATTGATTCTCTGAAAACGACCAAAACCGCCTTTTTCGGCGGCATGGACGACTCCTGCTTCGTCATCGCCGTAGATTCCCGCGAAGCGTACCCAGGCCAGTTCTACCTCATTTTCGCCCTTAGAGACGCCATAGTCCTCAGCAGTACACTTCTTGGCATTCCTGCTCAGAGAGTAAAGGAAAAACAGCGTCTTTCAATTCTTGAAAATGACGACCTAGATGCTTTCTCCGAAATAGGGAACATGATAAACGGCTCTTTCAACACCGTTTTTCAGGGGAAGCTCCCGAACAAGGTTCATCTCAAGGTACTTGCCCCAAAAAAATTCATCCCGGATGTTGACCAGATCAATGAGGAGGAACCGCTCCCGGACGGGGATTATCTCATGTTCCGTTCCAAGCTCGAAATGGGGGGGCATGAGCTTAGCCATCTGGACATACTGATACCTGCCGCACTTGGGGATATTTTCGAGCCGCAGCCTGAAAAAGGGGATGAACCTTCTCCGGAGGAAGATTCAGGCGCTGAAGATGCAGGCGGCGAAGAGGCCGTATCAGAAGAGATGCCTGATGAAGAGAGCGGCGATCTTCGTGAACCCTCCGTAAAAACCGCCGAAAAGCTTGTAGAAAGCCTTCTTGTGCTTTCTGACGATGAAAACGAGTTGAAAGAGCTTATCCGGATAGCCGGCTTCACCGGTTTCGAAATTGTGTCCGGCGACCTTGGAGCCGATATCAAGGAGCTTTTCGACGGACGCGACATACGACTTGCGATACTTTCGTCCAGGAATGCCGACGAACGCGAGCTTGCCGTCTGCATAAAGATAAACGCTCTTCGCCAGGACTCCCCTCCTCCCATCATAATGAGCGCGGAGCGGTGGACAAGAATCGCCGTGCTGAAAGCGCTTAAATTCGGTGCAAGGGACATAGTGGTTAAACCGTGCGACCAAGCGGAGCTTACCTCCAGAATAAGAAAGTTCTGCAGACTCCCGCTTTGACCGGATTATCTCCGACTCTGGCTTGAAATGTGTGATTCAACCTGAACCGGACAGTGAGGCAAAAATGATCCCCTCTCGTGATTTACATGGAACAGACGCGCCCCGTTCAAAAAAGCCGCCATACAGCAATAATTCCGTCAGCAGCCCGGTTTTCCCTGACCGGTGCAAAAGAGTTTTATGTAACCGACCCAGGACGACGACATCTTTCGCGGCTTTTGCGAACGCCTCGGCATCACTCTTTTTTTCACTGCCGCTCCTTCTGTTTTTTCTGGTTTTTTCTCACGGGACAGCTTCCGCATCGATTCAGAACAATCTTTTCAGGGTTGAGATAAGGCCAAAATCCGATTTTACGCGGCTCTCTCTTAAATTCGAGAATCCTGTCTCGTACTCGCTGGAAGAGCTGCCTGAAAATCGCCTGCGTCTTCTCATAAAGGGCTGTGATGGCCCATTTTTGAGGAAACTCCGGAGCTATTCTGACCGGAACATGGGGGGAGTTCTGATATCAAGGCGCGGGGATGACCTCCTGGCAACATTCAGGGTAGCCGACGGAGTCGGCTGGAGGGACCTGAGCCGAAGCGACGTCTCCGCAATCACTCTGGATATCGGCAGGCAATTTCAGCAGCCGGAACCTCTCCGGCCTCTTCCGGGCAGGGATAAGATAAGGGGAGGGATCGAGAAGCTCGTATGGGATTTCGATCCTCCGCTGAAAGCCGAGATACCCTTTGCGCCGACTGACCGGCAGATTCTGATGAATATACTTGACAACAGGGATATGGAAACTTTCAGCGCCGGAGAGGCCGCTCTTTACAAGGGGCGGCTTTCCGAAGCCGAAGAGATTTTCGCTCTTTTTGCAGGCAAGCAGACACCCGCAAGATCAATAGCTTATTTCAGGCTTGGCGAAACATACTACAAACTCCAGAAATATCCGCAAGCGCTGGCCTGTTTCAGAGAAGGGGAGAAAATCTGGCCTGCCTTTCTGCAATTCAATCCGGGGGTGCTGTTTTACTACGGTGACAGCGTAGCGCGCGCGGGTGATCTTGCTGCTGCCCGCACCATGCTCTCCGAGCTCATATCCAAGGTGGCGGACAAGCAGTTCGCTCCTGCGCTGCTCGTTCGTCTGGCTGATATTCTGACCCGCCAGGGGCACGGCAAAGAGGCGCTCGGCATCTATCGCAACGTTGCTGGAAACTTCACCCAGACAAAAGCAAACCGGATGGCGCGACTACGACTTGACGACCTTGATTTTCTGAAAGTTACCTCTTCAAACTACCGTCCGCTGAGCGCCTCCTATTTCCAGCTCTATCAGTTAAGCGGGGATATCGACCTCCGCGAGGAGTCATTCTTCAAGCATATTCTTCTCGAGTCTTTGTACGGAGACACCGGCGAAGCTCTTCGATCAATAGCCATGTTCCAGAGCAAATTTCCCCTCGGCAGCTATGCCGCTGTGGCGAAAACCATACGCGAGGAGCTCGTATCCCTTTTCTATCGCGAGACAGATTGGAAGCTCGACAAGGGCGCTTTGCTGAGATTAGTGGAAGAGCAGCGCGATTATCTTTCAGGCTGCTTTAAATTCGAGGAGTTCATCCCGGCTGTTGCTGACGCTTATTCCGAAGCTGGCCGTCCGATTGAGCTTGTATCCATGTTCGCCCGCCTTCTCGACAATCCTGCGGCAGTTTCAGCAGCTCCGTTCATGTACGAGAAAATCATTGATAACGCGCTCCTGCTGGGGGACGACGCAGCGGCTGAAAAATATTCAAGGCTCTACCTTAAAAAATTTCCGGACAGCAAGGGTTCGAGGTTCACGCTGGAGCGTCTCGGAGGGATATATTTTATCCAGCGGAAATATCCGCAGGCAAGAGAAACCCTCTACTGGCTTCTTAACAGAGGCGAGCGCGCCATCAACCCCGAAAGCTATTACTATCTCGCAAACTCCCTGCGCGAGATGAAGCAGCATTCGGAAGCGGCCAGGGCGTTCAGGCTCTTTCTCTCATCTCCGGGCGGCAAATTTACGAGATTCCTGCCTGATGCCTACTACGCATGTGCAGCTTCACAGGAAGCGGCTGGAGACAGAAAAGGAGCTTTGAGAACCCTGGAAGAGGGGATCAAATCCACTGCATTTGAAACCAAGGACGCTCTTCTCTACAAATCCGGTGAGATTGCACTGCTCGAAGGGGATAAAGCGGCTGCCCGCAACTTCTTCGATATGATTATTAAAAAGAGCCATGACCAGGATTGGCGCAGACTTGCAGGGCAGGCTCTGGAATCTTTCGATGTCGCAAAGAATGGCAGATGAATGGCAGATGAATGGCAAGACCAGCACCCCTGGATGCCCGGAAAATGGAGTCGATCGTGTCAAATATTTGTCTTTTCCGCGATATGTGGCCACGAAACTGTTAGAAATTTGGCGCGCCTTCGGATTCCGGCAAGGATATGCCTGATTCAGAAGCTGTTTTTGCCACGATCTTTGCCCTTGACTGTCACCATGCGCGAAGTCGCAGGGCCCCCTTACAAAAAGTCTTTTGTGGATTCTGCGACTACGCTTCGCTCCACGCAGAATGACACAAGTGTGAATGCCCGACGGAAGCATTCCTGCGCGACAACCTTTTGCAGGAGATTCCTATTATATTTTTTTTGTAAACATTATTTGTTGTTGCCTTAAAGGAACATATCTTGCAAAAATTTCTCCGGACAAATAACAAAATAGCCAGGGATGCAAAAAATGCCGGTTGACGGACTATTCAGCTCCACAATAACAATCCTCGACAAGAGCATTGACCTTCGGGTGAGACAGCAGAACCTCCTCTCGGCGAACTTGGCCAATGCTGAAACTCCCAAATATATCCCTAAATCCCTCTCGTTCGAAGAAGAGCTGCAAAGCGCCGTAAAGGGAGAAAATAAGGGCGCGCCGACGTTGACGAATCCAAGGCACATTCCTCTGAAGGGGTTGGCCGGCAAGGTTGAGGCGGTTACTGGAAAAGTGATTGAAACTCCCGCCAGAACTCCGGGCAATGACGGAAATGCGGTCGAGCTTGAAACCGAAATGGGACGCCTCGCTGAAAACCAGATAATGTATAACGCCTCAGTGCAGATACTGTCGAAGAAATTCGAAGGGTTGAAATCGGCTATAAGAGAGGGTAAATAATGGACTTCTTCAGTTCGATGAACATAAGCTCTTCCGCTCTGGCCGCCGAGCGGACGAGGATGAACCTGATATCAAGCAACCTTGCAAACGCCAACACTACAAGGACAACTGAAGGGGGGCCATACAAGCGCAAGGATGCGATATTTGCAGCCACGCCTCTTGAGACGGGCGGATTCGACAACGCCCTGAACGATGCGACATCACAGGAGCTCCGCAAGGTTGAGGTGATGAAGGTAGTTGAAGACCAGAACCCGCCAAGACTCCAGTATGACCCTGGTCATCCTGACGCGGATCCGCAGGGGTATGTCGCGCTCCCAAACGTGAACGTCATGGAGGAGATGGTTGACATGATCCATGCGACACGAACGTATGAAGCCAATGTAACCGCTGTGAATGCGGCGAAAAGCATGGCGCTGAAAGCTCTCGAAATCGGCAGGTAGCAGAAGGTTCGTGCAAGAACCGGAAATAACACTACTGCACGGGGTGCTATCGGGAATCCATAAAAATGTCTGCCATTCACAAAGTAAAAAACGCATGTAAAGGAGTCCGGTAAAAATGGAAATAAACGGGATCGGAAGCGGGATCGGCATGGAAAAGACTCTTGCCCCGGCAGAGATCAAGGGCGCCAAGGCTCCGATTGAGGGGGCGGGCAAGTTTTTCACCGACCTTGTCTCAAAGGTCAACGAGCTCCAGACGCAGTCTGACAACTCCATAAAGCAACTGGCATCCGGAGAGAACAAGAACCTGCATGAAGTCATGATAACAATGGAGAAGGCGAGCATCTCGTTCCAGTTCATGTCATCGGTCAGAAACAAGGCTCTGGAAGCATACCAGGAAGTCATGAGGATGCAGGTATGACCAGCGAAGGTTTTTAAATCATGGCCTGTTACGGTTGGGCATCTGGTATGCCCTGAGCCGGTACCTGACCAGAAATCAAATCCTGCCTGAAAGGACCACCTTTTCAGAATATGCCTGAACCATTCAACAAACTACTTGAACCATTCATGGCGCTCTCAAGCGGCAAAAGGATGATTGTCGGGGCGATAGCGCTTGTCACTGTCGCCGCCTTCGCAGTTCTCATCATGGTCGCGAACCGCACCGATTATCGCCCTCTCTTCACAAATCTGACTTCGGAAGACGCGGCGGAAATAGTCAAAAAGCTGAAAGAGGCAAAAACTCCCTACAGGATCACCGACGACGGCAAAGGGGTGCTTGTCCCCTCGGACAAGGTGTACGAACTGAGGCTTACTATGGCTTCGGAGGGGCTTCCGCAAGGGGGAGGGATCGGTTTCGAGATTTTCGACCGGAAAAATTTCGGAATGACGGAATTTGTCCAGAAACTCAACTACCAGCGCGCACTGCAGGGAGAGCTTTCACGCACCATTTCACAGATACAGGGGGTGGAGCAGGCGAGAGTTCATCTGGTGATTCCGGAAAAATCGCTCTTCAAGGAGAACGAGCGCCCAGCTACCGCATCGGTCGTGCTGAAGATGAAGTCACCAAGGGCGCTCACCGACAGTGAGGTGCAGGGGGTAGCTCACCTTGTAGCCTCTTCGATCGAGGGGATGGACACGGATCATGTCACGATTCTGGACAGTCGAGGAAAGATAATATCAAAAGGGGAAAAGGGCTCCGACCCTGTTTCCAGAGCTTCTGCAGCCATGCAGGAGGCTCAGCGGACATATGAGAGAAACGCCGAAGAGCGCCTGCAGACCCTTCTTGACAGAATCGTGGGGCAGGGGAAATCTGTCGCCAGAGTCTCCGCCCTTTTCGATTACAAACAGATAGAGCGGTTGGAGGAAAAGTTCGATCCCGAGACCATAGCGGTGAGAAGCGAGCAGAGAACGGAGGAAAAAGGGGCGTCCACCAACGCCACTGCCGGCGCCCCGGGCGTCCAGACAAACCTTGGGAGAACCCCTCCTCTGAACACAGGTTCGACAACAGGTGGTACAAAGAATGACGAAACCCTCAATTACGAAGTCAGCCGCTCAACAGCCAGAATCATCGAACCGGTAGGGGCGCTCAGTAAACTTTCCATAGCGATTCTCGTCGACGGCAAATATGAGCTCCCAGCCGCAACAAAAGAGGGACAGGTCGCAAAGGCGAAATATATTCCGAGGGCGCCTGAAGAGTTGCAGAAGATAGAGGCGCTTGTAAAAAGCGCGGCAGGCTTCAACTCCGAGCGGGGAGACCAGATTTCCGTGCAGAATATCCCTTTCCAGGATATGGACGAGGCCGGGAGCGTGGAAAAGGAGAAGTGGTGGGCTACCCCTTTCGCTATGTCGCTGCTGAAAAATCTCATGATCGCCCTTGGATTCCTTGCGCTCGTCCTTCTCGTCATAAGGCCGCTTCTGAGCTCTCTCAGGATAACGCGCCCACAGACGAGATTCGACACCCTTGCCCCGGAAGCCGAAACACAGGAAAAACTGACGGCGGCAGAACGGACGCAGATAGCCATGCAGATGGCTGAACAGCAGGATCTGATTGAAAGGGCAAAAAACGATCCTTATCAAGTGGCGCAGATACTGCAGAACTGGATGAGGGAAGACAAATGACAGGCAGGCTTACAGGGTATTGAAATGAATGGAACGGACAAGGTCGCGATAATGCTTCTCTACCTGGGGGATGAGGTCACCCGCAAGGTTTACGAGCATATGGACGACGACGAGATAAAGAGAATCAGCAAAAGCATGGCTACTCTGGGGCATGTGTCTCGAAGCACCATAATGCAGGTTGTTGAGGAGTTCACAAACATAGCTGACCCGGAATCCGGAATATTTTCACAAGGAGACGAGTTTGTCCGGAAGGTGCTGGAAAAGGCCCTTGGTCCGGCCAAAGCCGCAGCGCTCATGGAAGAGCTTTCAGCTTCAAGCTACGGCGATATTGTGGACATCCTCTCCAACATGGATTCAAAAAGCATCGCCAACTTCCTCTCCCAGGAGCACCCGCAGACGATTGCGGTCATACTCGCCAAATTGAAATCAAAGCAGACCAGCGAGATAATAGGCATGCTCCCGCAGGATATGCAGGCTGAAGTCGTGCTTCGCATCGCAGACGTGGAGCAGGTCTCCCCGGACATACTCCAGGAAATTGACGAGGTGCTCAAAAAAGAGATAAAGTCGATGGGGGGGACGGCCAGATACAAGGTCGGCGGCATAGAGAAGGTCGTAGACATGTTCAACCATTTCGAGCGGAGCAAGGAGAAGCAGATACTTGACGCCCTTGACGTCCTGAACCCGCCGCTGGCGGAGCTTATACGAAAGCACCTCTTCACGTTTGAGGATATCTTCCAGCTCGATGACAGAAGCATTCAGTCTGTCATGCGAGAAATCAGCAACGACACTCTCACTCTCGCCATGAAAACATCCACTGACGAGGTGAAGGAGAAGATTTTCAGGAACATATCAAGCCGCGCGGCCGAGATGATCAAGGAGGACCTCGAGGTGATGGGGCCGGTTCGACTCTCCGATGTCGAAAAAGCGCAGTCCGAGCTGATAAAGATAGTCAGGAAGATGGAGGAGGAAGGGAAGATCGTTCTTGCCGGGCGTGGTGGGGATGATGTCCTCGTCTAGCATCCTGAAATCAAATGCGGCATTTGAGGGGAGCGCCCCCGAGGGCTTCGTATTTGGCCAGATATCCCTCCATTCGCCGCCAAAAATAGCGGAGGATAAGAAAAAGGAGTTTGCCCCTTCTTTTGCGGAAGCGGGTGACGAGTCGAGCCGCTCTTTTACTCCGATGTCGGTTTTCGATGATCTCCTGACTCCAGGCGAAGGTTGCCAGGATGACGCCGAGCCGGAAGAGGCTTTGCCCCCGACAGTCACAATAGCCGAAGAAGAGCTTGAATCCAGGCTTCGGGAGTCATACGAAAGCGGCCTTGAAGATGGCCGCAGGATGGTGGCGAATGATCTGGCCTCTTCAATAGAAGCGTTAAGGGAGGCGGCAAAGACAGTCGTGACTCTTCGTAACAAGGCTCTCAGGGAGTCGGAGGAGGATATCCTTAAACTCGTGATGATGATAGCGAGGAAGGTGATACTACGTGAGGCGTCTGTAGACGAAAAGATAGTCATAGAGGTCATAAGGAACGCGATCGACGAGATTTCAGACAAGGACGAAATCATAGTGAATCTGAATCCGGACGACCTCGCAATGGTGTCGTCCTCTCCAGATTTTCTCCCGGAAGAGATGAAAAACCGGAAGATACATTTCAGGCCTGATCCGGAAATACGGCGCGGCTCCTGCAATGTATATACTGATATGGGGAAGATCGAAGCGGATTTTGATTCGCAGATAGATGAGGTTTACCGCCATCTGATTGAAACCGCGAATTCACGATGACCTCGAAACCGCTTGATCTCGGAAAATATCTCTCCGTCATCGATAACCTCCGTCCTGTCCGTCTGCACGGCAAGGTTACGCAGATCGTGGGGCTCGTAATAGAGGGATATTGCCCGGTCACATCAGTAGGGGCCATCTGCGAAATAAAGCCGCAGGAGGGAGAACCGATTCTGGCCGAGGTCGTCGGTTTCAGAAACGGCAGGACACTACTCATGCCGCTCGGGGATCTGCGGGGAGTAGGGCTCGACAGCCTGATAACCGTAAGGAGAGACAAGGCGTCGTTCGGAGTGGGCGAGCAGATGCTCGGGAGGGTGATAGACGGTCTGGGAAATCCGCTGGACGGCAAAGGGGCGCTCCGTACCGAAGAGGAGTACCCGATATACGCCTCACCTGTCAATCCGATGTCGCGACCTCTCATCCGGAAACCGCTCGATCTCGGAATAAGAAGCATCAACGGGCTTCTCACCTGCGGCCAGGGGCAGCGGGTCGGGATAATGGCAGGATCTGGCGTCGGAAAATCAACTCTTCTGGGGATGATAGCCCGGTACACCGAAGCCGATGTCAATGTGATAGCCCTTATTGGCGAGCGCGGGAGGGAACTGCGCGAGTTCATAGAAAAAGACCTTCAGGAGCAGGGGCTGAAAAAATCGGTCGTCGTGGTCGCGACATCTGACCAGCCCCCCCTTGTCAGGATGCGCGGCGCGTACATCGCAACCACCATCGCCGAATATTTCGCCAATCGGGGGAAAAAAGTCCTTCTGATGATGGATTCTGCGACCAGATTTGCCATGGCGATGCGTGAAGTGGGGCTTGCAATCGGCGAACCGCCTACGACAAAGGGGTATACCCCCTCGGTTTTTGCGGCTCTCCCGAAGCTACTGGAAAGAACCGGAAACTTTCCGGAAGGGAACATAACCGCTCTCTACACCGTACTGGTCGAAGGTGATGACTTCAATGAGCCGATATCCGATGCGATGCGAAGCATCCTGGACGGCCATATAGTTCTTTCGCGCGAACTTGCGGCCAGAAACATCTACCCCCCTGTGGATGTCATGGCGAGCTCGAGCAGGGTCATGACCGACGTGACTTCGCGCGAGCACCAGGCGCTTGCCGGGAAATTCAAGGAGTCTATGGCGATCTACAGACAGTCGGAGGATCTCATCAACATCGGCGCTTACAAGGAGGGGAGCAATCCTGGTATAGATTATGCCGTTTCCCGCATTGAAGGGATGAACGCATTCATACGTCAGGATATTGGCACCCCTGTCCTGATTCAGGAGGCGGTTCAGGAGCTGCAGAACCTCTTTGGATGATAAAACCGGAGAACCGACGTGCCGGAGAAGAACTTCAAGCTGGAGCAGGTGCTCAAATACAGGACTGAAATCGAGAAGGTCAGGATACAGGAGCTTTTTTCAGCCAGGCACGAACTCGATCTCGCAGCCGAAAGGGTGCGGATGGTGGAAGAGCTTCTCGCAGCGGCCACCGTGGATTTCAGAAGCCGGCAGGAGGAATTGACAGGAATCGACGACATCCGGGTTTACTCCCGCTATTTCAGCAGAAAGCGCGAGGAGCTGATTACCGGGAAGGATGAGGTCGAGCGCCTTGCTGTTGCTGTAGAGGAGCGGCTGGATATTCTTGTGGAGGCGTCCAAGGATAAAAAAACCCTCGAATTGCTCAAAGAGAGGAAAAGCGAAGAGTTCAGAACGGCTGTAAGGAAAAGAGAGCAGAACTTCATGGACGAGATTGCAACGCAGAAGAAAAAAACGGCAGAATGATGAAACGGATTATCTTTTATATTATATTCGGCATTTCCGGGGTATCTCTCCTCCTTTGCCTCTCTCTCTTCAGGCCTGCGTTTGTCGCCACAGCGGCGGAACAGGCGCAGAAAGCCGCTTCTCCCGCTCTTTCTCCGCTCCTCTCGAAGCCACTGACGCCACTTAACGCGGCGCGGGTTGAAAAAGAGCTTCAGGATGCCCGCCGCCAGGCGCTGGATCAGAAGGAGGCCGCGCTTGCGGCCAAGGAGCTTGAGCTCAAGAAACTGAGCGAGAAGCTGGACGCGCAGCTCAAGAGCCTTGAAAGCGCGAAAAAACAGCAGGAAGAGGCCAACAGGGCGAAAGCTGCGGCGAACAAAAAGGAGCAGGAAGAAAAGCTCCAGAAGATGGTGAAACTTTTCAAGACGATGAAGGGGGAGCAGGCCGGAAAACTGATGGACAGCCTCCCCGAGCATCAGGCATTGACGGTTCTTGGGCGGCTTGATACGAAGACGGTCGTCAAGCTCTCTCCGTATCTGAACCAGCCAAGAGTCATAAAATGGATATCCGAAAACATAGGCAATTCGAATCCGTAAAGATACAGAATTCAGATTCACGGCGGATTGTCCGAGCCGTGAAAATACGCGAAGAGAGGAGGTGAATAAAAATGGAAACAGGACAGATTTTAATGATGCAGGCGCCTGCGGCGGCAACGGTTACCGGAGCTTCCGCGACGCTCTCCGCGGGGGCGCAGGCTTCAGCGGAAAATGCCGGAAAGGGCGGATTCGCCGCTCTTGTCAACTCTGCCTCCTCGGCGGCGGCAACGGTGCAGGACAAATCCGGTAGCAATAATACACTGGAAAGTAAGTCCTCTGGCGCCATGAAAACCGGGAAACCGGGCGAAGGAACCATGCCGGAACCAGTGAAAACGGCAGTAAAGGAAGAGCCTCGGCAGGAGATTGACAAGCTTGTTCTTGACGCACAGCTTCTCGCATCTCTCCTGGCCGGGCAGACCACCACCGCAGAAGCGGTAGTTTTGAAAACGGAAGAAGAATCTTCCACAGAACCGGTCACCCGGAGTAATGCTGTTTCGTCCCAGATGAAAGCGGAGCAGCTTTCCGTTCCGCTTTCGAAAACGGCTCTTCAGGAAGAAACAACCGCTTCCGGCTTGATTTTGCCGGCTTCCGGCAGATCACTCCAGGAACCGGTAAAGAGCGATGCACCTGCGAAAGTCGCAGAGCTCTCAATAAACCAGGTCAAGCGGTCAGCAGCAGACCCGGAAGCGACTCCGCAGAGTGCTGTCGTCGCCGGTGAAGCTCCCATACCCAAGGCTGGAACTGCTCCGCAAACGACTGACGTCGGAAACGGAACTTCTCTCCTGAAGGTCGGAACTACCCTGCCACCGGAAAGCAACGCATCTCTTGAGGTCAAAAGTCAGGAGGCTCCGCCTGCCATCCAGTTGGAAAAAGAGGTCGAGAGCAAATCTGTCGCTTCAATCCTTCCGAAGGCCAGCTCCGAAGCGCCACTGACTCTCCAGCAGTCAGAACCGGTTTATCCGGAGATTCAGAAAACGGCTGCGAAACCTCAGGCAGAAGTCATACCAGCAGCTACCCCGCTTGAATCAGCCGTAAAAATTGTTGCAGACATGCAGCAGAAGCAGATTCCGGCAGCAACGGACACTCAGATGGCAGCGATGCCGGCTGAAGTGAAGGAGGTTCCAGAGGCACCAGTGGTGGATGCAGCGGAACAGACGGCGGTAACGCAGCAGAAGCAGAATCCGGCAGCAACTGACAACAAGGTGGCAACGATGCCGGCGGAAGTGAAGGAGGTTCCAGATGCACCAGTGATGGATGCAGCGGAACAGACGGCGGTAACGCAGCAGAAGCAGAATCCGGCTGATCCGGAGATTCAGAAGAGAGCTCCCCGGACAGCAGATCCTGTAACCGTGAACCAACAGGAGCCAAGAGAGGCAGCGGTTACGGAAAACACTCCGTCGACAACGGCGGACAAGGCGGCATCAGGGAGCGGAACCATCCTGAAGAGCGCCATCAAAGAATCGGCTCCTTCGGGAGGCGACGCAGCAAGCGGAAATCCGGGCAGAGGCGACGGCACTACTCCCCACATCCAGCACCAGCCGGTTTTAAAGAGCACGGAGAACGCTGCAACCACAGCAACATCAGGAGCCTCCCTGAGCCAGCCGACGTCACAAGCGCTGTCGGAGCACGTTTCAAAACAGCTTAACGAAACAATAGCCTCACATGAAATAAAAAACGGGAACGACCAGATAACGCTCCGCCTCACCCCTGAAAACCTGGGCGAACTGAAAGTCAGCCTGAGGATGGATAACCAGAGGCTGACTGTCGAAATAGTAACCGACAACAGAAGCGTTACCGAAGCGTTGCGACAGAACCATGACTCACTGAAAGAGACCCTGGCGAAACAGAACATCAAAATGGACTCTTTCAATGTCACAACCGGAGGAAGCGGCCAGGAGTCGCTTTTCGGCGGAAATGGCAGAAACCAGGGGGTCTGGCAGGAGATGGCGCGCAGCAGACAGCCGGCGTCATGGCAGTTGTCCGGCTATACTCTCCCCGCTGGCGGGGTGGCCGCGAGCATAGCGCAATCCTCTTACAGCAGCAGCGGGCTGCTGGATATCCATTATTGATGAAAGGGTGGTGAATAAATAATGATCACAGATGTAACGACTACAACCGGTACTGCCGCCGCATCGGACGCCATGAAAAAATCGCTCGGCATGAACAAGGACGATTTCATGAAGCTCTTCATCGCGCAGCTCCAGTACCAGGATCCGCTGAAGCCTCAGGACCCTACTGCGATGCTTGATCAGCTTTCGCAGCTCTCGCTGGTCGAGCAGTCATACAATGCCAACACAGCTCTGAACAGCCTGATAACTGCCCAGAACAACTCGGCAATGCTCTCTTCAGTCTCGTTCATAGGGAAGGATGTGAAGGCAAACGGCAACTCCATATCGTTCGACGGCTCCAATGCGGCGCCAATTCTATTCAACCTGCCGTTACAGGCTTCATCCGCAGCTCTCACCATCAGCACCCCCTCCGGGAGCGTGCTGAAGAACGTTTCACTAGGTGCTCTCTCGCCAGGCGACACGCTTCTGTCGTGGGACGGCACCGACAACAGCGGCGCTACACTCCCCGCCGGAGCTTACACATTTGCCGTCACCGGGACGGCGGCCAACGGCTCGGCGATCACCGCCAGGACATACACTTATGGAAAGATTGACGGAGTATCCATCTCAGGAAGCACCCCGATGCTTTCAGTCGGGAACTCCTCGGTGGCGCTCACCGACATCATTTCCGTTTCAGGGGGTTGAAAATGGTTGACCAGCTGTTTTTCCCAAATCCGGTACAACCTGCCACCAGCAATCAGTCGATATTGAGGAAACCTTCGAAAACCGGGGAAAATTCTTCAAATTCCCGATTCGCCACTGTTCTCGATACGAAAATACCTTCCACCGAAGGGGTCAGGTTTTCGCAGCACGCACAGGAGAGGCTCAGGGCGCGTAACATAACCTTGTCTTCGCAGGATCTCGAAAGCCTGGAAGGCGCAGTCAACACAGTAGCAAAAAAAGGCGGTAAAGAATCGCTGGTCATGATGGGCGACGCGGCGCTGGTTGTAAGCATCAGAAACCGCACGGTAGTGACAGCAATGGACAGATCCCAGATGCAGGGCAATGTGTTCACCAACATCGATTCGGCGGTAGTGATATAAACCTTGAAAGATGTTTTTAGCCACGAATTGACACGAATGAACACGAATGGAAGAAACATACACCACAAGGAAACTTCATATAAAATCATAGGAATTGCAATGCAGGTTTACAATACGCTTGGCTATGGTTTCCTTGAAAAAGTTTATGAAAACTCCATGATGGTGAGATTTCGAAAGGAATGTGTCAAGGCTGAGCAACAGAAGTCAATCAAGGTTTATTTTGAAGGTGAAATTGTCGGAGATTATTTTGCCGACATACTGGTGGAAGATGAAATTATTGTGGAACTAAAAACCGTGGAGCAAATTCACGAAGTCCACAAAGCACAAGTTTTGAATTACCTTAAATCAACAAAGTTGAAACTTGGGATTATTATCAATTTTGGAAAGAATCAGCTTGAATATGCGCGTCTGGTTTTATGACTTTTTCGTGTAAATTCGTGTAGATTCGTGGCTAAAAAGAATTAAGGGCTGGTCCTCCTTGAGGAAGCCCATGAAGCGCCGACCGATTGACGCGTTTCACACCCTCAAAAATAAACAGGAGGCAATACAATGAGCGTAACATCCGCAATGTTTACCGGCGTGTCCGGTCTTCTCGCCAATGCAGAAGGAATCAACGTAATAGGCAACAACCTAGCAAACGTCAACACCATAGGCTTCAAATATGGACGCATGCTTTTCTCAGACATGCTCTCGTCCAACATCGGCAACAACTCCCAGATCGGCCGCGGCACGCAGATTCAGAAGGTTGATAACATATTCGGTCAAGGCTCTTTCGAATCTACGGAACTGGTTACGGACTTGGCGATTCAGGGAGATACATTTTTTGCATTGGGTAAGCCAGATGTCACTGCCGCTGTAGCGGTAACTGATGCCTATTACACGCGAGCAGGCGCTTTCCGGCTTATTCCAGATGCGACTACTCCAGCAAATTTATATTTATGTAACCCTGATGGCTACAGGCTGTTAGATTCTGCAAGGGTCCCGATAATGTTTACTGCGGCAACATTTGATAAAATTACTCAAATTGGTGCTGATGGCACGATTAAATATCTAAACAATACTGGAGCTTTAACCACATATGCTTCAAAGATTGGAACTGCAGCCATTACAGACAAAGGTGCCATGACCAAAGAGGGAGGCACTCTCTACAAATCTTCATCTGCAACAGTTGCTGCACCTAACGGCACAACAGAAAAAGTCTTTTCCAACTCTCTGGAGCAAAGCAACGTGGATATGGCGGCGCAGTTCGTCAAGATGATCCTGACGCAGAGGGCGTATTCAGCCAACTCCAAAACCATTACTACTGCTGACGAAATGACCCAGGAAGTGCTGAATCTGAAGCGGTAATGCATTCCCGGCTATCTGATTCAATTATAAGAAGCATCAAAGCCCTAAAGGTTTTTAAAGCCTTTAGGGCTTTTGTTATATTACCATATTATACCCCGGAACAAGCTTGAATTGCTTGGCAGGTTAAACGGTTAGTAAGATATGAAATACATGTTGACGCTTTCTTCATCAATGGCTATTATCGCATGCATTAACTATTTTATTGGCTGTGATAATGGTCAATTGGGTGATTTATGGCATCTTCTCAAAAGAGAACATATTTGCGCGTAACCCGAGATGCAACCGAACTTTTGGGCAAGCTCATCCGGCTAGGGAGAAGAAACCGGAAAATGACAGAGGAAGAGTTGGCGGGACGAGCAGGAATTTCCAGAAGTACTTTGCAAAAAATTGAACGCGGTGACCTGAAGTGTGAGATTGGCTTGGTGTTCGAAATTGCCAACCTTGTTGGAGTGAAACTTTTTGGTGATGAGGATTCCACAAACCTCGCCAACAAGATAAATCGTGTAGACGATAAACTCGCCCTGCTGCCCAAGCGGGTTCGCAACGTCGTGAAGGTTGACGATGAATTCTGAGTACTCCGAAGTATATGTCTGGATCTGGCTCCCTGAAGAGACAGAACCGGTGGTGGCCGGAAAGCTTACGGCCGTAGGGCCGACGTATGTTTTCAACTATGGTAAAAGCTACCTTCAGCGCGATAATGCTATTGCGATATACGACGCCGAGCTTCCTCTCCGTCCGGGCCTGCTCCCTCTGCTTCCCGGCCTTATCATTCCGGGGTGCTTGAGGGATGCGGCTCCTGATGCCTGGGGCCGCAGGGTAATACTTAACAAGAAATTCGGGAACAAAGCTTCTGGAATAGACCCAGCGGCTCTCGACGAACTCAGTTATCTTATCGAGTCCGGGTCCGACCGGATAGGCGCCCTGGACTTCCAGCTGTCACCGACAGATTATGAACCACGATATGCTTCTGGAGCCTCCCTTGAAGACCTGATGGAGGCCACCGAGCGCGTCGAGAAGGGTATTCCGCTGACTCCGGAGCTTGCACAGGCGCTTCAGCATGGCACCTCCATCGGTGGAGCACGGCCCAAGGCTCTCATCGAAAGTGATACCAGAAAATTTATCGCAAAATTTTCTACCTCCACCGACTTCTACTCCGTTGTCAAGGCAGAGTATGCCGCCATGAGACTGGCTGCTATGGCCGGCCTGGATGTTGCGCCGGTAACGCTGGAAAGCGTCGCCGGCAAGGATGTGCTGCTGGTGGAACGTTTTGACCGTACGGCCAGGGGTAACAGATGGCAACGCAAGAGCCTTGTTTCAGCGCTGACGTTGTTGGCTCTGGATGAAATGATGGCCCGTTATGCAAGTTACGAAACATTGGCCGAGTTTGTACGGATTAAATTCGGAAATGCGCCCGGAACACTATATGAACTGTTTTCCCGCATCGTGTTCAACATCCTGATTGGCAATACCGACGACCACGCCCGCAATCATGCGGCCTTCTGGGATGGGCGCATGTTGATGTTGACCCCTGCATATGACATCTGCCCGCAAAGTCGCCATGGTCGCACCGCCACACAGGCTATGCTGATCATGGGAAATAACCGCTCAAGCCGGATTGTAACCTGCATTGCAGCAGCCCCGCAATTCCTCCTCTCCGAAGAGGAGGCAATCGACATTATCGAAAAGCAGATAACGTGCATCAAACAAAATTGGTCGATTGTCTGTGATGAGGCATCGTTGAGCGAGGTGGATCGGAATCTTCTGTGGGGGAATCAAATATTGAATCCGTATGTTTTCGAGGGGTGGAATCAGTCACCTTGAAAATTTCGCCAACAAGGTGGGCTAAAAGGGGGCAGATTTATTTTT
>DFZL01000038.1 GCA_002382705.1 Geobacter sp. UBA4057
CGCCGCCACCATTCTGTCACTGGTACAGACCTGCAGAAATCTTGGAATCAATCCCCAGGAGTATCTGGAGGATGCACTCCGCCGTATCATTTCTCATCCAGCAAAGAAGATTGATCAACTTCTTCCAGACAACTGGCTCGCCGAAAAGCAAAACTCACCAGCATAATTCTATTACACATTCAAGATGGTCTGCAGTTGACGGTTACATATAATTTCTACTCTAATCGTCACAAAAAATAATTTCTTGAAATATATGCTTCGGCAACGGCGCGTTGCTGTCGAAAAACAGCTTGAAGCAAGAGGAGATGGAAAGCTCACATTTTTTTCAGACTGCCATTGAACCGGGAATTAATTCAACCGTCATTTCCGCCTCGAATCTTTATGCAGGGCATCTACAGAGTATCAGCAATCGCCACCCCTTCAAGAATGCCGTAATCGCTCACCTTCATTTCCGTTATGTTGAAAATGTCCATGGTCATGGCTGTTATCATAATCCCGGCGATTATCAGATCCTCGCGCCCTTTCTCCAGTCCGGGGATGGCCAGCCTCTCTTCAAGTGAAAGTGGCGCAAGCCGATCATAAATCTCCTGAATATCTCCTCTTGTAAGGAGAGAGTTGTTCACCAGACGGTAGTCATACTCCCGCAACCCCAGTTTTATGGCCGCCAGCGTGGTTGCAGTACCGGCAGAACCGACAAGAGCGGTTCTTCCGGATATGCCGGCACCATTTATCGACATTTCGCTAACAACAGCTTCAAGCTGACGCCTGATTCTTTCCCTTATCGCATCCTCATCATCCCCGCTCTCGACCAGCCTGACTACCCCGAGCGGCAGGCTTTTGCTGAATACTCTTTTCCCATCCCTTGCGAAAATGAATTCGGTACTCCCCCCGCCGATATCGAAGAGAAGCAGCTCTTCATGTTCCCTGTCAAGTCCGAGCATAACCCCGGCCAGTGTAAGCGCCCCCTCCTCCTCTCCGTCAATTATGCGGAGATTAATACCGGTCTCCCGCTTCACCATATCAAGGAACAGACGGCCATTTACAGCTTCACGCACGGCGCTTGTGGCAACCGCTCTGATATTTTCCACGCCGTGGCTTCGCACAATGGAGGCAAATCTTTCAAGGCAGGCAACCCCGCGTCTCATGGCATCCACAGAGAGGCCGTTCTCCGGAGTGAAGCCTCCTCCCATTCTGGTGATTTCCCGTTCAATCAGAATCTTCACAATTTCGTTCTGGTCACGCAGATGCGCTATAAGAAGTCTTGCCGTATTTGTTCCGAAATCTATGGAAGCCAGCTTTCGTCCGCAACCGTTCTTCTCATGAACCATCCGTATCACCTTTCATTTCAAGCTCTGTCAAAAAAAGGTAGTCATCACCGAGGCTTTTGCAAGAGTCATGAAAGATGTCATTCCCCTCTGAATTCCCCTGCGCGTGCATGTCAGCTGCCAACACTAATCGTTCAGGTTACCTTTCTCCCCAGTACCGCTATTATATTCCAGCAGAACTCAATTATCCTGATGAGCGATTCGGTTATTTCATTATAAATTATGGCTGTTCTGGGAGGGCAGACTCCTGAGCAGATCCTTTCATGATGAGAGCTCCTTATACGCTCGAAAATTCCCTTTGCTTCACTCTTGAGTTCGTGAAGCTTCTGGCTGTATATCTTTTCTCCATCATATGAGGCTTTGACCATCGAAATGATCTCAACAACCATGTCGGCCAGCTTTTTTATCTCTTCCATAGCCGCGTCGGAAAAAAAGACGCCCGCTTCCTTTCTTTTCATGACAGAGCCAAGAAGCTGAATGACTCGGTCGCCGATATGCTCCAGATCCGCCACCGTCTGGAGGAAACTCGGAATTTCATAACTTGCCTCCACGCTGCTGTTTCTGTGCGCCAGCTGCGCAAGAAAAGAGGTGATTTCATGATTAAGGGCATCCAGCACCTCCTCATGGCGCATGACCGTTTCCACTCTGCGCGCATCAAAGTCAAACAGTATCTCTCGCAGGTCTGCCGTCATGAAAATCGTTACCGAAATCATTCTTGAAATCTCTTTTCGCGCCTGTTCTATGGCGAGAGCCGGAGTATTTATTATCCTCATATCGATATATCCGGCGCAAGGTTGCGGAACCCCCACCCCCACCTCTTCCCTCATACCGAAGAACCTGGATACAACCCCGCTCGAAAGCATTACAGTCATCGCTATAATGCATGAAGCAACAGCATATATAAGACCGGCATGGTCTAAAAAT
Organism: Geobacter sp. UBA4057; assembly: GCA_002382705.1. Taxonomy (GTDB): domain Bacteria; phylum Desulfobacterota; class Desulfuromonadia; order Geobacterales; family Pseudopelobacteraceae; genus UBA4057. The sequence continues at coordinate 2,250 of DFZL01000038.1, forward strand.
CCGGATAATCCGAAAAATTCCCCGACAGTAGAGTAAAAAACCGATGCAAACGGATACAGGAAAGTCTGAGTGACTGAAACCAGCATTGTGGTCAGAAAGAAAAAGAAAGCGATCCTGCGCGACACAGAAGCTCCACCTATCGATGCAAACAACGCAATCAGAGCAACTCCGGCAACTCCGCCAAGCGTCATCCCGCAGATGGCATCCTGGTTCATCATCCCGTGAACCACAAGAAAATCGGCATAACGGATGAATGATTGCGTGGATTGGACAAAAATAGAGGTGATGCTCCCCAGAAGCATGGTGGGCAAATGGTCTTCAAGAAAAAATCGGCCAAAGGCTGAGTAGAAAGGGTGAGTATCGTACGGCTTGAAGCTGCTTTCAAGAATCGTGAGCCCCAGGAACAGCAGACCGGCTCCGAGAATCAGTTCGCCGGCGTTTGCATACCGTCGTCTCCGGGCAAATAATTTGAGAACTGCACCAACAAAGATGAATGGAGTTGATACGAGTCCATAAGGAAAAGGTGGGAGTGAGAGGGATAGAGACGCACCTATTATGGCTCCGCCGAGTATGTTGATCCCCTGGAAGAGACCGAGAACTCCACCATTGGCAAGTCCTATGACAAATATTGAGGCAGCGCTTGCAGAATTGAAGGCAAGTGTCAGAAAAATTCCGAACATGAACGAGTTGAAGCGGTTGGATGTGAGCCTCGAAAGAGCTCTTCTCAATCTCTCGTCAAATACGGTTCTTATCCCCCCTGACAAAAAGCGCATTCCGAGCAGGAACAGACCGGCGCCGCCAAGAACGCCTTCCAGAAGACCAAGAGGCATTAATTTTTGTCCTTTTCCTTATTCCTGGCCTGATACCAGCTCTTTCAGCTCTTTGCCCACCTTGAAAAAGGGGAGCTTTTTCGGAAGAACTTCGATCGGCTCACCGGTTTTTGGATTCCTCCCCATGTAAGGTTCATAGGTCTTGATTACAAAACTTCCTATCCCCCTGATTTCAATCCGGTCACCGGCAATCATGGCGTCGGACATCATGCCGAAAATAGTGGTGACAATCTCTTCAGCCAGCTTGACAGGAATTTTCTGCCTCAGCGCAAGAGCGTCAATAAGTTCCGATCTGTTCATGCTTTTTCTCCATTCATTCTCAATGTATTTGTCTTTGCTCATAAGTCATGCCAGAGAGCGAAAAATCAGCCGGAGCACCCTTTGAGATATCTTTTTGAAATTGCCGAAGCTTCAGACTCCCTGCCGCACTCAGTTAGAATGCGGCAGGCCATCTCTGCCGCCTGACGCGCAAAAGAGGTCTGCAAGAGGGAAAAATAACGGTTCAATCCACCTTCAATGTCACCGACAGAACAGCAGAGATCGGCGCGAAGCATTATCGCCTGTTCAGCGAGCAGACCACCGGAAATCATTGAATCGAGAATCAAGCCTGCTTCGTCATACTTTTCAAGTTCAATCATAAGCTGGGCAAGCGCGAACCGTGGAAGCGGATTGCGTCCATCCGCCGCGGCAGCTATTGAGAGGCAATTCACAGCGTCATTCAAATTGCCTGACCTGTAAAGTGCCATCCCCTTTTCGTAGAAATATATATCATTATTCTCTCCATCATGCCATTCATCAAGAAGCGTCAAAGCTGCCAGATGGTCATCCTTCCACGCCACAGTGCAGGCTTGCGCGAACTTCTCTCCAAGCGAATTGTAGCGTGCGGCGATATCATCAGGAAGCTGACTGGTAAGAAGCACAAAAAAATCTGGATCCGAAAGCTCCGTGACCGGCCGCAGAGCAGACGGATCGCCATCGTTCCCTTCAACCGTTTCAACGCATGAACCGCACCCAGAAAACGGCTTCGGGGAAAATTGCGCTTGTTTTCGAAATGCAAGCTCATCTATTTTTTCAAGCAATCCGGCCATCTCATACCTTGCTTCCAGATCGTCTGTCAATCTTTCTGCAACTTCAAGATGCTCTTTCGCCTTGTCCGGTTCCCCTCTTTCAATCATACGAGCCGCTTCGCCGATATTCTTCCTTGACAGCCCAAGATTCGCGGCTTTGATGTGGAATATGCAATTTGAAACGAGTTCTTCGGCGTCACTACCCTCTCCAAGAAGTTCAAGCGCCTTTTCAAAAGAGGCTCTCGCCTCGAAAAAACGATCCTGAAGAAGCAGTCCCTCACCTTGCGCGACGAGATCAAGCGGATTTTTTAAGAACAGTTTTCTGAATAAATTCAATGTATTATTCTCCTCTTCATTCATGCAGAAAAACATTCCGGCATCAAAACCATCTTTTAAAACCTCTGCAGGATCGTGTGTCACTCTTTTTGGCGGCTTCGCTCAAGGAGAGTGACGCTTTCCGTATGATACGTCTGAGGAAACATATCGACCGGGACGGAATGTTTCACCCTGTACCCTTTTGATGAAAGAAGGGCGCAATCACGACCAAGTGTCATAGGGTCGCATGAAATGTACACTATCTTCTCCGCCCCTGTATCCAGGATCGCTTGTATCATATCCGAAGCGCCCCTCCTTGGAGGATCAAGAATGACGGTATCAAATTTCGCACCTTCAGTTGCAAGCCTCCTGAGGCCGGCGGCGGCGTAAAGGCATAAAAATACCGCATTTCCGATCCCGTTTACTCTTGAATTCTCCTTTGCCGCTTCGATGGAATCGGAGGAAGCCTCGATACCTGTTATCGATGCAACTTCTCCGGCAAGCGGCAGTGAAAAATTGCCATTGCCACAGAACAGATCGATTATCTTACGCTTTTTATCAGGAAGAACAAATTTTCTCACAAGTTCCATGATACCCCTGTTTTGGGGCATGTTTACCTGAGAGAAGCCTCCGGGGGTATAAAAAAGAGGGATAGACGGTTGAACACCTGAAACGGGCATTGAATATTCGAGACGGCTAATCCCAAAAAGATGCCTTGCTCTTACATCCGCCAGATTCTTAAGAAAAAGTCCATTGAGCGCCGAAAGCCCGGATTGCTGCTCTTTTAACCACGAGATCGCGCCCTCCGTATCCTTTCCATCATAATGAAGAACTGCCGCAACACCATTATCTGCAGAATAAATATCAAACTGCGAGAGTCCGGCCGGGTCATGAAACTGTTGAATAACTTTCCTTAAACTGTAAAGAGCAGAATTTAGCGGCATCGCAACGACAGGGCATCCATCGGGGATATCTTCAACAAGATGCGTTTTTGTCCGGAAAAAACCTGTCTTCAGTTTTCTCTGCCGAAAATGAAGCTTGAACTGGGCACGACTTCGGTAGTTGTACTCTGATGGAGATGGGAGAGTTTCGTCTATCCCCTCTTCCGGGAGAACACCCACTCTTGAAAGCGAGTTGAAGAGTATGTCTCTCTTGGCATTCAACTGCGCCTGATAGTTTACATGCTGCCAGTCGCACCCCCCGCATATGCCAAAATGAGGGCATGCCGGTTTGACCCGCTCAAGGGAGGGAGATTCGATTTCTTTTATCGAGCCGATCATATAGGAGCTTTTTTCACCAGTGATGATGACTCTGAGGATGTCGCCCGGGGCGCTGTAAGGGACAAAACAGACCTTGCCTCTTATCCGCCCCACCCCGCTTCCGCCAAAGGCAAGTTTATCTATGGTTACGGTTTCTTCCCTCATTTTGTCAGAGAAGAGTTTTTTTCAGAGCGGCATTGTATCTGCTCAAGACTAAACAGCGAGGGAACTCGACTTTTTTTATGTACGGAAGCGTTGTTGCAATAAAAGAGTCAAGCAACTCTTTTCTGGCAGCAGCTGTATCCACTTCCAGGACAGCCATTTTCTCGAGTCTCAGACAAAACGAAACAGTTTCGCCCAACAGATCGAGAATACTCCGGTATCCAGATTCATTCTCCGAATATTCCCTCTTGACTGGGGTCTCCATGTTTACTTCAATGCAGACATTGTAATAGCCACCGTAGTAATGGGTGGTGCAATCTCTTGCAACCGCCTCAAGACCGTTTACAAGATCGAATCTTTCTACCACATCTCTTTTATGCAAATTTCTGTTTCTCCTTTGTCAAGCAGGACTGCGTGAATTCAGAAAGCGCCAAGCATTTTATGCATCTGAGGGAGCACTCTTACATCGGCCAGACGTTTCGACGCGGATTCCTGAAGTTTAAACAGATGGCGTATTCCTATGCCAACAGTTCCATCTCTCAAAGTAAGCGGCTGTATAATCAGCGGGATGGAGGGGTCCACATGGCAGATAAGAGCCGCAGTCCGGGATATTTCACTTTCCGGAGTCGCATTGCTTACAACAATTTTCACAGAAACAGTGCTTTTTGCGGCGATTTCAAGAAAGCGGCAGTGCGGCTCCCATAAATTTTCTCCCGTTCCGCAAACTGACGGGAGTTTAATATCCATTGATATGAAATCCAGGCCCGCGACAACGGTTTCCAACTGTTCCGGTAGTGTGCCGTTTGTTTCGAGATGCACCGGAAGAAGTTTCCGGAGTTCAGGCAAACATTTTTCCAGAATACTCGAATGCAGCAGCGGTTCGCCTCCGGTGATGCTTATGGAATGATGCGCGCCTGGCAAAAGGTGAGTCCATTTCCCAATGGTTTCAGACAGTTTTTCAGGCGGCACCGGTTGCGGAAAATCTGCAAAATCACCGGAACCGGGATAATTTTCCAGGCGGAAAAAGCGAGGAGCAGCATGAACGGTGTCGCAGTATGAACACTCAAGATTGCACCCGGAAAACCTGATGAAAATTTGCCTTCTCCCCGCCAGGAGACCCTCTCCCTGGATGGAGGAGAACATCTCGCAGAGATTCGCCGAATTATTCATAGTAGCATGCAGAGGCGTTATCGGATTCCCATACCGTTACGGATTCTACAGTTATATTCCCGTTGTTGAGGCGCTCACTGAGGCGGCGGTAGAGGTAGCGTGAAATGTTTTCCGAAGAGGGGGATACACCGGCAAATTCCGGGTTTTCATTTATATATTTGTGATCAAGCTCATTCACTATTTCACCTGCCTCGCGCCTGAGAATTTTGAAATCAATGCCGAGACCCGATTTATCAAGTTCGCGCGCAGCAACGGCGACATCTACCTTCCAGTTGTGCCCATGAAGGTTTTCGCAATCCCCCTGATAGTTGATCAGGTTATGCGCCGCCGCAAAGCTTGTCTTTACTGTAAGCCTGTACATTCGAAACCTCTCTTTTTAATTTCATTTTGCAAGTTCAACTAAATGACGATTATTGTCAGGGATGGCGGAAGATCGCCATTTCATCATCAGTTTTCAAAAAGCTCTCGTATGAGACTCTTGCAAAAAGGGTGTCATCCCTGAAGATTCTATCGTGAATCCACTCATTTTCAGACAGTTGAAAAAATGGATTCCCGATTGCTACTTCGGGAATGACAACTTTATATGACTTTTGCAAGAGGCTCATATGGTAACTGTTTCACCCGGTTTCAATGGAGGATCGTCTTCAAATTCAGGAACACCAGAATAAACCATCATATAAATGTAAAAGAGCACAACGCCTACCAGAAGCAGAAACAGAGGGTAGATTTTTATTTTATAGTCATGCCTGCCTGGAGATTTTATCAGCCCGGCGACAGCCATGATTACCCCAAGTATCCCTGTTATGAGCGAAATAACAACAACCTGGCCATACAGAGTCAGCGCGGAATCCGGCGCCAGAGACAAAAGCCTTGCGACACCTGCATGATAAAAACTTGCCAGCATTATAAGTATCAATGCAGAGAGAATAATCCTCATGCCTGCACGTACGGTGCCTTTACGCATAGCTGACCTCCATACAGGCATATTTTTCAACAACACCAGGAAACATCGCCGATTCCTTCCCGAAGAACTTCCGGTTTGTCCCCTGCAAGAGAGATGACGCTGCTTACGTCGCTTGCGAGTACCCCGCCATCAACAACCATGTCAAGTTGATCCCCGAAAATTTCATGGACGTTTTCGGGATCTCCTTCAGGATCATCACCCGAAAAATTTGCGCTTGTAGTTACTACAGGATTCCCCAAAGCAGTGACGATTCCCATGCATATACGGTTGTCCGGAATGCGGATTCCGACAGTTTTCTGGCGTGTGAGCAGCAGATCTGGGACATCCCGGGTAGCTTCGAGAATAAAAGTGTAGGGGCCTGGCAGATGGCGCCTGAGAATCCTGAATGCCTGATTGCTGATTTTCGCGTACTTTGAAATCTCAGAAATGGTCGAGCAGATAAATGAAAAAGGCTTGCTCCTTTCACGCTGCTTTAATCTATAGATACGCTCTATTCCAGGTCTGTTGAATATTGAGCACCCAATCCCGTAGGTTGTATCGGTTGGGTAGGCTATGACGCCGCCATCCGCAAGCCTCGCTGCAACGGCGTCAAGCAGGCGTGATTGAGGATTCTCATGATGTATTTTAAGCAGCACTTTCCACGACCTCCGGCCTTGAGCTTTTTGCAAGTATAGTAATTAACACCTTTCTTGACAACAGAGGAATTTTTATATTAAATAACTTGCTTTATGCACGCACAGTATACAGGGCATCCACTTGCCGCTTGAAGCGGAAATGCGAGCGTGGCGGAATTGGCAGACGCACCAGACTTAGGATCTGGCACCTTCAAGGTATAGGAGTTCAAGTCTCCTCGCTCGCACCAATGAGAATTTCAGCTTTAATTAGTTTCCATCCGGAAACTCCGGATGAGAAACAGCCGGTTTCCGATTCGGAAAGCGGGGATTTTTTCTTCTGGCAAGGAAACCGAGGATTTACGCGGAGGCGTACAGAGGTACGCCGCACAAGNNCACAAGAAAACCCGAAGATTGACGCAGCCAGGGGAAAAAGCGCCCTTTCCGGACTGAAACTGATATATATAAAATCCCAAATGAAAGTGAGTATAAAAAGATGCAGGTAAACGTAGAATCGATAAATCAGGTTACAAAAAAGATCATGATAGAAATCCCGGCTGAAAGAGTAAATTCTGAGATATCAAAAGTTTATTCTGAAATACAGAAAAAAGCTAAAATTCAGGGCTTCAGGGCGGGTAAAGCTCCCCTTCACCTTGTCAAACGCACATATTCGGATGTAATGCAGGAACAGGTTGTGAGAAACCTCTATGAAGAATCTTTTTTCAAGACTCTTTTTGAGCATAAGATCAACCCGGTTGAAAAACCTGTTGTAGAATTCGAGCCGCTTGAGAAAGATTCTCCGTTCAAATATACGATTATCGCGGAAATAATGCCGGAAATTGAACTCAAGGATTACACCGGGCTGGAAATCAACAGAGAGAAATTTGTCTTCGATCCGGAAACGATCGAAAAAGAAATCCGCCGGATGCAGGAAAGCATGGCACAGCTGGTCCCGGTTGACGATGAAAACGGAGTCGAAAAGGGGCAGACTCTTACGGTTGATTACAGCTTCACGATTGAAGGGATGCCTGAAGAAAACTCCAACGCGACTGATGCCGTCGTTGATCTGGGTTCAAACGATATTCTTCCCGGACTTGAGCCACAGCTTCTTGGCATGAAAACCGGGGAAACAAGGGAAATCAGGATCACGATGCCTGAAACCCATTCCAATGCCGCCATCGAAGGGAAAGAAGGATGCTTTGAAATAACATTGAAAGAGATAAAAAGAAAAGAGCTGCCGGAGCTGGATGACGATTTTGCCCAGCAGTGCGGAGAGTGCCAGACAATGGCGGAGCTCCGTGAAAAACTCGAAGAATATAACAAAAAGCATGAACAGGAGAGGATTGAAAATAATCTAAAAGAAAAAGCCGTTCAGGCGCTTATAGTCAAAAATCCGATTGAAGTGCCTGAAACCATGATAAAACGACAGCTCGGCCACATGCTGGAGAGTTTTAAAAATCGGCTGCAAAGCCAGCAGATGAGCATCGAGATGCTTGGCCTGGACGAGGAAGGTTTTTACAAACGTTTCAGGGAGGAAGCCATAGAAAAGGTAAAAGGCGGACTTCTGCTTATGAATCTAGTCAACAGGGAAAATATAAAGGTCGAGGACGCCGATCTGACAGCTAAATATGAGAAAATGACCTATGGCAATCCTGACATGCTTAAAAGGGTAACCGATTATTACAGCTCAAACGAAAACGCACGCCAGGCTCTAAAATCCGAAATAGAAGAAGAGAAAGCTATCGCTTTTCTGCTGGAAAACGCGGTTATCACGGAAGTAGAGCCTGAAAAGAAACAGTAGGACAACCGATATGATCAGGAAAGGACGATATGTACATACCTTTTGTTGTTGAGCAGAGCGGGCGGGGTGAAAGATCTTACGACATCTATTCCAGGCTTCTCAAGGAACGCATTGTTTTTCTCGGCGGGGGGATAGATGATCAGATGGCAAACCTCGTCATAGCACAGCTTTTGTTTCTTGAAGCCGAAGATCCGGACAAGGAGGTACATCTCTACATAAACTCCCCAGGCGGAGTTGTGACATCCGGAATGGCGATTTTTGACACGATGCGCTATATAAAGGCGCCGGTTTCAACCATCTGCATAGGTCAGGCGGCCTCAATGGGAGCCGTGCTCCTTGCAGCAGGAGAGAAGGGAAAACGCTATAGCCTGAATCATTCACGGATAATGATACATCAGCCGCTTGGAGGTTTCCACGGACAGGCTACGGATATCAATATCCATGCCAGGGAAATCCTCAGGATGAAAGATGAACTGAACGGAATACTTTCCAATCTCACCGGTCAGAAACTTGAAAAAATAGAAGCCGACACTGAGCGTGATTTCTTCATGTCGGCTGAAGACGCCGTAGAATATGGGCTGATAGACGCCATAGTCACAAGGAGTCCGGCTGGAATCGAGGTAAACAGATGAGCAGACGCGACAAGAAACATGAAAGCCTTACCTGTTCCTTCTGCGGGAAAAGCCAGGAAGAGGTCAAGAAACTTATTGCCGGCCCGGCTGTCTATATATGTGACGAGTGCATAGAACTCTGCGCTGACATAATGGCGGAAGAGATCAAGCTTGAAGAGAACCTGGGGCCTGATGTAAAGAAACTGCCCAAACCGAAAGAGATCAAGGATGTTCTCGACGAATATGTGATAGGCCAGGAAAAAGCCAAAAAAATTCTCTCGGTGGCGGTATACAACCATTATAAACGGATTGAATCATGCAGGCACCCGGGAGATGTAGAAATGCAGAAAAGCAACATCCTGCTCCTGGGACCTACAGGTTCCGGGAAAACTCTCCTTGCACAGACACTTGCCAGGATACTCAAAGTGCCATTCGCGATGGCGGATGCAACCAACCTGACTGAAGCGGGCTATGTAGGGGAGGATGTCGAAAACATAATACTTACACTTCTTCAGGCAGCCGATTATGATGTGGAAAGAGCCCAGAAAGGGATCATCTATATTGACGAAATTGACAAGATCGCCCGCAAGAGCGAATCTCCGTCGCTTACGCGAGATGTTTCCGGAGAAGGAGTTCAGCAGGCGTTACTGAAAATAATCGAGGGAACCGTTGCCAGCATTCCTCCAAAAGGGGGAAGAAAGCATCCGCAACAGGAATTCATGAAGGTTGACACAACCAACATACTATTCATATGCGGCGGTGCCTTTGCTGGGCTGGACAACGTGATTCAGCAGAGAATCGGAAAGAAGAGCCTGGGGTTCGGAGCCGATGTCAAAAAACGCTCTGAAAAGAAAACAGGTGAGCTGCTTACCAGCGTAACCCCTGATGATTTACTGAAATACGGCTATATCCCTGAATTTGTAGGGAGGCTGCCTGTTCTGGCTACACTGTCCGAACTGGATGAGGAGGCGTTGGTGATGATTCTCAAAGAGCCCAAGAATTCTCTCGTAAAGCAGTACCAGAAACTGTTTGACATGGAAAACGTCAAGCTTCGTTTTACCGATGGTTCGCTGGTAGCGATCGCAAAAGAAGCGCTGAAAAGAAATACAGGAGCAAGAGGGCTCCGCTCTATACTGGAAAATTCGATGCTCGACATCATGTATGAGATCCCCTCGCAGCCGAATGTCTGTGAAGTTGTAATCAATGAGGACGTCATATACAAAAAGGAGATGCCGATTGTTATGTACGAGCAGTCTCTTAGCGAAGCGGCCTGATTTCATACGCCGTAACAAGCCGCAAAACCCGATAAATTCCTTGACACGGATAGAATCTATCTGATAAAAACTCTCCTTGGTTCTTTTCAGATTAACATTTTAAATACTCAGGAGGCGTAAAATGACAAAAGCCGAGTTGATCAGTTCTGTCGCAGAAAAAGCCGGACTCAAAAAAACAGAAACTGAAAAAGCAGTTTCAGCATTAATCGACACGGTAACAGCTGCACTGAAAAAAGGTGACAGGATCAGCCTCGTCGGCTTCGGCACTTTCAGCACTTCAAAACGTGCCGCCAGAAAAGGTCAGAACCCTCAGACAGGCAAAAAAATCAACATCCCTGCCGCCACAGTCCCAAAATTCAAGCCGGGTAAAAATCTGAAAGAAGCGGTCAACGGAAAATAGTTTCCATCCGGAAACTCCGGATGAGAAACAGTTTATTTCCGTTTCGAAAAGATGGGAATTTTATCCTGGCAGGTAAAACGTGCGGCCTCGCATAGGCGTACAGAGGTATGCCGCACAAGCAGACGCAAAGATTGACGCCTCCAGAGAGGAAAAAACACACTTTCCTTTATGAATCGAAACTGGATAGTATCTGCGGGGTTGTAGCTCAGTCGGTTAGAGTGCCAGCCTGTCACGCTGGAAGTCGCGGGTTCGAGCCCCGTCAACCCCGCCAAAATATATACGGGTGAATAGCTCAGCTGGGAGAGCGCCAGCCTTACAAGCTGGATGTCGGGGGTTCGATCCCCTCTTCACCCACCAAATTCAGCCACTTGCAAAGGGATTTCTTTATTTCTCATGTAGGTGGCTTTTTTTTAAACAGACAGATAGCAGGAGCAACAAAATGCATGAACTTGTAAGAACTCTTTCAGAGCGAATTCTCTCTGGAAAGCGAATAGGGCACGAAGAAGCTTTGATGCTTTGTGATATCGACAACAAGGGATTAATCGAGTTACTTTCTGGAGCCAGCCGAATCCGGGAGAAATTTTTCGGCAACAGGATAACACTCTGTACCATTATCAATGCAAAATCAGGAAGCTGCTCTGAAAATTGCGCCTTTTGCGCGCAATCATCGCACAATTATGCAGAAATACCTGAATATGAATTGGCAGATGAAGATCAAATTGTTGAATTTGCCACTCGCGCGGAAAAAAACGGTTCATCCTGCTACGGCATAGTTACAAGTGGGACGGGTATAACAGAGGGTGAAGAGCTTGAGAGAATATGTTCGGCAGTGAGTAAAATCAGGAGTAGCGCTTCCATACACCCTTCATGCTCGCTTGGAATAATTGATTATAATACCGCGGTCAGGCTTAAAATTGCCGGAATGACGACTTACCATCACAATCTGGAAACTGCCAGATCGTTTTTCCCCTCGATATGCACAACTCATGATTACGAAGATGATATCAAAACGATTCGTGCGGCAAAGCTGGCTGGTCTCAAGGTTTGCTCAGGGGGGATATTCGGACTCGGAGAAAATTCCGGTCAACGTGTAGAGATGGCGATGACACTTATGGAGCTTGAAGTCGATTCGGTTCCTTTAAACTTTCTCGACCCTGTAAAGGGAACCCCATTGGAGATGGCTGACTATCTGACCCCGCTAGAATGTCTTAAAATCATAGCAATTTACCGTTTCATCCTTCCAGACAAAGAGATAAAGGTCTGTGGAGGAAGAGAAAAAAATCTGCGCGAGCTTCAATCATGGATTTTCATGGCCGGAGCGAGCGGTATGATGACCGGCAACTACCTGACAAAACCGGGGCGCCCAACAGAGCTTGACCGTCAGATGTTATCTGACCTTCAACTTGAAGTTGCAGAATGCAACCGCTGATATTAGTTTTTTCTGCCCGGAGCATCAGAATAACTGAAGTGATTCTTGCAAAAAACCTGTAATTCCTGAACAACCACAATCGGGATACATCGAAAATACGGTCATTCTCGAAGGTGTAATCTGGAAGCCACATAAAACCTGTCATTCCCAAAGGTTGTTATCTAAGGTTCTTGCAGAAGTCATAAAAGATGTCGTTCCCGAGGTAGTAATCGGGAATCCATAAAAAGAGCCGTCCTTGTCTGTCACCATGCGCCCTCATGGGTCACCCTGCGCGAAGTCGC
>DFZL01000052.1 GCA_002382705.1 Geobacter sp. UBA4057
CCTTTAGCTGATCTTCCAATATGCTGTTGAAAGGTTTGACTGCCGGATACATGCTTTTTGCCTGATGAGAAACCATAACCGATTTGGCAAAGTTGTTGGGACGGGATATATCGGCGCTGGGTAAAGCTGCACAGCGGATTGCAGGTGATGTTAATAAACGGCGGGAACATGTTGATAACATGCGAACTGAGAGCTATAAATATCCGAAACTCTAACCTGACCCCAGAGGTTTTCCCAAAAAACGCAGTTGGCCACGAATTAACACTAATTTTCAGAAATAAAACAAACTGTTACAACAAAACTGGTGTTCATCTGAAAGAATATACCCCTATTACTTGAAATACTCTGATTTTATTCGTGTTTATTTGAGTAAATTCGTGGTAAAAGCCGGTTTTAGGTTAATTTCTGAGTTGGCCCAAGTTGCACCCCCCTTTAGCAAAATACTCACATATCTGTACAGAGAGAGAATCGAATGAACAAAATCGGCCGTAACGACCTCTGCCCCTGCGGCAGCGGTCAGAAATACAAGAAGTGCTGTCTGACAAAGGATGATTTGTCTGCATCACGGCGTCGGGAAGAGGAGCAGGCGATACAGACAGCCCTTTCCTGGCTTGAAGAACGGTATCCTGAAGAGGTTGGTGCTGTAGTGCATTATGATTTCATGGATGAACCGGATGAAGAGAGAGCAGAAGCCATTGATGAGCTGCCGCCCCGGTTGGAGCAGGCCGTATCCGTGAACATCGGTGAGTGGCTGCTGGCAGATGCGGAGCTGGATATCAACGGTAAAGACATCAAGGCGCACGACCTGATTCTCGGGAAAGACGGGCCGCTTCTTCTTACTGCCCATGGCAGGGAGTGGCTGCAGGAGCTGGCAAAACGCCCTTTATCACTTTATGAAGTGAGAGAGGTCATTAAGGGGAAGGGGTTGATTCTGGCCGATCTGGTGCACCCCGATCATCCGCCCGTTGAGATCAGGGAGAGGGCCGCAACCAATTTTCTTGCGGTGTGGGATACCTTCGGCGCACGCCTGGTCTGGAAGGATGACAGTTTTGTCATGAGTGGCGCAGTCTACCCCATGGAGCGGGAGACGGCACTTGACTGCCTTGAGGAAATCAAGAGCGAACTGGAACATGAAGAGGGCGATCCCGCTTTGGAGCGTTACATATCTACCAGTATCATCATTGACTACTGGCTCGATTCCATTCTGGAGACAAAACCGCTACCGGAACTGGTGGATGCCTCGACCGGCGACAAGCTTCTCCTGACAACAGACCATTACAGAGTGACTGATTGGAACGAGTTTGAGCGGATTCTTGAGACGCAGGATGATGTTGATGGAGATCGGGATGAAGGGTGGAACCGGTTTGTGGAACTGGAGGATGGCCGGCGCCGCTCCCGTGCCTCAATGGTGGTAAAGGAGCCAGACGGGTTGGAAGTTTTCTGCCGGACGCCACAACTCGCCGATGAAGCGAGAGCGTGGCTGGAAAGTATTGCAGGTAGCGTCATACGATACAAGATCCGTGAAGTTGTCGATCCCCGTTCTGAAAAAGCACGGGATGCCGCCAAGCCGTTACCTGAACCTGATATCCCGAAGGATGTGCAGCGCCAGATTATCCACCAGTACCTTGCCAAGCACTACGAGACCTGGATCGAAATTCCCCTGCCTGCCTTGAAAGGAAAATCTCCGCTTGAAGCAGTAAAGGATAAAAAGCTTCGACCGGCGATCATCGAATTGCTCAAATCCATCGATCAGCTTGAGGCCCGGCGTATCGAACAGACCGGCGGAGAACCGTTTGACGTTACCTTTCTTTGGAAACGGCTGGGGGTGGAGCGGTAATTATGGAACATGCCATAACCTTCGACACTATTGAGGATGCCTTTCTTTTTGTCAGCAGCGCCGCTCCTGGCGAACATTGTGCTGTTGTTAACCGGACTACCGGAGAGTCGTTCTTTGCCTCGATCATTTCCGACTATGATGAACTGCCGGATGATATTGACGAGAGCGATGACTATATCGGGATTCCCCACAAAAACGATCTCGACCTTGGGAAACCGCTGGTGATGGATTTCATCCGGCAACGGTGTCCAGAATTGATCGACAGGGTACTCGCCATCTTTTCCCGCCGTGGAGCATACTGACGCTACAAGGATATGCTGGCGGAGAAGAATTTGCTGGAGGAATGGTATGCTTTCGAGAACAATAGCACGAGAGAAGTGCTCCTTGAATGGTGTCACCGGCAGGGGCTTGCTTTTGATGGAACCAGTACCGGGAAAGGTTGATATGCTCAAGGAGAGAAGAGAGGAGATTGCAGATTATTTTGCATCACATGGTATTCCTGTCGAGACCAGATTCAGTAGAGGCGGTCTTTCCATCTATGCGATAGCCGGGAAGACACCGATTGCTCGCTTTGTGCCATGTGGGAGCAGGGGTGGTGTTGAGGTTATGTGGTACAGCCATCGCGATAAATGGGATCTCATCAGTGATTTCGGTGGCGTGACAATGTCAGCGGAAGAAGCCCTTGAGTATGTCGTCACCGATGCGACAGGCTGCTTCGGAATAGATTATTTGCAAAGATAAAGGAGTCGGAGATGACCGATAAATTTAAAGTTCCCAAAACGATGCAGCCGCTCTTTGATACCGTATCCGGGCTCATTGACCAGTTTTGCCGAACCCATCTGAATGAAGAGTACTCCCTGGTTTCGCAGGAACTGGCAGCCGCACTCTGCCGCAAACGCCCATCACCTCTGGAGAAGGGGAAGCCGGAGCAATGGGCCTGCGCCTGTGTCTATGTCATCGGCAGTACCAACTTTCTGCACGACAAGACCCAGACGCCTCACATGCAACTGGGTAAGCTGTGCGAACTGTTCGGGATCGGCAAGAGCACCGCAACTACCAAGGCGCGCAGCATCGAACAGCTGATGGGGATCAGCTACCTTGATCCTCGCTGGACCCTGCCGAGCAAGCTGAATGATAATCCTCTGGTCTGGATGCTGAATGTAAATGGCTTTGCAGTTGATATTCGTACAGCATCAATCGAGCTTCAAGAACAGGCATTCCAGAAAGGGCTGATTCCTTATGCGCCGGGAAGGGCTCGGTAGATAGCGCTTGAACATAACGACTATATTTGTCATATCACAGGTTTACGGACTCGTCCCATTGCCCGACTTCTTCCGTTTTGGGGGGCCAAACAAGACGCTCAGCAAAATCTTTTGCTGAGCTCAGTATAGATGGATCTATGGCAGGCAGCTCCCATAGATCCATTTTTATTTTCCCCACCTTTTTCCCACCCTTGTCCTTTCCTTCTTCTTCGAAATAAGTGACCTTTTTGACGAGTAAGTGCAGCAGGTCATATTTCTCGTCATTGGCCAGGTGATCGTACACATCCTTGAAGATTTTGAAGTTGTCCCGGATCTCCTGCAAGAAACTTCAGCTCATTCACAACCAGCTCTTCAGCCTTCAGTCAATGGCGCATATTTGGGTACAAAGATGGTACCTTCAATGCGCCATTGATAATTGGTAGCTGTTTTGTATCCAAATTCGGTACCCAAAATGCCACCATTCCATTCCTGATTCCGATCGGCGAAATTATCGGCAAATAAACTGATCAATTATGCTGCGTAGACAGCACAGGGATGCTCGAAGAACTTCTTGACCTTGTTTGGTCTGTTTTGCAAATGGTGCATGTGATTTCTGGGTTTATTCTGTTTCAATAAATTCAAGATGTTCAAGCCAGATGTTCTTCTGCATGCCTGTACTGCCTGTATCCACGTCAAAAACCGGGTTCTTGTATACCCCCCCGGTGATAATTTTGCCGTCAGTTGTCTCGAATTCGTACAATCGGTAATTCGTGGCGGTGGACGACCAGACGGGAGTGATCCGCCTGCTTTGACCGGTGTTTTTGATCCGCCTGACGTTCCTCAGCTCGAGCTTGACGCTGTTGCCGGAAGGGAGAATGACGGTCACCGGCTCCTTCAGGCCTATGGAGCTGATGGCGCCGCTGAAGTTATCCCCTCTGACGACGTAGCGCACACGGCTGCCGATCTGTATGCCGGTGCCGCCGGAGGATGCAGTCCCTCCCGCCTCGATGAAGGCCAGCTTGTCAAGCCAGATGTTTTTTTGCAGCGCACCCTGAACCTCAATGTCAAACACAGGCCATTCGTACAACCCCCCTTCAACGCTTTTGCCGTCGACTGTTTCAAATCGAAAGATGCTGTAGCTGCTGGTGGTGTATGACCAGCTCGGCATAATCTTTTTCTTCTCACCGGTAGCGGTTATTCTTCTGATATCGGGGAGCCGCAGCTTTACCCCTTTGCCGGAAGGGAGGATGACGGTGAGCTCCTTCTTTTCCATCGAAGAGCCGGTCAGCCTGCCGGTGAAGATATCGTTCCCCTTTTTCCAGGTGACTGTAGCGCCAGTCTGAATGCCGCCTGAGGCAAATGCCGGAATGGAACTGCAAAGGATAAGCAGTATCGCAATCATGGTACGCATGTGACACCTCCTATTAATTTATGTCCGGTTTCATTTTGGAGTATCTCTCCCGGTTATCTTCCAAGCCGTAACGACACTGATTTTGCATGCGCCTCAAGGCCTTCCATACCGGCAAGGTGAATGATATCATCTCCAAGACGCTTCAGCCCTTTTTCAGAAAAAGAGATAATGGATGATTTTTTCACAAAGTCATCCACGGAAAGTGGAGAAAAGAAGCGGGCGGTACCGCCGGTTGGAAGAGTGTGGTTTGGCCCGGCCAGGTAGTCTCCGGCTGCCTCTGGAGTCCAGTGCCCCAAAAAAATAGCGCCGGCATTTTTAATTTCAGGGAGGAGGGAGAACGGGTCGGATAGTGCAAGCTCCAGATGTTCAGGCGCTATCCGGTTGGAAAAGGCAACGGCTTTATCAAGGTCTTCCGCGATTATTATGACTCCGTATCTCTCCCACGAAGCTTTTGCTATATTCTTGCGCGACAATCTGTCCAGCTGTCTGCTTACCTCATCGTGAACTTTTTCTCCGAATTCTCTCTCTGTTGTGATCAGAATTGAAGAAGCCAGCTCGTCATGTTCCGCCTGTGAAAGGAGATCGGCAGCGATATGCGCCGGGTCTCCGCTTCCGTCACTGATAACAAGTATCTCGCTTGGGCCGGCTATCATGTCAATCCCCGCATATCCGAAGACAAGCTTCTTGGCCGTGGCCACGTAGATGTTTCCAGGACCGGTTATCTTGTCCACTTTGGGTATCGATTCAGTGCCGAACGCAAGGGCAGCTACAGCCTGAGCCCCGCCTGTCCGGAATATCCTGGAGACCCCGGCCAGTCTGGCCGCGGCGACGACGTGAGGGTTTACCTCCCCCCCAGGAGCCGGAGTAACCATTATTATCTCTTTTACACCAGCAACCCTGGCCGGCGCGGCATTCATCACAACGCTTGACGGATAGCTCGCCTTCCCTCCCGGAACGTATATTCCCACACGCTCAAGCGGAGTTACCTTCTGCCCCAGAAGAATGTCCGGCTCTTCCATTGATATCCAGGTCTGCTGCTTCTGTTTTTCATGAAAAGAGACGATCCGTTCGCATGCCAGCTGCAGCAGCGCCATATCGTCTGCTGATATCCGGCTGCAACAAGCATCTATTTCCGCCTTGCTCATCTCCAGTTCGCCAACAGACCGGACATCCAGACGGTCAAAGCGTCGGGTAAACTCGAGAACAGCTTCGTCTCCACGTTCTCTTACGGCGGAAATTATCTCTTCCACGACCTTCTCTATTCCGGAGGAGGTCTCTTCGCGACGTGAAAGGATCGCATCCAGTTTTGCGTTGAAACTCTCTTCATTCATATCAATAAAAAGCATTCAAATCTCCGCGTTAAGATTTTTATTCAACCCTTTCTGCAAGAGCCTTATTTATGAGCAGGCGCTCGATAACCGGAAGGGAATTCCGACAGTTCAAGCCTGAGCAGGACAGCTCCCCTTTCAGATGCGGGATCATACTCTGACGCGACTATTGCCCCCCCTTTAAGGAAAGCATTCAGCCTGTCCACTACGCCGGTTTCAGATTTTATCCCGGTTCCTGCTGTCGCAAGCATTCGCACCATGTTTCTCTGCGCGACAACTTCAGCCGCGCGTATTGCGGTCTGTCGCTTTTGCGCCTGAGAAAGGGCATCCGGAGCGGGGAAACCCTCCCCGTAAGCAATGGCATATCTCTGGGCATGTGAGAGCTGATAACTCTCCATTTCATTCATGCCGACGGTTATTTTCATACCGTTGGCAGCAAGCCAGTTGTCAAGCTCCCTGAAATTTGTCGTCGAAGCGCCTGTACTCGCGGCTTTCTGACTCCCGTAAGCGATTGCGTCAGTCTGTTCTGCGACTGTCGGATGTCCGGCGCACCCCGACAGAATAAACGGGATAAAAGCGGCGGATGCAAAAACCGATGTCTTTTTCATGGCATTCACCTGTTGATTTTCTGATTGTCTTGCAGGATGTTTTCCAGGTCGTGAATAATTTCCGTTATTTTTTTCTGTTTTATTTTAAGGCTTGCCCTGTTCACGACAAGTCTTGCCGTAATTTCAGATATGGTTTCCACCTCTACCAGACCATTCTGCTTCAACGTCTCTCCGGTTGAGACAAGATCGACTATCCTCTCCGAAAGACCAACAAGAGGGGCAAGCTCGATAGAGCCGTATAGTTTTATGACTTCTACCTGTATCCCCCTTGAAGCGAACCACTTTTCGGTTACTCGAGGGTATTTCGTAGCCACTCTTATATGCGACCACAAGCATGGATCATCATTTCCCGCGAGGTTTGCCGGCTCTGCCACTATCATCCGGCAATAGCCGAATTTCAGATCAAGCGGCTCGTACAAATCCCTCTCCTGCTCCATCAGGGTATCCCTGCCGACTATCCCCATATCTGCACAACCGTATTCCACGTAAGTCGGAACGTCGGTTGCCCGGACGATCATGTAGCGCATCTTCTGCTCGCTGTTTTCAAAAATAAGCTTTCTCGAATCCTCAAGCAGCTCGCGACAATCGATCCCTATCCTGGAAAAAAGGGAAACCGATTCCTCCAGTATCCGCCCTTTAGGTATTGCTATGGTGATGATGTCATTCACTCTTTTACCCTCTGAATATCCGCTCCAAGCCCGACAAGCTTCTTCTCGATCGATTCATAGCCTCTGTCAAGATGATATATCCTTGATATTTCTGTTGTCTGATCCGCTGCCAGTCCCGCCAGGACAAGAGAGGCGGAAGCGCGGAGGTCAGTAGCCATTACCGGCGCTCCGGAGAGTTTTTTTACCCCCTTGATAGTCGCGCTGTTCCCCTCCACTGTTATGTCAGCGCCAAAACGGAGGAGTTCCGAGACATGCATGAAACGGTTTTCAAAGATGTTTTCTGAAATGACGCTTGCTCCGTCGGCCAGACACATAAGCGCCATGAACTGCGCCTGCATGTCCGTGGGAAACCCGGGATACGGGCGCGTCTTTATGTTCACGCTTCTGATCCGCTTCGGAGCCTTGACAAATACAAGGTTGTCCCGGCTGTAGATATCAACTCCGGCATCTTTCAGCTTGAAAACGAGCGCATCCAGATGCTCCGGCTTCATCCCGCTTATCCTGATGTCACCTCCTGTTATCGCTGCGGCTATCATGAACGTCCCGGCCTCAATCCGGTCAGGCATCACTTCGTAGCTGACAGGCGCAAGCTCTGAAACGCCATTGATCCTGATCGTATCGGTTCCCGCCCCTTCTATCCTCGCTCCCATCCGGTTGAGCATCTCTCCAAGATCGACTATTTCCGGCTCTCTGGCGGCATTTTCAAGAACTGTCTCTCCCTTTGCGGTCGCGGCAGCCATCATCAGATGTTCCGTGCCACCGACAGTCGAGATGTCGAAATTGATTCTTGCGCCTCTCAGCCGTCTGGCTTTCGCTTCTACATAGCCATGCTCAAGGGTTATCTCGGCGCCCATGGCCTGAAGCCCCTTCAGATGCAGATTTATCGGCCTTGCTCCGATGGCGCATCCTCCGGGGAGTGAGGCCCGCGCCCTGCCAAATCTGGCGAGAAGCGGCCCCAGCACCAGAACAGAGGCGCGCATGGTTTTTACAAGCTCATATGTTGCTTCATGGCTGTTTATTCCGGAAGTGTCTATTTTAACAATATTGCCGTTTCCTTTAACATCGGCTCCAAGTGACTCGAGAAGCTTGATCGTGGTGTTGATGTCCCGCAGAAAAGGGACATTCCTGATCTCATGCGCCCCCGGGGCTAAGATTGTGGAGATGAACACAGGAAGGGCGGCGTTTTTTGATCCACTTACCCTGACCTCCCCTTTAAGTTTCTTTCCCCCTCTTATGACAAGCTTGTCCAATATGCACCTCTTCTTTCTAAATTCCTGATTATTCGCATAATAAACTATTGAAACTGTTTTTGAAAAGTGTAATCCGCTTTATACGGCAGAGAGCGGTTTCACGCTTTCAGCATGACAAGGCATCTTATCTGAAGCTTGCTCTTCGCTCCGGAATCCGCGGAATCCGGCTTTTTCTTGTTTTTTAAAACTGGATCCCCGATAGAATCATTCGAGTATGGCCCCCTTTTTTGCAAGAGCCTGATACTACTTTGAAAAGCCTATGATTTTGCAGGAGAGAGAATTTGCCGAGCTTCTTTATTCCGCACCTTCCAATGCTCTGCGGGAGGGAAAATCCGGATGATTTCTCCGCCATAATCGGCAACAAGAAAAAGAGGCTCAGTCCCATCGGCATGACTTTTTATCGCCGACACCGCATGCCGGCTTACAAGATCAATAAGATCAACGGAAAAATTGCACGCAACGGCGATTTCACGGGCAGTGTTCGCATTTGAAATGATTTCTGCAATCGCCGGATCAATATTCGCCTCTTCTCCCCATTCAAGTAGCCTTGAAAGGTCTATGCGGGAAGCTGCCGCATGCGTATTCTGGTATCCACAGGCTATTTTGAGGAGCTTTGCAAACTGGCATGCTATCAGAGGATTGCTGAAGCCACGCTCCGCTGCGCTTTTGACGGCGTGTGCCAGGTGGTCCCCCATCATTATGAAGGCTTCATCCCCGAATTTCCGAAAACTCGGGAATGGAAGCGAAATCGATCGATCTGTCAAAAACTTCTGCGCCGCAACTTCGCTCGTCCTGCCGGTAGAGAGTATGACCGTGCCGCTTCCTGCCGCAGAGGCGACATCGATAGAAACATCTATTGTGTCTGTCCATGCCTTTGCTGATAGTGGAGTGACAATCCCGGTGGTGCCGAGAATGGAGAGCCCCCCCTTTATGCCGAGACGCGAATTGAGCGTTTTCCTGGCGCGCGCCTCTCCGTCAGGGATGGACAGCTCAACCAGGAAACGGCAGTTGTCGAAAAAAGGAGAGGCGTTTTCCAATGTCCTGAGCAATTCGCTCTCGATCATCATCCTTGGAACCGGATTTATGGCATGCTCACCTGGCGGAAGAGCAAGCCCAGGTCTGGTTATAATGCCGATCCCGGCGCCTCCGGTTATGACTATTCTCCTGTCGTTGCCGGCGATTCCGTCTCTGACGCACCGCTGGCCGATAATCGCCACGTCTGCATGAATTTCCGCTTTGTCGGTCACATCAGGATCGTCCCCTGCATCCTTGATTACAGAACAGGAGGCTCTTTCCCTTCCGAATGAACGCTTTTCAAGCTGGAAAGTCGCCTCAAATCCAGCCGGAAGATCAATGGCGACATCACCGACATTTTCCTGTCCTAGCAGCATCAGCATGGCGCCCTTGGCCGCTGCGGCGGCGCACGCCCCGGTTGTGTAACCGTATTTGAGAGGGGTAATGCAGCTTTTCTTCAACCTCTTATCCCCTGATATTCAAATCCGCTGAAACGGGCTTTGGCTTCTCCTACCAGAAAAAGTGAGCCGCAGATCAGAATAAGATCATCTTTAGACGCATCCTTATGCGCTTTGCTTATGGCGGAGGAGAGGTCGCCCGAATCATGGCATGAAAAGCCTTTCCTGCGGCAGCTGTCTGCAAGTTCCACCGAAGAGAGCGCCCGCTCTATCGATGGTGATACAGCATAAATCACCGCATCCGGCGGGATTTCCGACAGAACGGAATCTATATCCTTGTCCTGCATTATGCCGAAGATCAGCCGCAGCGTGTCATATTCCATATCTTCAAGCGCTCCGGCAAGCGCGGCCATCCCTGCGGGGTTGTGAGCGCCGTCAAGTATTACATCAGGTTTTTCGGCAATCTTTTCCATCCGGCCCGGCCACGAGGCGTTCTCCACACCTTTCCCCATTGCTTCGGATGTAATCTTCTTCATCCCGCCAAGCGCCGCTACTTCGGCCGCCGCAAGCGCAAGCCCGGCATTCTGAATCTGGTGCCTCCCAGGAATTCCCGGAATCAGATTCCTTATTGTCATCTCTATCCCGTGATACGATATTCCGTCAGAAGCGGCATTGATCCGGAATTCCTCATTCTGCCGGTAAAGCCTGTTGCCGTTTTTTGCCGTATAAGAGGCTATCGCCATTATGGAAGAGTCATCCTGGATGCCGCACAGAACAGGGGTTGCCGGATATGCTATCGCAATTTTTTCAGCCGCGATTTCAGCTGTTGTTTCCCCCAGATACTCGGAATGATCGATAGATATGGGAGTTACAATCGTCATGAATCCGGGGAGCGCGGCGGTCGCATCCGAGCCACCCCCCATTCCCGCCTCCATCACAGCTACCCCGACACCGGATTCCGCAAAATACAACGCAGCCAGAGCTGTCACTATTTCAAAAAAGGTCGTCTCTTCCGAAGCTGTTTCCATGACAAAATCCAGAAGTGGCATAATTCGCTCATCACCAGGTTCAACCCCGTTGATGCGGAAGCGTTCTCTGAAATGAACTAGATGTGGCGAGGTAAAGAGCGCTGTGCTGTATCCGGCTTCTGAGAGAATAGAGGAGAGAAAGGCAGATGTGGAGCCTTTGCCGTTTGTCCCGACGACATGAATGGTTTTAAATGCATCCTGGGGATTACCGAGATGATGAAGGAGGCTGTTTACTCTTTCAAGGCCGTGGCGTATGCCGAAACGCCTTCGGCTGAAAAGTTTTTCAAGCGTTTCGGCATATTGCGGCATTTCAGAAGTCTGTTTTCCGGAGCATTCCGAGAATTGACGAGAGCTTTTGACGCATTTCGATGCGCGGGATGATTATATCGACCATTCCGTGGTCAAGAAGATACTCGGCACGCTGAAAGCCTTCAGGAAGTTTCTGCCTGATTGTCTGCTCTATCACGCGCGGACCGGCGAAACCTATAAGAGCTTTCGGCTCAGCTATGTTGATGTCTCCGAGCATCGCGAAACTGGCGGTGACCCCTCCGGTAGTCGGATCAGTGAGAACAGAAATGAAGGGTACCCCCGCCTCTTTCAGTTTTGCCAGGGCAGCGGAAGTCTTCGCCATCTGCATAAGCGAAAGAATGCTCTCCTGCATTCTAGCTCCCCCGGATGCGGATATGATTATCACCGGCTGTTTCAGGGTTATTCCACGCTCAATGGAGCGTGTTATCTTCTCCCCGACCACACTCCCCATGCTCCCCCCCATGAAGGAGAAGTCGAATACGGATACCTGAACCCTTGTCCCTTCTATAGCCCCTTCGACGCAGATTACGGCATCCTTGGAGCCACCCTTCGCTACTGCGGCATTTATCCGGTCCTGATAACTCTTCGCATCCTTGAATTCGAGAAAATCGACCGAAGTCATCCCTGAGTCAAATTCCTTCCAGCTCCCCTCATCGAGAAGGTTTTTGAGGCGTTTTACGGCATCTATTCTGAAATGGTGGCCGCATTTCGGACAGACGTTCTGATTCGCCTCGATATCAAGGCTCAATATTGTCCCGGAACATCCCGGGCATTTGACCCACATCCCTTCAGGCACCTTGCTCTTTTTCGAATCGCTCTTCTCTATGCCTGCTTTTTCTTTTGTAAACCAGCTCATTGGCTCCTCTTGTCTATTTTGATTTATTGACAGCTTCTTTCAGCGAAGCGACAAATCTGCCTGTTTCACGTCCAAGCTTTTCACCTGAATATTTTTCGAACAGCCTGACTACTGCACTCCCTACGACAACGCCGTCGGCCATCCGGGCTGCTGCGGCCGCCTGTTCCGGTGTGGATATTCCGAAACCGGCTACAACTGGAACCGTTATAACATTGCGTATGGCGGAGAGCTCGGAATCAAGAGTCCCGGAAACCTCTGCACGCTCTCCCGTTACCCCTGTGACGGTCACATAATAGACGAAACCTCTTGCCATTCCGGACACGGCTGAAATGCGGTCATGATCAGATGTGGGCGCCAGAAGAAAAATCGTATCAAGACCGGCTCTGTCAGCGATTTCAAGAAAATCACTCCCCTCTTCCGGCGGCATGTCCACGAGAAGAACTCCGTCCACACCAGCCGCTGCGGCATCTCTCGCGAATCGCTCATAGCCGTACGCATGAACAGGATTTAAATAGCCCATAAGAACAATCGGCACTTCTGTTTTTTCTCTGGCTTTTCTGACGCAGTCCAGAATTTTTGAAAGATCAGTCCCTGAAGCAAGCGCCCGTTCCGAAGATAACTGGATCACCGGACCATCCGCCATTGGATCGGAAAAAGGGATGCCCAGCTCGACGATATCCGCCCCCATCTTTTCCAGAAGAGGTATCATCTCCACGGTTGTTTCCAGATCAGGATCGCCTGCCGTTATAAAAACAACAAGAGCTTTGCTCTTCCCAAGCCTGTTGAAGCATTTTTTGATTCTTCCCATCTTTATCTCATGTTTCCTTTAAAAGTTGGTCGCTCTGTTTGGCCAGCTGAACCGTATGCGCTTCGACCGATTTTATGGCGGAGGCGGTAGAAGATACTGCTGAAGAGATGCTTTCAACTGTCTTACGATTCTGACCGCCGGCCTCGCGCTGGGTTCTGCATGAATTTTTTATCACATTGATCAGTATGTTTATCGATTCCGTTGATCCTGCTATGAGGCTGCTGGCCTTGCTCTGCTCGCGCGTTGAAAGCCTCACATGACCGGTGAGGTTTTTCATGCTTTCAACCGCCTCGATTATCAGCTCTCCGGTCACTGTGTGCTCGTCGGCCGATTTCGCTATCTGCCTCACCATTTCCGAAACAGTGCCCATAAGCTCTTTTATTGCTCTGCTCCCTTTTGCCTGTTCCACAGTCGCAAGCGCTATTTTCCGTATCTGCAGGCTCGCCTGTTCAACCCCGCTGTAAATTTTCTGAAGAGCCGCTCCTGAACGTTCGGAAAGTCTTTCACCTTCACTGACGCTCTCTTCAGCAAGCCTGATAGCAGAAACCGCATGAGTAGTTTCATCCTGAAGAGCCTGTATTACAGCAGCAATTTCACGGGTGGAGCTGCTTGTCCGTTCGGAGAGCTCGCGTATCTCGTCGGCCACTACAGCAAAGCCTTTTCCGTAATCCCCGGCCTGGGCGGCTATGATGGCCGCGTTAAGCGCCAGAAGATTCGTCTGCTCCGCAACTTCGTCGATGACAGAGAGAATCGTCCCTATGTCGTTTACACGTATAGAAAGGTTTTCAACGACTTCCGCCGTGATCCGCGAGGATGCCCGTATCGCCTGTATCCCGGCGATCGCGTCTTCAACGGCTCTTTTGCCGGTTTCCGCATCCATTTTTGCGCTTTCGGAAATTGCGGCTGTATCCATCGCATTTTTCTCGACCTGCTTGATTGCATTGTCCATTTCGGCGACAGAAGCGAAAGTCGCACCGGCCGTTCCATGCAGGTTTGTTATGCTTACGCCGATTTCCTTTACGGAAGCCACCATTTCGATTATTGACGAGCTCACCTCGTCAACTGTCATGCCTAGTCTTTCGGCGGATGTGGCGATCTCTTCAATACAGGTGGATATTTCAAGTATCGAGGATGAAGATTCCGAAGCCGTGGTGGACAGCTTTTCAACTCCGGAGTATATGTCTTCGGCTGTTGTGCTTATCATGAGAGATGAACGCGATGCTTCGGCCAGTGAATCCTCCTGGCGCTGCAAAAGCATCAGAAGCTGTTGCGCTGTTTTTGTCAGAGAGCCCTCAAGCGATCTGATTTTCGCTCCAGCGGCTTTCATCTCCGAAAAGCGTTCCTCGATACTTTCAGCCATACGGTTGAGTTCGCTGGTGAGCAGACCCGCTTCGCCGGAATATTTTTTGTTTATTCTTTTGTCGAACATTCCTGAAGCGATGTTTCCGGCAAGCTCAATGGCGGAGTTGAGAGGGTTATTAATAGATTCGCTTGCCAGATGAGAGAGAAAACCGAAAAAAGCGGCAACAATAAGTATCGCCACCACAGATGCCATGAATTTGAAGCGGATAGTGAGGTAGTTTTCTTTTTCCATGCCGTTTATTTCGTCATGCAGGGTTGACGAAAGAGTCTCTATTGATGCGATGCATTTCTTGAGCTGATCTGCGTGAACTCCTGGCGGAAGTGCGGTTTTGAACAAGTTCTGTGAGGAGGAGGAGGCTTTGGTTGCGTAATTTGAATATTCGCGCCATGATGACTCCGCTTTTGAAAGAAGCTCTATGGTTGTCTGGGATTTGAGAAGGGGGCGGAGCTGCGGGAATTTGCTGTTGATTGAGGCGATGAGCCTCGTTCTCTCTTCTGATCCGGCTTCTGCGTCCGGATTGGCAATCTGGGTTCTGAGAATCAGGATGTCCGATCTGAGAACAACCGATTTTTCAGACGCGACCATTAACTCCTTGATTTTCAGATAATTGCTGCCGCCTATTTTTACTTCGCCGACAAGGGTCATAAAGATCGCCGTAATGACAAGCAATCCGCAAAATGCCGCGACCGTCAGAAGGAGCATTGTCAACCGGATCGATAATCCATCGCCGTTTTTAAATGAGAAACTGGCTGGCACGACTGCTCCTGTACGGCTGAATTTGAAATAAAAAAAGCCGCACAAATATATCAGAGCGGCGGCTTTTTTCAAGCAAAAACCCTTGTTGTTCGCGACTTGGAGGATTATCTGAAGGTAATATCGCTCTCTCTCATTGCCACAAGCTCATTTTGCCTTTTCAGTTCCGCTTTTATCTCCTTGCGTATGGCTCTTATCTTTCGGAGATAGATATCAGCCTGAATCCCCTGGCCGCAATACAGCTTTTTCGCCCGTTCCAGGTCACCCCTGGCGATTTCCAGCTTGATGTATAATTCCCTCACTGCGGCATCAGCGCATTTTTCGTCATTCTGCATTTCAGAAGGCATATATCCGTGGCTTTTCGCCCGCTGCGGCATTAGCTGCCAGACTCCAACCGCCCCTTTTGGAGAGACTGCAGTTGCGGCCAGCCCATGTCCACCTGTTTCGGCAAGAGCGATTTCCGCGAGGTCAAAAGGCATGAATGGGGTCCCAAGGGTTTTTGTGTAGCAGAGGGCTGCAAGACGGCGTGCCCTTTCCGGAGTGGTGCGCCGCAGAAATGCCGCTTCGACCGGAGCCACCTGACGTTTTCGTTCGTCAAGGGAATTCCCTTTTTCAAGATAATTCCGGATCTCCTGATCAAGCAGTGACACGGCAGGGTTTGTAGTTTTGGGCGGATTTTCCTCTTTTCTGATCTGTGGGTTTTCGCATCCTGCCAGAAGCAGGAGAAGGATTGATGTTGTTATTAGTTTTTTCATAATCAAACAGGGGTCGGTTGTAGTGGCTTTGCCGGATCGGCGCACGCGCCTCATGACAGATGCAGTGTTTTTCATTCAAAATTCCTGGATGAGAAACGGTCTGCTGCTTCGAGCATCCATCGCTGTTCTGATTCCGGCTGTAAACTCCTTTCGCATGGATTTGCCCCTGAAACATGAAAATCCCGGTTGTCCGGGATCAATGACTGTTTAGCGAGGCTTGTTTGATTATATAACACTCCGTTTTGTATTTGTCAAACCTTTGGCTGACACATTCATTTAACATGCCTGAATAATTGCATTTTATTTAATACGGATCCACTGCCGGAGCTGTTTTCAATCATCGTCAAGCATCCGATGCTTTGGGCGTTCAATATCGTTGAATTCCCCCTTTTTAACCCCCCATACAAATAGGAGCCAGCAGCCGCAACCCAGAAAGAGAGAGAGAACGATCAGCAGCAGAAGAGTCTCATCCATTTTCCCACCCTTGATCATGCAGTGTTGCTGTATTAAACCGCTTCGTTCCGCTCCGTGGCGAGACAAGAAGCCTGAGCGAGTTCCCGACGACACAGATTGAGCTGAGCGACATGGCTGCAGCAGCGTATACCGGAGTAAGTGCTCCGAACATGGCAAGCGGAATGCCTGTCATATTGTACAGAAAAGCCCAGCATAGATTCTGGCGAATTATCTTCATCGTCTTTTTTGCCATCCTGTGTGCAAGAGTAATTTTTTCGAGATCATGACCGGCAATAAGCATGTCGGAAGTTTCAACCGCTATATCGGTGCCTCCTGCGACAGCGCACCCGGTGTCTGCTGCGGCAAGCGCCGGAGCGTCGTTTATCCCGTCTCCTATCATTAGAACTTTGAATCCTTTTTTCTGCATATCTTCAATGTATGAGACCTTGTCCGAGGGGGAATATCCGCCGATTGCCTCACTTATCCCCGCTGCTGCCGAGGCAGACTCTGCGTTTTCCTGGCGGTCGCCGCTCAACAGAACCGTTTTGATCCCCAGTGATTCAAAATAACCGGTGAGAATCGAGGCATCATGTCGCAATTTGTCACGGAAGAGAAAAGCGCCCGCGTATTTTCCCATATAAGAGACATAAACGGCCATACTGCCCGGAGAAGATGCGATTTCCGGGATTTCTCCAGTTATGCCAAGAGATTTCAGATAGGATGCGGAACCTGCCGCAACCTGCTCTTTTCCGATAATCCCCGCCACCCCCCCGCCAGGAACAGTGGTTGCCTGCTCCGCCATATCGTACCTTATGTTTTTAGATTCGGCATATTTGCATACTGCCATAGCCAGAGGGTGACGCGAAGCCGATTCGATTGAAGCGGTTATTGAAACGAGTCGAGATGAATCGATCCGGTCAGCCGGATGGACAGATATCACAGACGGCTTCCCCTCGGTAATAGTGCCTGTTTTATCGAGAACTACCAGATTTATGGCCGCCAGCCGCTCCAGAATATCCCCACCCTTGAAGATGATCCCGTTTTTTGCCGCCCCTCCCGATGCCGCAAGTATCGCGGTCGGGGTGGCAAGACCAAGCGCGCAGGGGCATGCTATTACGATAACTGCGAGCGCCGTCATCAGAGCAGAATCAAAAAAAGCTCCATGCGACATATGCCAGATGAATGTAATGACCCCGAGAAAAAGAACCAGCGGCACAAAATAAGCGGCCGTTCTGTCAGCAATTTTCTGGATGGGTGCTCTTCTGTTCTGCGCCTCTTCAATAAGCCTTGCGATACGGGCAACAAAGCTTTTTTCTCTTGGCCGGGTACAGCTCAGTTTTATTGTCCCTGTAAGATTCATGCTTCCGGAGATCACGCAATCTCCGGTTTCTTTATGGGCGGGGAGCGGCTCGCCTGTCGCCAGCGACTCATCGACATCTGTGCACCCCTCGGCGATCATCCCGTCAACCGGAAAACGTTCCCCGGCCGATATCACTATGCAGTCGCCCTCCTTTAGTTCTGCAGTTTCCACTTCTTCCCGTACTCCGTCCCGTATCCTTACAGCTCTACCGTTTTCTGCAAGCTCCAGAAGTTGTTCCACACCGCTTGCCGCGCGTCTTTTTGCGCTGTTTTCCAGAATACGCCCGACAAGAATAAGCGTGACGATCATCGCAGCCGTTTCATAGTAAACTTCGCCGCCTTTGATTGTTGCATAAATGCTGTAAATATAGGAAGAAAGCGCGCCGGTCGCTATAAGTATGTCCATGTCCGGCGTCTTGTTAATGAGGGAGCGCCACGCTCCGTGCAGAAAAGGGGCGCCGGAATAGAATACTACCGGAGTAGTTACCAGCAGGGAAAAAAGCTGCAGATAAAATTTAATCTCGTCCGATATCCCCTGAAAATAGCCCGCATAGAGTGCAAAAGAGTAGGCCATCAGCTGCATCCCCAAAAAGATGGCGGTACCGAACCGGAGAAGGAGCTCTTTTTTCTCCTTTTCAGCGGATTCGACTGCGCTTTTCCTGTCATATGGACGTGGGACGTAACCCAGCTCGCTTATCCGGCTGAATATTTGGGCAGGATTTATGATCTCGGCGTCAAAAAGCACTCTTGCCCGGTTTGTCGCGTAATTGACTCTCACATCCTCGACTCCGGGAAGCCGGGAGATGATATTCTCGTTAAGCCATACGCAGCTTGCACAGTGTATGCCGCCTATGTTGATATCGATCGCCGATTTCCCGTCCAGCTCGTAGGCATGACGCATGAGTGCGGCAGAGGAGAAAGAGGGGGAGTTTTTAGGAGGAGCGCCAGCCTGCTTGATTTCACGTCTTCTGTAATATTCCTCGAGTCCTGATCCGGTGATTATAAGATAGGCGCCAAGGCACCCGTCGCAGCAGAAGCTTATCTTTCCGTCTGCGCTTTCAAGGGTGATATCGGTGTTGCGGGGTATAGCAGCCGCACAATGAAAACAGTGACCATTCGCCATGAATCACTTCGCAGGAATAACTTTTACGCTGGCTGAGGCATCTCCCCTGGTGAGAGTGACAATAACCTCTGCAGCATTACTGCCGTAAAATGGCATTTTTGCTACATACTCTCCGGGGGCGGTTTCCGTTAATCTGAAACTCAGTCCTGTTTCGCCCACAGCCGGCAGCCGTGTAAAAACCGCTTCGGCGCCAATGAGCGGCATTTGAGAAGCTTCCGTGGCCAGAACCCGGATTTTCCCATCCGCAAAAACCGGAGTTATTTTCCACCCTGAAGCTTTTTTCGCCGATTTTATCTTTTCAGCATAGCGCAAACCCTCTGAATAGTAATTTTTTTCGACCACCCTTATGCTCTTTTTTGCGACAAGCATCGTGACAATCTGGAAGAATGCGAAAGAGATTAAAATCCCCGCAATCAGTAATTTCCAGCTTCTGCCAGCTGATTGATCGGACATAGGACGAAGCTCCTTTACAATTTATTCGGAAAGCAATGTCGCAGTGGCCGACGCCACTATTACACCCTCATTTCTCAGGAGCACTTTTACTTTTTGCGGCAAACCGGGAGATGGATATATTTTTATCATGAAATCGATCTTTCTGTTTTCGTTCTCGCTTATACGGATATCTCTCACCGGCCCAAGAAGCATTATCCGGTATCCCTGCAAAGGCAGAGGCTCAAGATTGAATGCCAGCGGTTTTCTCCCCCTGTTTTCTATATAGGCATTGAAAAAATTGATCAATGAGCCGTCGGGCAATTTCCTTGACCCGGCCGAAACTGACTGGCGGATGGTTATTGTAGCTTCAGCGCGATTTTTAATGCTGAATAAAAAAAGGGAAACAAGGAGTATGATCACCGCGGCCAGAAGCATTGAAGTCGCATTGACAGGCCTTCCTCCGCCGCTTGAGCTTCTGCCGAAAGTATAGTGGATAAGCCCCTCTTTCCTCTTCAGCTTCTCCATGACATCGCGGCATGCGTCAAGGCAGCGCCCGCAATTTATGCACTCAACCTGTACCCCCTCTCTTATGTCAATCCCCATCGGACATTTTCTGACACATGCGCCGCATTTTATACAGAGTCCCGCCAGATCCGGATTCATTTCAAGGGTAAGAGTCGATCTGTTCATTACCATCAGCTGGATTCTTCCATAGGGACAGACGGTTTTGCAGAACTTGCGCCTTACAAAAACCAGGTCAAAGAGAACGAGAAGAAAGATGGAGACAAGTGAGATAGTAACAACTTCACCTGCCTCCCCGCTGAAAAGCCTTCTGAAATATTCATCAGGAGGGATGAAGTACCAGATTAGGTTTGAGGCGACAAGAAAAGAAAAGAGAGCCATCAGAAGATATATGATTATCCTGGCGAGAACGGGGGGGGCGTATTTTGCGAGCTTCTTTTCAAGATATTCAAAGATGTCGGAAAAGGCGCTCTGGGGGCAGAACCAGCCGCACCAGACCCTGCCGAAAACAACCGTGACAAAGAGGAAGAAGAATACCGAGAGAAGCACTACGATCAGGAGGAGATAGAACTCCTCCACCCGTACTCTGGCGCCGAAGAAAAACAGAGTGCGGGTGGATGCGTCGAGTCTTAAAAGCGAGTCTCCGCCAGCTTTCACGAAAGGGAGAACGAGAATAAACAGACTTGCAAACCATATGGTGATAGTCCGTTTCGGCCATATCCGCCGTCTGGCCAGCTTCATTTAAGCGACAGAAGATATTTGATCAGCCCCTCTATTTTTTCGTGGGAGAGGTCTTTTTTAAAACCGGGCATCCCGCCCGGGCGCCCCGTTTCAATGGACTCTTTTATATCGCCGGTCGTCTTGCCGAACTTGTATTTGGGCAGGTTGAGGGCCGGGCCTATTCCACCCTTTCCACCCTCGCCATGACATGCAGAGCAACGCTCTTCGTAAGTTTTCTTGCCTGTGGCGATATCATCTTTTTCTTGCCCCTTGCCGCTGTGATCGCTGCTATTCTCACTGTTTTCGAGAGCCGCAAGCACTTTTGTCTGCTTTGCCTTCTTCTTCTCGTTGAATTCCGCATCTGAACTCCACCCGCTGAACAGGTAGTACCCCATGAAACATACGCCCCAGATCAGAAGCAGTATGAAAAGCATCCGGAAAACCGCCGGCGATCCGGTCTCTTTGCGATACCTGATGCCGTCATAATCCTTGTGGTCATCAGACATAGGTGTCTCCTTTTCATAAAAAGTATTTTTCATATCTCACATTTATGCGGAGTCGTCGTCCATCATCCTGTATTTTGGCGTTTCACCCCGTTCACGGTTCTTTCTGCTGTATGTTCTTGCGATGATAATTACGAACAGCAAAAACAAGACAAGAGTGATGCCCAGGTAATATATGCTTGCCAGCAACATCTACTTAGCTTTCCTTGATTGGATGAAAGCAGTCACTTTCCAAATCTGGTCAGATGAGAGCGAATCGCCGAACTGCGGCATCCCCGCGTCTTTTATTCCGTCATGTATTATTTTGAAAAATTTGTTGTCAGGATAATCCTCTTCGAGAAGCGAATGCCCTGCCCCCCCTTCCATCTTTGCGCCGTGGCATTTGGCGCACTGCCTGGAGTAGATTTCCCTGCCGTCTGAAATCGTCGCCGGATCGCTTTTGAACGGGTTTTCAAGTGCTGTCTCAGCAGCAGTTGCCGCTCGCCACGGGATATCATTACCAAGCTTCTGAAGATATGCGACAATGGCGTCCATTTCGCTCTTCCCTTCAAGATTGTCCAGGTCGCCCTGGGTATAAGGGTAACTGAGAGCCTTCATCTTCCTCTCGCTCAGTGTCGTATCAAGCGGCCGATTCAGGAAGGCGTAAGAGGGCATATTGGTTTCAGGAACCATTGATGAAGGGTTCGCCATGTGTTTGTAATGCCATGCATCAGGATATTTGCCCCCGATTCTGGCTAGATCTGGCCCTGTGCGTCTGGAACCCCAGAGAAAGGGCTGATCGTAAACGAATTCTCCGGCTTTGGAATATTCGCCATAGCGTTCAACATCCGCCAGAAGCGGCCTTACAGTCTGGGTATGGCAGTTGTTGCACCCTTCTCTTATGTAGATGTCTCTCCCCTCCAGTTGAAGAACGCTGTAAGGCTTCACCCCCGGAATCCTCAATTTTTGATCGTTTATCCACCTGAAAGGAGCAATCATTGTGATTGTCGTGCCGACTAGTATTGCGGCGGTGGCCAAAAGCAGCAGAACGACTGGTCTTTTCTCTATCATGAATGGCTTCCTCCTTTCAGGCGGTTTTTGTTTGGCTCTTTGACGGTGCGTTGCTGATTGTCCTGAAAATGTTGTAAATGAAAACCAGAAGGCTTGCGAGGTAGATTATCCCTCCTGCCGCCCGGCCGTGCCAGTACGGGTAGAGCCGCACAAGAGTCTCCATGAAAGTGTAATGAAGTGTCCCATCCGGATTGGTTGCATTAAGCATGGCAGCCTGCTGCACTCCGGCTATCCACATCGTGATCGAGAAAATAAGCTGTCCTGTCACCGCCAGCCAGAAATGCAGGTTCACAAGAGGTACGCTGTAGATTTCCGTTCCGTATATCCTGGGAAGAGTATAGTAAATCGCAGCGAACAGCGTGAGAGAGACCCACCCCAGCGTTCCCATGTGAACATGGCCGGGGACCCAGTCGGTGTAATGAATGAACGCAGAGAAGGTTCTTACCGCCTGCGAGGGTCCCTGAAGAGTCTGCAGACCGTAAAAGGTGATCCCGAATATTAGGAATTTCACAAGATGGTTCTCTCTCATCTGATGCCACTGGCCGTTCATGGAAAAGTAGCCGTTGAATACCGACGCCCATGAAGGGGCTATGAGCATCACGGAAAAAGCCATAGCCAACGTCTGCACCCAATCCGGAATTGGTGTCCATAAAAGATGGTGGGCGCCTGTCCATAGGTACATGAAGATAAGGCTCCAGAATGCTATCACCCCCATTTTATGGCTGTATATCGGGACTCCGGTGGATTTGGGGAGGTAGTAATAAAAAATCGCCAGCGGTGGCACTGTCAGCACCATTGCGACGGCGTTGTGCCCGAACCACCACTCGACATTAGCATCGTTTGCTCCGGCGTATGCAGAATAAGATTTCGTAAGTGAGACCGGGATCGCCGCATTATTCACAAGATAAAGAACGGCTACGCCAACCAGAGTAGCCAGAATGTACCAGAGCGAAATATACATCTGTTCTTCTTTGCGCTTTATGACAGTCATGATGATGTTTATGCTGAAAATGACCCAGAGAATTACAACAAGTATGGCCACCGGCCATTCATGCTCTGAATACTCCTTGGAACGGTTCATCCCGGCAAGCAGGGTAGCGGCGCAGGCAACGATTGTAAAGTTGAAGAGCCAGAGCTGGAAACGCGCAAGTTTGGGACTCCAGAGCGGAGCTTTAGTCAGGCGCTGGGTTATATAAATGAAAAAAGCCATGAAACTGCCGATACCCCACCCGTATATTCCGGCATTCGTATGGATGGGCCTGAGTCTTCCGTATGTAAGATAAGGGGGAAGGTTTAATTGAGGCCATGCAAGCTGAAGCGAGATGAAAACACCGAGAAGAACAGCCACAAAACCCCAGACAAGGCTCCATGTGATGAAGCCTTTTACAACGTCATCCTCGTAGATTACCGGTTGCTTCATAACACCCCTCCTTTTTGGGAAAGAATTATTCTTTTGCGCCCTGTATTGCAGCCAGCTCCTCTATTGTAACGGAGGCCAGAATTTCTCTTACCTCGGACTGAACCTTTTTCCATACAGGATGCACGGAACAGGCAATGGTGCGCGGACACTCCCCGAGGCCTATTACGCAACGGTTCGGCACAATCGTCCCTTCAACAGCCTCCACAACTTCAAGCAGGGTGATTTCCTTTGCCGGCCTGCCGAGAACAAAACCGCCGCCTGTCCCTCGATACGATTTCACCATGCCGGCCTTGTTGAACTGCTGAAAAATCTTGGCGAGAAACGTGGGGGGGACATTGACGGCCACAGCGACGTCGTTCAGGAGAGAGATACGACCCGGAGGCATTGAAGCAAGATAGATTATTCCACGAACAGCGTATTCACCTTTACGGGTCAACTCCATCATAATCGGACGCTCCTCCTTTGCGAGCTTAAAGGTCTTCTTTGGTTTTTATCCGGCTGTCAAGATACGTTCGCTTCACTCTTCATCGATTGAACAGCCGAAAGGAGTATGGCGATCAGGTCGCCGGGAGCTCTTCTTCGACCGGTTTTTTCTTTTTTGCAAAGATCAGGGCTACCCAGACGCTGACTTCATACATAAGATACATGGGGATCATTATGACGAACATTGTGATGAGATCTGCATGGAAGGCGGCAACAATTGCACTCGCTAGGAGCGCATATTTCCGTTTTGGGGCAAGAAACTGGTAGTTGACCAGCCCGAGGCGGGCAAGAAGCAGGGTGATTACAGGAAGTTCAAATATAAGGCCGAATATCAGAATCATCCTGAGACAGAAATTGACATAGGCGCTGATGTTGAACCAGCTTTGAAGGCCAGTTGATTCGTATGACAGTGAGAAGTTTATTATGACAGGCCAGATGATTATCAGAAAAAACATTGCCCCTGCGCAGAACGTAACAGTTGCGGCGGTTATAAAAGGAACAAGAAGACGGCGCTCGCGCCGTGTAAGCCCGGGGGCAATGAAAAGCCACATCTGGTAGAAAACTATCGGCAGGACGATCACGAATCCAGAAAGCATCGATATCTTGCACTGTATGAAAAAAGGCTCAAGCGGAGCACTGTAGTTAAGCACCCTTGTTTTTGAAGGGGCGTTGATCTCCTCTTCAAGCTTGTAATGTTCGTAGAGCGCCGGGAAACGCTCCTTCATCTTCAGATAGGCGCTTTTCTTTATGTCGGTCAGGTAGGTTTCACCTGAGAGAGGCTTTTCGATGAAAGCCAGAATATTGTTGGAAAAATTCCAGGCGACACCCATGCCAACGACAACGGCAAGAACGATGACTACCAGACGCTTTCTCAGCTCTACAAGATGCTCAATGAATGGAAGGACTTTTTCTTCTGACATAATGCGTTTTACTACCACAGTAATTACGGCTTTTGCAATCGACTTTTAGCACCTTACAGCAGTAAAACGGTGGTTTTTTAATTGACAAATTCACGCATTAAAAGCTCCGGATATCTTTATCCTGATTTTCCAGACAATTCATAATGATAGCTTTCTGATTGCAGCCACCTAATTGTTGCACAGCAGCTGTTTGAATTTAAAAGAAAACAAATCCCCGACTGTCATGGCCGGGGATAGAATGCCTTTTTGTTTTAGCAAGAATTTCAGTGAATGAAGCTGAAAAAGGTTTTTGGCTCCCGTTCCGGTGCCCGAACACCCTCTTTGCCATACTGAACAAGCTTCATAAGCCAAGCCATGTTCCTGCCAAGCACCCTCATTATCTGAACCCCTTCGATATCCTGATTCACTTCTCCAGGCGTTCTCCCGTGGATGACGTTCCAGTAGTTTGAGGCCGGCATCAGCATTTCCGCATAATTGATAAAATTGTTCAGCTGCTCGAAGGTCGGCAGGCCGCCGGAACGGCGGACAGCCACTACAGACGCGCCAACCTTGTGCCGAAGCATGCCATCATTCACCCCTGTCACGAAAAAAGCACGGTCAAGGAATGACTTCATGGTCCCGGCTATGGCGGAATAGTGCACCGGAGACGCCAGAATGATTCCGTCGGCATTTTTCATCTTCTGGATCCATTCATTCATGGGGTTCCCGGTTATAATTCCATTAAGCCTTCAAGATGG